>NZ_JBIAVG010000022.1:0-135860 GCF_042893955.1 Streptosporangium sp. NPDC001559
CAGGTGAAGCGGAGCCGGTGGGTGTCGACGGGGATCGGGATGGTGCGCATGGATGGGCCTCCTTGTTCGTCTCAGCCAACATAGTCAACCTAGTTAGCTTGGATGTCAACGTTCTCATGGTTGGCCTGGTCGCGTGTCTGTGCTGAACTAGTAGGGCTCGGCGGACTGTTTACAGTCGACGAACCTTTAGGGCCGGGGGAGGAAGCCGGGAGAAGAGGGCGGATGGTCAAGAACACCGGGCGACCGGGCTACCTGCAGATCGCCGACGACCTGCGCGACCAGATCCGGCGCGGCACTCTCGCGCCCGGCGATCCGCTGCCCTCCACAACCCAGCTCGCGACCGCCTACGACGCCTCGCTGAGCGTGGTGAAACTCGCCGTCGGAGTCCTACGGAACGAGGGGCTGGTCATCGGCCAGCAGGGCAAGGGCGTGTTCGTCCGTGACGACGCCGCCTCGGCCCCGCCGGCCTCCGATGAGCTGGCCGAGATCCGCGCCACCCTGCGCGACCTGTCGGCCCGGCTGGAAAAGGTCGAGGCGGAGCTGAGCGAGGGGAAGTAGCGCGCTCACCCGCGCACGTGGCAGCCGGTGACCCGGCGGGCCAGGGCCGCCGCCCGGCTCGGAGGTGCTTCGCCGAGTCGCATGCGCCGGTCCTCCTGGCGCATGCCGACCAGGACGACGACGTAGCCGACGAACACCGCCGCGCCCAGTACCAGGCCGATGATCAGCGGGATCATGGTCGCGCTCACGTCCAGATCACCCCCGCCTCGGCGGTGCCGTACGGGCGGTTGGCCGGGCGCCGCACCTGACCGCGCCGCCGGTTGGCCGTCCTGCGCCGGGCCGTCTGACGGCGGGTCCACCGCTCCCGGGCCCGGCACTTGCGGCAGGCGAACCGTCCCTCCTCCAGGACCGCGCCGCATTCGCAGGCGGGTGTGTCATTGATCATTGCTGTCTCTCCTCTCGTCGCTGCCTGTGATTTCTTGCGATACCGAGAGTGCGGCGAAGAGGTAGGACGTGATCACTACAGGACGGGACATGTACAGGACGTCCGGTCTACGATTGCCCCGTCCCTGGACGTCCCCGCTGACAGGCAGGTGAGATGGCGAACGAGCGGTTGCGCACGGCGTTACTCGAACGGGGAACCACCATCGTGGAGGTGGCCGAGGCCATCGAGGTCGACGCCAAGACCGTGGAACGATGGATCACCCGAGGTCGGGTGCCCTATCGCAAGCACCGCTTCGCCGTGGCCAAGCTGCTGGGGGTCGAGGAGGCCTACCTGTGGCCCGAGGCCATGACCCCCGCCCAGACCGCGGCCGTCTCCGAGACCGAGATCGTCACCGTCTACCCGCACCGCTGGGCCGTACCCAAGGACGCCTGGGGACGACTGTTCGCCTCCGCCCGCCAGGAGATCGACATCCTGGTCTACAGCGGCATTTTCATCGCCCAGGACACCGGCATCGTCCGCGTCTTCGCCGACCGGGCCGACGCGGGCGTGAAGATCCGGATGCTGCTCGGCGACCCCGACTCGCCCGAGGTCGCCCAGCGCGGCATCGACGAGGGGATCAACGACGGCATGGCGGCCCAGATCAAGACCGCGCTCGTGTTCTACCGGTCGCTGCGCCGGCACAAGAACGTGGAGATCCGCTTCCACCGCACGGTCCTGTACAACTCCATCTACCGCGCCGATGACCAGCTGCTGGTCAACAGCCACGTCTACGGCACCTTCGCCTCCAACGCCCCGGTCATGCACCTGCGCAGGGTCCCCGGCGGCACGATGGCGGCCACCTACCTCAACAGCTTCGACTCCGTCTGGGACCAGGCCCGGCCGGTAGAGTCCTGACCCATGACGGCCCGCCGGATCGACTTCTACGATGACCCCGCCGCACCTGCCCCCAACAGCCTGGTGCCCTCGGTCAACGTCGTCGTCGTCAACGACGCGGGCGACATCCTGATGATCCGCCGCTCCGACAACGGCAACTGGGCCGTGCCCGGTGGCGCCATCGACCTGGGGGAGTCCCTGCCGCAGGCCGCTGTCCGGGAGACGCTGGAGGAGACCGGCGTCACGTGTGAGATCACCGGCCTGGTCGGCACCTACACCGACCCCCGGCACGTGATCCTCTACACCTCCGATGGCGAGGCCCGCCAGGAGTTCTCCATCGTCCTGACCGCCCGCCCCGTCAGCGGAGAGCCGGCGCCGAGTGACGAGTCCCGCGAGGTCCGCTGGGTTCCGCGCGAGGAGATCGGCCCCCTGGTCATGGACCGGTCGATGCGGCTGCGGCTCGGTCACTTCCTCGACGGCGCCGGGCCGTACATCGGGTGAATACGCGCGCGGCAACTGAGGCACCCGCGCCTCTGAACGCTCCCTCGAACCAGGAAGGCGATCTCATGACCGAACGCACCCTCACCGACGAGCTGTACGAGGCTGAACGCCGTCTGCAAGCGGCCATGCTCTCCGGAGACGTCGAAGAACTCGACCGGCTACTCGATGATCGGCTTGTCTTCACCGGTCCGCCGGACGGCGCGTGCCATCCGCAGGCCAAGCAGCTCGACCTGGACAATCACCGCTCACGGCGACAGGTCATGACCAAGCTCGTCGAGGAGGACCTCACCGTGGTCGTCGCGGGCACCACCGGTGTCACCTGCTTCCTCGGCACGCTGGAAGGTACGTTCGCGGGGGAGCCGTTCGCCTCACGGCTGCGCTACACCCGTACCTGGGTCCACACCGACGAGCACGGCTGGCGCATCCTGGCCGCTCACGCCAGCCCGGCCTGAACGTCAGGCCCGCGCGCTCAAGGCGGCCTGTACGGCGTGCACGGCTGCGACGATGCACGGCGTGGCCTTGGTGATCGACCGGCTGACCAGGTGCTCGGGGCCGTACCGGGAGTGGATCTCCGCCAGGCGGGTCTCGACGTCGACCGGCAGGCCGTCCGGGCTGGTGGTCATGTCGCAGTAGGTCAGCGCCTCGACCAGTTCGGGGCGTTCCTTGGCGAACTCGGCATTCAACGTGTCGAACAGGCCGCGTTCGGCGGCTTCGCACTCGGCGCAGGTGTGATGGGCCACCAGCCGGGCGAGCCGGTCGTCGGCCTGCTGGATGTCACGCAGGTAGCGGGCGCCGTCCAGCGGATGGAACCCCGTGTCGACCAGGGCGGGGGCGTATCCGATGTCGTGCAGCCAGGCCGCCGCGGTCAGCAGTTCGGTCTCCGCGCCGAGAATCGACTCCAGCGATTCGGCCTGCGCGGCGACCCCCTGGGTGTGCGCCCACCGGCGCGGCAGAGGTTCCTCCAGCAGGTGCCGGGCCAGGTCACGTGCCCATTCGGCTTGTCCCATACGGTTCACCCTAGACTCCGCCCGAAGCCTGTCCCGAGGCCCAGCATCAGACGTCTCAGGACGTCTCAAAGTGGTGTGGAGCGGACGAAACGCCCCTTGCCGTGCCGGGCCACGATGAGCCCTTCCCGCTCCAGTACGGCCAGCGCCTGGCGGACGGTGTTGCGCGAGGCCCCATGCCGTTCCCGCAACTTGTTCTCACTCGGCACCGCCGCCCCCACCGGGAGGGAGCCGCTGCTGATCCGCTCACGCAACTCGGCGGCGATCTCCTGGTAGCGGTACAGCGCCTTTTGCTGCTCCGAGCTTTTCACTCGGCGTCCCGCGCCGGGCATCGTGTCGATCAGTCCTTCGTCCTCCAGCACGGCCAGCGCGCGCCGGACGGTGCTGCGGGCCACGTGGAAGCGCTGGGCCAGCGCCGCCTCCGAGGGCAGGACACTGGCCGGAGGGTAGTGACCGGCGGTGATCTGCGCGCGGAGCCGTTCGGCGATCCGGTCGTAGACCCGCCTGCCGGTCAGCCACCCGTCGGTGTCATCGGTCATCGAGGTCAGCGGCCGTGCGCGCCGTGGATGTTGCCCAGGTTGATGGTGAGCGTGCCCTGCTCGCCCTCACGCCAGCCGCGCCGGACCGCCGCGGCGATGTCCTCGGCGGCCATGGGCAGGTGGATGGTGGAGGTGCGCTCGTCGGGCCGGTTGCCCCAGTAGAACCAGTAGAAGACGACCTGGACGTAGACGCGGCGGGTACGGGCGTTGTGGTCGGTGATCTCCAGGCAGGGCTGGCCGTCCTGGTCATTGGTCAGGAAATTCGGCACGTACAGCGCGTTGAGATGGCCACGCAGTATGACCAGCAGGTCCCGCTGGTGGGCGATGATCTTCTCTTTGGACATGCGGGTGCTCCCGTCGTCTCACGGCCCCGGTGGCGCCGGGTTCGGTGCCAGTGAGTCTTCTGACCGGGGTGGGACACAGGCACCACGACTTTGGGGACGTCTAGGGACGTCTTATGTTAGCGTCGCTGGTACCGACCCGCTCCGGGAGGGACCACACCCGATGAACGAACACCTCCGCCACGCCCTCATCCAGGCCCGCCTGCAACCCCTCGACGTGGCCACCCACCTGACCGTCGACCCCAAAACCGTCACCCGCTGGCTCGCCGGCCGCGTCCCCCACCCCCGCCACCGCCTGGCCGTCGCAGACCTCCTCCACGTCGACGAGAACGACCTGTGGCCCGAAAGCATCCGCCGACGCCCAGGACCTCCGACCGAGATCAAGGCCGTCTACCCACACCGCTGGGCCGTACCGGCCACCATCTGGCGCACCTTCTTCGAAGCCGCCCAGACCGAGATCGGCATCCTCGTCTACAGCGGCCTGTTCCTCGCCGAAGACGCCGGACTGCTCCGCATCCTGGTCGGGCGAGCAAGGGCCGGAGTCCGGGTGCGAATTCTGCTCGGTGACCCCGACAGCCCTCAAGTCGCCACCCGGGGAGCGGACGAAGGCGTCGGTAGTGACGTCATGATCTCCAGGACCAGGAACGCTCTCACGCTTTGTCGCCCTTTGGAGGATGTGGAGGGGATCGAGATACGGCTACACGGGACGATCCTGTACAACTCCATCTACCGCGCCGACAACGACCTGTTGGTCAACCTCCACGCCTACGGCACCCGCGCCTCCGACGCCCCCGTCGTCTACATCACCGGCAACGAACCCAACAGCACCGCGGCCACCTACCTCGACAGCTTCGAACGCGTCTGGGACGGAGCAGTACCCGCAGCTCAGAACGGCTGACAGCGCTCGGGTCAAGATCGAAAGAAACTTATCTGTCCGTCTTTAAAGGCGAGCCGCCTTCGGCGTCTCGCCGCGCGTCGGGCGGTCGCTGGCCGCGCTGCGGCTCTTCGGCCGGTCGCGGCCGCGCCGCCCACGCGCTTTCGATCACCAGGCGGCAGACCCTGCAAGACGATAAAGCTCTTCGCCGATGTTGTCGTGGTGGCGGCCGTGACGATCGCCCACTTCGGCGCGAGCCGTAGCCGGTCGGGGCGATCGACTGCCGCGGACCGACTTCGTCGGTCCTTGCCATCGAGCATGATGGTTGCACTGAGCTGCTACGCAACCGGCAATCTGGCAAAGCCCGCAACCTACTAACGATGACGGTCAACGGAGGGAACGAACCTCCTCCCCAGCGGGGGATCAACCGCATCGGGTTCGACGATGTAGGCAAGGTCGCCCCCTTAACGAGGTGGCGAAGCGCTTCAAAACCAAATCGCCTTCGAATCGTCTTGCGATATGAGAGGCATCGATGACACAACAAGGGTGGCGCAGCAAGAGGCAGTTGACGGCGATCGGCCGCACCGTCTCGACGACGCCGCAGGACTGGCGTCATCAATGACGACGCCCTCGAGCATCCGGTAGAACTCTTCGGTATCGATGCGGTGTGAGCGTTTGACCATGCTTTCAACCGCGGCGTGCGGGGCTTGATATAGACGTGGTTGATGCCCTTGTTCAGGACATGCCAGTGGAAAGTCGACTGGAACTCGGCCCCGTTGTCGGTCCCTCCGGTCTCACTGGGTTTGATGGAGGCGCCCTTTGCCCTTACCCTCCCAAATCCTGCCAAGAACAGGGCATGCGGAGGCGACGGCCATGCGACTTCATCTTCTGCATGAGGGTGAAGCCATCCTTGGCCTCGATATCTCCGTTGACTACGGCCATGGTCATGATGTCGAACGTCTCGCGTGTGGTGATGCCCTGAAAGTGGGCATACCGTAGAGACTCTCGATCGTCGGAGATCCACCAGGAGCCGGTGAGCTCAGTCCAGTTCTTGATGACGTAGCAGGACTGGGCCTCACCCAGGTGCTTGAGGGGGAATAGATCGTCACCGCCAAAGACCACGCGGCGGATAGACTCGATCTTGTGAGCGTCGTCCGGGTCGTCGATCTCGATGGGCTTGCCGAGCCATCCGTTCGCGTCCAGGTATGCGAGAGCGGGCAGGTGTACAGCCGACCGGGATGCCTCATAGGCGACGGCCTCGGTCCACCGTCCGCGGCCGTTGAGCGTTACCTTCAGCAGGTCCAGCCGGTCAACGCAGGCGAAGTTGCACAGGACGGTGTTGTCGGAGAAGAGGTAAGTGGTCATAAGGCGGCCGGCGTCCCCTCATCGGACTCCAGCGCGGCTCGCAGGCTGTCCACATCCTCACCGAGGAGGTTCGCGTACGGCCGAAGCGTCGCTTGACCGGTCTCATATGCGGAATAGGTGTCGCGAAGCAGGAGGCCAGGCGGGCGCGGTGTGCCCGTTTCGGTCACCCAGCGGGCATACCACTCACCCTTACCCGCGAGCCGGGCAGCGTCAGCGCCGGTCATGCGCTTGTACCGGTCGGCTCCGCCAGAGTCGATGATCCGGAGCTGGGACAGCCGGATGGCGAGGCTGGAGGGGCTCACCCGCAGGTCGCAGGCCAGTTCGGCGAAGGTCTTTTCGGAGAGTCCGCCTTGTTTGAGACGCTCACGGAGGAGCGCTTCGGGCATGAGGAAGGCTGAGGCGAAGGCGTTCGCCTGTAGCTCGCTTGGTTCACGCGACTGTGCTTTGTCGAAGACATCACGATCGACGTGCACCGCCTGATCATCCCTGGCCATCAAGTGGCCCAGTTCGTGGGCGAGGGTGAAGCGCTGCCGCGCTGGCACGCGGGTGGTCGCCAGCACGATGAGCTTCACCTCCTCGGAGGACACCGCCAGACCGTCGAAACCTGTACCGAGTTCAACCAAGGCAACATCGACACCGAAAACATTTTCTGCCAAGTCGAGGAGATCTCGGTCAAGAATCGAAAGATTCTCCTTGCGCAGTTTGGCGTGGGCAAAGTCGGCGAGGCGTCGCGCCCGGTCGAGGTAGCTCCCGAATCTCAGGTCCACATCCGGCGGCACCCAGGGGGGCTGGTAGCCGAGCGCGGCGAGGTCGGTGCGCATCGTGCTATACCGCCGAGCTATATCCAGGGCTTCGCCAGTCTGCCCGGTGGTCGTCCTGGCGGCCACTGCCAGAGGTGGCTCCTCGCCGGTGATGAGCCAGTCGACGCTCACCTTGAACTCGTCGGCGATGCGAGCCAGGTCGAGAGAGGAGAACCGGCGGGTGCCGCCGAGCGACTTGGACAACTTGGAATCATCGAGCCCGATCCGCCGACCGAAGACATGCTGGCTGAGGCCAGAGGTCTCGATCAGCTGCCGGACACGGTCGGCGATGCTAGACACATCGGCAGACTACCAAGCGTCTTGCGATTTTCGAAAATAATCGCCAAGATAGGCGCAGCGAGTGGCCCACGGGGACAAGGAGACGGACATGGCGGTCGACACTGGCGTTCGGGGATCACTCGACCGGATGCCGCCGCTGCCTGTCGCCGGCCAGGTGGTCAACGTGCGCGGGTCGATGTGGGCAGTGACCTCCGTCCAGCAACAGGGACTGCCCCGCAGCCCCGCTGATGAGGGTACGGCAGGCCTCACCCATGTCGTGAGCCTCCAATCGCTGGAAGAGGACCGACTCGGCGAAGAACTCGCGGTCGTCTGGGAGCTGGAGGTCGGCCACACGGTCGCCCCTGACCAGGGTCTCCCTGAGAAGATCAGCCTGGATGCCTTCGACGACCCCAACACCCTGGCCGCATTCGTGGACGCGGTCCGGTGGGGCGCGGTCACCTCGGCCGACGCCAACTCCTACCAGGCGCCCTTCCGCAGCGGCGCCAACGTCGAGGCCTACCAGCTCGAACCGCTCCGCCGTGCCCTGCAGTCGGCCCGCACCAACCTACTCCTCGCCGACGACGTCGGCCTCGGCAAAACGATCGAGGCCGGCCTGGTGGTCCAGGAGCTGCTGCTGCGCCATCGGGCCCGCTCGGTCATCATCGTCTGCCCGCCGAGTCTGGCCCTGAAGTGGCAAGACGAGATGCGGGAGAAGTTCGGCCTGGACTTCGTCATCGTCAACAGCGACCTGATGGCCCACGTCAAACGTACCCACGGCCTGCACGCCAACCCGTTCCGGCTCTTCCCCCGCGTCATCGTCAGCATGGCTTGGCTCCCGTCCCTGCGCGCGCAACGACTCCTGCGTGACCTGTTCGCCGATGTGCGGGACACGGGTACGACACGGCGGTTTGCCTTCGACGTTCTCATCGTCGACGAAGCCCACCATGTCGCCCCAGCCGGTCCCACCGCAGTGACCGGCGGCCGGGGGTACGCGGTGGACAGTCAGCGGACTCTGGCCACCAAGGCCCTGGCCGAAAAATGCGAGCACCGCCTCTTCCTCTCCGCCACCCCGCACAACGGCTACCCTGAGTCCTTCACAGCCCTCCTGGAGATGATCGACGGCCGCCGGTTTACCCGCGGCGCGAATCTGGACGAACGGGCACTGCGTGAGGTCACCGTCCGCCGACTCAAGACCGATCTGAAGGACAAGGACTTCAAACACCGCCAGCTCAAGAAGATCCCCTTCACCCCGGGCGAAGAGGAGCAGCGACACTTCGCGCTGCTGGACGACATCCTCACCAAGAGCGCCCGAGCCAACGGTAAGGGCCGCTCCGGCGACATCGTCGCCATGCTGCTGAAGAAGCGTTTTATCTCCAGCCCCTGGTCATTCGCCCTAACTCTGGAGCAGTACGAGAGCTCCGGCGCCACCGGCCGCCCGCTCAACCTGGACGAGGACGACGACTCCTACTACCAGGAAGTGCTGGGCAGCGGGCAGTCCGACGAGGAAGAGGGCCGGATCGAGCAGCCAGAGTTCACCACGCTCCGCCGGAGCAAGGGCTCCGACCCGCTGATCGCGGCGAGCGCCGGAGAGATCGAGAGCCTGATCGAGTGGGGTCAGCGTTATGAGCACCGGCCCGACTCCCGACTCGAAGCCCTGCTCACTTTCCTGGACGGTGTCTGCCGTCCCGCTGGCACGTGGGGCAACGAGCGGGTGGTGGTCTTTACTGAGTACGCGGCCACCCTGGAGTGGATCGCGCGGGTCCTCACTCAGCGCGGCTACAAGGACGTCCTGGAGATCATCCAGGGGTCCACGCCCGCTGAGGAGCGGGAGCTGATCCGCGCCCGCTTCACCGCGCCCCCGACTCCAGAGCACAAGGTCCGGGTCCTGCTCGCCACCGACTCCGCGGGCGAGGGCATCGACCTGCAGGACCACTGCCACCGGCTGGTCAACTTCGACATCCCGTTCAACCCCTCCCGGCTGGAGCAGCGGATCGGCCGGATCGACCGGTACGGCCAGCACCACGCACCCGAGATCTACCAATTCGCCTCGACAGCGGACTCCACCACCTATGCCGCGGACATGGACTTCATGCGGCGGATCGCGGAGAAGATTGGCAACGTCGCCCATGACCTCGGCTCGGTCAATCAGGTCATCGACGCCGAGATCCAGAACCATTTCAGCCCGACCGGCGCCTCGCGGAAGAAGCGGCAAGTCGCCCCGGATGACGGTAACGCCATCATCAACCGGGCCCTGGCCGGCGGCATGGAGCTGAACCGGCAGCTCACCCAGCTGTCCAGCACCTACGAGGAGCGCAAGGCCGAGATGCACCTAACCGCGGCCAATGCCCGCCGGGTCGTCGACGCCGCTTTCGCGATCACCGCGCAGCCACCCCTGAAGGAAATCGGCGACGTTGATACCGACGCGCAGGTCTTCCACGTCCCCACACTTGGTCGGGCTTGGCAGCCCGCGCTCCGTGGTCTGGACACCCGGCTGAAGCCGGGCGAGCTCCGCCCGATCACCTTTGACGACCAGGCCGCGAAGGACCGTTCCGATCTCGTCCACATTCACCTTGGCCACGCCCTCATGCAGCGGTCTGCTCGGGTCCTGCGCAGCACTCTGTTCAGCGTCGACTCGCCCGTCCACCGCGTGACCGCGGTCATTGTGGAGGACCTGGAGCAGTCCTGCGTGGCTGCGGTCTCCCGGCTTGTCCTGGTCGGCCGCGGCGGGCTACGCCTGCACGAGGAAGTCTTCCTCACTGGTATCCGGGTCCGCGGCCAGGCTCTGTCTGAGGAGAAGGTTGAGAACGTCCTCGACGGGGCGTTGGATGCCGAGAACCTCACACTCGCTGACGAGCCGGTCCGTGCCATTCTCACGGAAATCTGGAACGCCGACGAAGGCCACCTGCGCTCCCGGCTGCTGCGGGCGATGGAACGCAAGGCCGAGTCCCGGCAGGTGAAGGTCACCGAGGCGCTCAAGTCCCGCCGTGACGCCGACGTCTCCCGGGTCCGCGAGATCTTCGCCGCCTTCCGCGTCAACCTGCAGGAATCCCAGGATCGGCTCGCAGCCGAGATCCGCCGCCAGGATGAGGACCAGCTCTTCACCGACGACCAGCAGCGCCAGCGCCGCATCGACCTGCGGGCCATGGAGGACCGGCTGGCCGGACTGGATGATGAGGAGCGGCGCGAGATCACCTCGATCGAGGAGCGCTATGCCGACATCAAGCCGCACGTATCGGCCGCCGCGATCGTGTTCGCCCTCACCCCGCAGGACGCCGAGGCCGGAAGGATCCACGCATGAGGCGCAAGCACGTCCCCACCACTGCTGATCTGCACCGGTCCTGGCTGGAGCTGGTCGACACCGACGGCCCGTTCCTGGCGGTGCCGCCGCTCAAGCGAGTCTGGCCGCAGGGCATCCCGCAGCCGAGCCCGGACGCCCTGGCCGCTCTCAAGGACGCCAAGCCCGCCTTCGAGAAAGCATGGGAGAACTGGGACCGCCACCGAGACAACGCCGCGCTCGAGCTGTATCGAAGGGAGCGGGACTCCTGGGTGGAGACCGTCCTGCGTGACGTGCTGGGCTGGGGTGACACCTACCTCGCCGGACCGGCCGGGCCTGAGGTCCGCTCCCCTGACCACACGATCATCATCCGGGCTGCCGGAGCACTCGTCCACGGAGAGGTGACCGGGGTGCTCGTCCTGGTCGTCGACCCAGTCGACTTCCTCCGCGACCCCATGGGCGACGGCTGGGCGACCAGCCCTCTCGACCGAATGGAGGAGCTGCTCCGTACGGCAGGCGTGCCGATCGGCGTTGTGACCGACGGCCGCTGGTGGGCGATCGCCAGCGCCCGCGAGAAGACCATGCTCACCTCCGGCATCGTCGACGCCCACGACTGGGTCAGTCAGCCCGAGGTTCGCAACGCCTTCATCGAACTTCTGCAGCGCCGCCGTCTGCTTGCGGGCAAGCCGGAGGACCGGCTGAGCGAACTGTTCGGCGAGTCCGTCGCCGCAGCCGAGGAGATCACGGAGGCGCTGGGCACGCAGGTACGGCGAGCCGTCGAGCTCCTCGTGCAAGCGATGTCCGAGGCAGCGCTTGACGCCAAGCGTCGCGGCGTCCCCGATCCACTGCCCGCCAAGCGCGCCGACGTCTACGAGGCGGCCGTCACCGTCATGATGCGGGTCGTCTTCCTCCTCTTCGCTGAGGAGCGCGGCTTGCTCCCACAGAGCCGCCTTTTCACAATGGGCTACGGCATCAGCGACGAACTGAACATCCTCGATGCACGGGCCCGCGACGAAGGCACCGAGCCTCTCGACGCCACTCACTTGGCGTGGCATCGGCTGCTGGCCACCGGGCAGGCGCTCTACCGGGGCGCGTCCTTCGAAGACCTCCGCCTGCCTGCCTACGGTGGCTCGCTCTTCGACCCCAAGCGCTATTCCTTCCTCACCAAGCGCACCGACCAGGGACCCCTCGCGATCACGGTCAGCGACCGAGTCATGCTGGAGGTGCTGCGCGCCGTCCAGATTGCGCACATCAAGGGCCGGCCAGCGCGGCGAATCTCGTTCCGAGACATCGACGTCGAGCAGATCGGCTACATCTACGAGGGCTTGCTCGGCTATTCCTGCAGAGAAGCAGCCGAGACTACGGTCGGCTTGATCGGCAGCCCGGGTGAGGAGCCAGAGATCCCGCTGGCCGTCCTGGAGTCGCTCGCCGCGGTCAAGACGACCGACACCGCCCTGGCCGACGCTCTCCTGGCTTGGGTCAAGGAGAACCAGCCCGCCGCCAAGCCACCCACCAAGGCCGCTCTGGCCAAGGCGATCCGTACCGGCGACCAGGTCGAGGACGCCGAGAACGCGCTGCGCGACCTCACCAAGGATGAAGGCCTGCGCGAACGGCTCCGCCCATTCATCGGCCTCATCCGCCGCGACCTGCGCAACCGGCCGTTCGTCGTCCAGCCAGGCGGCATGCTCGTCATCGAGACCCCCTCACGAGCCTCGGCGGGCGCGCACTACACCCCGCGCGCCCTTGCCGAGGACGTGGTGAAGTACGCCCTGGAGCCGCTGGTCTTTGAGCCGGGACCGCACCAGACCGCCGACCAGGACCAGTGGCGTCCGGTCTCCTCCGACCGGATTCTCGACCTCAAGGTCGCCGACATCGCCTGTGGCTCCGGCGCGTTCCTCGTGGCCGCCGCGCGTTATCTGGCCAAGCACTTGATCGAGGCCTGGCAGCGGGAGGACGTCGCATACGGCTCGCCGCACGAGTTGCAGACTCACGCGATCCGCACGGTCGTTGCGACCTGCCTGTACGGCGCGGACATTAACGCGATGGCCGTGGAGATGTGCAAGCTCTCGCTCTGGCTTGTCTCGCTCGACCCGAAGCTGCCGTTCTCCTTTGTCGATGACAAGGTCCTGCACGGCAACTCGCTGCTGGGCTTGACCGACGTCCGTCAGCTCAAGCTCCTGCACATCGACCCGGACGCCGCCAACAAACAGATGTCAGTGCTCGGCATTAACATCGACGACGTGCTCGCTAAGGCCACCCGGCTCCGGCGGCAGCTCGCCACCGAGGTCAACGATGCCGACCCGCAGCGCTCCGCGGCCACCAAGCGGCGGCAGTGGAACGACTATCAGAAGCTGGTCGCCGACCTCACTGACATCGCCGATGGCGTGATCGCCGCAGGGCTGCGCTGGGGCGGCAAGCCTGGCAAGCAGCTCCGCGCGGCGTATGAGAACCTGCGCATCGCGGTCGAGCGGGCCTACCCCGGCCACCTGGGTGCCTCCGGCGCGCTCTTCTCGGCAACCAGTGAGGAGCCGGACCGCACCATGCTCGACACCGTCATCCAAATCGGGCTCACCCCCACCGTTCAGACGGACTATGAGCGCTGGAAGCCCCTCCACTGGCTCCTCACCGTCCCGGACGTCATGGAACGCAGCGGCTTCGACGCCATCATCGGCAACCCACCCTTCCTCGGAGGGCAGAAGCTCACCGGTGCGATGGGCACCAACATCCGCGACTGGTTCGTTAACACCCTCGCGAACGGCACCAAGGGCAGTGCCGACCTGGTCAGCTATTTCCTGCTCCGGGCCATGTCCCTGCTCACTCCGCACGGAAACCTCGGCCTCGTCGCCACCAATACCGTTGCCCAAGGCGACACTCGCGAGGTCGGACTGGACCGGATCGTCGCCGCCGGATTCACCATCTCTAGGTCGATTCAGAGCCAATCTTGGCCATCCACAAGTGCGAATTTGGAGTACGCCGCCGTCTGGGGCACCCGGCGGCAGATCCCTGATTCGTTGCCCCGGATAGCCGACGACATCGTGGTGAAGAGGATCTCGACCTTGCTAGAACCCGCCGGTCGCGTCGAGGACACCCCCGTGCGGCTCGTAGAGAACACAGGGGTCGCCTTCAAGGGCTGTGTCGTCCGGGGGATGGGCTTCGTGTTGGACCCGTCTGAGGCTGCAACCTGGATCGAAGCCGATCCCAACAACGTCGAGGTTCTCTTCCCCTACATCCACGGCAAGGATCTCAACTCTCGCCCGGACGTATCCGGCTCGCGCTGGGTCATCGACTTCAACGAACGCTCCGAGCCAGAAGCTCAGCGGTATCACCTGCCTTACCGGCGTGTTGCGGAGCTTGTTAAGCCGGAACGCATGCGCAACAAGGACAAGGCAGTTCGAGAAGCCCCATGGTGGCTCTTCTGGAGGAGAAGTCCTGCCATGCGCAAGGCCATCGCAGGACTGGACAAGGTCGTTATCATCACCCAGACGAGTTCGACCCAAATACCGTACATCGTCGATAATGGCCGCGTATTCGATCAGAAACTTGTCGTATTTGCCAGCGAGAGTTACGATCTTCTCGGCCTAATCAGCTCGTCAATTCACAGGATCTGGGCGACCTGCTGGGGCTCAACAAGAACTGGTGACCCCGTATACACGCCAACGGACGTTTTCGAAACGTTCCCGCGCCCAGAGCCTAACGATCGTCTTGCCGAGATCGGCCGCGTCCTGGACGCTGAGCGGCGGGAGATCATGCTGCGCCGGGAGCTCGGGCTGACCAAGCTATATAACCTGGTCAACGATCCGGACATCTCCAACACCGCCGATCGGGATGTGGCCTGGATACGGGAACTCCACAACGAGCTCGATCAGGCCGTGATGGACGCCTACGGCTGGGGTGATCTGCCGCTGGACCATGGGTTCCACACCTACCGGCAGATGACGCGGTGGACGGTCAGCCCCACCGCTCGGGTGGAGATCCTCGATAGGCTGCTGGAGGAGAATCTCCGTCGGGCCGCGCTCCAGGGTGAGGCTCCCCCTCCGGCCGAGGATGACGAGGGGGATGACCACGCATGAGCACACCCCAGCTTCCGCATGCCGAGCCGAAGACCTACCAGCTGGCATATGAGCCGGACGGCCGGTCGTGGACGGTGCGGGAGAACCTGGTCGACATCCTGGAGCGGGAGGTCCTCGGCCCGGCGGGTGGGCCCGAGGAGATCTTGGACGGTGTCCCGGACTCGGCCTATCTGATCGGCCGGATCGCGCCGGTCAAACTGCTGAACGGCGTCGACGACCCTCAGGACGCTGACTCTGGCGAGGCCGGGACTGATGTGGGAAACGCGCTGGACGCCGAGGAGAGCCGGGGCGTGCCGGTGACCGCGGTGGACAACAGCAGCGCGGGCTCTGAAGAGGACGACGTCGACGACCAGCCGCAGCAGCGCGGGCTAATGATCCCGGCGTCGATGGGGCTGCGTTGCCAGATCCCTTTCGACCTGGAGGCGTTCACGGTCACCACGTCGTGGGGCGTCTACGAGCCGATCAAGAACGCGGAAGACGACAAGAGCAACCTCCGCCGCTTCAAGCGGACCCCTATCGAGATCACGAACGTCATCAAGGTCGATGATCTCGATCCGAAGCAGACCACGACGATCGTCCTCAAGGACAAAGTGGTCCTTAGGATCGACCGGTATGACGATCACGAGGAAGGCCGCCGCCTTATCGAGATCGCCCTCTGCAACGACAAGGTGACGCCGCGCAAGATTCCGGTGAACGCCTGGCTCTACCAGACCCAGATCTCCGTCCACGCAGACGGCGCCGAGGTCTTCCTGCCGGTCCGCGACGTGCTTACCGACATCAGGCCCGAGCCGGACGACGAGCTCCGGCGGCTCAATCTGCAATACCGCAACCGGCTCGAATTCGCCGTGGGCCGTACCTGCTCGGTCGACTGGAAGGTCGCGAAGAAGGCCAGACGGGCCAGCAAAGTCTGGACGACCTGGCTCCCTACCTGCGAGACCCCGCAGGTCACCGCTGAGGAGGTCGGCGACGCCCTGCTAAGCATGGAGGACCTGGCCATCGCCGGCGTCGACAAGCTGCGTGCCGGGCTCGAACCCATCGTCCGGGACTACGCCGATTGGCTGGATCGGGAGCAGCGCCGTACCGAAACCGATCTCCCGGAGCACCTGCGCGATGAGGCGCTGGATGCGGTCAGCGAAGCGCGGAAGGTTCAACGCCAGCTCGACGATGGTCTTGAGCACCTGCTCTCCGACGCTGAGGCGTTGCGCTGCTTCCGGTTTATGAACCAGGTCATGGCCGATCAGCGCATCCAGTCCCAGGTGGCCGCGGAGCGTGCGGCGAACCCGAAGCTCAGCATTGAGAGCGCCCGTGAAGATGTACGAGCCCGAGAGAAGTACGCACACTGGCGCACCTTCCAGCTCGCTTTCATCCTCATGCAGCTCCCTCTGCTGACCGACCCGGCGGCAGAGCGGCGTTCGGGTGACCTGGCCAAGGCGCAACTGCTGTTCTTCCCGACCGGTGGTGGCAAGACCGAGGCATACCTGGGCCTAGCCGCTTACACATTCGCGGTGCGCAGGCGGCAGGGACTGCTCGTCACCCCAGATGGGCAGCTGGACGGGAGTGCAGGGATCGCGGTGCTCATGCGGTACACGCTCCGGCTGCTGACCGCCCAGCAGTTCCAGCGGGCGACCGCGCTGATGTGCGCGGCAGAGATGGCCCGCGCCAAAGACCCCGCCACCTGGGGCCACGAGCCGTTTCGGATCGGCCTGTGGGTGGGGACCGACGTCAGTCCCAAGCGCTTCGACGAGGCCGAATACCAGCTGAAGAAGGCCAACGAGGGCCACGGCTACCGGCTCACCGTGCTGCAGATCCAGCGCTGTCCCTGGTGCGGCAGCAAGATCAGCGCACGGAACGTGCGGGCCAACGCGGTCACCCGGCGTGTCTACGTGTACTGCGGGGACGACCTGTCCGGTTGCCCGTTCACCGAGGGTGGCGAGACGGGCGACGGGCTGCCGGTGCTCACTGTTGATGAGGAGATTTACCGGCTCGCCCCGGCCTTCGTGATCGCCACAGTCGACAAGTTCGCACGGCTGGCCCGCGAGGGCGAGGCCGCATCGCTCTTTGGCTATGTTTCGCGCCGCTGCGACCGGCACGGTTTCGTCCACCCCGACTACCCGCACTGCGACGTCAAGGACGGCAGCAAGCACCCGAAGAAGGACGGGCTCCCGGCCGCCGCAGTCCGGCCGGCGCCCCGGCTGCGACCACCGGATCTGATCATTCAGGATGAGCTCCACCTCATCACCGGGGCGCTCGGCACAACGGTGGGCCTGTTCGAGGCGGCCATCGATGTTCTGATGAGCTGGCGGACTCCGGATGGACGGGCCGTGCGACCGCTAGTCGTGGCCTCGACCGCTACTGCCCGGAACGCTCCGGATCAGGTCCGTGCCCTGTATGGGCGGGATGTCACGATCTTTCCGCCGCAGGTACTAAACGCAGGTGACACATTTTTCTCCAAGGAAGCGGAGATCTCCGAGAAGCACCCTGGCCGCCGCTACCTGGGGTTGAGCACCACCGGGATCCGGCTGACCACGGCGGAAATCCGGGTGGCCGAAGTGCTGATGGCCGCCGGACAGCTGCTTCTGGACCGGTCCGGTGAGGCGGCCGACCCGTACATGACGCTGGTCGGATACTTCAGCGCCACCCGAGAACTGGCCGGCATGGCCCGCTACATGGGCGACGACGTACAGACCGCGCTGGCCAAGGGGCGACCGTGGTCGCTGTTGCCACGCCGTACTGGGACGAACTTCGGGGCCCTGCATATCGCCGAGCTAACCGCCCGGGTGGCCAGCTCGAACATTACCTCGACCCTGGACCAGATGGCGCTGACCTTCAACCCGGTCTTTGATTCAACCGCCGGAAAACGTGAACTGCGGCAGCTCCGGGAAGCGGGCAAGCTGACCCCGAAACGGGAGCTCGCGCCCTTCGACGCGGTGCTGGCGACCTCGATGCTCCAGGTCGGGGTGGACGTGACCCGGCTGGGGTTGATGATGGTGGTCGGCCAGCCGAAGAATACCGCCGAGTACATCCAGGCGTCTTCACGTGTCGGCCGGGACCCGAAGCGTCCGGGGCTGGTGGTCACCCTGGGCAACTGGGCTCGTCCCCGCGACCTGGCGCACTACGAGCAGTTCCGCCACTATCACGAGACCTTCTACGCGCAGGTCGAGGCTCTGTCGGTCACGCCGTTCTCGATCACCTCGATGGAGCGTGGACTGGACGGCGTACTGGTGAGCGCGGCACGCGTCCTCCAGGCGCCGCAGCCGTCCGGGCTGTCCCCCGAGGACGGCGCGGGCCGCATTGAGAGCCACCGGGATTTCGTGGACAACGTGATCGACACTTTGATCTCCCGGATTCAGCTGGCAGGTGGCGAGGACCGGGCGGAGCTGGCCAGGAATCGGCTGGGCAACCGTCTCTCCCAGTGGATCGATCGCCGGAAGTATCTGGCTGACCTGCGCAAAACGCTGGTCTATGAGCGGGTCTTCGACGACGCCCGGCACGGGCCACTGATGATCAGCGCGGAGAACACCCAGTCGGTCGCCGATAGCCGGGACGCTGCGCCCTTCGTGGTGGCCAACTCGATGCGCGAGGTTCAGCCGGAGATCAACCTGCTCGTCAGCCCGATTAAGGAGAACCTATTCTACATTCCGCCGCTAGACGCGCCGCAATGGGACATGCCCGGAGGCAGCGATGACGACTAACACCTCCTTCATCTACGACGCTGCCTCTGCGGTCGATCCGCTCGGCGACGCCGAGCGGGAGAAAGAGAAGGGGGTCAAGCACAACCGGGCCAAGGTCGGTTCAGGGCGACCCTCCTCGCTGATCTACACCTATGGGCCAGGCTCGATCATGGACTTGCCGCAGTTCACGATTATGCCTACCGGGTTGGACGACTGGGATCGGATCTGGAGACGGCGGGACGGAATCCCGGAGATCCGCGCCCCGCGGCTGCGCGAGGTGGTGCGCATGCTGCTGCGTTCTCCCAATGTGCAACTCCGGCCTTTCCCATGGCAGCCCAAGAAGCTCAGCATGTCCAACGAGGGCAACGACCTCGGCGTGCCAGCCCGCGTCTTCCCGCAGTGGCTGCGGTGCACCGGCTGTGACATGCTCGCACCGCTGTCCTCTTTTGCCTACACCAACACCCACCCCTACCGGACCGACCTGGCCTGCTTCGAACACGCCAAGTGCACCGGTCGCAAGGGTGACAAGAGCCGCCAGGCGATGCGGCGGCCGGCTGTACCGGCCCGTTATCTGCTCGCCTGCGTGGACGGGCACCTGGATGAATTCCCCTATGACCTGTGGGTACATCGCGGCAAACCGTGCGCCGAGGCGGAGTTCCCCGCGCTGAAGATGATCGATCGGACGGCAGGACGGGGTGCCACCGCGACCATCCGGTGTGCCTCCTGTGAGCTGAGCCGTCCCATGAACCAGGCTCAAGGCGAACAGGGGGCGTTGAACCTGCCGAGGTGCCGCGGACGCCACGCGCATCTCGATGCTTTCCAGCCGGGCGGCTGCCGCAATGAGGCACGCTTGCTTCTCGTCGGTGCCTCCAACTTGTGGTTTCCCGCCACACAGTCGATCATCGTCATGCCGGAATCCCAGGAAGAGCAGGAAGGCGATCTCGCCGACAGGATCCGTATCGCTCTCGGCGACAAGCTCCTAAAATATCGCGACAACCTTGATATTCTCCGCGATCTGCTCGACGGAAAGGTCAACGTCACCGATCTCAACGATGACACGCTCGCGCAGGTCCTCGCTCTAGCCGCGGAACCGCCCGCCACTGCCGAGCAGCAGGAAGAGCGGCTCCGGACCTGGGACCCGGTGGACTTGCTCGTCCCTGAATGGCGCTACCTCCAGAAGGACCCGCTTGGGGCGGGCCATGAGGACCCCGTCAGCGGCCTGGCGCTCTCCAGACGAGACCTCGACCCCGAGCTGCGGCTTGAGATCACCCGCGTCCTCGCCGTCGAACGACTCCGTAAGGTTAACGCCCTCGTTGGCTTCACCCGGATCGACGCCATGGATCGCGTTGGGGACTTGCCCCGTAGGCTTGTCCCACTCACCCGCGCACCCCGCCCGGAATGGACCGTCGCCACCGAAGACCGCGGTGAAGGCATCTTCCTCCAGCTTGACGAGGCCGCCGTCGCCAACTGGGAGAAGCAGATCTATGAGACCGCCGAGTGGGCAGCGCACCAGGAAGCCCATCGCCGGAACTTCTACCGCCGTTTCTCCGAAACTGCGGAGGACGTCGATCCAGACACCCGGTTGAAACCGCCGCGATACTGGCTGGTCCATACCCTGGCCCATGTCCTCATCCGCGAGCTGGCCCTTACCTGCGGCTACTCGGCCGCCAGCCTCAGCGAGCGGCTATACGCCTGGCCGGAAGCCGAAGGTCGCGCCGCTGCCGCTGGCTTGCTGATCTGCACAACGGCGTCCGACAGCGATGGAACCCTCGGCGGCCTGGTCCAGTTGAGCGAACCGGCCCGGCTCGCTCGCGTCGTCCGCGACGCACTGTTCCGGGCCACCCGGTGCTCCTCCGACCCAATCTGCGCCACGCGCACTCCCCAGGACCCAGAAGACTTCCTGCACGGAGCCGCCTGCCACTGCTGCGTGATGGCATCGGAGACCTCCTGCGAACGGGCCAACCGCTTCCTCGACCGTAGGTTCCTCGTGAACTTGCGGGGAAGCGACCTTGGATTCTTCGGCCGTGGGGACTGACAGTGGCGCGGCGCGGAACTTGGGACAGAAGCTCACCGCCACCGAGGCCAAAGGCATCGCCGACCGGCTGAACGATGGCGATACCATGACCGCCGCGCTCCGTGCGCTCCCCCCGGCCCACCGCGCTGAGATCCGGGCCCTCCTGCAGCGGATCGGCCCGGATTCGGCGTTAGCTGCGCTACGGGCCATCGAGGGCGCCCGGTCAGCGGCCACCAGCGTCGCCCCGGTGTGGACGATGCCGGGTCACTTGGCCCAGTCGGGACCGCTCACCAGCTCGGCCACCCACTTGGTGGATGGCGCCCGACAGTCCGTCACCTGTTCGACCTTCAATTTCCAGCGCTCCTCCGGACTGTGGGAAGCACTCCACCGGGCGGCTCAGCGGCCCGAGATCAGCCTGCGAGTTTATCTCGATACCCAGGCAGCCGATCAGAGGCCCCGCCGGGGGCCGACGACAGCCCAGGTTGCTGCTCATCTGCGGCCTGGGCTCGTGTTCAGCACCAAGGAGTTCGACGGCAGCTACGTACGCAACCACGCCAAGTTCATCATCGTCGACCATCGGTTCTTGCTCACGACCAGCGCCAACTTCTCGTGGAGCGCGGAATACTCCAACGTTGAGTTCGGCGTTCTCATCGACAACCGAAACCTCGCCGAAACCGTGGAACGCGAACTGCTCCGAGCGGAGGAGTTTGTCTTCGAACGGATTCCCTTACCCTAATTCCCGCATCGGGCAGTCAAGTTAGGGTGGGTTGCTCACCGATGTCATATGAGACACGTTGCATTTGTGAAGACCGGAGCTAAGGCCTCAGTCTGAGGGGCACGTTAAGGACCGCCCTTGCCATTATGGGAAGGTTCGCCTACAACAACATCCCTTGACGGCGTTCCTGTGTTCGCTCAGCTCTCTTTTTATCCTCACCTGTAACGACGGCGAACACAATCTCACGTTTACCCTCTCGACTGGCTTTAATCTGCCTCTCGATTAGGTCGCTGCCTGTTCCACTACTGCCAATCCATCCGTCAGCCACGAGTTGACCGAAGGTCGTATTGTCAAGATATCGCGGGACTGTCTTGTAGCCGAATCGAATACCCTTACGACTCCCGTCGAGGACCCCAGAGGACTTCCGGAGTCGCTCGAAGTAGGCCCTAGTCAAGTACATTCCCTGAACCAGCTCGTCGGTGCGCGGTATGGTCGTCTCGCTGCGGCAGAGCTTGATCCAGCATGGGCCGCTATTCAGGCGGTAGTCGTCCTCCTCTCTTACGTTTGCACACGTGGTGTCAACGACCCGCATACGATCTAGTTCTCTATCCAGGTTTCGGTCGCGAGAGGGATAATACGACCAATCGCCATCAGCTCTTTCCAGTCGCTTGTATTGAACTAGAACGAAACTTCGTCTCGTCTCATGAAAGTAAATGAGGTCGACCCCCATGGCCGTTTCGTCTGGTTGACGATTGCAGTTACCGATAATGAGACGTTGCCCGCCTCTGCGAAATGCCCTCCAGTCCACGTCAGGGGATTCTTCCCTAAGCCATCCCACGAACCGCTCGGCATCGCGAATGATCAATGGGTCTTCTCGAGCCGTTCCTTCGGGGAGTTGGCTAAGGAATCCCTCGGGGCTCGCCTCTAGATCCGCTGGCGGGGACCACTCGCCTAGTGGTTCCTTCCCGAAGCCTGCCATCTGGAGTGCGTTACCTACAGCATCACGCACCTGAACGATCGCGCGACCGACGGGCCCTCTGACTTGAACAGGCTTATCAGGCTCCTCAAGCTCGGTAACGATGTCCTTGAGTGCCGGGCGGAGAAGGAAAAGCACGCTCAAAAGCGTCTGCCCGGCCTTATCGGGGAGACAAACGGCACTATTCAGGTACCGCTGTACGAAGGGCGGCACATTGTCATGGAGCTGCGACATGGGTAGCGGCTCGCTGAGGAGTCGAACGCTCGTTATCTCGACTTCTCGCACCAGGGTGCCCTTCCATCGTCCGAGAGCTGACCGGCCAATGTGAGTTATCCTGGGTGCTCCATTAGATGACTGAGTCACCAGTAACGTCAGACGTTTTCCTGTGCGCCACTTTGTGGCTGGCTGAGGCGAGGTCCATCTCTCCGCCAGACGGTCAGGGTACGGCTCGCGCTCACGGAGGCGGTTTTGCTCATCGGCGGTGCAATAGATGATCGCAACCACGCGCGGTTCTCCTGTCTCCAAGCTATCCAGTTGGCAAGAGCCTGCTCGTCATGAGCTACGCCGGAACTGATAACTCCTGCATCCCTACAGGAAGCCAATCAGTCAATCGACGGTGGGATCTCAAAAACCTGTCGCGCTAGAGCCTCTATCTCCTGGGCGTTGATCCCTTCAAGACCAACGCCCTCGGTGGACCACACGAGGGTTCCCTCTGGACCACCTCCATCGGTCCACGGTTTGATCCCGTGGTCGGCGTACCACCGACGCTTGGCCTCCCAGTTAGCCCGATAGCTGCTCTTATCCAGCATGCCGAGATGCTCCCAATAGATGGGCGGGCGTCCTGCTCTAGAAACGGTGAAATCGGGAAGCCTTCGTGAAGCGTCTGCCATGATCAGGGGTTGTTCGTAAACGTAGGGTACGTCTAGGTTTGCAAGGATGTTCGCGACGATCACCTCCGACTTGGAAGTGACCAGTTCCCCCCTGACGGTCAGGTGGATATGCGCTCCGTCCAAGGTCCGCCCGTTGGGCGCCCTGAACGGATCGGGTGCGTGGAACAGGCGGGTCAGTCTCCGCGCTGTGTCTGACTGCAGTGGCCCGGCAACTCTCCGCAGTTCGGCCGGATCGCCCTGAATGAACAGGACGCAACGCCCGCGGTGACGGGTCAAAGCTGTGTAGAGAAGCTCAGGTGACAACAGGGGGCAGGGGTTGGGGATGATAACAAAGGTAGTCTTGAACTGGGACCCTTGCGACTTGTGAACTGTGATCGCGTACGCGAGTTCCAGAATCTCCCGCCCTTGGTCCTTGTCCTCACCGTTGAGCGAGCCCTCCCAGAAGGTGAAAACAAGATCTTCCTGCGTCGCCAGTTCCACCTTGATACCTGTGGGCTTCTGGCCTACTCGTCCTGCCGAGTTTACAACGATACCAATCTCGCCGTTGGCAAGGTCCCCTTTGATGCGTTCCCGGACACCGGTGCGCGCAACATCATCGTGGGTCCAGTTGTAACCGATCATCACTTTGTCAAAGAGGAGTATCTGGTCCGCTCCCATGGGCTTCGGCAAGTTGTTGTTGCTTCGGGCACGGCGTTGGCCTCCTTCGCGCCAGACCTGCCTAATGAGCCGGTTGAGACCGACGGTTCCCCCTTGCTGCGCACGGATAGGCGAGAGTAACTGCCAGTTCTCCGCGCCTCGTCCACCATCAGGGAAGTGAGGAAACTTTCCTTCGATCACTGCGCCAAACGACCGACAGAGTGCATAAGCGTTCTTGTCCTCCAGGCTCAGCTCAGGCATCCCCAAAAGGCAGTCCACGATCGATTTGTGTAGATCCGTTTCGGTAGTCCACCGCCGGATCTCCAGCGTCCCATCGCCTTTTCCAGCCAGCACACGAGCCATTGCCTCGTCCGCTGCCACCTGTGAGCCATCGACGGAGAACCACGACGCCACAGCCAGATCGTCCCGACCCCCCTGCGACCCATGAGGAGTGTTCTCGTCTTTCTGCCTTCGAGCGACAGTCAGCTCAGCCAAGCCGCCTCCAGACAGAGCTATTTCGTTCCCGTTCTCGGCGCCCTCAGAGTCCCGAAAATGTTGGACAAGATCAGCGAATGGACGTCCGGCGCCGATTGGCGGAAGCTGCCGGTGGTCGCCGCAGAGAACAAGGCGGTCCACATGCCCTAATGTGGCGATCAGCGCGGCAAGCGCCTCCTCGGAAAGCATAGACGCCTCGTCCACGATCACGGCCGTGTAGGCGTTGTTATCCTTCCTGTCATTGGGGTGTATGTCGTACGTATTGCTCTGTGCATTCCATCGGTTAAACGGACGCAGATACTGAGCCAGCGTCCTGGCACGTGAGCCAGCTTTCTCTCCCAGCTGCACCCGCGCCTTCCCGGTTGGCGCGAGCAACAGGACGCGTCCAGAGACCGTCGGGTGGGAGCACAGCGCTTGCAGCATGGTGGTCTTGCCAGTGCCCGCTGGCCCGACCAGAGCGCTTATGCGCGACCGCATCAGCGTCTCAAGCGCACGGGCCTTCTCCTGACGAGCCTCATGCTCATCCGCGTCATCAGGGCGTGCGGCTCCCTTTATCACAGCGTCGATCAACGCTCGCCAGTCACCCGTCACGTCTATTGGGCCGGCCTTAACGCGGTGAAGGACCTCGTTGGTGATGAGGTCACTCGCGGCCGCAAGACGCTCAAGCTGCCAGCCCTGACCTTTGTTGTCAGCCAGAGCCGTGGAACGAAGGACGGGCGCGAACTCGTCAGCCGCAATGTGGAAGGCATCACTGGTTGGGTCACACACCGGTTCTAGAGACATGGCGCCTAGCCGGTCCCGCAACCCCGGCTCGTCAAGCAAGGTATGACCATCCTCAGCCGCACGCTCCAGAATCGAGACACATGCGGCTCTGATCCGCCGGTCATCGATGGCCTCCTCGACCGGGTCAGGAAGGGGACTGCGGAGTAGAATCGCAGCCGCTCCCGCGTCCCGCGGAAACAGTCCGCGGTCGATGGAACGCAGGCTAATGGAATCCTTACTGCCACGGTCCAACTCGTAAATACGATAGGGGTTTTCAAGTAGCTCCCTGTCGGTAACCGTTATGCCACTCTTTTTGCGTGCCTCCCGATCAAAGATTCTCTTGGCCTGATCAGCTGTGAGTGAGAAGCGAGCGAGCAGGCGCAGCAGTTCGAAGCGCTCGGGGTCAGCCAGCAGACCCTTCCATATCTTCTGGACCATCCTCTGCGCCAACCCCCGAGCCGCTCCCCGGCCCTGTGTAGCCTCAGACATAGCTTTCTCCAGCGCAGCCCACGGATTAGCTTCCGCGTTAGGATCGGAGGCGAATACACGGTGGGCGATCAGAGCCCCCGTCGGAATCCCTGCCGCCAGCAACGCCGACCCGAGTCCTGGATACGCTCCTCGATGGATCCAGATGTCAGCCATGCGCTGGGATATCCATGAGGTGACAACATCCCAAGGTCCGTTGGCCACGCCGGTGAGCCGTTCTACGACCCCTGCGATCTCCACCAGAGCCGCCAAGGCGCTGTCGTGACTCACAAGCTCCGACACGTAGGAGAACTCGTTGAAGAGCTCTGGAGCCGTGCGAGCGATGAACGGCGTCAGATCCTCCCCAGCAAGGTCGGGATTGGCCATGAGCTGCTGGTATGGGAGGAGGAATCCATCACTGAACGAGGGCGCGCGAATCGAGTGGCTGACCGACCGCTCCCACATGACCGGGTCAAGCGGTCCGGGCCGAGATTTTTCCCAGGAGACATGGTTGCCGACATGAGTGACCATACCTGCGCCAATGAGGATCCGGCTTCCAGGAACACGCTGTTCCAGTAGGGGAATATCCTTCGCGTAGATAAGCGCCAACGAGCTGCCTGGGCGGAGAGCTGAGAAAAAGGAGTCAAGCAGCGCGAGCTGATTGCGGCCATCCTGCACCCAAGTGCGGGCCTGTCCGATGAGCTTGTCCGCGTCCTCTTCGGCCATTTCATCATAGGAAATGCCCCATTTCGCCTGCATTTTGGTCGCATTTTCACGCATCAACCAACCGAAAGGCAGCGCCTCTAGACTGTATGCAGGCATTCTGAGCGACGTTTCCACCAAATGACTGTGCGACCGCTGCTTAGCGTAAGGGTGGGTCCTCAGAACTGAGAACTCTGAGTTTCGCATGAACCCGCCGCGCTCCGTGACGCATGGCGGTACAGTCGGTTCAGGTGCCCCATTCCTCCAACTTTGCCCTCGAATCTCCTCTTCTCGCTCTACCTGCTTACGTTTCTTGATGTTCGTCAACATCGTGCACGAGTTGTTCAGCGCAGGGTCCGCACAGACCCGACCAGTCCAATCCGTGTCATGCCATGGCACACGAACAGACAGATGTGCCGGGGGAAGCAACACTGAACCTGGCGCCATGGACATCTGCACTCCAATTCAGACCATCCAGCTTCGCAACGATGTGCTGCGCCGCAGGCTAGGTAATGGTATGCACATACTTCCATGGGCCAACATCAGACGCTCCCGAGTCTTTGCCACGTTGGTTGTGATGTATCGCGAGAACCCTTGGACCTCGCAAGCGGCCCTCCGGGGGGTCGTGTCCACGGAAGTGGTGTACAGCAGTCGTGTACAGCAACACCGCCTTACACGACCACACAGCGCCAGCTCGCATCTACTGCTTGACCAGGGCAGGAGGGCGCTGGTGAGGCGTCTGCTTTTCCCTACGGATCAGAAGGTTAGGGGTTCGAGTCCTCTCGGCCGCGCAGCGGACAGAGGCCCTTCGGGATCAGGCGCATCCCTGGGGGTCTTTGTCATGTCCGTACAGCAACGGGAATCAGCTAAGCCGTCTGATCCGTAGTCAGATTCTCTATCAGTCGGTCGAGAGCCTTGCGTGTCTCGGGTGACGGGATCTGTGTGTAGACGTCCATGGCCATCGAGATCTATGAGTGGCGCAGGACGCGCATCGCGACGCGGGGGTGGACGTCGAGGGCGGCCAAAAGCGAGGCGCAGGTGTGCTGGGTGCCGTGGACACGAATCGTTGGCACGCCCGCTGGCAGTGGGCCTTGAAGGCCCGGTTGAAGTTGCGCGGCTCGATCGACGTGCCGTTCCGCGTGGTGAAGACGAGATCGGAGAGCCCTGCCACCTCTCCCCGGCGGGTCTTCCTGAACGTGCTGGCGGTGCTTGAGGGCGGTGACGTACAGGCCGAGGAGGGGTAGCGAGACCGTCGAGTCGTCGGTCTTGGTCGTCTCGCGGTGAAGGAGCGTCTCCCGGTGAAGGAGTTGGCCGCGGACCCGGTTGAGCTGTCGCGAGATCCACAGCTGCTCACCGCCGAGGTCGACACAACCCCAGGCCAGTCCGAGCATCTCGCCCCGCCTCAGGCCCAGGGCGAGGATCAGCACGTAAGCACCGTGTGGAGCGGGTCGTCAATCGGTACGGCAGTCGCATATGGCAACACCGCCTCACGCGATCGCACGTCGCCGGCCCGCACTTACCACCTGTCCAGGCCAGGATGCTCCTGACGTGGGGCTGCCCTTCCCTGCGAATCAGAAGGCTAGGGGTTCGATTTCCTTTGGCCTGTGTAGCGGAAGCCCTGATCATCTTGACGATGATCAGGGCTTTTGTTTGGAGATCATGTTTCGGTGTCTGGCGGTTGTCGGGTGATCGTTCCCAGTACGGCCCCGCGCTCCGGAGTCCGGGGTCTCGTTGGTTCGCCGCTTGGCGAGCCTCCCCGTGAGGCATTTCTCGTGGTCCTGTGGAGAACTCCCAGCCCGTTGCCTGCTTCGGTGGACGTGACCGGAACGCCCCTGGCGAGCCGCGTGGAGAGGCAGGCGGTGAGGCGCGATCCTCGGTACTTCGAGCCGTCTCACGGAGACTCGCCAGATCCGCAGGAACGTGTCTTGGCCGACTCAGCTACGGATGAGAAGGCTCAGTGCCCTCCGAAGGGGACACCGCCAGACGGGAAAGACGTACACGGGTTCGCCCGCCGGTGTCGACTCCTTCTTGACGTAGGTCAGAAGGGGCCGCCCTCCGGATAACCGGCCTTGGTGACGGCCTTGCGGGTCTTCGCGTCGAGTTTCTTTTCGCTGACGACCTTGCCGGCGACCGGTGCGGCGATCTTCACCTTGGTGCCCCAGCCCGAATACCTGGTGTCGGTGTGGAAGGCCATCTGGTCATAGGCCGAGCTGCCGCTGTCCGGGTAGGCCGTCGTGTCGACGACCGTGCGGGTGAGCAGGTTGTGCTCATCGAAGTACAGGTGGAACTCGACGTCGCCTTCTCCGGCGGACTTGTCGTGCCGGAAGTCAGTGAGTTTGGCGGTGCCCTGATATTCGCCGGTCGCCACTTCTGAAGCGTTGTCCAGCATGAACCGCAACTCCGCTGGAGTGGCGCCCACATTAAGGACGGCGTTTTCGCGCCCACTGGCCTTCGACTGGATCCAGGAACGACCGGAAGGCAGCGCCCTGGCGATGCCGGTGTTGGTCACGTAGGCGTTTTTTCCTTCGGCGATGACTCGGTAGGGAGGGTTGGACCCTTTCTGGCGTGAGGACGTGCGGACGCGGAGGTCGACAGCCGCTACGTTGCCTTTGCCGAAAGCCACGGCGCCGGCCGTACGGGTGTTCACCTGTACCTGCATGGCCCGGTCGTCGACGGTGAAATCCACAGTGATGCTGCTCGAGTCGGTGATCTTTACGCCTTTGCCCGGGACCAGCTGGGCCTTCAGGGCTTTCACCGGGTCCACTGGAGCGGCCTGCACGGTTGTGACGGATGCCGCTTGAGCGGGTACGGCCACCGTGCCCACGGCCGCAGCTGTCGCCACGAGGCCTGCGAAGAAGAGCTTCATCAGCGTCCTTGCTTAGGGGTATACAGCAAGGAAAAGAGTAGAGGGTGGTGCAGGCGGGATAAGGGCTATATTGTAACGATCCTGTGCAGGCCGATGATTCCAAGCGGCGATAGCCCTCGACAGGGGCGATCAGGATAGTTCTTGTGTCCGCTCTCGTATTTTCAGGTCAGCTCGCTCCACGGCCGACTTTGCTCTCCTCTGCAGAGAGAAGAAGCATGTCGCCCTGTTGGGGGCGTTTACCGGGTGTAAACGGTCCGATGTCTCGCGTTTTCTGTCGGGTTCCGTAGCCCGTGCCGTGATGACGCCGGCGACGGCCACTCTTGCTATCACGGTTGCCGACAACGGGTCTGGAAATCGATGGACGTTCGTAGAACGTGGTTACGGCGAAGGCATCCGTGAGCAGGCGTTTCTGCCACGGTGGACGCGGATGGACGTTCCCGGACCGGCTACGGGCCAGGAGGTTAAAGGTTCGAGTCCTCTCGGCCACGCGGCAGCTCACTGATCTTTAATTCGTGATGTTCGGTGATCATGTGAATGTGATGGTTTGCTGCGGTATGCCCAGGTCATGCGGTATGCGCAAGGCGGCGGCCTGACCGCCGCACAACGAGCCAAGCGTGAACAGGTACGGCTGCGCGCGGCCGAACTGCTCGCCCGCGGCTACACCGACGCCGACGTCGCCAAAGAACTACGGGTCAGCCGGATGTCGGCCAACCGGTGGCGCCGAGCCTGGATGCGCGGTGGTGGCGCGGCCCTGGCCTCCAAGGGCCCGGCGTCGCTACCGCGGCTGAGCGATGCGCAGTTCGCCCGCCTGGAGGCCGCGCTGGCGCAGGGGCCGGCCGCGCACGGCTGGCAGGACCAGTACTGGACGCTGGCCCGTATCCGGCGGGTGATCGGCCGGATGTTCCATCTGACCTACTCCCTGCCCGGGGTGTGGAAACTGCTCAGGCGGCACGGCTGGTCATGTCAGGTACCGGCGCGCCGGGCGAGTGAGCGGGATGAGGAGGCGATCGCGGTGTGGAAGACGGAGGTGTGGCCAGCCGTGGGACCACTGCGGCGGACCTGGGGGCGTGGGTCTGCTTCGAAGACGAGTGCGGCCGGACGATGAGGCCGCCGATGGCCCGCACCTGGGGCGCGCGTGGCGTCACGCCGGTGGTGCGGGTGCCGGGCCGCCGCGAGGGCAGGGTCTCGGTCGCGGCCCTGGCCTGCTACCGGCCCGGCGGGAGGTCCCGGCTGATCTACCGGATTCATATCTACCGGCGGCGCAAGAGCGAGGCGGCGAGCTTCACCTGGCGCGACTACCGGGACCTGATCGTCATGGCCCATGTGCAACTCGGCGCGCCGATCGTCCTCGTCTGGGACAACCTGAACCGGCACATCTGCCCGGACATGCGGCGCTTCATCGCCGACAATGCCGACTGGCTGCGGGTCTTTCAGCTGCCCTCGTACGCTCCGGATCTCAATCCAGTGGAAGGCATCTGGTCGCTGCTGAATCGCAGCGGCCTGGCCAACCTCGCCGCGGCAAACCTGGATCATCTGGTGCGTGCGATCAAGCGCGGGTTGAAGAAGGTCCAGTACCGGTCTCATCTGATCGACGGCTGCCTGGCCGAGACCGACCTGGTCCTCAAGTCCTCGTAACTCCACGAATTAAAGATCAGCAGAGCCCTCTGGGATCCTCCCGGAGGGCCTCCTTCATGGCCGTGCGGCAGCGAAATACAGCAACGCGGTAACCGTCCCTGGACATCACGCTTTTGCAGGGCCGAGGAAGTTCCGAGGTCGGCGGGTTCGTCCGGTGCCGCCGAGGTCATCTCGGAGACGGCGACCCACTCGACGGGGAGCGCCCGCTCAGGTGGTTCCTCGTCCTTCGCCGGCGGAAGGAGCGTTCTGTTCCGCACCGCCGTACGGTCTTCGGGAGCCTGGCAGGTCAGGGCGGCGAGAATCCGGTACGTCCGTCGCGGGTCCTTCGGCTCCGCTGATGCGGACCAGGCCTTGACGGGTCCCCACACTGTACGGCGAGGCCGCGAGAGTTTGGGAAGCGTTCCTCTGGCCGGCCGGGTTCGACGGAGAGGTGAGCGGCCATGACGTCATCGATTCCGGTCAAGGCCTCGGACGGCTCGAAAACTCCGGTGAACGGGGTCGGAGCGGTGACGATCCGTGCCGACCCGATCCGTACGACGGCCTCGGCGCCGGTCACGCCCATCGGATCCGGCCGCCGACCCCAGGCTTGGGTAATCACTCGTTGGTCTGTGGGACCTCGTCGTCCCCGGGCACCCGCCGGATCTCGATCTTGGACCCAGGGGCCGCCGGGACCCGCTTGGCCCACTCGACCGCTTCCTGTTTCGAGGCGACGTCGAGCATGAAGAAGCCTCCGAACAGTTCCTTGGTCTCGCCGTACGGTCCGTCCGTGACCACCGGGGTCTCGCCGCTGAAGTCGACCACGACGCCCTGGCCCGGATCGTCCAGCCCCTCCGCCGCCAGGAGAACACCGGCCTTGACCGCGTCCTCGATGAATAGGCGGGTCGTGGCCATCAACTCGTCGATATCGGCCATCATGGCCGCGTTCGACTCGTCGGTGCCCCGCATGATCAGCAGGTACTTCGGCATCGCGTTCTCCTCCTCCGGCGGGGCCGCCTCTCGGCCCTCTCATCTACACGTCGAATAGGCGGCCCCGCGAATCGACACGGTCTTGGAGAAATCTCTCGTCGCGACGTGGCTGATCTTTCCGGGCCGCGTTTCGCCCGCCGAAGTGACCTCTGCGCGACGGCCGCGGTGATTGAGCCCGGTTTCCGGGGCGGGAATCTGCGAGCACCGCAGGATGCGCATCGTGACAGCGGGGCGGCCAGGAGCGACACGAGGGTGGCCAAGGGCGACGAAGGGACAGCCACGGGCGATACGCGGGAGTGGTCAGAGATGAGGGGCGGGCCGGAGGGCGTGGGGACGGCCAGGGGAGACGAGAGGGCGATCAGGAATGACACGAGGCTGACCAGGGGCGACGCGGGGGGTGTCGGGGTGGCGCGGGGGTGGACAGGGGCGGCGTGGAGGCGACCAGGGGCGATGTGAGAGTGGCTGAGGGTGAGGTACAGGCTCGCCAGGTGGTGTGAGGGTGGCTGGGAGAGATGAAGGGATGGTCAGGGGTGAGGGGCGGGTCGGAGGGCGTGGGGACGGTCAGGGGAGGCGAGAGGGCGATCAGGAATGACACGAGGCTGACCAGGGGCGACGTGGAAGTGGCCAAGGGTGGCGTGGGAGTAGTCAGGGGTGAGGCGGAGGGCGCCGGGTGGTGTGAAGGCGGTTGGGAACGACGCGAGGGGGCGTCGGGTGGTGGGCTTGGATCGTTGGTCTGCTCGTCCGGTGGTAGTTGATTTTGAAGTTCTGGTTAAAATTCTGCGGCTCCATCGGCTGCTGTTCCGCTTGGTGAAGACGGTGTCGCCGCCCCTGGCGGTCCTGTGCACGGCCTGTACGTGCCTGTGGTCACTTCAAGGCAGGCCTGGATTCAAATACGGTTTTCACCGCATTGGGGCATAGTTAACTATCTGAGGTATTTAACTGCTTCATCCAGCGAATGAACGTTTCATGGGCATGAAAACGGCATGACAGAAGCCTGACAACGGTATGAAAACAGCCCAAATATCGCTACAAGCAGGCGCGGTTCCAAGGCCCCACGCGGGAGGCCGACGCGCGGGGGAGGGGGTCCCGCCCGCGGGTGTGCGTCGTGATCTTCCAGCTACCGGGATCGGGGGGTATCGTGGGTGTCACACACGCAGGTCTCCGCGATCTATCAGATTTTCTTAAAGATCCCGTGTAGAACTCCTCGATGGACGGGTGCTCTCGCCCGCCAACAGACTCCCTTCCTGAGATCTGGCAGCGGACCCGAACGATTGGGACCGCCTCACAGGAAGCGCGATCTATGGCGAATCGATCCCGGAGAGTGGCGCCCGTAGGGCTCGCGCTCGTCCTGGCCCTCGTGACGGCGGGCTGCAACGCGAACTCGCAGTCCACCGAGCCGACGAAGGACAAGAACGCGACGGCGCTTGAGTCCGTGCCCAAGGGCCAGACTCTGCACTACCTCTCGCGGCGCGCGAACGAGTCCTTCGAGACAGCCAACGCGCAGATGGTGCCGACCAGCCGGTTGCGGTGGGTGCACCGCGGGCTGACGTCGTGGCAGACGTTCCCGGACAAGGACACGATCCTCGTGCCGGACCTCGCCACCGACACCGGTACGACGGACGACGGCGGCAAGACGTGGACCTTCACGCTGAAGGAGGGCCTGAAGTTCTCCGACGGCAGCCCGATCACCGCGCAGGACGTGAAGTACGGCATCGAGCGGTCGTTCGCGCCGATGTTCCAGGGCGGCCTCGGCTACCACAAGACACTGCTGGTCGGCGGCACCGACTACGACGGCCCGTACGACGGCAAGAAGCTCGACTCCATCGAGGTCGTCGACGACCACAAGCTCGTCTTCCATCTGGCGCGCCCGTTCGGCAACTGGCCGTGGATCGTCAGCATGCCGGCCTTCGCGCCGGTGCCCGCCGCGGCCGACACCAAGCCGGAGACGTACGGCGAGCACCCGGTCGCCAGCGGCCCGTACCAGGTGACGAGCTTCCGCAAGGGCTCGCAGGCCGTGCTGGAACGCAACCCGAACTGGAAGGCCGACACCGACCAGGTACGGCTCGCCGGCCCGGACAAGATCGTTCTCGACATGGGCCTGAACAACGACACGATCGTGCAGCGCCTCATCGACGACAAGGGTGAGGACAAGAACGCGATCAGCAACGCGCTCATCTCGCCGTCGCAGTTCCAGCGGATCGAGTCCGACCCGTCGATCTCCAACCGCATGGCCAACAGCCCGTCGGGCTACTTCCGCTACCTCGCCATGAACGTCAAGCGCCCGGGCCTCTCCGACGTCCGCGTACGGAAGGCGATCAACTACGCGATCAACAAGGCCGAGCTGCAGAGCGTGTACGGCGGCCCGAAGTTCGGCGGCCAGATCACCTCGACCATCATGACGCCCGGCATCCCCGGCCGCACCGAGTACAACCTGTACGACGGCGGCGACACCGGCAACGTCGACAAGGCGAAGGAACTGCTCGCCGAGGCCGGAGCCTCCGACCTGAAGTTCACGCTCACCTACCCGACCGACGTGAGCGCGATCGAGGAGAAGGAAGCCCAGAGCATCAAGAACTCGCTGGCGCGGATCGGCGTCAAGGTCGAGCTCAAGGGCCTCGACGGCGACACCTGGTCCGAGCTCGTCTCGTCCGACGACGGCGACTACGACATGACGACGAACGGCTGGGGAGCGGACTTCCCGAGCGGCATGAGCACCATCCAGCCGCTGTTCGCGTCGAGTGAGATCGGCAACGGCGGCGGCAACGCCTCCAAGTACTCCAACCCCAAGGTGGACGCCGCGATCGACGCCGCCATCGCGGAGCCGGACCTCGGCAAGGCCGCCACGATGTGGGCCGCGATCGACAAGCAGATCATGGAGGACGCCCCGATCGTGCCGATCCTCGTGCAGCGCACGCAGGCCCTGGCCGGTTCGAAGATCATGAACTACTTCATCCCCGCCTACCCACCGTTCGCGAACGAGTTGGTCGTCGGTGTCGGTAGCTGAGATCCGGCAGGCGGAGGGCCGGGGCACGTCGGCCCTCCGCCGCTTCCTCAGGAAGCGGTCCGGCGTCGCCGGCCTGGTCATGCTGGTCGTGCCGCTCGTCGCGGGACTCTGCGCCCCGCTGCTCGTGTGGATCGAGGGACAGGACCCGAGCACCCTGCACACCGACCTGCTCGACCCGGACGGCGGCCGTCCGCTGGGCGCCTTCGGCGGCGTCAGCGCCGACCACTGGTTCGGTGTCGTCCCGGTGACGGGGGTCGACCTGTTCGCCCAGATCGTCTACGGCATCCGCTCGTCGCTGTTCATCGCGTTCGGGGCGAGCATCCTGTCGATCGTCTTCGCCGCCGTCCTCGGTACGGCGATCGGCTACTTCGGCGGCTGGTTCGGCGCCGTCGCCGGGCGGTTGATCGACTTCATGTTCGGCTTCCCCGGCCTGATGTTCGTCATCGCGATCATGGCGATCGTGCCCGCGGAGATGCCTCGGGGCCTGGTCCTCGTGCTGGTGCTGGCCTTCTTCGGCTGGACCGTCCCGGCCCGGATCATCGGTGCCCAGGCCGGCGCCATCAACGCCCGCGCCTTCGTCGAGGCGGCACGCGCGACCGGGGCCCCGCCCTGGCAGATCATCCGCCACGAGATGCTGCCGCACCTCTTCGGCCTGGTCGTCGTCCTGTTCGCGATGTCCCTGCCCGGCAACGTCAGCGTCGTCGCGGGGCTGTCGTTCCTCGGCGTCGGCCTGCGTGGTGACGTCCCCGACCTGGGCAAACTGCTCTCGGACTCGCTGCCGTGGATCTACAGCGGCGCGGACGTCTGGTACATGCTCTTCCCGGGAGCCGTGGTGTTCCTGATCGTGTTCGGCGCCACGCTCGCCGGTGACGCGCTCCGCGACGTCCTCGATGTGCGCACGGAGGATGCCGCATGATCGTCTACATAGCCCGCCGCATGGTCACCGCGGTGTTCATGCTTCTCTCGATCGCCTTCGTGACGATCTGTCTCTTCTTCGGGGCCTCGAAGGACCCTGCCCGCGCCATGTGCGGCAAGCCGTGCCCGCCGGAGACCCGGGCCAAGGTCAGTGCCTACATGCAGACCGACCAGAGCGTGCTGTGGCAGTACACCGAGTTCGTGAAGGGCCTCTTCGCCGGCCGTACGTACGGCCAGGGCGCCCAGCAGGTGCACTGTCCCGCGCCCTGCTTCGGCTACTCGTTCCCGAACCGCAGCGACGTCACGACGCTCATCGCCGAGCGGCTGCCCGTCACGTTGTCACTCGCGCTCGGCGCGGCCGTCCTGTGCCTCGTCGTGGGCATCGGCCTCGGCGCGTTGTCGGCGATACGCAAGGGCGGGGTCGTCGACCGGTTCTCGACCGGGTTCGCGATGTTCGGGCTGTCGGTGCCGACCTTCCTCGTCGGCCTGCTCGTCCTCCAGGTCTTCGGCTTCATGCTCAACGCGCTGCCGTACTCCGGCTTCGTGTCGTTCTCGGAGTCACCGGCGGACTGGGCCTGGCACCTGATCGGCCCGTGGATGGTGCTGTCGTTCATCCTCGCCGCCGGCTACATCCGGGTCACCCGTACCCAGCTCCTCAACGAGCTCTCGGCCGACCACCTCGTCGCGATGACCGCGCGCGGCGCGTCGAACCGGCAGGTGAACCGGCACGCCGTCCGCGGCGTGATGGTGCCGGTCGCGGCGATGTTCGCGCTCGACGTCACCGCGCTGCTGGGTGGATCGGTGATCGCGGAGAAGGTGTTCAGCCTGCACGGGCTCGGCGACCTGCTGTTGTCCGGCGTGAACGAGTCCGACCTGAGCATCGTCGTCGGGGTGACGCTCTTCTCCGCCTTCCTCATCATCGTCGGCAACCTGATCGCCGACCTGCTGATGCCGCTTCTCGATCCGAGGATCCGCCGTGTCTGACCCCGTACTCCAGATCGAGGACCTGTGTGTCTCGTTCACCGGCGGCGGCGTCACCGCCGATGTGGTCCGGGATCTCTCCGTGAGGCTGGACGGCGGCCGCACGCTCGCCGTGGTCGGCGAGTCGGGATCGGGCAAGACGATCACCGGCCGGGCGATCATGCGGCTGCTGCCGCGCGGGGCGAGCGCCAGGGGCCGGATCGTCGTCGCGGGCCGGGAGATGCTCTCGGCCGACGAGCGTGAGCTGCGCCGGGCGCGTGGTCGCGACGTGGCCATGGTGTTCCAGGACTCGATGTCCGCGCTCAGCCCGTACCTCGACATCGGCGCGCACATCGCCCAGGCGCTCCGCCTGCACGACGCGTCGGTCACCCGCCGCGCCGCGCGGGCCCGCGCGGTCGAGATGCTCGACCGGGTCGGCATCCCCGAGCCCGCGGACGCCGTACGCCGCTTCCCGCACGAGTTCTCCGGCGGCATGCGGCAACGCGCGGTGATCGCGATGGCCCTGGTGAACCGGCCGGCGCTCCTCATCGCCGACGAACCGACCACCGCGCTCGACGTGACGGTGCAGGCGCAGATCCTGGCCCTGCTCCGCGAACTCCAGCAGGAGTACGGCATGGCGATGCTCCTGATCAGCCATGACTTCGGGGTGGTGGGGAGCGCGGCGGACGAGGTCCTCGTGCTCTACGCGGGCCGCCAGGCCGAGTACGGCAGCCTCCGCGACATCTTCCACCGGCCCGCCCACCCTTACACCGCCGGTCTCCGCGCGGCCACGCCGCGACTGGACGCCCGGCTCGAAACCGGAGGGCGGCGGACCCGGCTGCGCGCCATCCCCGGCGCGCCCACGTCGCTGCGCGACGCCGGACCGGGTTGCGCCTTCGCGCCGCGCTGCGGCCTCGCGGACCAGGTCGGCGAGCGCTGCCTCGTCGAGGCGCCGTTGCCCACCGCCCGCCCGACCAGCGAGGTCGGCGGTCTGCACCTCGCGGCCTGCCACCTCGATCGTCTCCCCGCACCGCAGGAGGTCGCCCGGTGAGCGAGCCGATCCTGGAGATGACCGACGTCAGCAAGCGCTACCGCACATTCGGTGGCTTCGGCCGCGGCCGCGCGGGTTTCCTCGCCGTCGACGGCGTCTCGCTCCACGTCGAACGAGGTGAGGCACTCGGCCTGGTCGGCGAGTCCGGCTCGGGCAAGTCCACACTGGCGCGGATGGCCAACGGCCTGGTGGTGCCGACGTCCGGCACCGTCCGTACCGGCGGGCAGGACCTCGCCCGCCTCGGCAGGCGAGGACTACGGCGGCTGCGGCGCAACGTCGCCATGGTCTTCCAGGACCCGTTGGCGTCGCTGAACCCGCGGCAGACCGTACGGCAGACGCTGGAGAACGTCTTCCGCGCGCACGGCGAGACGACGTCGACCGCCGAGCTGGTCGCGCTGCTGGAGTCGGTCGGCCTCGGCGCCGACTACCTGGGACGCTTCCCGCACGAGGCGTCCGGCGGGCAGCTCCAGCGCGTCGCCGTGGCACGCGCGCTGGCCCTCAAACCGGACCTGATCATCGCGGACGAGCCGACCTCGGCGCTCGACGTCTCGGTGCGCGCCCAGATCCTCAACCTGCTGGCCGACCTGCAGCGCGACCAGGGGATCTCGTTCCTCCACGTCAGTCACGACCTGGCGGTGATCCGGCTCTACAGCGACCGCGTCGCCGTCATGCAGCGCGGCCGTATCGTCGAGACCGGCCCGTCCGACGAGATCTTCCGCTCCCCGCAGCACCCCTGCACGCGCGCGCTGGTCGAGGCGACACCGGAGGCGGAGCCGCCTCCCTGGCCTGCGGGAGCGTTGCGCGACGCTGACGAGGCGTGCCACGATCACGACCATGTCTCACCGAACGATCACCCTGTTGTGAGCCGGCCGGAGGCCGGCGCCACAGAGCACTGAATGAGGACACGTGGGAACCGACCTGTTCGTCCGAGAGTACGGGCGGGACGCAGCAGATGCGCCCGCCATTCTCATCCTGCACGGCGCCGTGGAGTCCGGCGCGTGTTACGGTGACGCCGTCGACCGCTGGGGAGGCGACTACCACATCGTGGCGCCTGACGCCCGGGGCCACGGGAAGTCGCCCAGCCGCCTGCCCGAGCACGAGGGTGTTCCGTCAACCGACGTGATGGTGCAGGACGCGATCGACATCCTCAAGGACATGCTCGACGAGACCGGGCGCAGGACGCTCGTCGTCGGACACTCCATGGGCGCGCGGATCGCCGCCTTCGTCGCCGCCGACGCCCCGCACCTCGTGGCCGGTGTCGTGCTTGAGGACCCGCCGTGGTGGGTGCCTGAGGCAGGCCCCAACCCGTGGCTCAGCGTCGAGCAGACCATCAAGGACCCCTTCGACTACGCGGACACGGCGTCGATCGAGGAACTCGTGGAGATGCAGCGCGAGCTCTATCCTCACTGGGCGGAGCAGGAGCTGCGCCCGCTCGCCGAGGCGATGAAGGCCGTCGACACCGACTACATGGGGCAGCGGCTCCACGAGAAGCGCCGGATCTGGACGCCGACCGCGCGGCAGATCACGGTCGGCCCGGCGGGCGTGCCGGCGCTGCTCGTCACCGGTACAGGCGACGTCATCGTCGACAAGCACTCCCGTGAGCGTCTCACGGCCGTCGCACCCGGCTTCGACGTCGTCGTGATCGAGGGCGCCCACCACTGTGTGCGCCGCGACAAGCCGGACGAGTACCACCGGCACGTCGACGCCTTCCTCCGGGAGAACGCGCCACCGGCCGGAGCCGTCACTCGACACTGAAGGTGTCGGACCGCGCGAGCGGGCCGTAGATCTCCGAGTCCGGCGAGGCGACGGCGGCTCGCATCGCCTCAAGTCCCGCGCGTACGACGGGGTGACCCTGGTTGTCGCGTCGCGTCGTCATGATCACCTTGCGCAGCGGCGCGACGCCGCGCGTCGGCAGGATCGCCACCCAGTCGGCGTCGCGGGCGGAGAGCGCGGACTCCGGCGCCAGGCAGATCCCGGCCTCGGCGGCGACCAGCGCCAGCGCGGCGCGGTAGTCGTCCGAGACATGGGTGACCGACGGGTGGAAGCCGAGCTCGGCGCACGCCTGCAACACCATCGTGCGGCACGGGTTACCCGGTGAGGGCATGATCCAGTTCTCCTCGGCGAGCTGGGTGAGCCCGACGCCCTCCTCTCCGGCCAGCGGGTGCGTGTGGGGGAGGACGACCTTGAACCGCTCGATGTAGAGCGGGAACTTCACGATGTCGGGGGAGTCACGCTCGGGGCTGGACTCGTACTCCATGGTCACGGTCACGTCGATGTCGCCGCGCATCAGCATCCGGTGGCTCATGTGCGCCTCCGCGTCGACGACCGTGACGTCGACGCCCGGCGCCTGACGGCGCAGCTCGACGATGGCGGGTGCCACCAACCAGCTGATCGCCGTGGGGAAGGCGCCGATCCTGAGCTGCCCGAGGACGCCGCCCGCGTGCGCGGCCAGGTCGGCTTCGGCGATCTTCAGCCGGGAGCTGATCTCCTCGGCGTGCTCGGCGAGGATGCGCCCGGCCGGGGTGAGCGCCAGCTTGCGTCCCGCGCGTACGACGAGCACGTGACCGACCTCGCGTTCGAGCGCCGCGAGCTGCTGCGACACCGCGGACGGCGTCAGGTGCAGCGCCGCCGCGGTCGCGGTGACCGAGTCGGACAGCACGAAGGCGCGGAGGATGAGGAGACGGCGGGGGTCGATCGTGGGCACGCGGGCTCCGTCGCGAGTCGGCCGGGCGTCCGTCACGGTAGGAGCGTCCGCGAGGCGGGACCGGGGAACCCCGATGCTAGCGGGCGCCTCAGGACGTGAAACGTTCCGGCCTGGGCTTTTCGCCGCCCACAAGGGCCCGATCCTTGGCCCAGAACCCTGCCGCGACGCTCGTCTCGCGTCGGCCGGCGCGAGCCGTCGACGTGGGCGACCACGACGGGCATGGTCGGGAGGCGCCGCCGGAACCGATCGACGCACCGGAGTCCGCCGACCTGGGCGCCGTTACCGACGGTGGCCCTTCTTCTTACGGCCGGCCGGTACGGCCCGGCGGCCGGAGCCGTTCTGCGCGGGCTTCTGCGCCTGCCGCTGTGCCGGTTTCTTCGCGGAGGAGGCGGGGGCGGCGGGGGTACGGCCTCGCGAGCTGTTCACCGTACGGCCGCGGACGATGCCGATGAAGTCCTCCACCAGGTCGGTGGTCGCGTCCGCGGGCCAGCTCAGCGCGACCTGGGACTGCGGCGCGTCCGACACCGGCCGGTAGGTGAGGTCCTTGCGGTGGTGGAGGCGTGCCAGGGACAGCGGTACGGGGAGGATCCCGGTGCCGCTCGCCACCAGCTCGACCGCCTCCGCCGTCGTGGCCGGGCGGGTGAACGCGGGCTGTCCGGGCCGGACCGCCCACTCGATGGTGTCGTCCAGGGGGTGGAACACCTCGTCGTCGGCGAGATCGGCGACGGTCACCTCGTCGGCGGCGGTTATCACGTGGCCCTTGGGCACCATGACCACCGTGTCCTCCACATAGAGAGGAATCACGCTGAGCCCGTCCCGGTCGATCGGCAGCCGGACGAACCCGGCGTCGGCGCCGCCGTTCCGCAGGAGTTCCACCACCTCGGCGGCGGGAACCGCGACCAGGGTGAGCGGCACCTCGGGCATTCTCTCGTTCCAGACGTTGACCCATTTCGCGGGTGTCACCCCGGGCACATATGCCAGTCGGAACACCCTGCCGGTCTCTCCATCGGTCACCTCCCCAGAGTATCGATGTCAGGAGAACCTGTTCCGGCTGGCTACTCTTGACGCCATGACCTCGCCCAAACCGAAGACCACCCAGACGATGAAGCCTTCGACGGCGGCCAAGAAGCTGGGTGTCCCCCTCTCGGCCACTCCCGCCGAGTTCCAGGCGAGTGTCGTCTCCAGGGACGAGCTGAACGAGTTGCAGTCGACGCCTCCCGCCTGGCTCGTCGACCTGCGCCGCAACGGCCCGCACACCAAGCAGGTCATCGCCGCGAAGCTCAAGGTCTCCGTCGCCGGTCTGCTCAGGAACGGGATCACCGAACCGCTCACCACCGCCGAGATCGACGCGCTGAAGGAGCAGAACCCGGAGTGGCTGGAGCGTGAGCAGGCCCTCCAGGTCAAGGTTCGCAAAGAGGCGCTCCGCCTCAAGCAGCAGGGCTAGACGGCTGAGATCCAGGGACGGTCAGGTGTCGTATGAGCCGTCCCAGGGTTCGTGGAAGCCGAGGGTGTCGGGGTAGAGCTCGGCGTGTTCCGCGCCTTCGAAGGTCTCGATGACAAGGCCGAACAGCACGTCGTCGACCTCGTGCCGGAAGGGCCGGACGGCGATGTCGCCGTAACGGCGGCCGGGGAGGGCGTCGAGCCACCGTGCCAGCAGGTTCTCGGCGGTTGCGACGGCTGTCCGGTGGTCCTCATCGGTGCCGGTGCGTTCGACGCGGGAGCCGAGGTGGTGGCCTGAGGCGTCGAAGGTGTGCAGGACTGCGTGCCAGCGTTTGTGGGCGGGCCAGTCGTCGGTGAGGGCGTAGCCGTTCGGGAAGGCGGCGACGACGGAGCCGAGGAACTGCCCGCCGTCCCAGTGACCGATCGTGTCGGTGTGATAGCCGGGCTCGTGGGCGATGGGGATGACCTCGGGGACCGTCATGCGCTGAAGAGTAGCCACCGGGTACGACAACGCCGGCGCCTGCCCGATCCGGCTACGGCGCGTGGGAGTCTTCGGGACGCCGCGGTGACGGGCGAACGGATCGGCGCGCCCCACCTGGCCGTTCGTGCCCTGCGAGCGGGTGAGAAAAGACGCCGGTCGGGCCGTCGAGCATGGTCGCCCGGCGGCCCGGCCGTACGGTCCCGGAGGTCTCAGCCCAGGCCGTGCGCTCGCTTGTACTCCAGGGTGTAGGCCAGCTTTCCTGGCTTGGCGTCGGAGTACGGCTTGCTCAGCTTGTCGAACTCGCCCTTGTTGGCGGCCTTGCCGTTGTTCCACTGGGCCAGCGCGCCCAGCTGGGCGGCGGTGAAGCCGTTGTCGACGACGGTGCTCTTGGGCAGCGCGGTCATCGCCTCGGTCAGTGCCTTGACGGTGGCCAGGTAGCTGCCGTGGTCGTTCTGGTTCCAGCCGGCCAGGTCGATCGGCTTGGCGTCGCGGACCCAGCTGCCCCAGTAGAACTCCTGGAACGGCAGCCCGTTCTGCTCGTAGCCGATGTCACGGCCGAAGTAGAGCAGGCTGCGGTACTTGTCGTCGGCGAAATTGGCCAGGCCCACGCAGGTCGGCAGCTTGTTCACGGTGACCGGCTTGCCGTTGGGACCGCGTAGCCACACCCACTTCTGCGCCCGCATCTCGTTCCAGAACCTCTGCCGGGTGAAGGTGCTCAGGTTGGCCTGCACCCGCAGCCGTACGTGCAGGTCGGCGCCGCCGTCGGGGGTCTCGAAGAAGGAGGTGAGCGTGTGGTGCCCGTCGGTGAGGAACGGCTCGCCACCGGGACCGATGACGACGGTCTTCATGGGGGCGACGCTGTCCGGCGTCTCGGCGCCGACCGGGATCTGACACGTGAACGAGGACGGGTCGTCCAGGCGTGCGCCGGGCGAAACGGACGCCGCCTCCTCCCTGCCGTCGGCCTCGCACCAGTCGTCGAACTTCTTGTTGATCGTGTCCTTGCCGAGGGTGTAGCGGCCGAGCTTGTAGTACACCTCGTCGTAACCGAGCGACGGCTGGGTCGGGTGCACGTCGCCGATGCGGACGTCGAGCAGGTCACCGGGCTTGGCGCACAGGTACTTCGCGAACGGCGTGTTGCGGTTGTCGTGCTCGCAGAAGGACGGCCGGTTGCCCGGCGCACCGGGTGCGGCGAGAGCGGATGGCGCCAGGGCGGCGCCGGAGCCGACGGTGACGGCGACGGCTGCCCCAAGTGCCGAGGCCAGGCGGTACGGAGAACTGAAGCGCATAACACGTGCTCCTCGTCGGCATTGCGTCTATCGACGGTGAGAGTGCCGGTAACCAACCAACGTACGAGTGCATGCTCATGACATCCAGGGGAACCGGCGGCGAACATCGTGTTCTTCTTCGGGGAACGAAGGAGTGCGGGCTTTCCGAACCGCCGACATCGGCTTTCGGACGGTCGGGACTCGTCGCCGCCGACGAAACCGAGTCGCCGGATCTCAGAAGGCGCTCACCGGGTGGTCCGGCTTGAGCGGCCGCCCGGTCCCGGGGTCCAGGACGATCACCTGCCCACCCCAGGGCGCCCGATCGTCACCCGGTCTGTCGTCCAGCCGTACGTGTGAGGGATCGACCCAGGTCACCGTGGGCAGGCCGTCGGAGTGCTCGGAGCTGAAGCGCTCCACCAGGGGCCACTCACGCGTCAGCAGGCCGTCGTTCCTGCGAACCACAAGCGCCCAGTCGGGGATGATCCAGTCGTCGTACAGAACACGCACCTCCAGCCCGCTGCCGGTCGGACCGGGGATCCGGGCGTACACCTGCCAGCTGTTCACGAAGGTGACCAACCCCACCGTCGCCCAGATCATCCCCAGCGCGATGGCGGGACCACGGGGCCCTCCTCCGAAAACGAGCGCTCCGGAGAGGACGATCAGGCTCACGGCCAGGGTTCCCAGCAGGACCGGCCGGTCGAGAACCGTGTAGTGCCCGAGGGCGCCGACCAGGGCGCCCACCACCGCGAGGACCGCCAGAACGAAGAGAACACCGGCGACCCGTGTGCGTAGACTCATGGCGGCACGCTACGGACCGGGACTTGTGATCCACTGGGAGACGAGCCTGAGCCCTGTCGCCTCCCGCGTGGCGGTTCCGGCATCCGGCGGGACGCCGGAGACGGCCACGAACGGGCCGGAAGGCTACAGCTTGCCGAACACCACTTCTGAATATTCGGTGTCCTCGATCTCGATGGGCCGGGCCTTTCCCGTCTTGATGTCGACCAGGCGGTAGCCGCCGTGACGCATGCTGACTATCACCGCCGATGAGCCGACCCAGCGCTCCACGTAGAGTACGTCGTCATCCTTGACGTTGATCGTGCGATTCGTTCCGTCGTCGGTGACGTTCTCCACGCGTATCTTCGGTCGCCGGCCGTACGTGCCGGCGTACATGGTGCCGTCGCCTGACACCGATGTGTCGTAGGAAGTGCCGACGACGGTCCGCTCCTTGGAGCCGTTCGGCCGTCTCAGCCAGGCGTTCTCCTCGATTCCGTCAACGGTCACCAGGCCACGCCGGGTCCAGCCTATTATTCGTTCCTCCGGATAGGAGTCCAGCCTTTCGAAATCGCGGAGGTCCATCACGACGACGGGGTCCTTGCCTGGCTGGATTGCGATGTAGCGGTCGTCCAGGGAGAAGTCCAGCGTCAGAGAACCTTCTCCACCCGCCAGAACGGGCAGCGTCTCGGTCTGGCCGCCTCTCACGTCCATGAGCGTGAGTTCGCTCTTCTCGCTGTCGTAGTGAGCGATCCTGAGGCCGTTCTGGCTGACCTTCAGGAAGTCGCCGTGCAGACCGGCCAGGACCCTGCGTTCGCCGGACGTGGTGACGACCGCCCACTCATCCCTGTGCCCGGTCTCGTTGTAGCGGTCGGCGATGCGGTAGGCGTACCGGACGGCCACGTCGGGCCCCGTCGGGAGACCCACGGCCAGAGTCGGTCTCACATACGGCGGAGACGGCGGCGGGTTTTCGGTTCGCTGAGAACCCGTCGCCAGCAGGGAGGGTATGCACGCCGCCATGAGAACACCCGCGGCGCCTACCGAGGCCATGACGGAGCGCCTTCTGCGATAGAGCTCCGCGAGCTTGAGGGCCCGGTCGGTGTCGAATTCTTGTTGTGCCCTGTCGAACTTCTGCGCGGAGGCGTCCGCGGCGGCCCGTCTGACCTTGTCGATCCGGCATCCGAGCAGATCGGCCACATTCTCGTCCGACCATTCGTCGTGAAACAGCCCCACCACGGCGGCCCATTCGCGTCGGGAACGCCGTCCAGCCGACGCCGACCGGGGCCACCGATGGAAGGGGGACAGAAAACGACGGTAGAGAGTGAAGTACGCGTCGCGGGAGTCACCGCGATACGAGAGCGCCTGGGCTGTCAGGCGTCGGGCCCGAACGGGGTCTCCAGTGAGGGCGAGGGCGGTTCGCAGCAGCGGTTCCACCCAGGATTCGTTGACCGGCTCTACCACGACAGCCTTCCTGAGTCGTTCCTTTCCGCGAACTCCAGGCCCGGAGGGGTTTCGTCCCTCACCATGTTCTTGGTCCCGTCGGAGACGTCCACCACGTAGTAGTGCTCCCCGGCCTTGGCGAGGACGTGCCTGCCGTCCAGCCATGCGATGGCGCGGGACGACCGCGGAACGGGCAGCGGTCCGAGCCGTTCGCCGGTTTCGACGTCGTAGAGTCGGCCGCCCGCGGAAAAGGTCACACCATCGGGCGCCAGGCCGATATCAACCTGATCGTTCTCCGGGTCGTCGAGCGGCTTGACGGACCCATCGTCGTGCGTGACGAACAACCTGTTCGGCCTTCCCAATCCGCCGTGGCGGCACCACCGATTCCCGACCACCGCTGTCGCAGTGAGCCCGTGGACCACGCAGACGCCCGGAATCTCTCGCGTCCGACCGGTTTCGAAGTCGGTCAGGATCGTTTTCGGATATCCCTGTAGCGAGACCGCGAATGACCGGCCATCCGGGGAGACGGTGAGATCAGTCCATTTTCCCAGCTCTTCTCCGCTCAACGGGGGAGTAAGCGCTCGGGTCTTTCCCGTGGGCAGGTCCATCGCGACGAAGCGATAACTCTGCGCGTCGAGGTAGGCCACACGGTGACCGTCGCGGCTGATCGCGAACTCGACCATGTCGGGGTCCCCGTCGATTCCGGAGATCTCGGTCGCGGCCCGCGCGATGGTCACCACACCGTTGTCCGAGGTGAGACGCAGCGTCAAACCGGTGCACAGGACTGTTCCGACGGGCCGGTCACGCCGAGGGTCGGGGCATTCTTCGCGTTCGCCGGACAGCGCCGGCACCGTCGTGGGTAATGACGGGTTCACCCACCAGCCCCTGGTGTGACCCGCAAGGACCGTCGCGAGGGCGAGGGCGCTCAAAGCCGTCACGCTGAACCGCACACGTCGGGCACGGCGCGCCAGCGGTCGCCAGTGACGGGTCATGAACCATGACTGTACAGATCACGGATATCACGTGGTAGATCATTTATGCGTTGATCGTCGGTGAGCCCGGCGTGAATACCAATGACGCGACCTCGAATTCGATGGGAGATTCCACGCGGTGCGAGACGGGCCGCCGCCACGCCTGTTCTTGGACGACTCCCATCGCCCTTGCGATGCCCGCTTTCGCGGTGAGGCCGGGGCGGTGACTGTCGGGGGTGTCTGCTTGGGTCACCTCAGGAACGAGTACCGAACGGGCGGGAATGGGAATGCGGCGGTCAGAGCGTCTTTGGCATCTTGTCCGGTCCTACGGCATGGGCGAATGGTTCATGGCGGTCTGGGTTGAGGGGCTGGAGGTGTGGGAGGCGGCACGACGCCTGGGGGTGTCGGTCGCCGACGTGGACGACGCGGTTGAGTGCGTCTGGGCGGACGCCGTGCGCGGGAGGCCCGCCGATGGTGACGCGGGGGTCGTCTGGGCCGGTCGGCTGACGGCGGACTGGACGCAGATCATCCAGGTGCGAGGGTTCGACTGCGATCAGGCTCTGCGGGAGCTTTCGTACGGCGGGCGGGCGCTGCGGATGAGCTGGGACATCAACGGGCCACGTGATCTTGAGTACGCGGTCAACGGTGACTATGTGACGGACTTCAGCGTCACCGTTCCCGGAGAGCGGTGGGGGCGCGATCCGCAGGCGCTCGACTCCTACGCGCGGGGATTGACGTTCGACCTGGACGACTCCGGCTGGATGAGCGATCCGGAGCTGCCGGCAGGGTGGCTGGAGTACTGCGAGTGGGAGGAGGCCCGCCTGGAGAACGGGCAGGAGGACTATGAGGATGACATTCCCGACGGGTGGCAGGACTTCATCTCGCTCGCTCTCAACGGGTACAGCCCGCCCATGGCCACCTGCCTCACCTCAGCCCTGACGCTCGTCGGCAGGGTGACGGGCCGGGAGATCGACCGGGAGTGGATGGACGGGGCCCACACCCGCTACGTGATCCGCGAGCGGTGAGACCGTCGAGGGGAACGATCCGGCTCGGTGGAGGCAGCCGCGGCCGGACATCACACGGATGCGCCGGGGGCCTCCGCGGGAGGAACGGTCGTGAGCGCGTCGGCCAGTTCGGGCAGGGAGGAGACGACGACCGAGCCTTCGGCGGCGGCGAGGTGCTTGCGTCTGGCGTGTTCGCTGACCACCCCGATCGCCCGGGTTCCGGAGTCCTGCGCGGCGAACATGCCTTCTGGGTACTGGCTGACCAGCGCGCAGTCGGACGGTTTCACCCCGAGCGCTTCCACCGCCCGCCGGATCATGGCGCCGGCGTTCGGTTTCCGAAAGCGGCGAGACCGCTGCTCACGTCCGATGACCGGTCCCACCAGGTGACGCAGACCATGTGCGTCGAGGTGGGACTCCATGGCCTCAGGACAGGTGTATCCCATCACGGCGACGGGCCTGCCGCTGACCTGGCAGGCCTGGAGCACCTCACGTATCCCCGGCGTGGGTGTGGCCGTCCTGGCCGCGGACATCTCCATGTCATGGACGAGCTTCTCGGCCTTGGCGCCGTGGGCCGGACCGACCTTCCAGGCGTATTCCATCATCCATAGCGGATCGGTCACGGTGGCGACCAGGAGGGACATCCGGTGCTTACGCCTGAAGAGCTGGGTCTGGATCCTGTTGGCGATCGCGGCGGTGTCCGTGTCGGCGAAGAGATCGCAGAGTGTTCCGTCGAAGGGGAGCAGTACGGCGTGCGTGTGCTCCAGGACGCGGGCGACATGGGGGCGTACGCGTGTGCTCATCAAGCGAAACCCTCCTGATCACGGTGTCACGACCGGTCGTAAGTTTGCCGTACGGTGTGGCCGTCGTTTCGGCGGTACCGGGTCACCGGGTGCGGCTGTTGGGGGCGGTGGGCACCACTGCACGACGATTGGGCGCACGGCGGGGACGCCGAACCTCCGGATATCCGAAGCCAGGATCCGAGCTTCGCCGGCCTTCACCACCGCGGCACGCGCCGACAGCCAGCCCTGAGTGATCATTTCAAGTCGTGTTCCTGAGCCGTTCAGTCCGGCGCCTCCCCGGACTTCTAGCCTGCGCGAGCACGTTGAATACTCTGATCAGGAGCGTCATGCACGTCCTCCCCCGGCTTCGCGCCGGTGCCGTCATGCTCGCGGCGGCTACCGCCGTCTTCGGCACGATGGTCATCTCGCCTTCACCCGCCGCAGCGGCCAGATCCCCCGAGCAGATCGCTCGCGACTGCCTCAACGTCACCTACCGGCAGGCGGGTGACCTCGTGTACGAGGTGCCCGAGTGCAGGCTCACCTACAAGAGTTCCCAGCAGGTGCTCGGTGAGGCGGAGATCCCCGACGCGATCGGCGACTCCAACAAGCCTCGCCCGGTCGCCCGCTCCTGCGGGGCCGCGGGCGGCAGCGTCGGGGTCGCGGGAATGAAGAGCTCGTCGACCTCCTTCTCCTTCGGGCTCGACATCGGCGGGAAGAAGAAGTTCGGTGACTGGGAGGCGTCCGTCGGGCCGAAGCTCGGCTGGTCATGGAGCTGGAGCACCAGCGACACCTACACCAACACCGCGAACGTGCCCGGCTGGGGCGTCGCGTGGATCACCGTACGCCGGCCGCTCATCAAGGCCGTCGTGGACATCGCCGCCGACTACGACGACGGCAACGGCATGCAGTACGGCAAGAACCTCACCGTGTACGTGCCCGACAAGGGCCGCTCCTACGACTGGGCGCTGAACTCGCGGCCGATGAGCGACTGGGAGATCTCCAAGTACTGCGGCAGCGGCGGGGGCGGCGACAGCGGCTACACCGAGTCGACCTCGTTTGAGTCGTCCTATGGGGACTTCCGCCTGTGGCTGCCGAGCCAGTACCGGCTGTTCAACGCGCACAGCGGCAAGTGCATGGTGGTCAAGGACGACAGCAGGACGGCGGGGGCGAGGATCGTGCAGCGCGACTGCCCGACCGGGACGTCCTCGGCGTTGCGCTGGACCCGGGTCAAGCAGGCCGACGGGTCGTTCCTGCAGAAGAACGACGCCTCCGGCAAGTGCGCGGACGTCACCGGCGATGAGATGGCCGACTGGCTCAGCCTCGACCAGCAGAACTGCACGCCGTCGGCGCCGCAGCAGAACTGGGCGGTGATGCGGGTGACGGTGAAGATCCCGCCGCACTACGACGCGCAGCCTGCGTTCTATCTCTACAACCGCAAGAGCGGTAAGTGCATGGCGCTCGACCACAACAACCTGCTGAGCAACGATGCGCCGCTGCAGCAGTACGACTGCGGCAGTTTGCCCAAGCCGAAGCCTACCGGGGCGTACGATCTGTGGTCGGTGGACACGACCGCCTACAAGAACGTGCTGAGCGGCAAGTGCCTCGACCGCGGTTCGACGATTTCCGGCGGCGGCATGGTCGTGCAGCGCTCGTGCAACGGCAAGTCGTCGCAGAAGTGGACCGCCGCCCCGCGCAACGGCGGATGGTTCAACATCAAGAACGCCAACGGCTACTGCCTGACCGCGCCGTACAACAACGGCACCCCGCCCGGGGAGAACACGCAGCTCATGTGGTGGGGCTGCGAGACCCGCTGGGACTCGGCCAACCAGTACTGGTCGGTCAACCCGATGCCGGGCGGACGCTACACCTTCTCCAACCAGTGGACGAAGCTCTGCCTGGCCCCGCATTCCAGCGATGTGACCAAGGACGGTGGCCGGGTGGCCCTGCGCCGCTGCGTCTCCTGACCCGATGACCGGCTGGTGCGCCTGTCCGCGCGGCCGTGACGCCCGATCGTCGACCCCCTGAAAAGGGGGGTGGAGAGCGCGAGGCGCACCAGCAGGGTCCGGCGGCATGCCGCCGGATGCCGAAAGGGGAGGCGGATCACGCCCTCGGCAGATCCCGGGAGGCGAGACCACCGAGCTGTTGGTGTGGTCGTGACGCTTCGAAGGCGGGTTCTAAGGCGCGTAAAGAGGGGTGAGGTCGACGAATATTCGGTAGTCGGAGATGAGGCCGTTGTCGTGGGTGCGCCAGATCGACACGGCCACGACGCCCGCCTCCTTGCCGTCGAGGCGTTGGTAGGTCACCTCGGTCTCGGCGATGACGTCGGCGTCGACCCGCCAGCTTCTGACGATCCGGTGCCGCAGACCGCCGATGGTGGAGAAGAACGCCCGCAGTCCGGCGACGATGGCCGTACGGCCCACCAGCGGTTCGGCGTTGCCGAACACGAACCTGGCGTCCTCGGTCAGCAGTCGCACGAACTCCTCGGGGTCGAACGAGTCCACCGCCTGGAAAACGCGTCGCACCACGTCGTCGGTCATACCCTCCCTTTCCCACACGGCTGTGATCACTGGTGAGGACGATACGGGGCGAAGAACGGCGCACAACTATCCACAGGGTGGGGATCATGTCGCCGTGGGACTCGCCGGAACGGGTGCTCCGGCTCTGTTGGACTGGGCGTCCCGGTTCTGCCGAAACGGACGTCCCGCTCGCCGGAACGGGTGATCCGGCTCTGCCGGAACAGGGCCGTGCCGGATGTCCCGGCTTGGCCGTACCGGACACGCACGTGGTTTGGTCGTGCCGGACGCGCCGGCCGGAAGTGGGGTCCGGCCGGCGCGGTTCCGGTGGGTCAGATCAGGTGCCGGGTGAGGAACCGCAGGGCGCTGTCCACCTCGAACGACGGCACGTCCCCGTGTGCGCCGGGGTTGACGTGCAGTGTCTTCTGGGGGGAGGCCAGGGCTTCGAACAGGGCCAGACCCTGGTCGCGCGGCACCAGCCGGTCGTCCCACTGCATCAGGAACCGCACCGGTACGGTGACCCGCGCGGCCTCCTCGGCCAGGCCGTACACGCCGAGCAGGCCCAGCACCGCGGCGCGGATCCTGGGCTCCGCGGCGACGAGCGGGATGCCGAGCCCGCAGCCCATCGACATGCCGCAGTAGCCCACCGGGCCGGCGCCGACCCGGTCGAGACGCTGGACCTCGGTGAGGACCGCCCGCCAGTCCGCGACGGACTGACCGGCCAGGTGGCCGTGCATGCCGGCGACCGCGACGCCCGGGTTCCCGCCGGAGGCCATACCCGCCCGCATCTCGGCCACGACGCGGCCGAACTCCTCGTCCTTGGGACGGTCGCCGTGGTTGGGCGCGTCGATCGCGACGACCGCGAACCCCTCGGCGGCGTAGCGACGCGCCTGGGACACGATGTTGGGAGCCGTTTTGTGCTGCCCGCCACCGTGGCCCAGCAGGATCAGCGGCCGCGTGCCGGGGGTGTCACCCGGCGTCCACAGCACGCCGGGGATCTCGTCGAGGGTGAAGAACTGTTCGGTGACGCCGTCCGACGACGTCTGGGAGGTGAAGCGCATCAGCGTTTCGGGCCTTTCGGGATGCCTTGTGCGGGCGCTCCCTAGGCCATGCGAAGGAGGGAGCCCCGACCTGTCACAGTGTTGATCGGACTCACCTCCTCGAATTCGCAATAATGCACGGCGCCGCCGAAGGTATCACAGTGGGCCGCCGCCACTTCAGGCGAGAAGACCGTTATGGGTCGGCCGGAGCGCTTCGGCGGAGACGGTGCGGCCTGCCCGGACGGCGAGCAGGGCCGCGACCAGGGCTGACAGCGCCAGCGCCACGAGGAAGGCGACCGGCACCGTGAAGTCCGTGAAACCGAGGTCGCGTGCCGTCGCGGCCGGCGGCGCCAGAACCTGCCACACGCTCAGCACGCCCAGCCCGGCGCCCAGTACGGTGCCCTGGACGCCGACGAACGACACCTCGACGAGGAGGGCGTTCCTGAGCGTGCCGGGCCTGAACCCGATGGCCCGCAGTATCGCGAGCTGCCCACGTCGTTCGCGGACGCCGCGGATCAGCACGACGGCCAGTCCGGCCATGCCGACCAGCAGTCCCAGGCCGAGGGAACCCCGCAGGGCCTGAATGAACACCCCCGTCTTCGCCGACTCGGCGGCGACGTCCGCGGCGAAGGAGTGGGCGTCGGCCCCGGCGGCCACGTAGTCGGTGTTCAGCGCCTCAACGAGCGCGTCCGCCGTCGTGCCGGGCGCGGCCGCGACGTACTGACGCCGCAGGGGCGGCACCTCGGCCAGGAGCGATCCGGCCTGTTTCTCCGAGATGTACAGCCCGGCCCCGACGAGCCGGTTCCAGTCGCTGAGGCCGACGACCTTCAGCTCGGTCGGATGGTTCGACCGGTCGACGAGCCGCACGCTGTCGCCGACTTCGAGGCCGACGTACTTCGGAACGATGACCGCGGAGGCGTCGGCGGCGACGTGGGCCCAGACCTCGGCGTCTGAGCCGAACTCCTGCGAACGCTCCGCCAGCCTCGGGGGGCGGTTGCCCGCGAGTTCGGGCGTGACGAGGGTGACGGTCCTGCGCAGCGGCCGGGGTGTGCCGGAGTCCCAGGCGTGCCGGTAGCCCTGCGCGGCATCGTACCTGTTCAGGGCGGCTGAGGCGATCATGGCGTAGCCGTCGGTCAGCCTGATCGCCGAGGCGACGTCGCTCCGCGCCCTCAGCTGCTTCGTCGTCACCGGGGACAGACGGCTGCTGAACAGGACGACGTCGTAGCCCCCGCCCGCGCGGGCGACGTCGTTCGGTTCCTCCTGCCTGAGAACCGTGTTGAGGATCGCGGTGAAGGTCAGCGCGAAGGCGATGAGCGCGTACAGGGAGGTGAGCAAGGCGGTCCTGACCGGTCGTGCCAGTACGGTCGCCAGACCGAGACGGGGCGCGAGGAACCTCCGGGTGACCGCCAGGATCGGGGCGACCAGCCATCCGTCGAACACCGCGACGACGACCGACGACAACCCCACGAGGACGACGCCCCGCACGATGAGCAGCTTGAGGTCGACCTCCTCGAAGGTGCCGGTCAGGATGCCGAACGCGGTGCTCGCCCAGACGATGGCCAGCCCGCAGCAGAGGGTCACGGCGACCTTGCGGCCCATCTTGTCGATCAGCAACGGGAGGAAGCCGAGCACGAACACGATCGGCGCGGCGAACGCCGTGAACTGACGGTCCGACGTCAGCAGCCAGCCTGCCGCCGCCACGCAGGACAGCGACAGGCCGAGGACGGTCCAGCGCCTTGAGCCGCCGGAACCGTGTGGCGCGGCGTCCTTGATCGCGGCCACGATGTCGACTCCGATGGTCCTCAGGGTCGCGGCCAGCACGGTGAGCTGCGAGACGGCCAGCCCGATGATCGCCCCCGACAGCAGGGCGGCGGGCTGGACGTCCAGGTGGAGCCGGAGGTTCTCGTCCACCCCGAACGAGCCGTGGCTCACGCGGACGACCAGGGCCGCGACGCCCACCCCGGCTCCGAGCCCCAGGAGGGTGGCGGGCAGGCCGAGGACCAGCCCCTTCAGGGCGAAGATCCTGCGGATGTGTCCCCTCCGCAGGCCGACGGCGCGCAGGGTCCCCAGCTCGGCCCTCCGCTCCGTCACGAACATGACGAAGAGGCTGATGACGAGGAGCACGGCCGCGGCGAAGGGAAAGCCGCCGGCCATGCCGAACCGGTTCTTCGCCTCGTCGCCGATCCGGTTCGCCCGGTTCAGGGCCGGTGACTTCACGGAGACGACAGGGGTTCGGTCGCCGAGCGCCGCGACGATCCAGAGTTCCGCCTCGACGGTCCTGTCCGCCCCGCCGTACGTGTCGCCGACGTTCGAGACGGCGATCATGTCCCGGACGACGCCGGGGCGGTGGGGCAGCGCGTCGCTCAATGTGCCCTTCGTGACGATGATCGGCGCGTATCCGGCGATTCCTCGTTCGCGGAGCACCCTGGCGACGCGCAGTTTGACGCTGGTCGGACCGGCGGTCAGTTCGAGGTCGTCTCCGGGGGTGAGGTCCAGGCTCCGGGCCAGACGCGTGTTGATCGCCACCTCGTCCCGTCCGAGCCCGAAGGGCAGCCGCGTCAGTCCTGAGGCGTCGAGGTCGTCGCCGAACGCGCGGGCCTCGGCGGGCTCCAGTTCCCAGAACCTCGTGCGGGGATGCGTTCTTCCGTGGCCGTCGGTGGCGGTGATCTCTCCTTCGCGCACCGCCATGACCGACTCGATCGGGCTGTGGTCCACCAGGCGCGACGCGTCCAGGGTACGGAGGTCGTCCTTGACGTTCTCGGACATGACGAGCAGGTCCAGCGGTCCCAGGTGGGTCTCCGCCCGGACGCGGTAGGAGGTCCCGAAGGAGTCACCGACGATGAACGATCCGGTGATGAGGGCCGTAGCGAGCATGGAACCGAAGACGACCAGGGCCGCCTCTCTCGGACGCCGCAGGACCTCGCGCAGTCCGATCCTGCGGATGGCCGGGCGGAACACGAGGTCGAAGACGATCGGCGGGACGAGCAGCGCCAGAACGGCGACGGCGGCGTACGTCACGACTGCCTCCAGTCTCCCCAGGTGACCGGGACCGTGGCGACACGGCCGTCGATCAGCTCGATCGTCCGGTTGGCGCACGTGGCGACCGTGTCGTCGTGGGTGACGATGACGATCGTCTGCCCGCCCTCGTTCAGCTCGGCGAACAGTTCGACGACGGCCGCGGCGGTCGAGGAGTCGAGATTCCCGGTCGGCTCGTCGGCCCAGATCACGGCGGGGCCGCCGACCAGGGCGCGGGCGATGGCCACGCGCTGCCGCTGGCCTCCGGAGAGCTGGCCGGGCCGGTGTTTCGCCCGGTCGGTCAGGCCGACCCTCGCCAGCATGGCGTGGGCGCGTTCGCGTGCCTCGGCCGGTCTGACCGACGCCGCCAGGAGGGGGAGTTCGACGTTCTCCACCGCGTTGAGGACCGGGATCAGGTTGAAGCCCTGGAACACGAACCCCATGCGCCTGGCCCGGTGCTCCGTACGCCTCCTGTCGGAGAGCGCGTGGATGTCGAGGCCGTCGACGATCACCGTGCCGGAGTCGACGGTGTCGATTCCGGACAGGCAGTTCATCAGTGTCGACTTCCCGGTGCCCGACGGGCCGACGATGGCCACGAACTCACCGGCCTGGATTTCGAGACTCACGCCCCTGAGCGCGGGCACCGTCATCTCGCCGGACCGATACGTCTTGACGATGCCGTTCGCACGGATCAGCGTCCGGCCGGTCTCGTCAGGCCGCGGGCCGGTGCCGTTCGCCCCGCCCCTGATCGTCGACCACACCTTGGACGCCGCGGGCCACCTTCGCCGATCACGTCTCGGAACCTGCGCGGAGCCCCTGCCGAGGGAGGCGGTATTCCTCGTCGCCGGTGATTTCGTGCGGTTCTCGGTGGCCATTGATTCCTGTTTTCTTTGACTCGTGACTTTTCTGTGAATCCAGACCTCGCCGGTGTACGGCGTGGCGTTGTCGGCGGCCCGAGGGGCCTTGGCGACAACAAGAGCACAAGCACCGGAGGTGAAGGCCTTTTCCATCGATCCGTTGACGGGTTGATGAGTGGAGCGTCCGCCGATGGGAGATGACGCGTGACTGATCGCGTCAGGCTGCTTGGCTTACGGGCGAGTATAAGGACGGCTCCGACGCCCGACAAGTGGAATAATGTATGTCACTTGATGTGGTGAATGGAATGTGAGAGGCATGTTCGATGGCTTGTCCACATTCGCAGGAATGAGAGGAAAGATTCCTGAACGGCGACCGTTCTCCTCGGTCTGTTCTGGAAATCGACACAATCGTTCCGGTCGTGAATGGCTATTGAAAGAGTAAAGAGATCGTCAGCTTTTGGTCTGTGCCCCGTCCGGCTCGTCCGCGGCGACGGATTCGCCGGTGCCGGTCCGGGGTTCGGCCGCCTTGTGGGCGAGGAACTCCGCCTCGGTGACGGTCAGGAAGCCCTCACCGCCGGGGGCCGGGATGAGATGGTCCCTCGGCCCCCTGCGCAGCACGAAGTAGACCAGGGCGGACAGGAACACCACGATCGCGACCCAGAAGTTGAGCCGCTGGCCGAAGAAGACCAGGGCCTCGTCCGTCCTCAGGGTCTCGATCCAGGCCCGGCCCGCGGTGTAGGCCATCACGTAGAGCGCGAACGCGCGGCCCTTGCCGAACCTGTGTCTACGGTCGAGCCAGTAGACGAACCCGGCCACGCCGAGGTCCCACACCATCTCGTAGAGGAACGCGGGGTGGTAGAGGCCCTCCAGCAGGATCGGTCTGCCCTCGGCGTCGACCGCCGCGCTGCCGATCGGCGGGTTTCCCGGGCCGCCGCCGGACATCCTGTGCACCTCAAGACCCCACGGCAGGTCGGTCCTGCCGCCGTAGAGCTCGTTGTTGAACCAGTTGCCCAGCCGGGCGATCACCTGGCCGATCGGGAGGCCGACGGCGATGCAGTCGGCGAGGAGCGTGAAGCTCAACCGCGTTCTCCGGCAGGCGATCCAGGCCCCGAGCGCGCCTCCGGCGACGGCGCCCCAGATGCCGATGCCGCCCTCCCACACCCTGAGGGTGCCCATGACGCCCTCGCCACCGGCGCCCCAGTATTTCTCCGGGGTGGTGACGACGTGGTAGAGGCGGGCGCCGACGATGCCGAAGGGCACCGCCCACACGGCGATGTCGAGGGCGGCGGTCGCGGGCGCGCCACGGCTGCGCATGCGCCTGTTCGTGATGAGGCTCGCGGCGACGACGCCGGCGACCATGCACAGCGTGTAGGCACGGATCGGAATCTCGACGAACCCGAGATTCACGTACCAGACCGCGGTTTCCGGGCTGGGAATGCTCGCGAGTATCACGGCGGAGAACACTACAGGCGCGTCACCGGGGCGTACAGCGACCGATGGCCGGCATACGGGGGCGACCAATCTGTCCATAGGATCGGTTTATGGTCGGGCGGAAAACGGAAAGCCCTCCGGAAAGTCATGCCCCTCCCGGTAGGGCCGATATTTCGTGCATGGCGGATTCGGCGGGGAAGGCTCTATGCTGACCGGGATGAATACCTACTCCCGTGGATTGGGGGTCTCGTTCCGGCAAGGTGAGTGCTGATGCGCCCCTTGACCGCGACCGAGGATTCCCGGCTCTCCCTCTGGCTGCACGTGCGCGAGTTCGCCGTGCCGCCCTCCATGATCGAGACCGCGACCGCCCGCCGTACCGTCGGGGACTGGGCGGGGGCGTGCGCGGCGGCGCACGTCGACATCGACCTGAACCTGCGCTCCACGGCCCGCACCCACGGCCGGGAGCTCATGGCCCGAGTCCGGGACGACCTTCGTCACCTGGCTCCTGACCTGCTGCGCTGGCACATGCCGCGGATCGTCCCCGACGGTCTGCTACGGCCGGGCCTGACCGTCTCCCTGGCCAGGTACCACCCGGCGTCGTACGGCGGCGGCACCACGGTGCACCTCGTGGCCCGGACCCCACCCGCCTGGGCGGGCGCCGGGCAGCGGATCAGCCTGGCGCTGTGGGACGGGTCCGGGGCCGGGCGGCATCCGCACCCCCGGCCGCACCGGCGTTTCCGCCTCGACCTGCACCGCCACCTGTGGGACGTCCGCAGGGCCGGTGAACTGCGGGTCCGCGCCGGGGCCGACGACCCTCCCTCTCAGGACCCGGGGGTGCCGCTGGAGCCCGACTGCGCCGTTGACCGGTGGGCGGACGAGGCGTGGACCCTGCTCCAGGAGGAGAAAGGGGACGCGGTCGCCGTACGGCTCGGGGGGCGGCGTCGGCTGACGCTGGACCTGACGGCGTTCCCCGAGATGCGGATCACGACGGCTCCCGCGCGGGGCGGCCGGTCGGCGCTGCCCGTGCTGCCGGACGCGGCGACGTGGGTGCCGCCGGACCTGATGTTGCTCCGCGCCGGGCTGATCGAGGCCGACCGGCTGCACCCGCTCGTCGCGTCGGCGCTCGCACCGGACCGCTCTCCGGCCGGCCCGCCGCCGACCGGTGGCCGGGAGGCGTGGCGGCTGGTCGAGTGCCGTGGCGCCCGGCACCGGATCGGGCTCGTCGACGGGGTGCTCGTGCCGCTCGACCACGACCCCGCCGAGATCCACCGCGAGAGGTTGCTGTCCGCGCTGACCGGTACCCCGCTGCCCTGCCTGCGGGTGATCGAGGAGGCGCACCGCGCCCCGGAGGGCCTCCTCGGCATCCGCGCGCGGCTGGAGCACGGCGACGTCTCCGGTGCCCTGGCCGCGGTCGAGGACCTCCTCGGCCCCGGCGCCGCACTGCCCGAGGGCGCCCTGCGGGACGAGCTGGAGGCGGCGGCACGGCGACGGGTCGCGCACGGGCTGTTCCGGACCGGGCTGACCGGGCCAGGCGAGGAATCGGCCATCTGGCCCGGTCAGGTGCCCCAGACAGGCTCCAAGGTCAACCGTGCGCGTTCGCGCCGCGCGACGTCCCGCTGAACATCCCACTGAATGTCACTGGGCGTCACCGGACGTCCCGCTGAACCTTCCCAGACCCAAAGGTGATCCGATGCTCGAATTCTCATCCCGTACCGCTCACGCCTCCGATCTGGAGGTCGCCGCCGACCTGATCGCCCTGCTCGGCGACACGACCACGGAGCCGCGTGCCGACCCGCAACTTGAGGCGCTGACCCTGGCCGTGGCGGCCGACCTGCCGGTGCTGCTGTGGGGGGAGCCGGGGATCGGCAAGACCGCGGCCCTCCAGCAGCTCGCCGACGCCCTCGACCTGCCGCTGACCACGGTCATCGCCAGCGTGCACGAACCGTCCGACTTCTCCGGCCTGCCGGTGGTCGGCGACGACCCCGCGAACCAGGGTGTCCCGATGGCCCCGCCGGACTGGGCCGTACGGCTGGCCGCGGCGGGCAGGGGGCTGCTCTTCCTGGACGAGCTGTCCACGGCTCCGCCCGCGGTGCAGGCCGCCCTGCTCCGTCTCGTGCTCGAACGCCGGGTCGGCGCCCTGCGGCTTCCACCGGGGGTGCGGATCGTGGCGGCGGCCAACCCGCGTTCCTCGGCGGCCGACGGCTGGGAGCTGAGCGCGCCCCTGGCCAACCGGTTCGTCCACCTGCGGTGGGCTCATGACCACGACGTGGTGGTGCGCGGCCTCGGCGGGACCTGGCCGAGGGCGACGCTGCCCCGTCTCGACCCGGAGCTGTTGCCGCAGGCCGTGGCGTTCGCCAGGCGCGCGGTGTGCGGACTCCTCGCCGCCCGTCCCACCCTCGTGCACCGGCTGCCGAGCGAGGAGACCCGCAGGGGCGGGCCGTGGCCCTCGCCCCGCAGCTGGGAGATGGCGCTGCGGCTCACGGCCTTCGCCACTGCGGCGAACACCTCAAGGGAGGTGCTGTCCACGCTGGTCAGGGGCACGGTCGGGGACGGTCCCGGGCTGGAACTGCTGGCCTGGACGGACAGGATGGACCTGCCCGACCCGGAGACGCTGCTGGCCGACCCGGCGGCGGCCGTCCTGCCGGAACGGGGTGACCTGCGCCAGGCCGTACTCGACGGGGTGGTCGAGGCGGTCAGGAGGCGGCCTGAACGGGCCAGGTGGGAGGCGGCGTGGGCCCTGCTGGTCCGGGCGCTGGAGACCGGGGCCCCTGACCTGGTGGTCGTGCCCGCGTCCACGCTCGCCGCGTTGCGCCACGCCGACTGGGAGGTCCCGGCGTCGATCGAGAGGCTCGCCGGAGTGGTGTCCCTGAGCGGGCGGACGGACAGGGCGGCGGCACGGATCACCGCCGTCGCGGGGCGGGGCCGATGACGTCCGGCACGACGGGGACGCTGGACCTGGAGAAGCTCTTCGCCGCCCGGCTGCTCGCCGTCCGGGCCAGGCCCTACCTGGCGACGGCGCTGTTCGCGCTGCACCCGGTCGAGTCACGGCGGGTGCCGACGATGGCCGTCGACAGGTACTGGCGCTGCTACGTCTCGCCGCCGTTCGTCGCCGCGACCTCCGTAGAGGAGCTGGCGGGTGTGTGGGTGCACGAGGTCTCCCACCTGCTGCGCGACCACCACGGACGCAGCGACCGGGTCGCCGTGGAACGGGGCCTGACCGGGCCGGGGGAGCGGCTGCGGATGAACATCGCCGCGGACTGCGAGATCAACGACGACGTGTACGGGGACGGGCTGGTCAGGCCCGAGGACGCCGTCGATCCGAAGGCCCTCGGGCTGCCCGAGGGAAAGCTCATGGAGGACTACCTGCGCCGGTTCACGCTGGGGCCGTACACGCAGGGGCTGGTCTGGCTGGACTGCGGCAGCGGGGCCGACGGGCTGGAACGGGAGTGGGAGCTCGGGCCGGACGGCGCGTACGGGCTCAGCCCGCAGGAGCGGGACGCGGTGCGTTTCCGGGTGGCGGAGGGCATCGTCGGTCGTCCCGGCGACGCCCCGCAGGGGTGGCGTAGATGGGCCGAGGAGGCGTTCCACCCGCCGCAGCCGTGGCGCGAACTGCTCGGCGCCGCGGTCCGCTCCGCGCTCTCCGGCCCCGGCGCGGGCGAGGACTACGTGTACGGCAGGCCGTCGCGGCGCTCGACGAGCCTGCCCGGCGTCGTGCTGCCGAGCCTGCGGCGCAGACCGCCCAGGGTGTCCGTGGTCGTCGACACCTCGGGGTCGGTCAGCGACGCCGAACTGGGCGGCGCGCTCGTCGAGATCGCCGCGATCGTCAGGGCCGTGGGCGGTCGGCGTGACCTGGTCGGCGTGCTGTCGTGCGACGCGGCGGTCCAGGCCGTGCACGGGCTGTGCCGCGCGGAGGGGATCCCGCTGGTCGGCGGTGGCGGGACGGATCTGCGTACCGGCTTCGCCGGGGCGCTGCGGACGAGGCCGGCGCCGGACGTCGTGGTGATCCTGACCGACGGGCAGACCCGCTGGCCCGACGTACGGCCACCGTGCCGGACGGTGATCGGGCTGTTCTCCAGGAGGGGGCGGCTTCGCTCGTGGGAGGAGGACGACTCCTTCTACGTGCCGGATCGGCCGCCCGAGTGGGCGCGGGTGGTGACCATCGGCTGATCCGGCCGCCTCCGGCGCCGCCCGAGGCGGGCCGAGCCCCGGCGGCGGCAGGGCGGGCGACAAGTCATGAAAAATCAGGTAACGGTACTACCTCGTGCTCGTCAGCCTGAAGATCACTGGTTAATCTTGATCTTCGCATTCACCAAACATGAGGATATTTCAGGACTTCGGCGGTGGAGCGGCTAAGAGCCGGATTCTCCATGATTCAGCATGTTCCGTCCGCTGACGGTTTCTCTCTTCCTCAGGCCGTCCCGCTCAGGGCGGCCCGCTCCCCTCGGAGGATCAGTGAGACCACGGTCTCTACTGGCGGGCATCGTCGTGCTCGCCATCACCGCGACGGCCGGACTGACCGTCGGGTCACCGGCTCAGGCGGTCACCGACGATCCCACCGTGGCCAAAAGCCTCACGGCAGAGGTACGGAAGGGCGAGAAGGTCCGCGCGATCATCGAGATCAACGGCGGTCAGAGCCTCGCGGGCGTCGCGAGGACCGTCGAGGCGGCCTCGGACGAGACCAAGGTCATCAGCAAGGCCGGTTCCGACGGGTTCATCGTCGCCACCGTGGACAAGGCGACCCTCGACGAACTCAGGACCGACGACCGGGTGAAGGCCGTCTACAAGGACGAGCTGAGCAGGCCGGCTCTCGACGCCAGCACCAAGCTCATCGGTTCTGACCGGGCCAACGAGGCGGGCTGGACCGGCAAGGGGTCCACCGTCGCGGTCATCGACACCGGTATCGACCGGAGCCACCCGTTCTTCGCCGGACGGATCGTGGGTGAGGGCTGCTTCTCCACCCTCGACTTCGACCCGGAGTACCAAGCCGTCTCGCTGTGCCCCAGCGGCATGACCACCCAGACCGGCGCGGGCGCGGCCGACGCCATGACCGCGCAGTGCGTCGTGGGCGGCGTGAGCATGTGCTACCACGGCACCCACGTCGCGGGCATCGCGGCCGGGAAGAAGGTCTCGGGCGCGCCGTCCAACGGCGTCGCGCCGGAGGCGGGCCTTCTGCCGATCCAGGTGTTCACCCGGTTCAACGGCCCCGTATGCGTGGAGGTCGGCACCACCGCGCCCTGCATCCTCTCCTTCACCTCCGACCAGAAGCGCGCGCTGCGGTACGTCGACGAGGTGCACGCCGGGCTGAAGGTCGTGGCCGTCAACATGAGCCTCGGCGGCGGCCCGAGGTACTCGGTCCCCTGCGGCGGAGCCCCCCTCGAACCGGAGATCCTCATGCTCAAGGACTTCGGCGTGAGCACCGTCATCTCCTCGGGCAACAACGGGAGCGACAACGGCGTCGTCAGCCCCGGATGCATTCCCGCGGCGGTCACCGTCGGCGCGACCGACGACCACGACGCCCCCGCCCCGCTCGGCAACCGCGGCCCCCTGCTCGACCTCTTCGCGCCCGGCGTCGCCATCAGGTCGTCCCTGCCCGGCAACACCTACGGCGAGATGGGCGGCACCTCCATGGCCGCGCCGCACGTCGCCGGGGCCCTGGCGCTGCTCAGGCAGGCCTATCCGAAGCTCTCCGGCGAACAGCTCGTCGAGAAACTGCGGACCACCGGCAAGGCCGTCACCTACCCCAGCGGTGAGACCGCGGTGACCACCAGGCGGATCGACCTCGTCGCCGCGCTCCCGCCGCTGCCGACCCCCTCGCCCACGCCGACCGGCTCCCCGGCCGCGACGCCGACGAAGAGCCCGTCCGCCGCGCCGAGCAACACGCCCACGCCGACGCGGGGTACGGCGACCGGCCCCACCGACCCGGGCACGGCCACCGATCCGCTGCCGGTCCCGGACACGTGCAGGCGGGGCAGGGGCACCAAGCCGCTCAGCGCCAAGCGGTGGGCGGCCGAGACGCTCAGGGGGAAGGGGACGCTGAGCGACAAGACCCTCGTCTGTTATCTGACCCTCGCGCAGAACGCCAGCAAGGTCTTCCCCGAGATGACCGACGCGGGCTCCCTCGGCAAGGCCCACACGGTCCTCGCTCCCAAGGGCAGGAGCGCGAAGGCGCTGCTCGACCGTGAACTGCTGGCCGCCTGGCTCAACTACGCCCACGGCGTCCACAACGGCTCGACCAAGGTCCACGGCGGCACCACGCTGAAGAAGGCCCTCGGCGCCGCCGAACGGCACCGTACAGGCAAGGGAACGTCCGCCCAGCTCAGGAAGGCGGCCGACTACCTGTACAGGTACGTCAACAGGTAGCGGGCAGAGGCCCTCCGGAGTCGTCCGGGGGCCTCTTCTCCCGTACGGCGGGCTACTCGGCGGCGCTCAGGAGCACGGGGAGTTCCTGGTGGCCGTTGCTGATGAGGCTGGGGACCGGACGCAACGTGTCGGCGGGCGCCGCGAGCGACATGGCGGGGAAACGGGCGAAGAGCTGACGCAGGGCTTCGGCGACCTCAAGGCGCGCGAGGGGGGCGCCGAGGCAGAAGTGCACGCCGTAGCCGAACGTCAGGTGGTCCTTCGTGGCCCGGGTGACGTCGAAGGTGTCGGCGTCCCGCCCGTGCCAGTCAGGGTGACGGTTGGCGGCGCCGTACGCGGCGAGGATGGGATCCCCCGCGGCGATGACCTGGCCGCCGGGCAGTTCGATGTCGGTCACGGCGAACCGCAGCGGCAGGTATTTGATGGCGGGTTCGGCGCGGAGGGTCTCCTCGACGACGTCCTCCCAGGAGGCCCGGCCCTCGCGGACGAGGCGAAGCTGGTCGGGGGAGGTCAGCATCGCGAAGACGGCCTGGTCGATGACGTTGACGGTCGTCTCGTACCCGGCGCTGATCATCAGGATCATCGTGTCGCGCAGTTCGTCGTCGGTGAGGCCGGTGCCGTCCGACTCCTCGTCGCGCGCCGCGATGAGGAGAGAGGTCATGTCGTCGCCGGGGTTGTCGCGTTTTTCGGCGATCAGCCGTTCGATGGTCTCGAAGAGCAGCGCGGTGTTGGCCTGGGCCTGCTCGGGGGTGAGGGTGCTGTCGAAGATGTTGTCGACGAGCTGCCGGAAGTCGTTCCGCCGTTCCTCGGGGACGCCCATCAGGTGACCGATCACGGCGATGGGCAACGGGTAGGCCAGCCGCTCGCGCAGGTCGACCACCTGCCCCGGGGGAACCGCTGCCAGGTCGTCGACCAGCCCGGTGACCATGGCCTGGACGGTCGGCTTCAGTTCGGCGATGCGGCGCGCGCTGAAGGCGGGGGCGATCATGCGGCGTAACCTGCGGTGGTCGGCGCCGTAGGCGGTGAACATGTTCCGCACCCCGATCCACAGGGCGAGCGGCCACGTCTCCATCGTCCGCTGGAAGGCCGGGTAGTGAACACGGCCGTCCTTGGAGACGTCGGGGCTGGTGAGCAGGGTCCGGAGAAGGGCGGGGTCGGTGACCGCCCAGACGCGCAGGCCGAGGACGTCGACCGGGGTGGCCGGGCCTCGGTCCCGCAGGGCCCGGTACTCGGTGTACCGGTCGGTACCGGCGGGGTCGATGACGAACGGGAGGGGGTGGGACACGTGTCTTCTCCTAACGGTCGCGACGGCGAAGCACACTGAAGATCGATTCTCTGCGCACAGTTGACAGGGCAGCCCGGCCATCTGTGACAGAGGACCGCTCAGTACATCCCCCGACCGGCGGGAAAGGCCACCGTTCCCCTCGCCGTGGACTGTTTCGCGGATCTTCGCCGTGGCGAGGGCCCGCAGAACAGGTCCTCAGGCCTGGGGGCCGGGGGGATCGACGATGAGCGTGTAGTCGACGCCCGTGCGGAAGTCGCCGGAGGAGCCGCGGATGGTCAGGGCGTGGCGGCCGGACTTCAGCGGTCGCAGCCGTACCCAGATGCCGCACGCGGGGGAGAGCCTTTTTCCTTCCCGGCCGGTCAGCGGGTTGCCCGCGACGCCGGTTATGGCGACGTTGGCCTCCGTCAGCCGTTCGGACGTGACCGGCGCGCCGTCGAGGACGGCCTCACCCTTGGCGGCGGCCATGAACCTCCGGCACGCTGCCCTGGTGGCGGTCCGGTTCACCAGGGGGAAAACGATCGGCCGCCCCTCGGGAACCTCGCATGTCCGCCGGGCCGTACCGCCGAAGGTGCCGGCGAGGAACCACACGTCCTCCGGCTGGTTCCGGTGGCAGAACCTTCCGCTCGGGTCCGTGACCGGGTTCGTGTTCTCGGGCTCCGAGGACGCCCAGGTCCACCAGCGTCCCTGGATCGACGTCTCCGCTCCGGTTCCGCGAAGCCCGCAACCGGCGACGAGCCCAAGGAGCAGCAGAAGGAACGGAACGGATCTGAGGGGCATCCCGGAATCATAGGACTCCGGATCTCGGGTCGGCGGTGTCGTCCGTGACGTTCGGCGAGGGCCGTCCCCGACGTTGGTTTCTCCGGGGAGAGTGCGGTGCCCGCTGAGTGACGTTCGGCGAGGGCCGTCCCCGATGTGGGCGCTCGCCGAAGGTCAGAACGTGTTCGCGATCTCGCCGATCAGGAAGGAGCCGAGTTCGACGAGGCGGTCCTTGGGCATGCGGGAGGTCGGTCCGGACAGGGCGATCGAACCGATGCACCTGCCGTTGTTGTTCAGGGGGGCCGCGACGCAGGACGCGCCGACGAGGGTCTCGTCGATGTCGAGGGCGTAGCCGAGGAGCCGGGACTCCTCGACCCGTTGGCGCAGGTCGAGCGGGCCCTTGGCGGCGCGTTCCGTGCCGCCCGAGTAGCTCAGGGTGCCGAGGACCTCGTCGAGGGCGACGTCGTCGAACGTCGACAGGTAGGCCCTGCCGACCGCCGAGCAGTGGATGGGCCGTACGGTGCCGAGCCGTTCGCGCAGGGTGAGCACCTCGGACGAGGGCTGGTACTGCACGTAGACCATGTTTCCGCTGGCCGGGGCGGCGAAGAGGGAGGCCTCGCCGGTCCCGCCGGTCAACCGCTTGAGCAGCGGGCCGACCTTCTCTATCAGCTGTTCGTGCGCGGGATGGTTGACGATCAGCCCGTAGAACCGCTCCGGGCGGATGGTGAACTCCTTGGTGGCGTCGTCGCGGGCGACGTAGCCGGCGTCCACGAGATCGCCAAGTATGCGCAGCGCACTGCTGCGGTTCACGTTGACCAACCGCCCTACCTCGGCCGCCGTCGCAGACTTGGTGGCCAGTTGCTCAAGAACCATGAGACCGCGCCTGATGTGCGACATGCTCCCGAGGTCGCTGTTGTCCCGTGATGGATTGTCTGGCATAGAGAAATTCTCTCCTTACCAAGATCCTGGACTGACCGTCTTCTCGGAATCTTCTCAGTGTGGGCAGGGGTGCGCCGCGCACTGAGGTGTGTTGCGCTGCCGACAACATAGCACGCTCAAGTTGGGCTAAGGAAGCGCCCGATTCCGTAGCTGGACCGATCCAAGTTGCCGGATCTGTGCAGTTTCATCCCTGGTGGACCCCTTGACATGCCCTGCGGGGCTGCCTAAGTTCGTCAGCCATACGCGTTGCATTGATTGCAACTTTACCAAGGAGTTGAGGATGTCCGAGGTGTCGGAGGGCGTCCAGGTCGTCGACCAGGTCGCGACGGGCGGTGAGGTTGAGCTGGACGGCCTGTCGAAGAAGTACGGGACCGTCGAGGCGGTGCGCGGTGTCTCGCTGAACATCCGACGCGGTGAGTTCCTGGCGATCCTGGGTCCCTCCGGTGCGGGAAAGACGACGCTGCTCAACATGCTCACCGGCTTCGAGAAGCCCACGAGCGGTGCGATCCGCATCAACGGCCGGGACGTCGCGCGGCTGGCGCCGCACAAACGCGAGATCGGCGTCGTGTTCCAGCACTACGCCCTGTTCAAGCACATGACCGTCGCCCAGAACGTGGGCTTCCCGCTGCGGATGCGGCGGATGCCGCTCCGGGAACAGCGCGGCCACATCCAGCACGCCCTTGAGCTGGTCAAACTTGAGGACTACGCGACCCGCTTCCCCGACCAGCTCTCCGGCGGTCAGCAGCAACGGGTCGCGCTCGCCCGCGCGATCGTGTTCCGGCCCGCGCTGCTCCTCATGGACGAACCGCTCGGCGCGCTCGACAAGCGGCTGCGCGAGCACATGCGCGTCGAGATCAAACGCCTCCAGCGCAACCTCGGCGCGACCGTCATCTACGTGACCCACGACCAGGGCGAGGCGCTCACCATGGCCGACCGCGTCGCGGTGATGAACGACGGCGCCGTCGAACAACTCGGCACGCCGACCGACCTGTACGAGAGACCCGCGAGCGCCTTCGTGGCCGACTTCGTCGGGGAGACCAACTTCTTCAGAGGCCGTTCCGTCCTCGACGCCGACGGCCAGGTCCGTGTCGTCCTCGACGGCGACTCATCGGAACACCACCGTGAGGTGGTCAACGCGGCCTCGCTCAGGCCCGACCGGGGCGTCGAGGTCGGGGTGCGCCCGGAACAGGTCTCGCTGCTGCCCGCCGACGGCGCCGACGGCACGGGCACGCAGGCCGTGCCGGGTGTGGTGAGCGAGGTGCTGTACGAGGGCGCGACGGCGCTGCACGTCGTCGAGACCGCGATCGGGAACCTCAACGCGCGCCTGTCGTTCAGGAACCTCACCGAGACCAGATGGGCCGTCGGCGACCGGGTCGCCGTCCACTGGGACCCCTACGCCGCACGCGGCTACCACGCGGAGGGCCGGCGGTAAGCCGTCGGCCAGGACGCGTCAGAGATGTGCAAGACAGAAAGGTTCGGCTGATGAAGTTCTCCCGGAAGACCGTGCTGGGGGCGGCGGTGACGGCCGGAGCCCTGCTCACGACCGCCGCCTGTGGAAGCGGCGACGACACCGGCGGTGCCCCCTCCGCCGGTACGGTCGTCGTCCCCGACCCCGGTGGCGACCTGGGCAAGGCGATGAAGAAGGCCTTCTTCGACCCGTTCGAGAAGAAGACGGGGATCGACGTCGTGCTCAGCCCCGGCGAGTTCGACGCCGCCGTGGTGCTCACGGGCGTCAAGGCCGGTGCCCCCGCCTTCGACCTGGTGAACATCAACGGCGCCGTGCTCCAGCGGTTCCGCGACGGCGCCGCGCTCGAACCGGTCGACTACACGCAGTGGAAGGCCGGGGACCGCGACAAGATCTCCCCGGTGAAGGCCGCCGACGACGCGGTGCCCGCCTACTACATCTCCGTCGTCCCGGCCTGGAGCACCGCCAAGCTCGGCGACCAGGCGCTGACCTCGTGGGCGGACTTCTGGGACGTCGCGAAGTTCCCCGGGAAGCGGACCCTCGCACCGGGCGCCTGGGGCGCGGGCGGCGCGACGTTCGAGATCGCGGCGCTGGCCGACGGCGTGGCGCCGAAGGACCTCTACCCCATCGACTACGACCGGGTGTTCGCGAGCCTGGACAAGCTCAAGCCGAACCTCGTCAAGTACTGGGAGACCGGCGCCGAACCCATCCAGCTGCTCACCGGCGGCCAGGTCACGGTCGCCAGCGCGTGGAACGGCCGTGTCGCGGGCGCCAAGGAGAAGGGCGTGCCGGTCGCGAGCACGTGGAACCAGTCGATCCTGCAGTACGACAACTGGGCGATCCTCAAGGGCGCCAAGAACGCCAAGAACGCGCAGAAGCTCCTGGCCTTCATGATGGAGCCGCAGGCCCAGGCGGACTTCGCGAACGCGATCACCTACTCGCCGGCGAACTCGGCGGCCTTCGACCTGCTCTCCGAGGACCGCGCCGCCCTGTTGCCGACGTCGCCGAAGAACGTCGCCTCCGCCGTGACCCAGGACTACGACTGGTGGACCGCCACCGCCCCCGGGTCGACCAAGTCCAATGAGGAAGTCGCCATCGAGCGCTGGCAGGCGTGGGTCTCCAAGTAGCCCACCGCCCGTCCGCGATCGAGACGACCTCGACCTAGGAGATCCATGTCGGTCGACAGCTTCCCGGAGCGGTTCACCGGTGATCTGGCCGCCCCCCCACGGCACAGGCCGGATCGCCGGTGGCTCACCCTGGTTCCGCTCCTGGCGGTCCTGATCCTGCTGTTCGTCGTCCCGCTGTGCTCACTGCTGGTCGACAGTTTCCGCGGCGGGCAGGGACTCACCCTGGAGAACTACCACGAGCAGGTGACCTCGCCGGTCTTCTGGCGGGCGATGCGCCGCACCCTGGTCATCGCCGCGCTCTCGACCGGCATCTGCGTCGCCCTCGGGTACTGCATGGCCTACGCGCTCACCCGGATGCCCAAACGGCTGCGCGGCGCGCTGATGGTCGTGGTGCTCGTGCCGTACTTCACGAGCATCCTGATCCGCTCCTACGCGTGGATCGCGATCCTCGCCCCCAGCGGGCTCGTCGCCAGGACGCTCGCGCTTGTCGGCATCGACAACCCTCCTGACCTGGTGTTCAACCAGACCGGCATGCTGATCGGCACCGTGCAGATCCTGCTGCCGCTGGCGTTGCTGCCGATCTACAGCGTGATGAGCGGCATCGACCGCGCCGCCGTACGGGCCGCGCAGAGTCTGGGGGCCTCACCGGCGGTCGCGCACTGGCATGTGTACCGGCCCGCGACCTCCTCCGCGGTCCTGGCCGCCGCCGCCCTGGTCTTCATCAGCACCCTCGGCTTCTACGTGACGCCCGCGCTGCTCGGCGGCCCCGGCGACACGCTCATCGCCCAGTCCATCCTCGTCCAGTTCTCCAACCTCGTCGATCCCGCCGGGGCCGCGGCGCAGGCCGTACTGCTCCTGCTGGTCGTCCTGGTGCTGTTCGTCGTCCTCTTCCGCTACCTCGCGCCGTCGCTCTCCATCGGGAACACCTCCGCGAGCCCCCGCCGTGACCCCGCGAAACAGGACGAACGGTATGAGCGGCTGCGTGACCTGCGTGCCCGGGCGCTCGACACCGTCCTCGGCGTCGTCGGACGGCTGCGCCTGCCCATCCTGGTCGGCGGCTGGCTCGTGGGCGCCGCCCTGCTGGTCACGCCGCTGGTCGTGGTGGCCATCTGGTCCTTCAGCGACGCGACCTATCTGATCTTCCCGCCGGAGGAGTACTCCACCCGGTGGTTCGCCGACTACCTCGCCGACGAGTCGTGGATCGGCTCGACCTTCCTCAGCCTGGGCATCGCCTCGCTCTCCGCGGCGATCGGCGTGGTCATCGGCGGTCTCGGCGCCTTCGGTCTCGTACGGGGTCCACGACGCTCGCGGGTGCCGGTCGCGGTCCTGGTCGCGATGCCGATGATCGTCCCCCCGATGATCTACAGCCTCGGGTTCTTCGTGCTCGTGGCGCCGCACGGCCTCGTCGGCACCCCGCTGGGCCTGATCCTGCCGTACGTGGTGCTGGGGCTGCCCTTCGCGGTGTCGATCACGGCGGCGGCGCTGCGCAACCTCGACGTGCGGCTGGAGAACGCCGCGCGCAGCCTCGGCGCCGGACCCCTGTCGGTGCTCAGACACGTCCTGCTGCCCGCGCTGCGCCCGGCGCTGGTCAGCGGCTTCGTGTTCGCCTTCCTCGCCGCGTTCGACGACGTCGTCGTCGCGACCTTCATGTCCGGGCCGACCGCGGTGACGCTGCCGCTGCGGATGTTCCAGGACATCAAACTCGAAGTGAGCCCGAGGACAGCCGTCGTCGCCGTCGTCCTGCTCGGAGCAGGGGTGGCCGCGGTCCTCCTCCGGTTCGTCATGGCCTGGCTCGTGCGCGCCGTACGGGTGGCGCTGAGCCGGATGGGAGCCTCATGAACACCCCCTCGGTCGTCGCGGAGATGACCTCCCCCTATGTCGAGAACCAGGAGTTTCCCGGCATCGTCTACCCGACCTCGGTCACGGCGACGCTGGCGGCCTTCCGCCGGTCGTTCCCCGGCGCCGAACGGCTCGCGCCCGAGGAGGACGGCGGCGCCGCGGCGCTGACCGTGCACAGCCCCGAATACGTCGACTTCGTCAAGGAGGGCGGCGGACGGCAGGAGGGGTCCACGAAGTTCCCGCTGAACGTCATCGCGGTCCCCGCCCTGAAGGTCTCCGAGCCGCGCACCTTCGTGGGGCGGCACATCCAGTACTTCTTCGACGAGATCACCCAGGCCACCCCCTCGGTCTGCCAGGGGGCGCTGCACAGCGCGGCGGCCGCCCAGCAGGGCGCCCGCAGACTCGCGCGGGCCGACCGGTCCTCCCCGGGGCTGGTGCTCGTGCCGTCCCGGCCCCCGGGCCACCACGCCCTGCCCACCGTGGGCGGCGGACTGTGCGTGTTCGCCAACGCCGCCATCGCGGCCCGTGAACTCTCCCGAAGCGGCCGGGTCGCCGTGCTCGACATCGACCAGGACCACGGCAACGGCACCCAGGCCGTGTTCTACGACGACCCATCGGTCCTGACCGTCTCCATCCACGCCGAGGGCTGGCCGCACGTCGCCGGGTTCGCCGAGGAGACCGGCGGCCCCGGCGCCCCCGGCGGCAACCTCAACCTGCCGCTGCCGACCGGCTCGGGCTTCGACGCCTACCTGCCCGCGTTCGAGACGGCGCTTGAGGCGATCACCCGCTTCGGCCCCGACTATCTCGTCCTGGCCCTGGGCTACGACGCCCACCGGGAGCAGGGGTTCGGGCTGCTGCGCCTGGACGTCGCGGACTTCGGCGTCCTCGGCCGCCGCGTCGCCGGGCTGCGCCTGCCGACGCTGGTGACCACCGAGGGGTGCTACGGCTACTACGACTCGACCGCCGAGGCCGCCGACGCCTTCTTCGGAGGGTGGGCCGAGGAGTGGCGGTGAGTGCCACCATGCGCGCCGCGCTCCTGACCCGCATCGGCGGGCCGCTGGAGATCCGCGAGGTCCCCGTCCCCGCGATCGGTCCGGACGAGGTCCTGGTACGGACTCTGTCCAGCGGCGTGTGCCGTACCGACCTGCACATCCAGGACGGCCTGGCCTACGTGCCCGGACTGCCGCACATCATGGGCCACGAACCCGCGGGCGTCGTGGTCGAACGCGGCCGGGACGTCTCCGAGGTCGAGATCGGCGAGGTGGTCGTGCCCCACCTGTTCGTCGCCGAGCGGGAGTGCCGCTTCACCAGGGCCGGGGCCGACGCGCAGGCGCTGCACCTGCGGGGGATCATCGGCGTGACGCTGCCGGGAGGCTTCGCGGAGTACTTCGCCGCCCCCGCGAGGAACCTGCTGAGGGTTCCCGAAGGCCTCGACCCCAGGATCGCCGGGCTGTCGAGCTGCGCGGTCGTCACGGCGGTGCACGCCTACCGGCGCGGCACCGTGACGCCGGTGCGGACCGCGGTCGTGATCGGCGCGGGCGGCATCGGGCAGATCATCCTCCAGCTCCTGGCCGGCGCCGGGATCGCGGCCGCGGCCGTCGACGTGCGGCAGGAGAACCTGGCGCTCGCCGTACACAACGGGGCCGAGTACGTCGTGCCCGCGTCGTCGGCGGACCGGGTGTCCGCCCTGTGCGCCTGGGCCGGATCCCGGGCCGGTGACGAGGGCCCCGCCGACGGCGCCGACCTGGTGATCGACCTGGTCGGAACGTCGGAGTCCATGGCCGACGCCGCGCGGTACGTACGCCGCAGGGGCCGAATCGTCGTGGTCGGCGAGGAGCCCGACCTCCCCGGCGTCAGCTCGACGGTTCTCGCCCAGCGCGAGCTGGAGATCGTCGGTTCGCGCAACGGCGACAGGAAAGACCAGCACGACGCGCTGCGGCTGCTCGCCGAGGGCGCCATCACCCCGGCACTGGACGAGGAGTACCCCCTCGACCACGCCAACGAGGCACTCGCCCGGCTGCGAAGCGGCCAGGCACGGGGCCGGGTCCTCATCACGCACAACGACCAGCGAGGAACGAGATGAAGATCGCGACCGACACGTGGATGCTGCGTCCACACCCCATCGACACGGTGTTCTCGACCGTACGGCAGGCGGGCTTCGAACACCTGGAGCTCTCGCCCAGGCCCGACGTGATGCCGAGCTACGGCGGCAGGCGCGCCTCGAAGGCGAAGATCGCCGAGATCGCGACGGCGTCGAAGACCCACGGCGTCGGGATCGCGTCCATCTTCATCGAGCAGGCCTGGGGAAGCTCGGAGGAGGACATCCGGCAGGCGGCGGTCGGCTACTGGAAGCAGACCGTCCAGCTGGCCGTCGACCTGGGCTGCGACCGCATCAACTCCGAGTTCACCGGACGGCCGAGCGCCCCGCAGGCCGGTGAGGCCGCGATGCGCCGCTCCCTGGAGGAGGTGCTGCCGCTCGCGGAGTCCGAGGGCATCACGATCGCGCTCGAACCGCACCCCGGCGACTGGCTTGAGTCCGGCATCGGGGCCGTCGACTTCATCAGGGGCCTGCAGAGCGACCACGTCACCTACCTGCACTGCGTGCCGCACACCTTCTACCTCACCGGTGTGGAGGACGAACGCGGCCACCTCAAGAACGTCAACCGCGACATCATCACCTACGCGGGCGAGACCATGGACCACGTCCACCTGGCCGACACCCTGCTGCCCGGCCGTACCTTCCTCAACCCGGGAAGCCCCGGGGTGCGCAACCACCAGCACCTCGACATCGGGCACGGCGACATCGACTGGGACGAGGTGTTCGACGCCCTGCGTGAGGTCGCCTTCGACGGCGTCCTGTCGGTGGCCGTCTTCCGGCACGAGTCACGGGTGATGGATTCCCTCACCCACAACCTTCGCATCATTCGCGAACGTCTCGAAGGGGGCGTTGCCCAGTGACCGGATCGATACGCTTCGGGGTCGTCGGCCTCGGAGAGATCTACCAGCTCGCCCACCACCTCGCCTACCAGCGGGCCGACGGCCTGGAGGCCGCGGTCGTCTGCGACCTGGACCCGGCCGTCGCCGAGCGGACGGCGGGGTCGCTCGGGGCGCGGGCGTCCACCGACTACCGTGAACTGCTCGACGACGACCGGATCGACGCCGTCGACCTCGTGCTTCCGCACAACGTGCACTACGAGATCGCGCGTGAGTTCCTCGAAGCGGGCAAACACGTCCTGATTGAGAAGCCCATGACCGTGGACGCCGGGCACGCGCGTGAACTCGTCGCCCTCGCCGCGAGCAAGGGCCTCAAGTTCACCGTCAACGAGAACACCCGGTTCATCCCCGCCTACCAGGCCGCCCTCGACGCCATCAACGGCGACGAGATCGGGGACGTGACCCTCGTCCGCACCCTGATCAGCGGCAACGAGTTCGAACGGCTCGGCAACCCGAAGCTGTGGAAGGGCCGCCAGGACGGCTCGGGCGGCGGCACCATCATCGACGCCGGCGCCCACTCCTTCTACCTGCTGAAGTGGATGTTCGGCGAGGTCGCCTCACTGCGGGCCATGTCCGACCGGCTCGTGGACGTCAGCCAGGTCGAGGACTGGTCGCTGGTGTGCGGCCGGACGCGCTCCGGCGCGCTCTTCTCCGTCGAGTCCACCTTCACCTCGGGAGGACCGTGGAACGAGCGCCTCGAAGTGCACGGCACCAAGGGCCTCATCGTCGTCGACCAGCACCAGAACCCCCCGGCCATGATCTTCCACGGTAAGCGCGACCACACGGGATCGCCCCTGCCCGGTACGGCCTACGAGCCCACCACCTGGAAGTACAACTCGATCGCGGCCGGGATCGAGAGCTTCGCCCGTTCGATCGCGAAGGACGAGCCGACCGCCGTCGCCCCCGAGGACGGCGCCTACGCGGTGCGGATCATCGAACTCGCCTACGAGTCGGTGGCCACCGGCCGTTCCGTCTCGCTCTGAGATTTGTCACCCCGTTTCACAGATAGAGGAGAAACCCCCATGGACCCGCTCGTCATCACCGTCACGGTCGACAGCACGATGTCCTATCCCGGCTACAAGGGCATGCCGGCCATCGAGGACACCGACAAGGTCGGCCAGGAGTACATCGACTCGGTGAACGCGGGCGCGACACTGTGCCACCACCACGGTGTCCACTACCTGGAGGACGCCATCCAGGAAGACGGCAAGAAGCTTTCCAAGATCGACTTCAACGGTTGGCGGGATCTCACCGAGAAGATCCGGACCGTGGGCACCGATCCGATCATGCAGTTCGGCATCGCCAGCGCCCGGCTGCCCGAGAAGGTGGAACTCATGTCGCTCAAGCCCGACATGATGTCCTACGCGTTCAACGTGCACGACGAGTACTTCCAGCCCGACCCGGCCTACCCCGCCAACGAGATGTACTCCCTGCACCCGAGGGACGAGCTCGTCGAGTTCGTCACCGCGGCCGAGGCCAACGGCGTGAAGCCGGAGATCGAGTGCTTCTACACCGGCGCGTTCTGGAACCTGGAGTACGTCCGGCGGCAGGGCCTGCTGAAGGAGAAGGCCTGGGCGACCCTGTTCTTCGGCTGGCAGGGTGGCGCGTGGACGCCGCCGACCCCGGACGCGCTCATGTACATGGTCAACCACCTCCCCCCGAACACGAACTGGAACATCAGCGTCATGGACCCGGTCGCGCAGTGGCAGCTGCTGCCGCTGGCCATCGCGCTGGGCGGCCACGTCCGCGTCGGCTGGGAGGACAACCCCTACCTGCCCAACGGTGAGGCCTCGCGCAGCAACGCCGAACTGGTCGAGGTCGCGGTCACCATGGCCCAGCAGATCGGCCGCCCGATCGCGAACGTCGAAGAGGCCAGGCGCATCGCCGGGGTGAGCAGGTGAGCACCGCACAGGACCCGGTGCGAGACCGTACTGCACAGGACCCGGTGCGCGGTGGTACCGCACCGGATCCGGTGCGTGCCGTACGGGGCCTGGCGCGTGCCCGGCTCGGCGACGGCCGGGTCGTGCTCGTCAGGATCGAGTCGGAGAAGGCGACGGTCCTCGCGACCGAGTCCGACCACCCGGCGGCCGACGTGCTGAGGGAGGCGCTGCACACCGGCGCGTGGCGGGCCGACGGCGAGCCGGTTCCCGCCGGTGACCTCGAACTCCTCGCCCCGGTCGTGAACCCCTCGAAGATCGTGTGCGTCGGGCTCAACTACCGTGACCACGCGGAGGAGTCGGGCGTCGAGCCTCCGGCCAGGCCGCTGCTGTTCGCGAAGTTCCCCAACGCGCTGCGCGCCTCCGGTGCCGTCGTCGAGGTGCCGCGGGACCTGTCCGGTCAGCTCGACTACGAGGGCGAACTGGGCGTCGTGATCGGGCGCCGGGCCAGGGACGTCGCCCTGGACGAGGCGCTCGACCACGTCCTCGGCTATGTCGCGGCCAACGACCTGTCGGCCAGGGACGCCCAGTTCTCCGACGGCCAGTGGCTGCGCGGCAAGTCCGCCGACGGGTTCTGCCCGGTCGGGCCGGTCGTGACGCTCGCCGAGGACGTCGAGGACCCCCAGGCGCTGCGCATCGTCACCCGGCTCAACGACCAGGTCGTCCAGGACGGCTCGACGGAGAAGATGATCTTCTCCGTCGCGGAGATCGTCTCCTACGCCTCCCGCTACCTGACGCTCGAACCGGGGGACCTGATCCTGACGGGTACCCCGCCCGGTGTGGGCTTCGCGCGCACGCCCCCGCTGGTGGTCGGGGACGGCGACGTGGTGACGGTGACCGTGGAGGGCGTCGGCGAGGTCGCCAACCGGGTACGCGTCATATGAGATGACCGACCGGCCGCCCTCCACGAAGGGCGGCCGGCCTGTCACCGGTTCACCGGAGCCGGGCCGGTCGGCCCATCATCGGTTCGCCGAAGTCGGGGCGGCCGACCCTTGACCGGTTCACCAGAGCCGGGCTGGCCGGTCCGTCGTCGGTTCGCCGGAACTGGGCTGGTCGACCCGCCGTCGGTTCGCCGGAGCCGGGCCGGTCGGGACGGAGCATCGGGAGGGACATCGGGGAGGGACACGGCATGACAGGGCTCACAGCGGGACTCACGGCGGGACGGATCATCGTCGCGCCGGACAAGTTCCGTGGGTCGCTGACCTCTCCCGAGGTGGCCGCCCACGTGGCCGCCGGACTGCGCGCCGCCGCTCAGGGGCGGGTGGCCGTGGTCCGGCTCCCGGTCGCCGACGGTGGTGACGGCACCGTGGAAGCGGTGGTCGCGAGCGGGTTCACCCGGGTCGAGACGGAGGTGACCGGACCGGTCGGCGCGCGGATCCCGGCTGCCTACGCCGTACGTGACGAGCGGGACGGCCGGGTCGCGGTCGTCGAGCTGGCCGAGGCCTCCGGCCTGCGGAAACTGACCGGTGACCCGGCGCCGCTGACCGCCACGAGCCGGGGAGTCGGCGAACTCATCGCCCACGCCGTACGGCACGGCGCACGGCGGATCGTGCTCGGCCTCGGCGGCAGCGCCTGCACCGACGGCGGCGCGGGCATGCTCCAGGCGCTCGGCGTGCGACTGCTGGACGCGGCCGGGAACGACCTGCCGCCGGGCGGTGCCGCGCTGCGCGACCTGTGCACGATCGACACCTCGGGCAGACTGCGCGGCTTCGAGGTCGTCGTGGCGAGTGACGTGGACAACCCACTGCTCGGACCGTACGGCGCCGCGACCGTGTACGGCCCGCAGAAGGGCGCGACCCCCGAGGACGTGGCCGTCCTTGAGGCCGGCCTGACCCGGCTGGTAGCCGTCACCGAGTCCAGCGGCGTCGCGTTCACGCCGGACGACACGGCCGGGTCAGGCGGTGCCGTACACGCGCCGGACACGGCCATCCCCGGCGGCGCCATACACACGACGGGTGTGGCGAGCAGGCCCGGGGCGGGGGCGGCGGGTGGGGTGGGGTTCGGCGCGCTGGCCTTCCTCGACGCGGAGATCCGGCCCGGTATCGGCTACCTGCTTGACCTGGTGGACTTCGACCGGCACGTGAGGGGCGCCCGGCTGGTGATCACCGGCGAGGGCTCGATCGACGAGCAGACCCTGCGCGGCAAGGCCCCCGTGGGCGTCGCGGCGGCGGCCGCCAGGCACGGCGTGCCGGTCGTGGCGGTCTGCGGCCGGCGTTCGGTGAGCGAAGCGGAGCTGCGGGCGGCCGGTATCGAGGCCGTCTACGCGCTGACCGACATCGAACCCGACGTACGACGATGCATGACCGAGGCAGGCCCCCTCCTCGAACGCCTCACCACCTGGATCGCCACCCGGTTCGTCACCCCCTGAGAAGGCCACCTGACTCACCCCCTGAGACGGCCACCGGACGATCTCCCCACCCGTCGTCGTTGACGCCGAGGGACGAACCGGTACCGGAAGGTGACCCTGAAAGGGCCGTGGCGGCGTGATCCGGTCGGACCGGACGCCGTGGCTTCCGGTTTCCGCCGTGGAGCCGTCACGGACACGCGGGAACACACAGGGCGCATGGAGACAGGCGGGGCCCGTCGCCACCGCCTTTCACGAGTTCGGCCACGTCGGGGCACGTGGAGACGCGTGGGGGCCTCAGTCCCACCGCCTCCACGAGTTCGGCCACGCGGGGGCCTCTGTCGAAGGGCCTCCGGCTTCGCCGTACCGGGGTGGCGCGTCCTGGCACCTGACGATCACTCGGGGAGCGCCGTTTGGGGGAGTGTCATTCGGGGGATAGAAGGATGTTCCGGCCTGTGATGTCCGAACTTGGTCACTGAGTGGCATTCGCCCAGCTCATAGGTGGTTTCGGGGAGTTGTGCGGGGCGCCGGGAGCCCTCGTCGGTGGTGAAAATCGGGTGACATTTCGCGTCAGATGGCGGAATGTTGAGCGTGAGCGATGAGTTTTGTCGGTGGCACCCGTCAGTCTTTGTACGAACACACTTTCGTGTGTCTCACGGCTGGAACGCCAGCAACGACGTCCTGTCCGACAACCCGATTGAGGTTCCGTGCCCAGCACACAGCTCGACTCACCAGTCAAGCCCGTGACCGTCACCAAGGTGCGCACCCCTGCCGTGATCCGGCTGCTGGTGCTCGCCACGTTCGTGGTCATCCTCAACGAGACGATCATGATCAACGCGATCCCGAGGCTGATGAGCGCGATGCACATCAGCGCGCAGACCGCGCAGTGGCTCTCGACGGCCTTCATGTTGACCATGGCCGCCGTCATCCCGATCACCGGCTGGTTCCTGCAGCGGGTGTCCACCCGCACGGCCTACACCGCCGCGATGGGCCTGTTCCTGATCGGTACGGCCCTGGCCACCGTCGCACCGACCTTCGAGGTGCTGCTGGGTGCCCGCATCATCCAGGCATCCGGAACGGCGGTGATGATGCCGCTGCTGATGACCACGCTGATGCAGGTCGTGCCCGAGGGCAACCGGGGCCGGGTGATGGGCAACGTCACCCTGGCCATCTCGGTCGCGCCCGCGATGGGTCCCACGGTCTCCGGGGTGATCCTCCAGTTCGGCTCCTGGCGGCTGCTGTTCGCCGTGGTGTTCCCCATCGCCGCACTGATCATGTGGGGCGGGCTGAGGCAGCTCCAGAACGTCGGCGAGCCCAAGTTCAGCACCGTCGACTGGCTGAGCGTGCTGACCGCCGCGGCGGGCTTCGGCAGCCTGGTCTACGGGCTCAGCGGGTTCGAGGGCGGCAACACCCGGGCCGCCGTCGGGTTCGTGGTGGCCGGTCTGGTGGCCATCTCCATCTTCGTCTGGCGTCAGCTGCGCCTGCAGAAGCGCGGCACGCCGCTGATGGACCTGCGCACCCTGCGCCACCGCACCTACACGATCGCGTTGATCATGATGGCGGTGGCCTTCCTGGCGATGATCGGCTCGATGATCCTGCTTCCGCTGTACCTGCAGAACGTCCGCGGGCTCACCGCCCTGCAGACCGGGCTTCTCGTGATGCCGGGTGGTCTCGCGATGGGGCTGCTCGGCCCGACCGTCGGCCGTCTGTTCGACCGTTTCGGCGCCCGGGTGCTGATCGTCCCCGGCGCGATCGGCATCGCTGTCGCGCTCGTCGGGTTCACCCAGGTCACGATGACCATGCCGTTCTGGCTGCTGCTCGGCCTGCACGCGCTGCTGATGGTGAGCCTGGCCGCGACCTTCACCCCGGTGTTCACCCTCGGGCTCGGGTCGGTTCCGGCCTCGCTCTACTCCCACGGCAGCTCGATCCTGAGCACGCTGCAGCAGGTCTCGGCCGCCATCGGCACCGCGCTCGTGGTCACTCTGATGAGCGTGCGGGCCGAGAGCCTGAAGGCGACGGGCGCCAGCGACGCGCTCGCCAACCTCGGCGGCATGCGCACGGCCTTCATCGTCAGCGCGGCGCTGTCCGTGATCGTGGTCATCACCGCCCTGATGCTGCCGGCCAGGGCCGCCACCACGACGGAGCACCAGGCGGCCCACGTCTAGGAACACCGTCTGGGAGCACCGTCCGGGGACGCTGTCTGAGGACACTGTCTGGGAAAACCGTCCAGAAAGACCCGTCGCCGTGGCTCTTCGGGGGTTCGCCGTCATCGAGCGGCGAACCCCGGAGCCGTTGGCGCCTACCTCCCGATCCGCTGATACTGGCGGGTCGCCAGGGGGACGAAGACCACAAGGATCGCGACCGACCACAACAGGACGGCCGCGACCGGATGCTGTGGAGGCCAGGCGTCCTGCGGTACGGCGGCGCCCGGATCGCCGAACAGGTCGCGACAGGCGGCGACGAGCGCGCTGACCGGGTTCCACTCCGCGACGAGCCGCAGCCACCCGGGCATGCCGTCGGTGGGCACGAAACCGTTGGACAGCGCCGAGATCGGAAAGATCATCGGGATGAACGCGTCCGCGGTCTCCGGACGGACCGACAGGCCGACGGTCGCATGGATTCGCCTTCGCCATCGGCGATCTGGGCACGCGTCTCGGCACCGCAGCGTGCCCGTGAACGCCCGATCGACACGAGATCATCACCAGGGCCGCAGTCGCCATCGCCGACCTCAACGGCCTCGCCTCAGCCTGCGGTAGCGCTAATTGTCATATAACGCCCAGATCTGACGATAAGCGACCAATCATGAGTGGTCCACATATTTCGGTTGGGCCGGATTATGCTCTGGGCAGTTCGAAGTGGATCTCCGGAGGTGTCCATGAGGAAGATGACCGTCCGTCGCAAGGGCGCGCTGCGCCTGCTGTCCGGCGCTCGCCGTCTCTGGTTCGAGTGGTGCTGGTAGTTGCCGGTACGGCGGGCACCCCAGGGTGCCCGCCCCTGCGGCGACCGGCCCGGTTGTGACCGGCCCGGTTGTGACCGGCCCGGTTGTGACCGGCTCGGCTGGGACCCACGAGGACGGCTACGACTGCCACCGCGACGGCGGGCCGTACGCCGGGGTCGCCTCCTTCCTCACCCGGGTCGCCGCGGAACGGCCCCGCCTGGCGGCCCGCCACCGGGTCGAGTTGCACGCGATCGCCCCCTGGCTCGACCGTACGGCGCGCCCCGCCGCCGAGGAGGAGCCGATCCGCTTCCACCCCGCCCGGCGCACCGCCTGCCTGGCCTACGGCGCGGCGGAGTTCGTCACGGCCTGGGCGGGCACGCTCAAGAACCCGGTCACCGTACGGTTCGACCACGTCGGCGACGCCGACGAGACCACCCGTGAACTACTGGACGCGCTGGTCCGCGTGGAACCGTCCACGCTGCGCCTGGACCTCCGGGACGGCGGCGCCCCCCGGCTGGCGGCGGCCGAGCCGACACCCGAGGAGACGCGCAAGGCCCTCGGCGACAGCCTGGCCCGCGGTTTCTACCACCACGCGGCCAGGACCGCCCGGCGCGGGCGCGCGACGGTGACCCCGGACGGCGACCTGCGGCACTGGTGGGCGTTCACCACCGGCCTGGCCACCGCCCTGGCCGCGCTTGAGCAGGCCGAGGAGGCGCTCGACCTCTACCACGAGGCGCGCGCAGCCACCGACGACCCGAAGATCACCACATCGGCCGCCTACTCCACCGCCATGCTGTACGCCAGGCACCTGTCCACGGCCGAGCAGGACCCGGGGCGGGCCCGGCACTGGCTGGAACGGGCACTCGACCTCGCCGCCGAGCTGGACGACCCACGTCAGCGGACACTGTCCACCGTCTTCTACGAGCAGGGGATCGCCCTGCTGGACGCCAGGGACGGTGAGCACGCCCGCGCGCTGCGGCTGATCGACGACGGGCTGGCCCGGCTGGCGGCGGTGCTCGGTCCGGGAGAGCGTCCGCAGGACCTGGCCAGGCTGCGCCACAACCGGGCCCAGGTGCACCTGGCCATGGGAGACCGGGACCGGGCCCTGGCCGACCTCGACACCGTGATCGCCCACGACCCGGACAACTGCGAGTACTACGTGGACCGGGCCGCCCTGTACCGCGCGGCGGGACGGTCCAGGGCCGCGATCGAGGACTACGGCACCGCGATCCGCCTGGGGCCACACCTGCCCGAGGCGTACTACAACCGGGCCGTTCTCCAGCAGGAACGGGGCCGTACGGCACGGGCCCGCGCCGACCTGGAACGCGTGCTCGCCATCGAACCAGGACACCTGGACGCCAGGATCGCCCTGGTCAACCTGCTGGTGGAGCGCGGCGCGCTCGCCGAGGCCGAGGCCGAGGCGCGGGCCGGGCTCGAACCGGCTCCCGAGGACCCCGCGCTGCTGTGCACCCTCGGGCTGATCCGCTCGGAGCGCGGCGACCTCACCGAGGCCGACGACCTCCTCACCCGGGCCCTGGCCGGGGACTCCGAACTCGTCGAGGCGTGGACGAACCGGGCCGCCGTACGGTTCGAACGCGGTGACGTGGCCGCCGCGGTGGCCGACCTGGACCGGGCGGTCGCGCTGTCGGCGGCACCGGTGCCCCGCTACAACCGGGGGAAGGCGCTGGTACGGCTCGGCAGGCTTACAGAGGCCGCGCGGGACTTCGCCGACGCCCTCACCCAGCCGGGTCTCGACCGGGCGCTGCGCCGTGACCTACGCGCGGAACTGGCCCGCTGCCGCCGTGCCATGACGGGATGACCCCGGGGCCTCGTCCAACCGTCGCCGGCGGTGTACGGCGCGTCTACGCCGACCTGATCGTGGACGGTGACGTCGTCCACGAGGTCTGGTGCACCCGCGACGGCTGCGGCCGCGGCCGGTAGGACCAGGCGGTTCGGGTACGGCCGCGCGGCGCGAGGAGAAGGCGCGTCGCGCGGCACCCGGCGGTAGTACGCGGCACCCAGGGGTGGTGCGCGGCATCCGGCGGAGGCGCGCGGTGTTCAGCGGTAGTGGAGCGCCGGGAAGCACTCGGGGAACGGCCGCCGCCAGCGGTGCCCGTCCGGGGGCACGTGCGCCTCAAGATGCTCGCGCACCGGCGGCACCATGGCCTTGAAGAAGCGCCGTGGCGTGGCACGCGGGTTGGTCTCGGCGAGGTGGCACAGGGCGTCGGCCCCGGTCAGCAGCGTGTAACGGCCCTGGCCCCGGCCGTAGAAGACGTAGGTCGGGGCGCTCCAGCGCCAGGCCGACCTGCCGGTGTTGCGGTTGCGGACGGCGGTGGCGATCAACCGGCCCCCGGTCCGCCAGGCGGGCAGCGACGGCCTCCCGGTCCGCTCGCCGATCGGCCAGGCGTCGAGCCACACACGGTGCCCGTCGAAGATCCAGCGCACGTCCCAGCCGTGTTCCCGCAGGATGTCGGCGTGGTCGTCGAACACGGTCGGGTGGGGAGGCCGGTGCGAAGGACGGTGGTTTCGTGGGTCCTGCCGCGCCTGCTGGACGAGTTCGGCGTACTGGACGGGATACCGCTCGACGAGGTGGCGGTGGACCGGCGCCTCGGCCCGGCGGCTTCGCCGGTCCTGTTCGACCAGCGCGGCCCGGACATGGGTGAGGAAGGTGAGCTTGGACGCCCACTTCTCGCGGGACGCGTCGTGACGGGCCTGGATGAGGTGCGGGTCCGGGACGGCGAAGAGGTTGCGCACCCGCACGGGCGTCACCTCAAGGCCGATCTCGGTGAACGCCATCGTGCCGATCGCCACCAGGGCCTCGTACCAGCGGGACAGCAGCGCCGGATGGCGTAGCGGGTGGCACACCCCACTGTCCTTGATGTCGTTGCCGACCAGCTCACGGAAGGCGGTCGTGCCCATCGCCAGCATCCTGGCCACCTCCGGAGGATGGCCGTCGCCGGCCCCGTCGGGCCAGAGCAGCGAGTCGGCCTCCTCCCGATGGGCCGCGACCAGCGCCGCGACCGCCGACGCCGTCGCCCGGTCGGTCGTCAGCCCGGCGTGCGCCTCGGCGGTGAGGCGCGCCTCGACGCCGCGCTGGCGGATGCGGGCCAGCCGCCGTTCGGCGCGCCGGGTCACCGGATCGTCGAAACCTGAGCCGAGCACGCTGTTCCACCACGACAGCTGGTGGAGCCCCTCCTGCCGGATCAGCACGTCCTCCCAGACATCGCAGGTCTCGGCGGAGGACAGCCAGCGGCTCAGCCCGGAGGGAACCCGGTTGAGGGTGGCCTCGGCCACCGCCAGGAGGCTGATGGTGTCAGGATCGTCGCCGTACTGGCCCCGTAACCCTTCGGGAGTGATGTCGGGGTCGAGCTGTGCGACATCGGCCAGTCGCATTCGCGTGCCGCTCACCTGATCTCCTCGCCGTAACGGTAGTGGTACGCGCATATGGAGCCAGCAGGACGGTACACCGGTGACGGCCGATCACATCGGCGATTAGCGCACACCGCCTCCTTTCGGATCGATCAGGTAATCCATATATCCAGAAATATGGGCGTATCAGCGGGCGCCCGGCAGTACCTGGGCCTCGACCTCGTCAAGCCAGCGGAGATACCAGCGGGCGAACCCGAGGGGCGCGCCGTCGTCGTCGAACAACGGCTGGAACCCTTCGTCGCTCATGATGCTGTTGGCCCACATCTGGCCCCGCGCCGGACCCGTGACCACCAGGCCCTCCAGATGGGAGCAGCCGAGATGGCACAGGTGCAACATCCCGATCGAGTGCCGGGGGTCGTCGACGGTCGTCTCGTACCACCCCCAGTACTCCTCCAGGGCTGCCTTGAACTCTTCGGGGGAGCCGAAGTCCGCCTCGCCGGGCGGGCTCGCCGGGTTGAACGCCTCGACGTGGGGAAACGGCTGGTCCAGGATGTCCAGGTCGGTGCGGTCGGCCTCGCTGCCCTCCCACCGCCACCGCCCGGCCACGCGCCGCACGGGGAAGAGCCCGTAGGAGGGCCCCGCTCCGCCGCGTCCCGCCTCCAGCAGGAAGGAACGGTACTCCTCGGGCAGTTCAACCCGGAGCTGCCCCTCCAGTTCGGCCAGCTCCCCGGCGCTCAGCGGCGCTTCGAGGTTCCAGCGATGTCCTTCGGAGCCGAACACCGCCTTGGCGCGCCGTTTCGCGGCCAGCCGCGAGAGCCGTTCACGCACATCCGACCAGTCGCAACCCGTCATATCCGGCACCTTAAAGGACGGACGCGGAAGAAATCGGGCCTGCGATCATGGTCGTCTGGTCCGGTACGGCGGAAGGCGGACGCGGTGTCCATGCGGTTGACGCTGGTGAGGATCGACCCCGAGGCGCTGCGGGCCGTACGGGCGAAGCCTGATCTGGCGGGGGAGATCCTCGCCGGGCCCTCCCAGGAGGAGGACGTGTTCACGGACGACTACCTGGCCCTCGGCGACATCGCGGAGGGCAGGGCCGAGGTCGAGCACGGGGACGCGCGGTGGGGGCGGCACTACCCCTGGCTCGCGGCGGCGACCGGCGCGGACGGTGAACACGACCTGCCGGGCCACGCGTTCGGGTACGGCCCGCCGTTCGCCCTCGATCCGGAGCGGGTGGCGGAGATCGCGCGGGGCCTGGCCGGTGAGGGATGGGGTTTCGCCGCCGCCAGGCAGGACGGGTTCGAGGGCCTCGGCCCGTTCTACACGGCGGCGGCGCGGGAGGGCGGGGCGGTCGTGGGAGGGGTGAGCTGACCCTCACGGGAGCCGACCCTCACGGAAGCGCCCTTCACGGTCGGGCCGTCCCTTGTGGAAGGCCGGTCACCCCTCCCGATGCCCCGTATGTCAGGAGCGCGCCTTGGCGGACGCCCTGCGGTTGGCCTTCTTGATCGCGTCGACGAGTTCGGTCTTGGTCATGGACGACCTTCCCGGCACGTCCAGCCGCTTGGCCACGTCGTACAGATGCTGCTTGGAGGAGTTGGCGTCGACGCCTTCGGCGGTCTTCCCGCGTTTGGGAGTGTGCCGGGCCGCCTGCTTGTCGGAGGGACCCTTCCTGCTCTTGGGCTCCCAGTGGTCGCCGATCTTCTCGAAGGAGTGCTTGAGGGCGGCGTTGGCCGTCCGATGGGCGCGTTCCCCCTCGCCGTACTCCTTGACCGCGGAGTCGTGGGCCTTGATCCACGTCTCCTGGGCCTTCTTGGGAGAGCGTTTGAGCGTCTCGGGTAGTTCCTGACGGACGGGCATGATCGTCACCTCTTCTCCAGGTCGGATGTTGGCCTCATTCGGGCCATACCCCTCATTGCATCCCGAAACATCATTCAATTGTGAAATCAGCGGTTACGTCCTGTTAGCCGATCAGGGGGTGGGGCACGTGGGGGAAATGCCTGATGAACCACGCCAGACACCACCGGAACAGCAGCAGCCGTACCCGGGCAGCAGCGGCGACATGACCCCCGCTCCCCGGGACGAGATGCGCGACTACGAGGGCCGCGGCCTGCTCAGGGGCCGGCGGACACTGATCACCGGGGGTGACTCGGGAATCGGCAGGGCCGTCGCCGTGGCGTTCGCGAAGGAGGGAGCGGACGTCGCGATCGCCTACCTGTCCGAGCACGAGGACGCCGAGCACACCCGCAAGCTGGTCGAGGAGGCCGGGCGGCGGTGCGTACTGCTGCCGGGAGACCTCTCCCAGGCCGCCCACTGCGCCGACGTGGTGGACCGTACGGTGAGCGAACTCGGCGGGCTCGACGTGCTCGTCAACAACGTCGCCTACCAGCAACCGGTCGACTCGCTCGACGAACTGGACGACGAACAGTGGGAGTACACCTTCGCCGTCAACATCCACAGCTACTTCCGGGTCACCAGGGCGGCGCTGCGGCACATGGGCGAGGGGTCGGCCATCGTCAACACCTCCTCGATCAACGGGCTGCGCGGCAACAAGACCCTGATCGACTACGCCGCGACCAAGGGCGCGATCAACGCCTTCACCTACTCGATGGCACAGAACCTGCTCGAACGCCGCATCCGGGTTAACGCGGTGGCCCCGGGGCCGGTGTGGACACCGCTCATCCCGGCCACCATGCCACCGGAGAAGGTGGAGAAGTTCGGCGAGCAGGCGCCCATGGAACGGGCCGCCGACCCCGACGAGATCGCCCCGTCCTACGTCTTCTTCGCCGCCGACCGCCTGTCGTCCTACTACACCGGAGAGATCCTGGCCCCGGTCGGCGGCGAGACCCTTCCCGGCTGATCCTTCGAGGTCATCGGGGCGGAACGTAGGAGGAGACGGCCAGCCAGAGGGCGCAGAGAACGACCACGGCCGTCGCGGCGACGGTCCGCACCCTGGCGAGGGACCCGGGTCTGACCTTCAACCGGGTGGGCCGGGCGGTCCAGACGACGAGGAGGGCGGCGAGCAGCAGGTGCGACCGTACGAGGAGAAGATCGTCGAGCACCGGGAAGACGTCGAGGACCGGGAAGAGAAGAAGGACCGCCGCGACCGTGGCGCCGATCCACCGTGACAGGCCGGTGGCATGCGCGACCGCCGCCAGGGCGACGAGGGCGACCGGCAGGCCGATCCTGTCGGCCTGGGAGAACCACTGGAGAGCGGCGCACAGCCACCGGGGGACGTCGTCCGAGGACTCCGGCGCCATCACGAAGAAGACGGTGAACGAGCGCTCGTCGAACTCGGAGACGGGCCGATCGCACAGTGCGCCCCACGCGGCGGGGAGGACGGCCGCCCACGGGGCGAAGCCGTACCGCCCGCTGGACAGGGGATGCCGGGCCGCCAGGAGCAGTGCCCCGACGGCCACCGGGTAACAGACGAGCAGAGGCCAGGGGAAGGAGGCCGTACGGACCTGGCCGGTGCACGGGTCGGGGACGGAGACGAGAAGGCCGAGGACGAGGACGGCGCCGGTCACGAAGGCGGCGGCGAGCACGGTCCTGCGCGAGCCGTACGAGACGAGACCGGCCACGACGACCGGCAGCAGGAGGATCCCGAGGAACAGCGCCTCCGCGGGGACGCTCTCCAGCGCGTACGGACCCTCCGGCAGGTAGGGGCTCTCCGAGGAGCAGAACCAGGGGAGGTCGCCTGTGCCGATGCCGAAGGCCGTCAGGATCACCGGACCCGAGACGGCCAGGACGGCGTAGAGGCGCGATGCCACCGCGAGTTCCGGCACCAGTACGTCGTCCTCTCGGCGTCAACGGGCTTAGTGATCTTCAGCGTAGTGGCCGTCCCGGGAGTCCGTCGCCTACGGTGCTGGGGTGCGGAGTCGGGGGTGGGGGATCGGGGCGGACGTCGTCGCGGCGGTCGCCGTTGTCGGGATGTTCTGGGCGTTGCCGATGACTCAGGCCGCCGCCTGGCCGTACGTCGCCGTGGGAGTGGTGCTGGCGGCGGTGACCGCGGGGACGATGGTCCTGCGCGGGCGGCTGCCGTTCGCCGCGACGGTCACCGCGGGGGCCGCGACCGTCGTGGGCGGTGCTCTGGGGGTCTGCCAGGATCCGATGCTGGCCGCGGCCTGGTGCCTGTATCCGCTCGCGGTCGAGCGGGCGCGCCGTACGCGGGTGGCGGTCGTGGTGCTGGCGGCCATGTTCGCGGCGCTGGCGCTGGTCGTCGCCGTTCCCGAGGGGGCCGCTCGCGGCCTCGGGGAACGGGTGGTCATCGCGGTGGCCGCGCTCAGCGCGTCGTGGCTGTTCGGCACGACCACCGGCAGGCAGATCGAGTCCGCGCGGGAGACGGAGCGGATGCGCGTGCAACTTGAGGTGGCGCGTGACGTCCACGACGTGGTCGGGCACGCGCTGGGGGTGACGCTGGCGCAGTCCGGGGTCGTCCTGAGTCTCCCCGACGTAGGGGAGGCCGAACTGCGCGAGACCCTGGCGGAGGTGGAGACCCACACGCGCCAGGCGCTTGAGGACGTGCAGGCGCTGGTGCGGACGCTCCGCGACCCGGACGGCGGCCCGGGGCCGGGCCTCGACGGGATCGCGGCGGTCATCACCGCGACCCGCGCCGCCGGAGTCGACGTCGAGACCCGGATCGGCCCGGAACTCGGCCTGCGGATCGGCACGAGGACCAACCGGGAGACCGGCACCAAGCTTGGTGCGGGGCTCGACCGGGAGGGCGGTCCGAAGGGCGACGCGGGGCTCGGTCTGGAGACGGCCGGGAAGGTCGGGGACGTGGTGGGGGCGGTGGCGTTCAGGGTCGTACAGGAGGCGTTGGGCAACGTGGTACGGCATGCCCCCGGCGCGACATGCGTCGTTGACCTGCACCGGGAGGGCGACGCCCTGGTGGTCGGGGTCGCCGACGGCGGGGCGCTCGCGGGCCGGGACGCGGCCCGGTCCGCCGGCGCGGGGGTCGGGCTACGGGGTATGCGTGAACGGGTCCGCCTGGTCGGTGGGACGGTGACCTGGGGCGCCCGGCCGGAGGGCGGATTCGCGGTCGAGGCCAGACTGCCCCTCAACGACCAGGACCGGACCACGGCTCAGAGACGAGGCCAGGCCGACGTTCAGGGACAAGGCCGGACCGGCGTTCAGGTCGTGGCTTCGGGGCGAGGCCGAGCCGCAGTCCAAGGGCGAGGCGAGGACGGTGTTCAGGGGCAAGGCCAGACCGATTCCCAGGAGCGAGGCCAGGACGATGTTCAGGGGCAAGGTCGGACCGACGCTCAGGGGCGTGGTTTCGAGGGAGGTGATGATGTCCGCTGAGGTGGTGTCGGTCTTTCTGGCCGACGATGACGCGGGCATGCGTGGGGCCTACCGGAAGCTGTTCGAGCGTACGGCGGGCTTCCGGTTCGCCGGGGAGGCGGCCGACGGGCTTGAGGCGGCCAGACTGGTCACCGCGCTGCGACCGGATGTGGCGCTGCTCGACGTGCAGATGCCGGGGACCGACGGGATCGAGGCCGCGCGGCGCATCGTGGCCGACACGACCACCAGGGTCGTCATGCTGACCACCTTCGACCTGGACGAGTACGTGCACCGGGCCCTGACGGTCGGGGCCTCGGGCTTCCTGCTGAAGAACGCCTCCCCGGCGGAGATCCTGCGGGCCGTCCGTACGGTTCACGAGGGAAACGCCATGCTCGCCCCCGAGGTGACGGCACGGTTGCTCGACCGGTTCGCGCCCGAGCGGCCCGTCGAACGGCACCCCTTCGCCGAGCACGTCCTGTCCGAACGGGAACTGCAGGTCATCCGGCTGGTCGCCAGGGGCCGTTCCAACCAGCAGATCGCCGACGAGCTGTTCCTGAGCCTGGAGACGGTCCGCACTTACCTTCGCCGGATGTTCGCCAAGCTGGGGGTCAACGACCGTACGCACCTGGCGGTGCTCGCCCACGAGGCGGGGCTGCTGCGCGAACCCCGGTAGCCGTCCCCTTTCGGACGCCGTGGAGCCGGGGGATCGACTCCGATGCCGGGTCGCGTGCCGGTGGCCGTTCGCTTTCGGGTGTCGTGAGCCGGGCGATTGACCTGCGCGTCGGTGGCCGTTCGCTCTCGGGCGCTGTGGGGCCGAGGGATCGGGCCGTGCGTCGGTGGATGTCCACTTTCGGGTGACGCGGGGCCGGGGCGACAGGGAGCACGCTGGACGTCCGGATCCCAGGCGACGCGAGGCGGGCGATGATCGAGGTTTCACGGCTCAGTAAGCGCTACGGCGCGAAGACGGCGGTCGACGACGTCAGCTTCACCGTACGGCCGGGCACGGTGACCGGTTTCCTCGGCCCGAACGGCGCGGGCAAGTCCACCACGTTGCGTGTGCTGCTCGGTCTCGACCATCCGACGAGCGGCACCGCGCTGATCGACGGCAAGCCGTACCGCGACCTGAGCCATCCGTTGCGCAAGGTCGGGGCGCTGCTCGACGGGGCGGGGCCGGTGCCCGAGCGTCGCGCGATCGACCACCTCACGTGGATCGCGCAGAGCAACCGCATTCCCCGGAGCCGGGTACGGGAGGTGCTCGACCTGGTCGGCCTCGGTGACGCGGCCAAGCAGCGGGTCAAGAAGTACTCCCTCGGCATGGGACAGCGCCTGGGCATCGCCGCGGCGCTGCTCGGCGACCCGGAGATCCTGGTGCTCGACGAACCGGTCAACGGGCTCGATCCGGACGGCATCCGCTGGGTGCGCACCTTCCTGCGGGAGTTCGCGGCCTCCGGCCGTACCGTGCTGTTGTCCAGCCACCTGATGGCGGAGATGGCCGAGACCGCGGACGAGGCGGTCGTCATCGCCCAGGGCAGGATCGTCGCGCGCGGCTCGATCGAGGAGATCACCAAGGGGCACGCGTCGCTGGAGACGGCCTTCTTCGCGCTCACCGGCGGCCAGGTGGGGTGGTGAGCGCCGTGTTCGCAGCGACTAGAGCCGAACTGACGAAGATCGTCACCCTGCGCACGGTGTGGATCGTCACCGGTGTGATCCTCGCCCTGCACCTGCTGGTCTCCTACGCGAACGTGGGGATCAACACCGAGGCGGTGCGCGCCATCACCCCGGACGGCATGATCGAGCTGTTCGCCGACGACCCGCAGCCCGCCAACCGGGCGATCGTCGACTTCCTGGTGGCGTCGTCGTTCCAGATGGGGCTGTTCCTGCCCGGTCTCGGGGCGGTCATCGCCGGGCAGGAGTTCCGTACCCCGCAGCTCGGGCAGACCCTGCTCGCGGTGCCGCGCCGGGGACGTCTGATCGTCGCCAAGACCGTCGCGGCCACCGTCTACCTGCTGTTCGTGGCCGTCGTCGTCGCCGGAGTCAGCACGGCGTTCATGTACGCCGCGGTCAGGGACTGGAATCCGGGCCTGCTGGTGAGCTCCGGAGCGTGGATCGGGCAGGGGAAGTTCGTCGCCTTCGCGGTGCTGACCGGCCTGATCAGCTTCGCGATCACGGTGATCGCCCGCAGCACCCTCACGGGCGTCGCGGTCACCGTCGGGTTGATCGCGGTCACCATGACGCAGCTCCTGGCCGTGTTCTCCCCGGCCCTCGACGCGCTGTTCCCGCTCAGCGCGGGCCGCAACCTGCTGCTCAACCCGGTGGAGAACACGCTCTCCGCGGGGCCGGGGCACGCCATGGTGGTGCTGGTCGCCTGGCCGCTGGTGACCACGGTCGTGGCCGCCTTCCTGCTCGCCAGGAGGGACGCGCGATGACGAACCTGCCACGCGACGGGGAACACGCGCGGCTCCCACGCGGCGAGGGAAACGGGCGACCCCCACGGGGCGACGTCCCCGCGCGACCCCCGCGCGCCGGAGAGGAAACGCGGCTCCCACGCGACGAGGAGAACGCGCGATGACCGGCTTCTCCGAACGGCGGGAGGCGATCGGGCTGGCCGATCTGGCGCGCGCCGAGTTCACCAAGATCCGCACCCTGCCCGCGACCTGGATCGCGCTGGCCGTCACCCTGGTCGCCAACACGCTGCTGGGCCTGCTCGCGGCCTCCGACACCGTGCGCGTCGCCTCCCAGGGCGGACCGGTCGCCATCGCCCAGCTCGGCACCGTGATGCTGGCCCCGGTCTACGCCTTCGTCGCCGTCCCGGTCTTCGCCGCGGGCAGGGAGTACGGCGGGCAGCTGCGGGTCAGCCTCATCGCGACGCCCGACCGCAACCGGTTCTTCCTGGCCAAGCTCCTGGCCGGCGCGGGGACGGCCGTCGTGGCGGCGACGGCCGTGCTGCTCCCCGGTCTTCTCGTACGGCACGCGGTGGACGGCCTGCCCGCCGAGGTGACGGCCTATCTGCTGCTCGGCCTTCTCGGGTGTGGCTTCGCGGTCCTGGCCAGGACGGTCGTCACCCCGCTGGCCGTCCTGTTCATCCTGCCGATCCTGGTCTCCCCGATGCTCGCGGGCCTGCTGCCCGGCCTCGTGCGGCTGCTGCCACACGAGGCGACGCTGAGCTTCCTCGGCACCCCCACGAGCCCGGTGCTGGCGCTCAGCCGTCCCGCCGGTTTCGGGGTGCTCCTGGCCTGGGCCGTGGTGTTCGTCGGCGCCGCCTGGGTGGTCACCGTACGGCGGGACAGCTGAGGGGCGTCAAGACTGGTGCAGCAGGTTCGCCCGGATGACCACGGCGACGAGCGCGTCCCGGCCCGCTCCCTTGGGGAGTCTCAGCTTCTCGCTGACGTACTTGATGTGGGCGTCGACGGCACGCGGGCTGATGGACCGGTGGCGGGTGCGCAGCTTGTCGGCGATCTCCACGGAGGTGGGCAGGCTCGCGTCCATGGTGCCGTTCAGCCTGTCGCGACAGAGTTCGGACAGGACGGAGAAATAGGTCGAACGGCGGTCGAGCAGCGGACGCGGCGGCGGCGACTGGCACATCACCAGGCGGTCCTGGGAGGTGTACTGCGGCTCGTAGCCGAAGACGGCCACCTTGGGGGCGTTGGGTGAGGGGGCCAGCTCGATCTGCGCCAGCTCGAACGGGACGGGCACGTCGCGGCGTCCGGGTTCGACCACAAGATACTGGTACCAGTCGTCCATGTTCGTCACGGTCATCGGTGCCTCGCCGGACAGGTTGCTCAGCGACCAGAATCCGGTGTGGGCGGTGACGCGGCCGATCGCCGGTGGCAGCTCGTCGGTGTCGATGCGCAGGTCGACTCTGCAGTGCCCGCAACGACAAGCCCCGATCGTGGCGGACTGCCCGGCGGTCAGACTGATCTGGGTGGCCGTCTCACCGATCTCGGCGGGGCCCTGGATCGTGATCTTCTTGTTCATCGCTTCCCCGTTGTTCTTCATGGCTCCCCGTGCTGATCAAGAAACTCTGGGGTGGGCCGTATGCCGCTCCTCGGATCGTCTTGTCGGCGTCCTTGGGAGGCCTACGGAGGAGCCGCCGCGGCGGCGACGCCGACCGGTCGGCTGCTGTGCGAAGCGAGAATCGTCACCTCCCGAGGATGTCGTCCGGTCTGGACAGGTCACAACGTCCTTTTTGCAGTTTTATGCCAGCCTGAAAACAGACGAACCGCCGGAGAATTCACCATCAGGCAGCCGAAAATCACCCTTAATGTAAGACATGTGCGCTCGTGGCTACAAGGGTGGCCGCAGGGGCGAAGCGGCTGATCGGGACGCACTGTTAATTGGTGTTCAAGGACGCGCCGGACGCTGGGAGAACTCCATATACGTTCACATTGACTACGGAGAGTCAGTGGGGTCACGGAGGCAGTGAACCGGATCACTAATCGATCGCCACGCGCGCGTCTATCAATGATTTTCCCCAGCGGCAACCGGACGACTTCTCGGATCGCCGAGATTACCCCGGGCGGACGGGCGGCTTAGCTTTCTGTGTGGGCACCGGCCGGTGCCGACGCACCAACGACCCACATGAGAGAGGAGTACACCGTGAGTGACTACACCGCACCCACGCTGACCCGGATCGGATCGTTCGAGGACGTCACCAAGAGCCTCGGCAGCGCCCGTGAGCACGACATCCTCGGCTTCCGCGCGCTGATCGTGATCCACCCGCCGGCCTGACCCGCGAGGGACGGCTGAGCGCGGGCACGGAGCAGCAGACACCTGCTCCGTGCCCGTCCAACCCTACCCAATTCCCATCGACGCGGAACACGATGAAAAGGCCGGGAATTTCGCCATGCCCGTGGTAGTCCTGCCAGACATCCCTTTGCGTCCCGCACTCGTGAACGAGATCGTCGAGCACGCGGGAGAGATCCTGTTCCGACATCCATCGGGATTCCCGTGGATCATCGGCGGCGACGGCCGTGGGATCGTGCGGGCGGGAAACAGGGATATCGACGTCATTCTCCTGGGAAACAGCGGAGCGGCATTCACAGAAAGCGATCTTGCCCGGCTCGTCGGCGACAGGAAAACGGTCAGGGAACTCGATTCGGTCGCCGAGCGGCTCGTCGAGGGCGACCTCCTGCTCTTCGCCAGAGAGAACACGCGCATGCGCTCGCAGGGCCCGCTCCTGCTCACCCGCGCCCTGTGCTGGGCCATGGTCGACGGGGTGCCCCTGATCTCCGACGACCAGCACACGCTCAGGTCCCTGGCCCGGCTACGCCCCGACCCGGCCGTCCTGGCGAGCAGGCTCACCGACGCGGAGATCGCGCACGCCTACGGGCTCAGGAGCGTCTGGGAGGGCGTGCACGTCACCGGCCCCGGCGAGTGGCTCGACTCCTGGAACGACCGCGCCCCCGCCCGCACGGTGTGGTGGCGACCGCCCCACCCCGGCCGCTCCGTGGACGACCTCGCGGAGGAACTGCGCGGGGCCGTCACCGAGGCGCTGCGCCTCAGAACGGCGGGACACCAGGAGATCAGCGCCGACCTGTCCGGCGGCCTCGACTCCACGACCCTCTGCTTCTTCCTCGCCGACCTCGGCCTCAAGCCGCACACGCTCTTCCTCGCCTCGGCCAACGTCGCCAACAACGACCACCGATGGGCGGGCCGCGCCGCCGCGGAGCTGGGCGTCGACCACCACAGCGTGCCGTACGGCTCGGTCATCCCGCACCTGCTGGACGAGCGGACGGGCACGGTGGCCACGGCGCCGGAGGGGCCGGGCATCGCCAACGCCGCGCTGGCCTCGGTCTCCATGATCGAGGAGGTCATGAAGGAGACCGGGACCACGCTGCACCTCAACGGTCACGCGGGCGACGCCCTGTTCGGCTCGGTCTCCACGATGCTCTGGTCGCTGTTCCACTCGCGGGAGAAGGGGCGCTACCGCCGTACGTGGCGGTTCAGGGTGCTCAACCGGCACCCGCTCGGCCAGACCGTCCGGATGCTCGCCGAGCGGGGCTCCTACCTGGACGACCTGCGCCGGATCGCCCGGCACGACTTCGGCGTCCGTGACGAGGGGGTGGCCGCCTACTCCCGCTGGGTGCCGCTGCCGAAGGTGCACCCGGCGCTGACCGAGACCGCCCGCGAGCACCTGCGACGACTGGCCGCCGACGCGGTCGCCGGGGAACGGGGAGCCTTCTCCGAGGACCGTACGGTCAACCAGATCCTCGACTACCTCGTGGTGCACGGCAACGTCGTACGACGGATGAACCAGGCCGCGACCCCCGGCGGGATCACCTTCGACAGCCCGTATCTCGACCGGCGCGTCGTCGAGGCCGCCCTGGCGCTCGGTGTCGGCGCGCGCAGTCACCAGTACCCGGCCAAACCGCTGCTCGCGGCGGCGAGACCCCCGGCGATGGCGCTCGACTACTTCACCAGGCCGGACAAGGGCGACTACACCGCCGAGGTGTTCGCCCAGCACCAGGCGGTCAAACCGGTGCTGCGACGGCTCTTCGCCGACGGCTCCGCCCTTGAGGACCTGGGCCTGGTCTCCGCCGAACGCGTCCTGCGCCTGGCCGAGCGGTACACCACGAGCGGAACCGCCTACACCGACCTGGACAACATCGTGATCGCCGAGCGCTGGCTGCGCTCCGTGGGACAGGGGGAGTGACGACCGTGGTTCACCTCAGGCAGGGCCTGTCGATCGTCGAGGTCGAGGACGGCAAGGTCATCCTCGACACCAGACGCGGCGTCTACTGGCACCTCAACCAGACGGCGATCACGATGGTCGAGGAACTCGGCCGGGGCCGCGCCCTCGACGACCTGGTCGGCCAGATCGCCCGGGAGACCGGGGCCGACGCGGAGCGGGTCCGCTCCGACCACCTGGCCCTGGTCGACGAACTGCGCCGCGCCAAGCTCATCGAGGGGAAACTGTCGTGAACGGCCTGCCGAAGGAGCCCTTCGCGGGTCCGCTGACGGGATCGCTCGCCGTGGACGCTCCGCCGGCGGGGTGGTCGTCGTGAGCGCGCCGATCATGCCGCAGCGCCGGGTACGGCTGCGCCGCAGGCCCGCCGTCGCCGCCAGGACCGCTGCCGCGCTCGCCCTGCCGCTGTCCAGGCTCTCCCCGCACCTGCTGCGCCGCGTGCTGAACCTGCTGGTCAAGGGCACCCGGCCCCCCGTGGCGGTGGACGTGCTGGCCTGGCGTGACGCGGTCAACAGCGTCAGCCGCCGCTGCGCGGGCGAGGGCTGCCTGCAACGCTCGGTCGCGGTCATGCTGCTCGGCCGCCTGTACGGCGCGCCGCCCGCGTGGAAGACCGGCTTCCGGCCCGACCCCTTCGTCGCGCACGCCTGGGTCGAGGTGGACGGAGTGCCGATCGGAGAGCCCGAGGTGGTGGCGCACTTCCACGCCGTCATGTCGGTCCCCCACCGCTGACCCCCACAACTTCCTGAAATTTCCGGAAACGAGGTCGTATACCGTGACCACCGTAGTCGCGCAGGAGACCGTGGCACCGGACGCCACCCCCGGGTCCGGGCAGGCGGCACCCCAGGTCGCCGGGTTCCGCCAGGCGCTGGCCCTGCTGAGGCCGTACCGTCCGAGCATGGTCGTGGCGTTCGCGTTCGGCGCCGCCTCGACCGTGCTCGCGGCGCTGCAGCCGCTGCTGGTCTCCTCGACGGTCGACGGGTTCGCCGGGGGCGTGCCGTACGGGGCGCTGGGGCTCATGTTCGCGCTGCTGGTGGCCAGTGCCACCCTCAACGGGCTCGAACAGTACGTCCTGCAGCGCTCGGGCGAACGCTTCGCCTTCGACACCAGGAAACGGCTGATCAGGCACGTCTACCGGCTGCCGATCGGCGTGCTCGAACGGCGTGAGCGCGGCGACCTCGTCTCCAGGATCACCACCGACGTGTCCCAGACCCGGTCCATCCTCAGTTCGGGACTGGTCGAGCTGGCCACCAGCCTGATCACGGTGCTGGTCTCCATCGTCATGATGGCGCTGATCGACTGGGTGCTGCTGGCGCTCGCGGCGCTGGCCATCTTCGTGGTCATCGTGGCGATCTACCTGATCGGACGGCGTACCCGCCCGGCCGGGTTGCGCGCGCAGAACGCCGTCGGCGACCTGGCCACCGTCGTCACCCGGGCCCTCGGCGCGATACGGACCATCCGCGCCACCGTCTCGACCACCCGCGAGGCCGACTCCGCCGTGGAACGGGCCCGCGAGGCCCTCGACGCCGGTTTCGCCGTCGCCCGGCTGCGGGCCGTCGTGCAGACCTTCTCCGGCGTCGCCGTACAGCTGCTGCTCGTCGCGGTCGTCGCCGCCGGGGCGATCCGGGTCGCCGCGGGCTCGCTCACCATCGGCCAGCTCAGCGCCTTCATCATGTATCTGCTGCTCATGGCCACCCCGATCACGGTGTTCGGCGGCCTGGTCTCGCTGCTCGGCGAGGCCTTCGGCTCGCTCACCCGGATCATGGAGATCCAGGCGATGGAGCCGGAGACCGACACCCCGCTGACGGCCCTGCCCGTACGGACGGCCCCCGGCGAGCCGGTCTTCACGCTCAGGGACGTCTCCTTCCGCTACCCGAGGCGTACGGAGAACGGCTCCGACGACGAGGCGTGGGCCCTGCGGAACGTCACCCTGGACTTCCCCGGCGGCAGGACGACGGCCGTGGTCGGCCCGTCCGGCGCGGGCAAGTCGACGCTCTTCGCCCTGCTCGAACGGTTCCACGACGTCACCGAGGGGGAGATCGGCTTCCTCGGTGAGGACGTGCGGCGGCTGTCACGCGACGAACTGCGCGGGCAGATCTCCTACGTCGAGCAGGACGCGCCCGCGCTGTCCGGCACCGTACGGGACAACCTGCTGCTCGGCGCGCACACCGCGAGCCGGGAACGGTGCCTTGAGGCCCTGTGCCGGGTCAACCTGCCCGCGACGGACGATTTCCTCGACGCCCAGGTCGGTGAGGTCGGGGTGCTGCTCAGCGGTGGCGAACGGCAGCGGCTGGCGATCGCGCGGGCGTTCCTCGCCGACGCGCCGATCCTGCTGCTGGACGAGGTCACCTCGAACCTGGACAGCAACAACGAGAAGGTCGTCCAGGACGTCCTGCGCGCCAAGGACGGCACCCAGTCGATCATCGTGATCGCGCACCGGCTCTCGACCGTGGTCGCGGCCGACTCGATCATCGTCATGGAGAACGGCCGGGTCGTGGCCCAGGGCAGGCACGAGGAACTCCTGAGGATCTCCCCTCTCTACCGCGAACTCGCCCACAACCAGCTGCTCGCCTGACGACCGCCTCGCGGAAGCGCGTCAGACCACAGGGATTCCCCATGGTCGCGGGTCCTGCGGGTTCGAACGCCGGTCGCGGTCAGGACCGGCCGGCCTCGCGGGCCACCTTCTCAAGCCGGTCGTGGTAGTGCGCCCACGACGCCTCGTCGCCCGGAGCCATGTTGTCCATGTCCGCCCGCAGGCCGACGGCCCCGTCGATCAGCTCCCGGACGATGTCGGCGTGCCCGGCGTGCCGGTTGGTCTCGGCGATCATGTGGATCAGGATCAGGTGCAGTGTGACCTCGCTGCGCTCCGGCGGCCACCACGACACCCGTCCGACGGAGTCCAGCGCGAGCGTGCCGATCGTGGTGTCCGCGTGCGCGCACGCCCGGCGGTAGAGCGCGACGATCCCCTCGCGGGTCTCGCTCTCGTCGGCCCACATGTCCGCGTTGGGTTCGGCCTCCTCGGACATCCACGGCAGCGCCTCGCCGTACGGCCTTCCGAAGGTGTCGCCGAAGTAGGCGGCCTCGACCCCGGCCAGGTGTTTCACCAGGCCGAGCAGGTTGGTGCCCGTCGGGGTGAGCGGCCGGCGGGCGTCGTACTCCGACAGTCCGTCGAGCTTCCACACCATGGCGTCACGGGCGCGCTGAAGGTAACGGTGAAGATCCGTCTTCACGCCTGACTCCGTCATATCCGGTGTCCCTTTCTGTGGACGTTCTCCACGGTCACGATCCGGTCCGCGACCACAACCAGACGCCTTGTTCGACCAGCAACCCGCCGACGACCACGACCGCCCCGGGAACCCACATCGGCCCCGACCCTTTCCAGGACAACACCAGAGAATCTGGGCGATGTGACGACTTTCCCCCTCCCCAATGTCCCATGAACGCCTGGTCCAGGGGGCCAGAGGAAAGGCGATGGAACCCCACAGATGGGGTTCCGAATGTTCTCAGACATACAAATGATTGAGGGAGATGAGGTCGGCGGACTCCTGTTGGGCTGCCTGGAGGAGCTCGCCGGTGAAGCCCGACCCCGAATAACACACCAGGCGGGTGTGAGAGGTGTCGTATCGATCACCCTGACTGATGAGATCACGGATGCGCCGCAGCCGTACGAGATGACTGTTCCCCATCGTCTCGTTCCACTTGACCTCGCCGATCGCCAGCAAAGGCGGTTTGCCGCCGTCGGCGTGTCCGATAACCGCGACGTCGACCTCATGGGTGGTCCGGTTCGCCGGGTCGTTGACGGTCCCGGCGGTCACCTGAACAGGCCAGCCGCCGAAACGTTCCTGCGCGAAGTGGAGCGTCCAGTCTCGGCACACCTGTTCGAAGTGCGGCCCGATGACGTTTGCAGCGAACCTTCGCTTGGAACGCTGCCAGATCCGGTCGGTCGCGGTCGCGCGCATGAGCTGTGGCCAGAAGGGACGCATCATCGCGTGGTAGAAGGTGAGCAACGGCTCCTTGATCCGGAAGTCGGTCCTGTTGCTACGGAAGGCGTCGGCTTCCCTGGCTATGAGCCCGGCATCCTCCAGGACCGTCAGAGGATGAGACAGTTCGTTGCTCTTGCGGCCGACGTATCCCGCGATGCCACCACGGGAGTTGTTTCCCTCAGCGATGGCGCTGAGCACTGAATGGTAGAGAGCCCCATCTCGCAGGACGGGTTCTTCCGCCAGGAGATATCTCGCCTCCAGGAACATCGGGCTTCCCGGAGACAGAATGGCCCGCACCACCCAGTCATCGAAGTCGCCCAGATCCCGAGGGGCGTCGTAACGGATCATCTCAGTTCGGTAGGCGGGAGTGCCGCCCACAACAGCGTGAACCAGCAGGGCGAGCCGGGGGTCGTTCAACTCCCAGAACCGGGCTGCGAGCCGATAGTCAAGGGTGTTCACCGGCAGGTCGAGTGAGGCTCGGCCACGCAGTGGGGCGTTGCCGGAAAGCAACCTCCCCATGAACGACATGGCGGAGCCGCACAGCAGCAGCCTGGTTCGCGAGTTCACACGTTCACTGCCGCGTGGTGTGTAGGCCGCCTGAATGATCGAGGGCAGTGCGGGGTTGGCCTGAGCGAGATAGGGAAACTCGTCGATCACCACAGGAACAGGGCGGTCCCGGCCGATCCGTAGCAGGACCTCGATCACGGCGGGCCAGTTTTTCGGAGTGAAGGGGATCGCCGAGTCGAGATAGCGGGTCAGCGCGTCTCCGATGAGGGACAAAGACTCGGAGTCGGTCGCCTCCTGGGCGGAGAAGTAGAAACCGCCCATTTCCTGACAGAGGGACTCCAGTAGGAAGCTCTTGCCCTGACGGCGGCGGCCTGACACGACGCCGAGCGTGGCACCTGGCTGCTTGTCCGTCGCGAACCTGACCAGCATCGACCACTCACGGTCGCGATCGAACATGTCAGCGGGCTTCTGCACCATGCCTCCAGCTGTGAGAAGTACAGTTATCATAACTACACTTCTCACAGCTCGGCCGACGTCAGAGGGCACGGTGTGCCAGGTCAGGCACCCTTCCGCAGGAACTCCCGTGCGCCGCGCAACCTGGTCCGCAGGTGTCGCCGGGTCTGGGAACAGTCCAGGCGGACGTCCAGGGGACGGCCCGAGGCGCTGCGGCCCGAGGGCAGGCGGGCCGGGTTCAGGCCGTCGCGTTCCGCGATCAGGAGGCCGAGGTCGTAGCGGCTCACCGCGTCGGCTCCGGCCACATGGTGGACCCCCGAGCGGCCGGAGGCGGCGAGCTCCAGCAGGGCCGAGGCCAGGTCGGAGACGTGCACGGGGCAGCGCACCTCGTCGGTGAACAGCGCTCCGGGCGCACGGCCCGCGGCCAGGGAGTGGACCATGGCCTCGTGGGAGGAGCCGCCGTCCCCGACGATCAGGGACGTCCTGGCGATCAGGGCTGAGGGGTCGATCACCTGCACGGCCACCTCGGCGGCCGCCTTCGCCGCTCCGTACGGGGTGATCGGGTCGGGGACGTTGTCCTCGGTGTAGGTGATCGCCCTGCCGGAGAACACGGCGTCACTGGACACGTGCACCAGGCGCCCGCCGTTCTCACGGGTGGCGGCGGCCACGTGGGCGGCGCCGAGCGCCGTGGTCGTCCAGTCGGCCTGGTTGTAGGCCGCGTTGACGACGACGTCGGGGGCGAAGGCCCTGATCAGGTCGGCCATGGCCGTACGGTCACGGACGTCGAGCGGTAGCCAGTCGGCCCCGGCCGTCGTTCCCGGGCGGTTCAGATAGGTCGCGGCGACGACATGGCCGGTGGCGGCCCGCCGTACGAGTTCGCCGCCGAGAAAGCCGCTGGCGCCTACGATGCAGATTCTCATGGGCCGTCACCGTAGCCAGAGACGGTGAGGTGTCACAGACCGGGACGCCGCCCTGTCTTTCAGGCAGGTCAAACTATGGCGAACCAGTCAGGTGCGAACGACAGGAGCAAGACCGTGCCACCAGCCAGCACGTCCGTCCGGATCCGGGTCCGGATGACCGCTCGTGCCATCGACGAGCCGCACCGCGTTTCCAGCCAGCTGGAGCTGCTGTTCGACCTCACCTTCGTGGTCGCGGTCGCGGCCGTCACCGCCCAGCTCGCGCACGCCGTCGCCGCCGGTCACGGCCTCACCGGGCTGGTGCCGTTCCTGCAGGTGTTCTTCGCGATCTGGTGGGCGTGGATGAACTTCACGTGGTTCGCCTCGTCCTACGACACCGACGACGTTCTCTACCGGCTGCTGACCATGGTCCAGATGGGCGGGGTGCTGACCCTCGCCGCCGGGGTGCCCGCGGCGGCCGACCACTCCGACTACGGGATCGTCACGCTGGGCTACATCATCATGAGGATCGGACTCGTCGCCCAGTGGGTGCGGGCCGGTCTCGAAGATCCGGCCGGTCGTCGCACCGCGCTGCGCTACGCCGCCGGCATCACCGTCCTGCAGGTCGGATGGGTGCTCCGGCTCGTCCTCGCGGACACGGGTGTCCTGCCGGAGTCGGCCTGGCTGCCGGCCTTCGTCTGCCTGGTCGTCCTGGAACTCGCGGTGCCGAGGTGGGCGGAACGGGTCAGGGCCACCAACTGGCACCCGCACCACATCGCCGAACGCTACGGCCTGTTCACGATCATCCTGCTCGGGGAGAGCGTGCTGGCCGCGAGCAGGGGAGTCGCGGGGGCGCTCGAAGCGGCGGAGATCAGGCCGTCCTTCGTGGTCATCGCCGTGTGCGCCCTCGTCCTGCTGTTCGCCCTGTGGTGGCTCTACTTCCTCATCGAGGCGGGGGAGGGTCTCAGTGACCGCCGTCATCGGTCGTATCTGTGGGGATACGGCCACTACGCCATCTTCGCGGCCCTGGCGGCTCTCGGCGCCGGGCTCGAAGTGGCGGTCGAACAGAGCGGGCACGTGGTGGCGGCGTCGCCGTCGGCCCTCGGCTACGCCGTCGCCATCCCGACCGGGGTGTATCTCGCCATGCTCTGGGCCATGCACGCCCTCGTCGCGGCGGAGCCCGTCGTCCGTCCCGTCCCGGCCCTGGGCGGTGTCGTCGTCGTCCTGGCGCTGCCCCTCGCGGCTCCCGCGATCGGGGTGGCCGCCGTGGTCGGGGCGATCACGGCCGTCTGCGTCCTGCTGGTCGCGGTGACGATCATCACCGCGAGGAGGGCGTCCCGGCAGGAGGCGGCGTAGCCGTCGAAAAGATTTTCACGACGGCTGTCACAGGCTCGGGGGCTGCCCTGTCTTAGCTGGCGACCGGTTGGCACACGAGTGCTCCGGCGGACAGAGGACAAGCGGAAAGGGTCTGCCATGAAGATCGTCGTAGTCGGTGGAACCGGCCTGATCGGGTCGAAGCTTGTGGCGAAACTGAACGAACACGGTCACCAGGCGGTGGCGGCGGCGCCGAGCACCGGGGTCAACACCCTCACCGGTGAAGGGCTTGCGGAGGTGTTGGCCGACACCCAGGTCGTGGTCGACGTGTCGAACTCCCCCTCGTTCGAGGCCACCGCGGTGATGGAGTTCTTCACGACCTCCACGGGCAACCTGCTGGCCGCGGAGGCGGCGGCGGGCGTCGGTCACCACGTCGCGGTCTCGGTGGTCGGCACGGAACGGCTGCCCGAGAACGGCTACTTCCGGGCGAAGATCGCCCAGGAACAGCTGATCGAGAAGTCGTCGATCCCGTTCTCCCTCGTCCACGCGACCCAGTTCTTCGAGTTCGTCCGGCACATCGCCGACGAGGCCACGGACGGCGACAAGGTACGGGTGGCGCCCGTGCGCTTCCAGCCCATGGCGGGCGACGAGGTCGCGCAGGAGGTCGGCAAGGTCGCGGTCGGCTCGCCGATCAACGGCAGGATCGAGATCGCCGGTCCAGAACAGTTCCAGATGGACGAGTTCTTCCGCGGCGTACTGGCCGAATGGGGCGACCCCCGCGAGGTGGTCACCGACCCGCACGCGCGCTACTTCGGCAGCGAGCTGGAGGAGCGGACCCTGGTGCCGGGCGAGGGCGCCACCCTCGGCCGGATCCGCTACCGCGACTGGCCGGGCCGTACGGCACAGGCCCAGGGCAGGTGAACCATGTCCGACAGCACACGGAAACCAAGATCGAACGCATGGCGAACGGCGTTGACCGTGCTGCAGGAAGCAGAACCGCCGTTCATCCCGCAGGGCGCGCACGCGATGACCGTGGTGATCGAGTTCCCGCCCGGTGACCCGGGCACTCCGCCACACCGCCACTCGGGACCGGCGTTCGGCTACGTCCTGGAGGGCGAGATGCTGTTCGAGGTGGAAGGTGAGCCCGAGCGCGTCGTCCGCGCCGGGGAGGTCTTCTGGGAGCCGGGCGGCGACGTCATTCACTACCAGGACGGCAACAACCGCGACGACGTCCCGCTGCGGTTCACCGTCACGATGCTGTGCGAGCCGGGCAAGCCGATGCTCACCCTCGTCGACGAGGAAGAACTCGCCCAGCGCGGGGATCGCCGCGCCCCACGCCCGGCCTGACCCCGCCCCACCCCGCCCGCACGCCGTACGGCGGAGCGCTCGAACCACACGCGGAGGAAAGATGAGCACCCCGAACGCCGAGAACGAGTTCCTGTACGAACTCCAGGCCGAGGTCGAGATCGAACTGACCCAGGTCGAGGCGAGCCACCCCGAGGAGGTGGCCGGACTGCCGGTCACCGACTGGCTGTTCGACCCCACCGACGCCGAGCGCGAGGAGATCGGTCTGCGGGGCCTGCTCGAAGCGGTCGAGGTGCTGGAGGACGACTCCCGGCCCGGCGGTCACGGTGCCTGAACACCCGGTCCGCGACGGCCAGGGCGTCGACAGGGGCATCGAGACACTCGACAGCCTCAGGGAACACCTGCAGTGGGCGATCGAGCTGGAACACGCGACGCTGCCGCCGTACCTGTGCGCGCTGTACTCGCTGGACCCGGAGCGCAACCGGGAGGCCGTCGAGGTGGTGGGCAGCGTCTTCGCCGAGGAGATGCTGCACCTGACGCTGGCGGCGAACCTGCTCAACGCCGTCGGCGGCAGGCCGCGCCTTGACACCCCGGAGATGCTGCCGCCGCATCCCCGGCGACTGCCCCACAGCGACATCGAACTGTCCCTGGTCCCCTTCGGGCCGGAGGCACTGGAGATGTTCCTGCGGATCGAACGGCCCGCGCCCGCCGGCGCCGTGGCGGAGAGCGACGGTTACGAGACGATCGGGCAGTTCTACGCCGCCGTCGAACAGGGGCTGCGGCTGCTGTGCGACCGGCTCGGCGAACAGGAGGTCTTCCGCGGAGACCCCGCACGCCAGGTGCACGCGGGCCACTTCCGGCACACCGCCGGACGGCTGGTCGTCGTCGACGGTCTGAAGTCCGCGCTGGCGGCGCTGGCGGAGATCGTCGAACAGGGCGAGGGCATGGACCACGGCGAGGTCTGGGACGGCGACCGGAACGTCTTCCACCCGGAACGGGACGAGGTCGCGCACTACTACCGGTTCCAGGAGCTGAAGGCGGGCCGCCGCTACCGACGTGGCGACACCCCGCGGTCCGGACCGACCGGTGAGGCCGTCTCCGTCGACCTGGCCGGGGTGCGTCCGATGCGGCGCGACCCCAGGCCCGCGCCGCCCGGCAGCGCCGCCCGCGTCGCGCAGGAGGAGTTCAACCACACCTACTGCGCCCTTCTGCACCTGCTGGAACAGGCGTTCAACGGCAGCCCGAAGATGCTCTCGGTCGCCACCGGCACCATGTACGCGCTCAGGGCGCAGGCCCAGGCCCTGATGGAGATGCCCGACGCCGGTCCCACCTTCGAGTACGTGGAGCCCGAACTGCGCCGGTGGAGCGTGGGTGACCGGCGGCGGATCGTCGTCCTGCGCGACGGCCCCTACGTGGTGTACGGCGGCGTGCCCCTCAGACGCAAGCGGAAGATCGTCTCCGCCGGGAACGGCGCGCTGACCTGGCAGACCCACGAGCACCTGGAGACCGAGGACACCTACGCGCTGTGCCGCTGCGGGCATTCCTCGTCGAAGCCGTTCTGCGACGGGACCCACGCGGTGGTCGGGTTCGACGGCACGGAGGCCGCCGCCGCTCCGCCGTACAGGGAGACGCAGCACGTGCACGACGGGGTGGGCATCTCGGCTCAGCGGGTGGGGGAGCTGTGCGTCCACGCGGCCTTCTGCGTCGGGCGGACCAGGCCGATCGCCGAGATGCTCGCCGACACCGACGACAGCGACGTGCGCTCCGACATCATGGGCCGCATCGACCACTGTCCCTCCGGCTCCTACAGCTACGCCCTGAGCCGTGGCGGCGAGACGATCGAACCCGATCTCCCGCAGGCCGTCTCGGTCCTTGAGGAGGAGAACGGCCTGGCCAGCGCGCTGTGGGTCACCGGCGGGGTGCCGGTCACCCGCTCCGACGGGCAGCCGCTGGAGACCCGCAACAGGATGACGCTGTGCCGCTGCGGACACTCCGGCAACAAACCGCTGTGCGACGGCACCCACCGGAAGATCGACTTCCGGGAGGAGCCGGGGTCGCTGTGCGATGGTGGGGCGTAGGCCGTTCCGGCCGGTCATGTGACGGATCACCGGTCGGCCGGGGAATCAATGTGGACAAGCTATCGCCGACGCGTCGAAGGCACGGGTGAACATGCGTACGGAATCCCTGGAACAGGTCGCCTCCGCGTTCGTCGAGCTGCGTCCGCGCCTGTTCGGCATCGCCTACCGGATGCTCGGCAGCGTGACGGAGGCCGAGGACATCCTCCAGGAGGTCTGGATGCGCTGGCAGAACACCGACCGCGCGACCGTCGAGAACCCCTCGGCCTTCCTGGCGTTGATCACCACCCGCCTGTCCATCAACGTCATCCAGTCCGCCCGTTCGCGCCGCGAGGCCTACATAGGGCCGTGGCTCCCCGAACCCGTCGACACCAGCCTCGACCCCACCCTGGGCGCCGAACGCGGGGAGGCACTCGAATTCGCCTTCCTGCTGTTGCTGGAACGGCTCACCCCGACGGAACGGGCCGCCTACGTGCTCCGTGAGGCCTTCGTCTACCCCTATCCGCAGATCGCGGAGATCCTCCAGCTCAGCCAGGTCAACGTCCGCCAGCTCGTGAGCCGCGCCCGCAAACGCCTGACCACCGAGCGCCGCGAACCCATCGACAAGACGGAGCACCGGCGCCTGCTGAAGGTCTTCCTCGCCGCCGCCGAGACGGGGAACGTCGCCGCCCTCGAAGATCTCTTCGCGGCGGACGTCATCAGCTCCTCCGACGGGGACGGCATGAGAGGTTCGGCGCGCTTCCCCATCACGGGCGGCACCCGGGTGGCGAAGTTCGTCGCCACCTACGCGCCACGGTTCTGGCCGGGCGCCGACATCACCTGGGTCGAGGCGAACGGCCGGGCCGGGGTGATCGTCCCCCGCAACCACGGCACCACCTTCCTCACCATCGACGCCTCCCCACAGGGCATCCACCACGTCATGTGGGTCGTCAACCCGGCCAAACTCGACGCGTTCGAACGCTCGCGGCCTCGCACGGCCGGGGCGGTGGGACATGGCTGAGGTGAGTGCCGGGACGCTGGCGGAGATGCTCAACGAACGCCGGCACCTGATCGAGATCGCCCTGTGGATGCTGGGCTCGGAACCCATGGCCGACCGGATCGTCCAGGAGACCTACCGCCGCTGGTACACCCTCGACGACGCGGAACGCGGCGCCATCACGGTGCCCCGCGCCTGGCTGACGAAGGTGGCTGGAGGCATCTGCCTCGAACTCCTCGCCACCCCGGCTCCGGCTCCCGTCCTTCCTGAGCACGTGGCCCTTCCCGGCGCCCCTGCTCCTGCCCTTGGCTATGGGCCTGTTCCCGGCCCTGCCCCCATTCCTGTTTCCGGCCAGATGCCTGCTCCCTGTCACGCCTCCACCTCTGCTCCTGGCCGTATGCCTGTTCCCGGCCCTGCCCCCATTCCTGCTCCCGTTCACATCCCTGTTCCCGGCCCTGCCCCCATTCCTGTTTCTGGCCACGCGCCACAATCCGACATCGTCGTTCCGGCACGCCGGTCCGAGTCCGCCGCCGACCCGGAGCACCGGCCGGAACCCGTCAACCCCGCACGTCCGCCCGCCCTCTCCATGGATCCCGGGAGTCGGCGGACCCTCCCCGTCGGTTCCGCGCGTCCGCAGGCTCTCGCCGAGCACGACCGTGTCGTACGGCGGTTCGCCCAACTTTGGGACCTGGGGGACGTGACGGCACTGCGGGAGATCCTGGCCGTGGACGTGACAGCCGTGAGCGACGGAGGCGGCAACCTGCGCGCCGCCGTACATCCCGTTCACGGGGCGGACGCGGTCGCCTGCTTCGTCGTCGCCTTGCTGACCGGCCAGTCCGGCACCGAGGTGACCGCCGGGTCGGTGAACGGCCGGACGGGCCTGGTGCTGCGCCAGGCTGGTCAGGCCGTGGCGGTGGTCGGCATGAGCGTCGCCGGGGCCCGGGTCACCGCCGTGTGGATCGTGCTGAACCCCGACAAACTGCGGCCGTGGCATCGTCCGCCGCCACGGGAGGCGTACCGGTGAACGACCCGATCCTGTCCACGGACCACGACTACGACGGCTCGGCGTTCAAACCGCTCTACGTCACGAGTGTCGAGGTGAGCGGCGGCAGCTCCGCCCACGGCCGGGCCACCGGCCGGGCCCGCTCCGCGGACGGCGCCCTTGACCTGGAGCTGCGGATGCCCGAGGAACTGGGCGGCGACGCCACGGGGCCGAACCCCGAACAGCTCTTCGCCGCGGGCTACGCCGCCTGCTTCCACGGCGCCCTCAGCCTGCTGGCCCGCCGGCACCACCTCGACCCCGCGGCGATCACGGTCGAGGCGACCGTCGCCTTCGGCCGCGACCCGGCGGACGGCGGCTACCAGCTCCGCGCCGACCTCGTCGTCACCTGGCCCGGAGTCACCCCCGACAGGGCCAACCCCCTCCTCATCCAGGCGACCGCCCTGTGCCCCTACACCAAAATGACCCGCCAGGGCATCCCCACGACCCTCACCCTCGCCCCCTGAGCTTCGGTCATCCCTCTTGAGGCCGGTACGGCGGGCGGCGGAACGTCATCCCACCCGTCGCCCCGCCGTACCTCATGAGCGTGCGGCTCGGGTGGAGGGGCCTGGGCCACACGCCCCTCGCAGACGGGCTCCCACGCACGCAGGGCGTGTCGGGCAAGGAGGGAGTCGTCTGGCGCACCGGCCTTCCGCCCCGGGAGGGAGGCAGGTTCTCCTCCGGGGTGCCCGGTCACCGGCTCCCCGGCTCGGGCCGGGCACCCGCTCTACCCGGGCGCCCGCCCTACGCAAAATGCCCGGCCTCTCCGAGCTCCGGGCCTTACACGGCCTTGTGCAGGCTTATGTGAAGGCCCGCGGTCGCTCCGAAACCCCGGGACTCACGGCCCGCATGAAGGACCTCGGGAAATTCCGGCCCGGACGAAAGTTCCCGGGAATTCCGGCCCGGGTGAGGAGTCCCGACTTCACGGATCGAACAACGTGTGTCCCTGTCCGCCCTCCGAGTCGGGACGACCACGACCGACGAAGAACGACGGTTGACCGACCTGCTCATCGGCGCCCACCCCGCCTGGCGATACAGGCCATGGGATCCCTGCCCGCGCGAGGGTGCTGGGACGTGCTCCCCGCACGTGCGGGGAGCACGTCGGTCAGCGGGACTCGTCGGTCTCGGGGCGGGGGGCGCCGGCTTTGAGCCAGTTGTAGAGGGCTTCGCCGGGGCAGTCGGTCGAGTAGCCGTCGCGGTGGCCCTTGATCTCGTTGCCCGCGCCGCCGTGTTCGCGGAGGTAGTCGATCGCGTCGAGGATGCCCAGCAGCATGTCGCCGGGCGGCTGGGTCAGGCCGGAGGTGCCGATGAGTCCCAGGACGGCGTAGTGGTCGGAGTTGAGTCCGGCGCCGTTGGCGGCGGGGAGGTGCCCGGCGCCCCGGCCCTGGAAGATCGTGCGGTGCGGGCAGACCACCAGCGAGTAGCCGATGTCGATCCAGCCGTTGCCGTCCATGTGGTGGTCCTGGATCGCCTTGACCGTGGCCACGCACCTGGCGTGCTCCCTGGCCAGGGCGGGATCGACGTGGTCGCCGGTGTAGTGGATCTTGACACCCTTGGTGTGGGTGAGCGTGGTGTAGGCGTCCTTGGGAGGCCTGGCCCCCCAGTCACGGCGGCTGAGCATGCTCATGGGCATCTCCTCTGTCGGTGTTCGGACTCACGGTGTCGTTCCGGATCGTGGCCTTGTTCTGGGGTGGCACCCCGCACGAGCTCACGGTTTCGTTCCAGGTCACGGCCTTGCTCCGAGGCGCCGCCCCGAACAGGCTCGTGACGCCGTGCGGGCCGTACGTGATGGTGGGCCGGGTCACGCGTGTTCTTCCTCGTCGTCGATGTCGGGGACCAGGCCCACATGGGTGAGCTGCCGGGTCAGCCTGGCGACCTGCCGTTGCAGGGTGCGGATCTGCTCCGCCTGGCGTGCGATCTCGGCCTGCATGCGCATCTGGGTGTCCACGTCGAAGGCGCTCGCCCGTTGGTAGGCACCCTGTTCGACCTGGCGGAGCGCCGCGCGTTCGGCGGCGGCCTCCTGGTCCTCCGCGGCTCTTCTGGCCTGTCGGGCGGTGTAGACGGTGGAAAGCAGGCCGGCCAGCGCGCCCGCAGCGCCGACGATGACGCCAGGGTCCATTCAGTGCCCCCGTTCTATTGGCTCGGGCCAGCGCGACAGGCGCAGGATGAGACTCGCGACCGCCACCTGCACGACGCAGGCCCAGTACGCCTGGGGGATCGCCCCCCTGAGGCCGCCCACCAGGTGGATCACGGCCCAGGCGACCAGGACGCCTGCGGCGAGGGCGAAGGCCACCCAGTCGGTCACGGTGAAGGCCTGGATGCCGCACATGATCGCGCAGGCGGCCCAGGGAACGGCCAGCATCCCGAGTGGGGCGACGCTGGCGAGGTAGACGTAGGTGGGGGTTCTGGTGACCAGGGGGTCGGGCCAGGCGAGTCGGATCGCCTGACTGCCGCTCCACAGCGCCAGGAACAGCAACACCGATCCGCGGAAGCCGACCCGGCGGTCGAATCGGTGAATGAGCCGGCGCATCACGTCAGTGCCGTCCCCGGGGGCCGCTCCAGAAGGAGACGGAGCGTGGTCCGGTCGACATCGGCTTTCCTTTCCTAGGGCGTGCCGTGCACGACGTCTATGCAGAGAGTGACTAATGTAATACGGAAAGTACAGATAGCGAGCCGATTCTTGGGCTTCCGGTAAGGGGCCAGTGACTCTTCCGCCACGCACCGCGACGCACCGTGGGCGCCATGTTTCCCCACCCGTATTCTTGGGCCGTGGGAAGACCGTCACAGCACGATGTCGACCGGCTCCTCGACGCCGCGGTGCGGCTGGCCGCGCAGTCGGGGCCGGGGAGCGTCACCATGGCGGCGGTCGCCCGTGAGGCGGGCGCGCCGAGCGGTTCGGTCTACCACCGCTTCCCCAGCAGGGCGGCTCTGCTCGCCGCGCTGTGGCTGCGCACCGTCGACCGTTTCCAGGAGGGTTTCCTGGCCGCGACGCACGAGGAGCCGCCGGAGCGGGCCGTCATGGCGGCGGCCGGTCACGTCGTCGCGTGGAGCCGGGCCAACCCGCTCCAGGCCCGCGTCCTGTTGTACGGCCCTGCGGACTTCGGCGAGTCCGACTGGCCGCAGGACGCCCGCGAACGACTGAGGACCGGCAACCGCCGGATCGAGGAGGCCCTCGTCGCCCTGGCCAGGCGCCTCGGGCCGGGCACGCCGCCGGAGATCGAGCGGCTGGTGCTGGCGACCGTCGATCTTCCCTACGCCACGGTGCGCCGTCACCACCAGGCGGGCGGTTCCATTCCCGCCCACGCCGAGGACCTCGTCGCCCGATGCGCGGGCCTGCTGCTGGCCCAGCCGGTCACCGGTGGCTGACGACGTTGACGACCTTGCCGCTCGGGTCGAGCACGAAGAACCGGCGCACCCCCCACGGTTCGTCCCGCAGGGAGTGCACGATCTTCGCGCCCCGCGCGACCAGCGCCTCGTGGACCGCGTCCACGTCGTCCACCTCGACGCTGACGTCGGGGTGCACCGTGGCGGTCGCCTCCTGTTCCATCAGGATGACCTGCGCCGTCGGGTTGGCCGGTGAGGCCATCGTCACGACCCACCCCAGGTCCATGACCTCGACGAGGCCGAGCAGGCCGTAGAAGTCACGGCTCTGCTCCATGGACTCCGTACGGATGTCCGGCACGACACGGCGGACGCTCATGGCTTCCTCCCCGGGGTGGTCTGCGGATCACCCTTTCATACCGGATCAGCGGGTACGGACCATCCTGAACCGGATGAGGGAGTCGTCGACGGTCTCCTCCGAGTAGGCGACGGCCTCGTTGCTCGCCGCGTAGTGGACCTCCCGCATCACGATGTACGGCGTGCCCGGCGCCATGTCGAGGCGGAACCCGGCGGCCTGCGGTACCACGGCGGGAACCAGTTCGACGAGGGAGTGGTCGATCTCCCGGCCCGGCCACGACCGGCTGAACTCGAAGATGGTGTCCGGGGGGTCGAAGCGGCGCCCCGCGACCAGCCTGCGCCGTACCTCCTCGGCGACGAAGCCGAGCGGCACCTCCTGCGACAGGTGCACCGCCGGGCGCCCGTCGGCGAAGATGACCTTGTCGTGCGCCACCATCGGGGTGTCCTCGCCGATTCCTAGGGCCGCCATGCCCGCGGGGGTCGGGTGTTCGCGCACCTCGAAGCGCTGTTCGACGCGCACCTCGTCGTGGTTGGCCTCAAGCAGGCCGCGGAAGCCGACCAGGCGGTGCAGCAGGATGCTCTCGCGCCCGACGTGGGGGCGGATCTGGGTACCCCTGGCCGGTGCCCTGCTGACGACGCCGAGCCGTCCGAGCGTCTGCAGCGCCGTACGGATGGTGGTGCGGCTGACGCCGAGCTGGGCGGCGAGGTCGGGTTCGTTGGGCAGGCGGTCACCGGGGAAGCGGCGCTCCATGATGGCTTCGAGGAGGGCACGGGTGGTCCGTTCGGCCAGGGAGCCGTTGCCGACGCGTGGTAACCCACCCGCGGCGCCACGCGGGGTGCGGCGGACCGGCGAGCCGCTCATCTTGTTTCCCCCTTGGGTCGGCATTCGCGGCGGACTACCACTGACCGGGACATTTCCATTGATCGTATCGAGACCGTCGCCCCTCGCGGGTCCGTTCCACGGCTCAGGGGCGTTTCAGGTGGTGCAGGACGAGGCCGCGGGTCCTCTCGTCCAGGCCGCCGAGCAGCCGTTCGGCGAGTCCGGCGGGGAGGTTCCGCAGCGCCGTGGCGACGACCGCGGGCGGCACGTAACAGAGAACGTCGCAGGCCCGTCGTAGCGGCATGGCCTCGACGAGCCGGGCGGCGGCCGGGGTTCCGGAGAGTTCCCTGACGATCCCGGCGGCGGTGCGGACGTGGGAGTGGGCGAGGATCCGCGCCGCCTCACCGGAGGGCAGCGCGCCGACGATCGCGGAGGCCTCCTCAAGACGGATGTAGTCCACCACGCGGCCCGCCCTGGCGGCGGACATCATCTGCAACATCGAGGCGGCCCGTGCGGGGGCGACGGCCATCCGTTCCAGCAGGCCGCCGACGTCCCTCACCTGTAGCCCCACGAGGACGGCGGCGGCCTGGCTCTCGGGGAGTTCCAGCAGGATCCCTCCGGCGATCCGTGGCTCAAGCAGGGACACCACCTGCTGGGCGGTCTCCTTGGGCAGCGTCTCCAGGAGTCTCGCGGCGGGTCCGGCCGCCATGGCGCCCAGGCGTCGCGCGGCCTTCTGCGGGTCGACGGCGCGTCGCTCCGTGACCTGACGGTCCTGACGCTTCGGAGGCTCCCGGCGTTCCGGTCGTTCCCGAGGCGGCGGCGGGGGGATCGGGCCCGCGGAGACCGACCTCAGGACACGGGCGAGTTCGTCGGCGCTCATCCGCCTGGCCGGGTCCTTCTCCAGCAGGCGTACGACCGCCTCGGACAGCCGCCCCCGGCGGGAGAGCGGCGGCGGTGGCTGGGTGAGGACGGCGCCCATGGTCGCGGCGGCGTTGTCGCGGCGGAACGGGGAGTATCCCTCAAGCGCGTGGAAGAAGGTGACGCCGAGGGACCACAGGTCGGCGGGCGGGCCGGTTCGTCCACCGTTGACGCGTTCCGGCGCCATGAAGTCCGGGGTGCCCGCCAGGGCGTTGTGGGTGGTGAGGCCGCTCAGACCGTCGATCTGGGCGATGCCGAAGTCCACCAGGAACACCTCGCCCTCCTCGCTGATCACGATGTTGGCGGGTTTGACGTCGCGGTGCACGACTCCGGCGCGGTGCGCGGCGCTCAGCGCCTCCAGCACACGGGTGCCGATCCTGGCCAGTTCGCGCTCGCCGAGCCCGCCGTCCTCGATCAGGTTCAGAAGCGAGCGGCCCTTGATGTAGGCCATGACGATCCAGGGCCTGCCCTCTTCGAGGAACACGTCGTAGATCTCGACGATGCCGGGGTGGCCGACGCTCGCCGCGGCGCGCGCCTCGCGCAGCGCCCGCTCGGTGCGTACGGACAGGTCCTCCCCGTACGGCGTCAGCACGACCTCCTTGAGCGCCACGTGGCGGTCGAGCACCATGTCCCTGGCCAGCCAGATGGCGCCCATGCCCCCCTGGGCAAGTGTGGACAGCAGGCGATAACGGCTTTTGATCAAATGACGGCTCACTCGTCGTCGGGGAACAACTCGAATCCGCCGGATCGCTCCGCGCCCTGGCCGGAGACGGTGGTGCGGGTCACCCACGTGTCCGGCATCTGACGCAGCGCCTCGTCCTCCAAGGAGACGTGCCCGTCTTCGGGGTCAAGGGCGTCCGGCCTGGTCTCGAAGGTGGTGGAGCCGTCCCGTGCGTCGGACCGGGAAGGCGGCATCGGAACGGTGCCCGGGGTGTCGGGCTTCGGGGAAGAGGTGGCGTCCCGGCGCCAGATGTCCCCCATGGCCGAGGAGGCTCCGGCTCTCTCGGTCTGGGCGCCCGGGACGAAGCTGTCCTTGACGGAACGGAACTCGTGTCGTGCCGCCAGGTCGAGGATCTTCTCGTAGTTGCCGGGTTTCTGCATCATCTTGACGGTCACGGGCAGGCACTCGATCAGCAGGAACAGCAGGAACAGCAGGAGACGGGCCGCGTTGAGGGTGAAGTCCCTGCCGGAGACCTCGTTGAGCGCCCGTAGCCTGATCAGCAGTCCGTTGGCCGACCTGTTCTCCGCGTCGAAGGACTCCTGGAGGTCGCTCTGCCGTCGCACGGCGGCGTCGAGCTGCTCCTGGACCTTCGGCAGTTCGGCCTTGGCCGCCTCGAACCGGATCTGCTTGGTGGTCTCGTCGTTGGCGGTCAGTTCCCTCTTGCGCTTCTCGACCTGCTTGTTGAGGGTGTCGAGCCGGGAGCTCGCCTTGTCGTAGGCCGCCTTGCTCGCCTTGGCCACCACGCCGTCGCCCTTGCGGGGACAGGTCGGCCCGCCGTACAGCTGGCACTGCCATTTGTCGTAGTACTCGTCCGCCTGCTTCTTCTGCGCGTCGCGTTCGGCGGTCAGCGCCTTGATTTTCGGGTCTTTCGCCGGGTCCTGCGGCACGTCCCCCTGGGAGGCGATCACCTTCCGTAGATCGGCGACGGACTGGCGCAGGGCGGTGACGTCCTGGCCGATGTCGCCTTTCTTCTGCTCGCGGGTGAAGCTATTGGCGCGATCTTGTCTGATCTGGACGATCTGGGCGTCGATCTCGGATTTGAAGATCTGCAGAACGAGGGGGGTCGAGATGACCGCGCCGAGCAGCACGGCCATGAGGATTCTCGGTATGACCAGTCGCCAGCGGCGTGGCCCGTCCGTCTGGATGGAGCCGACCAGCCACCGGTCGAGGCTCATGATGGCCAGGCCCCACAGGACGCTGGCGGGCACGGCGAGGAAGATGCTGATGCCGAGCGCGCTGTACAGGGCGAACGTCATCGAGACGATGGCCAGCACGCCGGTGGTGAGGACCGCGCCACCGATGCCCTCGAACTTGCCGTGCTCGGTCGGGCAGCGCCTGACGATGTCGGGCTGGGCCCCGGACAGGGTGATCAGAAACTTTCTCACATGTTTCCTCTCGGGAATGGCTCCCCTGCTCGGATCATGAGCACCATGATTGCCTCGTATCAGATCTACCAGTACAGGGCCAGGATAGGCTATGCATATTGCCAAATATGAGCATGACGAATGACGGCGAAATATAGCCAAATTCCTGGCTTATGTCGTTTTTTCGGTTTGGCGGCATAGGTGACTATTCGGGGAACAAGACCGGCTTTGGGGAGATGTGGCAACGGGAGTCTTAGTTGACCGAATCGAGCTTGCTCCGCAAGACCTTCACCGAAGCGGTCGCCGAGCTGGGCGGAACCAGGCGCCTGTGCGTGGCGGAGGTCGCGGCTCAGGGCGTCACCGTCTTCGACCTGCACCGTGACGAGGCGGGAACGCCCCGTGGCCATGGGAGAGAGGTGGTCCGCTGGACCGACTCGGAGGACACCCTAGGAGGCCCCGGGGACAGGCAGACGGTTCTCGACGCCGTTCGGGCCTCCGCCGACACCACGGTGGTGCTGGTCGGCTCGGCTCCGGGTGACTCCCGGGCCGAGGAGGCGATGGAGTGGTTGAGGGCGGCCCACCCACGGGCGTTCTCCTTCACCCGCTCCGGACTGCGGGTCGAGGCGCTGCTCCGTGAGGTCGTCGCCGACGAACCCCTGTGCCGGTCTTACGAGCTCGTCGTCCTGAGACGACACCCAGCGACCAACCGGCTCGAACTCGCCTGCGCGCCGCTGTTCGCGATCGACACCCAGCGCGGCAGCTCCTCCGCCGTCACCGTCCGCTGCGAACCGAGCGACGAGCAGGGCACGGCGTTCGTGGTCGTGGCGTGGCAGGACCGGAGGCCCGCGCTGCTGTCCGTCCACACGGCGAAGGTCCCGCCGGGGCTCTACGAGATCACCGCCGAGCTGGAACGGCCCGGCCGGGTCGGCTTCTCCGGTCTGCCCGGCCTCACCAGAGACGGTCGAAGCTGGACCGAACTGGTGGCCGCGGTGCCGTACCGGCTCGAACCGTCGGTCGGGCCCGCGCATCTGATCTGCGCCGTCGAGATCAGCGGGGCGGCCGAGCGGGTGCATGAGAGGCTGCGGCGGGTCAGCCAGATGATCACCACGATATCCGGCGAGCTGGACGACCGGCTCCAGGTGTCGCTGGTCGCCTACGGCGCGCACTCCTTCCAGCGGAAGGTTCTCGACGATCCGATCGACGTCGCGGACTGGCAGGTGCCCGCCGAACGTGCCCGGCGGTCCCTGGAGCTCCTGGAGGAACGCGTCAGGGAACGCGAGGCCGTCTACCGGGGCTATACCGGCGCGGCGATGGTCGAGGACATGCTGGCCGAGGTGGCGAGCCGCCTTCCTGCGGCCTTCCAGGGGCGTACGGCGCTGCTCACGGTCGGCGACGGGCCGCCGCACCCGCCCAGGGCGCACCACTCGGAGATCCTGCCCTGCCCGCGCAGGATCGACTGGGAGCAGCAGGTGCGCAGGCTTGAGCGGTACCCCGGCCTGGTGTTCGGGGCGATCTGCGACCGGCCCCCGGGGACGGAGGGCTCCGCCTGGTCCCGCCTGGGCCGGGACGGGCTGGTCCGGCTCGACGACGCGGTGGACGTCCGGGAACTCGGCGCCGGGCTCGGCCTGATGGCGTCGCGGACCCAGCGGCTCCCCTTCCCCCTGATCGAGACGCCGTGAGTGAGATGTCAGCGAACAGATGGAATGAGGCTCACCGTGCACCCTGACCTGGGACAACCGGCACGTTCCGATCACAACATCGCCATATGGGGGGCGCCGGGCAGCGGGAAGACCACGTTCCTCGCCGCCCTCGACATCGCTCTCATCCTCAAGAAGGGACCGTGGCGGGTCATCGGGGCCGACGGTCCCTCGACCGACTTCCTCATCGAGATGACCACGGCGCTCTCCCACGACCAGCGCTTCCCGCCGGCGACCGGGGCACTGGGCCACTACCGCTGGTTCCTGAGCAAGAAGCCGGAGCCGCAGCCCAGGCGATGGGGGCGCAAGCGCAAGGAGGAGCGCGCCTGGAAGATCGGGATCGACGTGCTGGACGCGCCGGGCCGTTCGTACCACTCCAAGCGCGGGCGCGGGACCGACCGGGAGGACCTTCTCGACAACCTCGCCTCAAGCAGGGGCATCGTCTTCCTCTTCGACCCGATCCGCGAGTTCGAGGACGGGGACGCCTTCGCCTACCTGCACGGCGTGCTGGCCGACCTCGCCCAGCGGATGCTCGCCACGGACGAGTTCGCCGACGGCATGCTGCCGCACCACCTCGCCGTCTGCGTCACCAAGTTCGACGAACTGCGGGTTCTGAAGACCGCGCAGAGCCTGAGCCTGCTGAGCCCCGACCCCGGCGACCCCCACTGCTTCCCCCGGGTCGGAGAGGAGGACGCCGAGGAGTTGTTCCAGGCCCTGTCCACCGTCTCGGCCAGTGGAAACGCGAACATGGTGCTTCCCACCCTCAAACAGTTCTTCCACCCCGACCGGATCAAGTTCTTCGTGACCTCGTCGATCGGCTTCTACCTGAACCCGATGAGGGGGACCTTCGACCCCGACGACTTCCAGAACTTGATCCCCGAGGCACTCGGCGGCGCGGGCGGCGCGCGGGATCCGCACACCCCGCCGGGAAGCGGCTACCAGATCCGCGGGCAGGCGCACCCGATCAACGTGGTCGAGCCGATGCTCTGGCTCGGGCAGCAGCTGTCGTCGAACGGGGACGCGAAGGGAGTCCGATGACCAGGGGGGAGGTGCGGCTCACGGCGGAATGGGCTCTGTGGGGCAAACTCTCCGACACCAGGGACGACTACAACGTCCTGGCGTGCAGCAGGGGGCGGCTGGGCCACGACGACTTCGTCAAGATCGTCACCCGCTACGCGCCGGGGACCCCCACGGACCTGCCCCAGGTGACGGTCAGCTGGGTAGGGGGTATCGACACCCCCTACATCGGCCTGGCCATCCAGGAGTGGTCGGACCGCAGGGACCGGCTGGGCAGGCCGATCGCCGACACCCGCTACTTCTGCGTCCCCTACGGTCAGGTCGCCGACGGCCCGGTCTCCTACGAGGGGCTCTACGACGCCCTCGTCGGCCGCGTGTTGCCGGTCGACGGTCCCCTCGGCGTGAACGTCCCCGTCCTCGACCCGAGGGTGATCGCGGACCGGGTCGACAGGACGGCGATGAACGCTGCGGCGCTGCTGCTGACGGACGAGCAGGTCTGCGTGCTGCGGGGCGAGGCCGTCTCGATGCGCGAACGGCTGCGCTTCCTCGACACGGTCGCCGCGCTCCTGCCGTACGGCCTGCGGGCACGGCTGACGGTCTCGACGTGGACGGACAGCTCCGCTGAGCACCGGATCAAGCTCTCGTTCGCCAAGCACACCAGGGACGGGGCGTACTCCGTCACCTGGGGGGCCGACGACGCCGTCGCCGCCCGCCGTGACATCGCGGGCCGGTACGTGGAGCTGCTCGACGCGTTCTCCCCGGAGGAGGCCGTGACCAGGCTCGCGAGGCAGACCGAGCCGCTGTCGTTCAAGGACGCCCAGCACCGGGTCCTCACCCTGCTCGACGAGGCGAGCCGCGCGACGGCGCTGATGCCCGTCAGGTGGTCGTCCGCGCAGGTCGGCGAGGCGTTGAAGGCCTGCGCCGACCTCCTTGAGCAGGAACGGTATGACGAGCTTGAGGCTCGCCTGGGAAGGCTCAAGGCCGCCGCCGGTCTCCTCGACAGTGACCGGCGCCTCCACCGGGAGACCATCAAGGTGGAGCGGCTGCTGTGGGAGTACCCGAAGCTGCCCAGACGCCTGGAGACCTTCCTCTACGACACCGTTCTGGCCGTCGGGTACGGCCCCGAGCTCACCGTCGAGGGAGCTGGGAGGATTCAGGAGGAACTGGGCGGGCTGAGCAAAACGCTGGTCAACGCCATGCTGCGCATGCCCGCCGAGCCCGGCGCCGTGGTGAGACTGCTGCCGCTGTGTTCCGACGACGAACGCAGGGCGGACGTGCTGGGGAGGCTGCGGACCGAGGACCTGGTCGGGGTGGCCGCCGAGGAGCCGTTCGATCCACCGACCGTGCACCTGGTCTACCGGGAACTCGTCATCAGGGGTGGCGTCGAGGACCTGGCGATCGCCCCGGCGTTGCGGGAGCACGGCTATCTCGCCGCCGCGATCGAATCCGTTCATCCGGACGACGGGGAGACCCGGTTCGCCTGGTTCAGAAGCCTGCTGATCGCGGCCTACGGGCAGTCGCTCGGGCGCGCCGAGCTCAAGGAGGTGCTCAGGTTCCCCCTCCCGCCAGAGTCGGCGGGGTTGGTCGCCGCCGCGGTGAGTCTGTACGGCTCAGGCGCTCGGAACGTCCTGGTGGACGCCTTCTGCGAGTTTCTGGACCAGGCCCGGCTCGCCCCCAAGACGCTCGACCATGTGGTCAGCCAGCTGCTGCCTCCCGGCCCGAGCCCCCAGCCTGTGAGCCCCCAGCCCGTCCGGCCCCCGGTCACCGCCCCCCCGGTCGCCGGGTCTCTGGGCGGCCTGGTCCCCGCCTCGTCACCGCACCAGCACCCGCGTCCACGCAGAGGTCTCCTCGCCCGGTTCCAGCCGTTCGCCAGGAAACGCAGGGATGACAGCCGGCCTTATGGCCGTGCGATCCCCACAGGGGGCTGGGTCCTGATCGCCTTCTTCGGGATCGCGGCCATCGCTGTCGTCTACGCGGTGATCAGGGTGACCTCTTGACCGTACGGCTGACCGCTGAGTGGGCGCTGTGGGGCAAGGAGCCGGGGACGCGGGACGGGGAGAAGGTGCTCGTCTGCAGCGACGGGAAGGTGGGGGGTGGCGACTTCAGCAAGATCATTACCCGCTACGCGCCGGGCACCTCCACCGAACTGCCCCAGGTGACGATGAGCTGGTTCGGCGGCAGGGACAGCGCGCACCTGGGCCTGGCCGTACAGGAGTGGTCCGACGAGCGGGACGGGCTCGGCAGGGACATCGCGATCACCCGGTACTTCTGCGTGCCCTACGAGCGGGCAGCCGAGGGGCCGGTGTCCTTCGAAGGGCTCTACCGGGCGTTCGCCGATCGCGCGCTGCCCGTCACGGGGCCGCTCCTGGTGGATGTGCCGACTCTGGACCCGCAGGTGACCGCACGGGCCGCCGACGAGACCGTGGTGGGCGCGGCGGCGTTGCTGCTGACCGGGCAGCCGGTCTGCGTCGTGAACGGGGAGGACGTGCCGCTGCTCGACCGCCTGCTGTTCTTCGACGCGGTGACGGCGCTGCTGCCGTACGGCTTCAGGGCGAAGATGACCGCCTCGACCTGGACGGACAGCGCCTCGCGGCACCGGATCAGGCTGTCGTTCGCCAGACACGCGCCTCCGGGGGCGCATCCGGTCTCCTGGGGACGCGGGGCGGAGATCCCCGAGGATCAGGACGTCGCGCGTGTCTACCACAACGCGCTCCTGGGCGGCGACCGGCTCGTGGAGCTGACGGCGCGGTTCGCCCGGGACACCCGGCCGAGGTCCATGAGCGCGGAGAACCTCGCCACGGTCCTGTCGGTGCTCGGTGAACTCGGCCTCCTCTTCGAGTTGCCCGACATATCCGATATATCGGATTTTGAGGAGTGGTTGGCGACCGGGGGAGACGAGGTGCTGACCTCGTGCGCCGACGCACTCGGGCAGGGGCGGCTCGACATGCTCCCGCAACACCTGGTCCAGCTCAACATCCTGGCGGCGCAGGCGCGTGAGGGAGGCGAACAGGAACGCCACCGGCAGATCATCGGCGGCCGCAGACTGCTGGTGCCGGACCCCACGCTGGACCAGACGATCCAGGAACGCCTCTACGACGCGCTGCTGAGCCTGGCCTACGGGCCCCGGCTCACCGTCGACGGCCTCGACCGGATCATCCGCGACGCCGGACGCCGGATCCCACCGCCGCTGGTGGCCGCCCTGCGCCGGATGACGGTCGCCGAGCCGGCCGTCACGGTACGGCTCACCCGGTACCTCGGCGCGGCCGAACGCGCCGCGCTCCTCGCCTCGCTGTCGCCGGAGGACCTGGCCGACGCGGCGGCCCGGGAGCCCGTCGATCCGCCGGCCGCCAGGACCGCCTGCGACGAACTGGTACGGCGGGGCGCCGACGAGGCTGGGCGGGCGGCCGTCCGCGCCGCGCTGCGGCGACGCGGGCAGCTCGTCGAGGTGGTCCAGCGACTCCACCCGGGCGACCAGGAAGGCCAGATCCGGCGCCACCGCGACCTGCTGACCGCCGCCTACGGTCAGGAACTCGGAGAGGAGGCACTGCGGGAGGTGCTCTCCGTCGGGCTCCCTCCGGCGCCGTTGCTCGCCGCGCTGGCCCTCACGTGTGCGTGGGACGCTCGTCCCCTCCTCATGAGGGAGGTGTTCCTGACGCTGCTCGGACAGGGGATCACCCGTGAGCTCCTCGACGACGTCATGAGGGAGCTCGGTGAGCCCGGACGGGACCCGTCCGAGCGGCGGAGGAACACCGCCCGCCGCTCAGGACGGTCCTGACGGCTCACGCCTCGGAGAGCAGGGCCGTCCAGCGGGTGTGCAGCCGTTCGACCAGGTCGCGGTCGAACGGGGCCCGGTAGGTCACCTCGACCAGGCCCTCGTCGGCGACCGGGATGACGTCGAAGAACAGCCCGTACTTGGCGTGTCCCGCCTTCGGCGCCTCGATCTCGACGTCGAGACCGGGCCACGACAGCTCGGGCACCGCCGGGTTGAGGTCGAAGACGACCTCGACCGGCGTTCCCTGGTCGCCGGACGCGCCCAGCAGGGCACCGAGCCTTCCCTGGAGCCCGGCGCGGTAGTCCTCGAAGGAACCGGCCGCGGTGCTGGGGACGGCCACCACGTCGAGGAAGTGCCCGGCGAAGGCGTGCTCCCGCTCGGTCGTCCTGCGGTCCACGTGGACGCCGACGGACAGCTCGGCCCTGCCGGTCACCTCGTGCAGCGCGTGGCCGAACGCGCAGAAGGCGAGCGTGAACGGCGTGCAGCCCAGACCCCTGGCGCGTTCGGCGACCGCCCCCCACAGCCCCTCGGGCAGGCGGGAGGTGTGCCGGGCCGCCGGGGCGAAGTCCTCCTCGGCGACCGGCGCCACGGCCCCGACCGGTCCCGCGTCCCCCGCGCGGACGGGGACGGACGTGACGACCGGGGTCAGCGGAAGGCCCTTCTTCGCCTGGGCGTAGGCCTCGGTGAGATCGGACAGCAGGAGCGCGGCGGACACCCCGTCCATGACGACGTGGTGCGCGCACAGCACGAGCGTGTGCGGGCCATGCGGGCCAGGGCCGCGGTCGAGCAGCGCGGCGCGGAACAGCGGCCCCTGGTCCAGCGGGAACGGCCTGTCGGTCAGCTCCCGCGTCACCCGCTCGGCGTCCTGATCCGTCACGGCGTCGAGGACGGGAACGTCGAGCGTGGCCTCCGGGTCGCACCGCAGCAGCGTCCCGTCCCCGGAGAGCACGGCCCGCAGCGCCGGGTGACGGCGCCAGACCGCTCTGACCGCCGCGACCAGGGCGTCCCTGTCGAGGTCGCCGCGCAGGTGCAGCAGCACGGTCTCGTGGTAGGCGCTCCACTCGGGGCCGTGCTCGCTCTGGAGCCGTGCCAGCCGCCGCTGCTGCGGGGTCGCGGGCCATTCGAGGGGCTTCCTCGCGGGCAGGAAACCGGCGGAACGCAGCCGGTGCACCCCCCGCTGGATCGCCTCGACCAGCTCGTCGGCGTCCCGGTCGTCGTGGGCGGTGGACAGGAAGAACGTCCTGCCCTCCCAGACGTAGATCCCGTCGGACAGCAGGCTCTGGTACAGCATCTCCAGCTGCAACGGCTGGTAGAAGTTGGACGCGCCCCGGTACTCGAACCGCCACAGCGAGCCGAACGAGGCGATGGTGTAGGGCAGCTCCTCGGCCCGGATGATCTCGGAGAGCGCGTCGGTGATCCGCTTGGCCCGGCCGTTCAGGTCCTCGTAGAGCGCCGGTCCCCGGCTCTCCAGGTGGTCGAGTACGGCACGGGCCGCGCTGACCGCCAGCGGGTGTTTCTGGAAGGTCCCGCCGAACAGGGTCGTCGCCGCCGTCGGCGCGCTGTCGTCGCCGTAGCCCCAGCTGCCGCCGTCCATGCCGTCCATCAGGTCGGCGCGGCCCGCGATGGCCGCGATCGGCAGGCCGCCGCCGAGGATCTTGCCGTAGGTGGCCATGTCGGGCGTGATGCCGAAGTAGCCGGCCGCGCCCCGGATGCCGATCCGGAACCCGGTGATCATCTCGTCGAAGATCAGCACGATGCCGTGTTCCGCGGTGAAACGCCGCAGCTCGGCCAGGAACTCCGCGGGCTGCACGGACGGGTTGCGGTTCTGCACGGGCTCGACGACGATCGCGGCCAGCTCACCGGCCACGCTCCGCAGGTGGGCCAGCGATTCGGCCTCGCCGTACGGAAGCACGACGGCCTCGCCGATCGCGCCGGGGGACAGACCGGGGGCGATCGGCATGGACTGGCCGGGCTCAAGACCGCCCCGGGCCAGGACCGCGTCCACCAGCCCGTGGTAGGACTTCTCGAAGTAGGCGATCTTGTGACGGCCGGTGGCGAGCCTGGCCAGCCGGATCGCGCCCATCACGGCCTCGGAGCCGGTGTTGCAGAACGTCACCCGGTCGTGGCCGGTGACCCGGCAGAACTGCTCGGCCAGCTCGTAACTCTGCCGTAGCTGGTAGCCGAGGGAGAAGGCCCGGTCGAGCTGACGCCGTACGGCCTCGGAGACGAACTCGGGGGTGTGGCCGAAGAGCTGGACGCCGAACCCCATGCAGTAGTCCGTGTAGGGGTTGCCCGACTCGTCCCAGATCGTGGCGCCCTGAACCCGGTCGGCCACGATGGGGACGAGCAGTTCCTTCACCTCGGGCCTGAAGTTCGCCCACGGGCGGCTCTCGGCCAGGCGAGGCCGGTAGGCGCCCGCCAGCTTCTTCGACGCCGCGTCCCGCGCGTCCATCCGCGAGGCCAGCTCGTCCACGTAACGCTGCTGGTCGTCGGTGAGCCTGCCGGCGGGACGGGACGCGGGGGCCGTGACCGGCGGCGTGGAGACGGGCCTCGCCACGGGAGGCTCGGGGACCTGCGGAAGTCGAGGGGCGACGCCGTTGACCACGGGGGCGGGGGCGGGGAGAACGGAAGGCGCGGGGGCGCCACCGGGGGCGAGCGCCCGCAGCTGCTCCCGCATGAGGGCGAGCTGCTCGGCGACGACATGGGCGACGGTCGCGTCGACCGGCCCCGGCGCCGTGCTCTGCGCCAGGCCGTACACCAGGTTCTGTGCCGTGTTCTGCACCGTGTTCTGGGGCAGGGGCGCGACCGGGGCCACTGTGGGGACCGCTGTGGGGACCACCGTCTGGGACGTCGCCGTGGTGACCGCGACCGTCGTGGTCACCGGCGGGACCTGCGCCGGGGCCTGCGCCTCGACGGCGGAGGCCAGCGCCCGCACGGTCGGGTGCTCGTCGAACAGCATCGTCGGCTGGAAGGAGGTCCCGTACCGCTCGTTGATCTGGGAGACGACCTTCAGCAGCACCAGACTGTCGGCGCCCAGGTCCAGGAACCTGGCGTGGTCGGAGAGCTCGGCGGGACTCAGCTTGAGGTGTCCGGCGAGCAGCGTCCTGATCGTGGTGACGACGTCGTCCCTCATGCCGCTTTCCTTAGAGTTCTCGGTGAGCGCCCAGTGACGGGTCCGCTGCCAGGGATAGGTGGGGAGGCCGGGCAGGAACGCGCCGCCGGGGGAGACGGCCGTCCAGTCCAGTTCGGCCCCCGCTAGATAGAGATCGACGAGCGTGGGGACGGTGCCGCCGTCGCGGTGCGCCTGCACGACACGGGCGGTGCCGCCGTTGCGCCGCGCGGTCCTGACGATCCCCGACGCGAGGGTCGGCTTCGGGCCGATCTCAAGGAAGGCGCCGAACCCCATCTCGACCAGCGCCTCGATCGCCTCCTGGAAGCGGACGGGCCCGGTGATGCCCTCCGCCCAGTAGTCGGCGTCGAGCCGTACGCCGTTCACGATCGCGCCCAGCGAGGTCGAGCAGAACAACGCGGTCCCGCCGGGGGCCGTCGGCGCGACCCGTGCCCGCCGCATCGCCTCGGCGGCGGGCCGCATCAGCGGGCTGTGGAAGGCGTACTCGCCGGGCAGCGGCGTGCAGGTGAACCCGGCCTTCCTCAGCGCCTCGGTCGCGGTGGTCAGGGCGGGCTCGGCGCCGGAGACCACGAAGGCGCCGGGGCCGTTGCGGGCGGCGACCACGACCTCGTCCCCGAGGTACGGCGCCGCGTCGGCCACCGGGCCGCCCACGGCGACCACGTGACCGCTTCCGTGGGCCAGCCGCATCGCGGCCCCGCGCGCGGCCGTCAGCCGGGCCGCCGACTCCAGGTCCAGCAGCCCCGCCGCGTAGGCGGCGGCCGTCTCTCCCGCGCTGTGCCCGACGACGGCCGCCGGGACGATCCCCAGGGAACGCCACAGTTCGTACAGCCCGACCTGGAAGGTGAACAGCGTCGCCTGCGCCACGTCGGTGTACGGCGGCAACGCCTCCTGCCCGGTGAGCAGCGCCCGCACGGAGACGTCCAGTTCGGCGCGGAAGACCGGCTCGCAGCGCGCCACGACCTCGGCGAAGGGGGCCCGGTCCATCAGGTGGCGGGCCATGCCCGGGTACTGGGCGCCCTGACCGGAGAAGACCAGCACCGCGTCCCGCCAGGGCGGCCCGTCGTCGGAGGTCCTCGGCAGGTCCCGCAGCTCGCCCAGGAGGCGCGCCCTGCCCTCGGCGCCGTCCGCCACGACCAGGGCGGCCCGGTGCCGGTGGTGTGCCCGCCGTACGGCCGCGCTGTGGCACAGGTCGGCGAGGGAGACCTCCTCGTGCGCCTCGGCGAAGTCGGCGTAACGCCCGGCCAGGACCCGCAGGGCCTTCGCGCTGCGCGCGGAGAGCGGCAGCACCAGCGGCCTGCCCTCGGTCTTGGCTTCGGTCTCGGTCTCGGCCCTGGCTTCGGTCTCGCGGGTCGTGTCCGGTGGTTCGGGGGCGGAGGCCGTACGGGTGGGGGCGGCCGAGACGACGACGTGCGCGTTGGTGCCGCCGAAGCCGAACGAGCTGACCGCCCCGACCAGCGGCCCCTCGCCGGTCCAGGCGAGCGGTTCGGTGACCACCCGCATCCTGGTGCCCTCAAGCCTGAGCCTGGGGTTGGGCGGGGTCGAGTGCAGCGAGGCGGGCAGGTGGCCGTTGCGCAGGCACAGGACCAGCTTGACCAGCCCCGCGATCCCGGCCGCCGCCTCGGCGTGCCCGATGTTGGACTTCACCGAGCCGACGTGACACAGGCCCGTCCTCCGCCTGCCGTACGTGCGGGTCAGCGCGCCCATCTCGATCGGGTCGCCCAGCGCGGTGCCCGAACCGTGCGCCTCGACGTAGGAGACCGCCTCGGCGGGAAGGTCCGCGTCGGCGAGCGCGGCCCGGATCACCGCCTCCTGGGCGGGACCGTTGGGCGCGGTCAGGCCGTTGCTCCGGCCGTCCTGGTTGACCGCGGAACCCCGGATGACGGCCAGGATCTCGTCACCGTCGCGCACGGCCGCGTCGAGCGGCTTGAGCAGCAGCAGGGCACAGCCGTCGGAACGCACGAAACCGTCGCCGTCCGCGCCGAAGGAACGGCACCGCCCGTCCGAGGCCATCATCCCGAACCTGGACAGCGACACCCAGTTCTCCGGCGCCAGCACGAGATTGACCGCCCCGGCCAGCGCCACCGGGCAGGAACCGCGCCGCAGGCTCTGCACCGCCATGTCCACGGCCACCAGCCCCGAGGAACAGGCGGTGTCGACCGCGACACTCGGCCCGTGCATGTCCCAGGCGTAGGAGATGCGGTTGGCCGCGATGGACAGGGCCTGACCGGTGCTGAAGTACGGCCCGACGGCCGACAGGTCACCGCCCAGGGCACGGCCGTACTCGCTGCCGCTGATGCCGACGAAGACCCCGCAGTCACGGACCAGGTCGTGGGTCGGCGGCAACCCGGCACGTTCCATCGCCTCGTAGGCGACCTCAAGCAACAACCGCTGCTGGGGGTCCATCTGCTCGGCCTCAGCGGGGGAGAGGCCGAAGAAGGCGGCGTCGAACTCCTCGATCCCGTCGACGCAGCCCGCCCACCGGCTGCTGATCTTCCCGGCCTCCGCCGGGTCCGCCGAGTACAGCCTCTCGACGGACCACCGGCTGTGCGGCACCTCCCCGACGGCGTCCACCCCGTCGACCAGGAGCCGCCACAGCTCCTCGGGCGAGGTGACACCGCCGGGAAAGCGGCAGGCCATCGCGACGACGGCGATCTCTTTCACTCTGATTCCAGTGCTTTGGCCAGGTCGGAGATGGTCGGGTAGTCGAAGACCATCGACGAGGGGACCGGCGTGCCGAGCAGACGCTCCAGCTCCCCGGCCAGTTCGTGGGCGCCCTTGGAGTCGAGACCGTAGTCGGCGAAGGGGACGTGGTCGTCGAGCTGGGTGACCGGGACGCCGACCACCCTGCCAAGCAGGAACCTGAGCATCGGCTTGGCCGCGGCGGCGCTGACCCGCGCCGAGACCACGGTCCGCTCCGCGCGGTGACGCACCCGCAGCTCACCGGCGGCGAGCCTGCGACCGCACTCGTTCCTGCGGACCTTGCCGCTCGACGTCTTCGGCACGCTGCCCGGCTGGACCAGGGCGATCACGTCGAGCTTGAGCTGGAACGTCTCGGAGATCGCCCGCTGGATCGCGGTCGCCGTCGCCGCGAGCGACTCCTCGGACTGGTTGCCGCGCACCTCGCAGACCATGCCGACCGACTCACCGTCCTGGAAGGCCGCCAGGCAGCCGGGACGGATCTGCGGATCGGCCCGCTCGGCCACCTGCTCCAGGTCGACCGGGTGGTAGTTCTGGCCCCGGACGATGATGACGTCCTTGAGCCTGCCGGTGACGTACAGCTCGCCCTCGTGGAAGAAGCCCAGGTCACCGGTGTACAGCTCGGTCATCCTGGCCGGGTCCCCGTGGAAGCCCCGCGCCACGCCCCACCCGGTCACCCGGATCTCGCCGACGGCGTCCTCCGGCAGCCGCTCGCGAGTCGTCGGGGAGACGATCGAGACGTTGATGCCGGGGATCGGACGCCCGCAGGACAGAAGCGTCCGCCCGGTCGGCGACGGCTTCACGACGCTCTCGGCGAGCGCGTCCCGGTCGGCGACGATCCGGCCCGCCGTCTCGTGCAACGGGGGAGTCGTCACCGCGAGCGTGCACTCGGCCAGGCCGTACGAGGGGCGCATCGCGGCGGGGTCGAAGCCGTACGGGGCGAAGGACTCGATGAAACGGTCGACGGTCTCGGCCCGCACCGGCTCGGCGCCGTTGATCGCCACCCGCCAGGTGTCCAGCCGCAACCCGGCTCGCCTGGCCTCGGGAATCCTGCGCAGGCACAGGTCGTAGGCGAAGTCGGGGGCGGCGGCGTGGGTGCCTCCGAAGTCGGAGATCGCCCGCAGCCAGCGCTCCGGGTCACGCACGAAGGCCTGCGGCGACAGCGTCACGATGCGGGCACCCCGCAGCAGCGGGACCAGGGTGCCCAGCACGAGGCCGAGGTCGTGGAAGACCGGTACCCAGGTCACCAGCACCGAATCGGAGTCGAGGCCGAGGACGGGGCCGAAGTAGTCGGTTTCGTCGAGCACGTTGCCGTGCGTGATCTCGATGCCGCGCGGCGAACCGGTCGAGCCCGAGGTGTACTGCAGGTAGGCGACGTCGTCCCGCTGGGCCGTACGCTCACGCGCGGGTCCCGGCTCGCCCGGTACGGCGTGGCTGAGCCACGTCACCTCCGACAGGCGCGGGCTCAGCGCGACCACGTCGGCCACGGCCACCTGACGGGCGGCCGTCGCCGCGGTGATGCCGGCGTCCTCGACGATCCTGGTGAGGCGTTCGGCGGCCCGGTGGTAGGGGATCTGCGGTTCGGGCGCGGGGACGGGAACCGCCCCGGCCATCAGACAGCCGAAGAACTCCACGATGAAGTCGACACCCGCATTGTGCAGCAACATGACGTGCTGCCCGGGGGCGACGACCGCGCTCAACCTGGTGGCGAACTCGGCGGCTCTGGCGTGGAGCTCGCCGAAGGTCACCTCCAGGCGCCTGGGCGTGTGCCCGGCCTCGAAGTCAAGATGGGTGACGGCCAGCCGGTCCGGCCGTAAGCGCGCCTGATGCGCGAGGGCGTCCTCGATGAGCTGCACGGGCTCAGATCCGTTCACGCAGGCTGCGCGGGCGCATGTCGGTCCACACCTTCTCGATGTGGGCCAGGCACTCGTCCTCGGACCCCCGATGACCGGCGTCGGCCCACCCCGGGGGGAGCGTCCGTTCCGCGGGCCATATCGAGTATTGGTCTTCGTCGTTGACCACGACGACGTGGGTCATTGGAGCTCCTCGCGGTAGTTGGAGTACGGCTGGGCGGTCATGGCGTGCACGGCCCGCAGGAAGGAGTCCGCGTAGTCCGCGGCGACCGTGTGCGGCAGTTTCGAGGCCGGATAGTCGGCGATGAGCAGGGCCCGGTCCGTGGACGGGTCCTGCACGAACCCGATGCTGAGCGTGAAGTGGTTGGGTTCGTACCGCATCGTCGGCGCGCACCCGATGCGTTCGTCGTCGATCCGGACCCCGGCGAGCGCGTGGAACCGGTTGAATCCGAAGTTGGCGTCCAGATTCCAGTCGCGCATGTGACGGGCGAGCGTCGCGAACGGCACCCGCCGGTGGGGCATGATCGCCGTCTCCTCCCGGTGCACCCGCCGTACCAGGTCGATCCAGGTCCCGCCGTCGAGACTGACGGAGAAGGGGACCGTGTTGAGGAACAGACCGAGCGCCTCCGTGCCCGCCTCCTCCTCGACCCTGCCGTTGACGCCGAGACCGGTGACGACCTCCGTACGGCCCGACACCCGGCCGAGGGCGACCAGGTGGGCGGTCAGGGCGACGCTCTTCCTGCTGGTGCCCGCCGTCACGGCCAGCTGGGACATCGCCCGGAACAGCTCGCCGTTCACCTCGCGGTCGATGCTGTGCGCCACGGTCGCCGTCTGACCGAGACCGGTGAACAGGGTGCCGTCCACCCCGGACAGGCGTTCCTTCCAGAACGCGACCGATTCCGCCGAGCCCGCCGCGGCCCGTTCCAGGGCGATGAACCTGCTGAAACGCGACTTCGGCGGTGCCGCGGGCGGCGTCTCGGGGTGGTCGCGCAGCAGGGTGTGCCGCTTGAGGATCTCGGCGACCAGGGAGGTGAAGCTCCAGCCGTCCAGGATCGCGTGGTGCTCGGTGAGCGTGAGCTGGAAGGCCGTCGGGGACAGCCGCTGGGCCGTCGCCCGGAACAGCGGGGCCGTACGCAGGTCGAACGGGGTCGCCCACTCACGTTCGACGAGCGCGGTGATCGCCGCCTGCTGGTCGGCGCCCTGGAGGTCCTCGACGGTCAGCGGCGACGGCGCGGCACGGTGGACGAGCTGCATGGGCTCGCTGAAGGAGGCCAGGTCGAGGGAGGTGCGCAGCACCGGGTGCCGCGCCACGGCCTCGGTCAGGACCCTGGCGAGCGCCTCCTCGTCCAGCGGCGTCGCCACCCGGTAGCTGTTGACGTTGTGGTACGGCCGCCGCTCGGGTTCGAGCTCCATGTGGTAGACCATCGCCAGCTGCATGGAGGTCATCGGGTAGGCGTCCACGACGTCGTCGAGCGCCTCGACCCGCCGCCGGTCGGCCTCGCCGAGCAGCGAGAACGGCTCGGGAGGCGGCCCGTCCTCGGCCGGCGTCATCAGGGCCGCCGCCTCGTGGACCGTGGGGTGGGCGAACAGCACGTCGAGCGGCAGCGCGTAGCCCGACCGCCTGAGCCGTCCGGAGACCTGCACGCTGCGCACCGAGTCGCCGCCCAGCTCGAAGAAGTTGTCTTCCCTGCCGACCCGGTCCAGTTTCAGCACCTCGGCCAGGGCGTCGGCCAACGCCTGCTCCGCGGGGCCGACCGGCGGGTCGTAGGGCCGCTCCCCGCGTCCCGGGTCGGGCAGCGCCCGCTGGTCCACCTTGCCGTTCGGGGTCAGCGGGATGCCGTCCAGCGGCACGACCGCCGACGGCACCATGTAGTCCGGCAGTCTGGCCGCCAGGTAGGCGCGCAGCTCGGACGCCCCCGGCCACCCGTCGCGGGGCACGACGTAGGCCAGCAGCCGCCCCTCCCTGACCACGACCACGCAGGAACGCACCGCGTCGTGCCCGTCGAGGACCCGCTGGATCTCACCCGGTTCGATGCGGAAACCACGGATCTTGACCTGGTCGTCGATCCTGCCGAGGTACTCCAGGTCCCCGCCGGGCAGCCTGCGGACCAGGTCACCGCTGCGGTAACGCCGCGCCCCCGGCCTCGCCGGGTCGGGCACGAAACGCGAGGCGGTCAGCCCGGGACGGCCCACGTAGACACCGGTCACCCCGTACCCGCCGACGTACAGCTCCCCGGGCACCCCGTCCGGTACGGCCCGGCCGTGCCGGTCGACGATCTCGGCCGACAGGTGGGGCAGGGGCCGCCCGATCACGCTGCGGTCGAAGGGCGTCTCCGGGGTGATGTCGTAGGCCGTGACGTGAACCGTCGTCTCGGTGATGCCGTACATGTTGCACAACCGGGCGTTCGGCCCCGCCCCGGTGGCGAACCACCGGCGCACGTGGTGCGGCTGCAGCGCCTCACCGCCGAAGACGATCAGCCTGAGGTCTTCGAGAACCCTCGGCGCCTCCTCGAAGAGGCCGACGAGCTGACCGAACGCGGAGGGAGTCTGGCTGAGGCAGGTGACCCGCTCCCGCTGCAGGAGGCCGGCGAAGTCCTCCGGCGACCTGGCGACCTCCTTCGGCACGACCACCAGGCGTCCGCCGTACAGCAGGGCACCCCACATCTCCCACACGGAGAAGTCGAAGGTGTAGGAGTGGAACAGCGTCCACACGTCACCCGGGCCGGGGATGAAACGCTCCTCGGTCGCGTCGAACAGCTCCGCCACGTTCGCGTGGGTGACGGCCACCCCCTTCGGGCGGCCGGTCGAGCCCGAGGTGTAGATGATGTACGCGGTCGTCCCGAGGGGGACCGCCAGGCCGAGGTTGTCCGACGGATGGTCGGCGATGGCCTCCGCCTCCTCGTCGAGCCCGACGGTGACGCCCTCCCCTGCCCGGTCGGCGACGACCACCTTGGCGCCCGCGTCCTCAAGCAGGAACGCCACCCGTTCCGCCGGGGTCTCCGGGGCGATCGGCAGGTAGGCGGCGCCCGCCTTCAGCACCGCGAGCACGGCCTCGACCTGGCGGGGAGCGCGTTCGAGCAGCAGGGCGACCCGGTCGCCCGGCCGTACGCCACGGGCCCGCAGGTGACGGGCCAGCCGGTTGGCCCTGGCGTTGAGCTCCTCGTAGGTGACGTCGGTCGCGAGCCGCTCCCGGTGCAGGGCGGTGACCGCCTCGAAACGCTCGTGCAGGCAGGCCCGGGGCTCACGGCTCACCGGTACGGCGACGCCGTGCCCGCCACCGGAGGTCAGGGGCAGCTCGGAGACCGAGGTCCCCGGCGCCTCGACGGCGGCGCTCAGCAGGGTCAGCCAGTGCCCGGCCAGCCGTTCGACCGTGGCGGCGTCGAACAAGCCCGTGGCGTACTCGACCTCGCCCCGCATGCGACGCCCGTCGTCGAAGACGGACAGCAGCAGGTCGAACTTGGCGGTGCCGGTGGTCATGACACGCGGGGTCCCGCTCACCTCGCCGAGCCGCATCGGCCCCGTGTCCTGCGCGCCGTGCGCGCCGAAGGCGACGTTCATCAGCGGCCGGTCGACGACCATGTCGAGCGGTGCCCGATGGTGGTCGAGGTCCTCCATGACGTCGCGGCCGACCGCGGCCAGCAGCTCGTGGAAGCTCTCCCCGCCGTCGATCCTGGTGCGCAACGGCAGCACGGTGACGAAGTAGCCGATCAGGTCCTCGATCTCGATCCGGTCCCTGCCCGCGACCGGGGAGCCGATGACAAGGTCGTCCTGGCCGGTGTAGCGGTGCAGCAACACCGCGAACGCGGTGAACAGCACGACGAACGGGGTGACCTCCTCGTCCATGGCCAGCACGCGCACCCGTTCGGTCACCTCGGGCGGCAGGTCGAACAGGTGGGTCGCCCCCTCCGTCAACCGCACCGGGGGACGGGGCCGGTCGGTGTGCAGCGTCACCCGTTCCGGCGCGCCCGCCAGGCGCCGCTGCCAGTAGTCGAGGTCCTCACGCGGGTCCTGCTCCCGCTGCCACGCCGCGTAGTCGGCGTACTGGATCGGCGGCGCGGGCAGCCGGGGCGTACGGCCCTCGGCCCGCGCGGTGTACAGCACGGCCAGCTCGTGCTCGAAGACCGGCAGCGAGAGCCCGTCACAGGCGATGTGGTGGAAGACGACCACCAGGACGCACCCGTCCTCGGCCCAGCGCAGCAGCCGCGCCCGGACCGGCAGGTCACGCTCCAGGTCGAACGGCCTGCGCGCCTCGTCGAGGACCAGGTCGTCGACGGCCTCCGGCGCGCACTCGGTCACCGCCAGCCCGAACGCCGCCTCCTGCCTGACCACCTGGTACGGCTCCGACACCGAGGCGAGGAACGCGCTGCGCAGGATGTCGTGCCGCCCGACGATCGTCCCAAGGCACTCCGCGAGCAATTCGGCGTCAACCGGCCCTTCGAGCCGCAGCACCCAGGGGATGTTGTGCAACGCGGTGCCCGGGGCCAGCCGGTCGAGCAGCCACAGGGCACGCTGGCCGTACGTGAGCGGAGCCGTCTCCAGGTTCCCCGGCCTGAGCGGCTGCCAGCCGTGTTCGACGGTCGTCATGTCAGTTCTCCCCGTCCGTGAGGCCGGCCACGGCCGCCGCCCACTCGTGGTCGCTCATCTCCGGCAGCGCGGCGACGGCCTCCGCCCGGCGCAGTACGGCCTCCGGCGAGGACGCCTTCTCCAGCAGCACCGCGGCCTGTTCCGCGACGGTCCTCGCGGTGAAGAACACCCGGGGCGGCAGGTCGATCCGCAGTGCCACCGCGACCCGCGCCTTCACCTTGGCGATCGCGAACGAGTGCGCCCCCAGCTCGAACACGTCGTCCTCGGCGCCCACGGACGCCAGGCCGAGCACCCGCCCCCAGATACCGGTGAGGGTGTCGTGTAGGGGGCTGGTTCGCTGTTCGGCGGTGGTGTCGTTGGTGGTGTCGTTGGTCGGTAGGGGGGTGAGGGTGTGGGGTGGGGGCAGGGCGTTGCGGTCGGTCTTGCCGTTGTGGGTGGTGGGCAGGTGGGGC
>NZ_JBIAVG010000023.1:0-132816 GCF_042893955.1 Streptosporangium sp. NPDC001559
TTTTCGTGTCAAACCGATCCGATCGGATCCATTTTCTTCGATAAAGCCTGTCCGAGGAATTTCAGACCGCCCCGTCTCCGGAGCAACCCTTCCAATTTACTCTGACATCCGGAACGTGTCGAACCGAAACGACCGGGACACACGTGTCTCGGTCGAGAGTGGGTCAGAAGGGGTTCCCGGGGTCTCGCCGACATCGCCGGCGCCCTCGGGCCTGGTGACTCTATGTCCCCCGAGGGACGTCGTCAAATCAGGGCCGGTCACGCAGCCGGGACGGCGCTGAACTCCGATAATCTGCCCGTCGTCAGGAGGTGGCAGATGGCCGAAGCGGGCGCCTTTTCAGTACCCGGCTACGACATATCCGGCGTACTCGGCCAAGGCGGTTTCGGGATCGTCTACCGGGCCCGGCAGCTGGCGGTCGACCGGGAGGTCGCGCTCAAGGTCGACAACCGCGTTCTGCTCTCCGAGCGTGACCGGCGGCGCTTCATGCGGGAGGTCACCTCGGCGGGAGCCCTGTCGGGGCACCCCCACGTGGCCCATGTCTACGACGCCGGGGTGCTCGCCGACGGCAGGCCGTACATGGTGCTGGAGTTGTGTCCCGGAGGGTCGCTGCTCGACCGGTTGCGCGCGGAGGGACCGCTGGCGCCCGCCGAGGTCGCCGACATCGGCGTCCGGATCGCCGACGCGCTGGCCGCCGCCCACGCCGCGGGAGTGCTGCACCGGGACATCAAGCCCGCCAACATCCTGATCAACCGGTACGGCAACGTGGTGCTGTCCGACTTCGGGCTGGCGACCATGCCCTCCGCGGGGGGCGAGGCCTCGGTGACCAGAGAGTCGCTCACCCCCGCCTACGCGCCGCCTGAGGCGTTCGACCTGACGGAGCCCTCCGCGGCGGGAGACGTCTACTCCCTCTCCGCCACCCTCTACGCGCTGCTGTCCGGGCGTCCTCCCCGGTTTCCGGAGAGCGGGGTGGCCAACATCGCGGTCATCATGGCCCTGCACCGGCTGCCGATCCCGGAGATCCCCGGTGTGCCGCCGGAGCTGACCGCCGTACTCCGTCAGGCCATGGACAGCGATCCCGCGCGACGCACCCCCTCTGTCGCGGCCCTGCGGGACGCCCTCACCGATCTGCACCTGGAGCGGGGGGCCCGGGACGGCAGGCCGATGCCGCCGCGCCCCTCTCCCGTGCCACCGCCGTCCGTCCCGGGGCCGCCTCCGTACGCCTCCGGGCCCCGTCCTGTTCCTCAGGCCGGGGGGCACCCGTCGTACGGCGTGCCGGGGGTGCGGCCGGGGTCGGGCAGAGAGGTGATGCGCGCGCACCTGACCTCGCCCGGTCTTCAGGAGCTCGGCGTGACCCAGTCGCCGGCCAAGGACGCGGCGGCGCCCACCGGCTCCTCGAACACCCGGGTGTTCGTCGCCGTCGCGGCCGCCTTCGTGATCCTGCTGCTGGCCGGGGTCGGGCTGATGATCATGGAGAACTTCGGCCAGGGCGCCTCCGTCGGCGGCCTCGCGGACACCTCCGAGGCCGGGGGCGCCGGTACCGGGGCTCAGGGGGCGAACGCCGAGGTCGCCACGTTCACCCTGGACTGTCCCGCGGCGGCCGTGCCCGGTGGCCGTGCCTCATGTGTGCAGAAGGCCGAGTGCTGGGGCGGACTCGTCGTGATCGCGGGGGACGCGTCCGCGCGGCCCGTCAAGTGCGAGGAGCCGCACGCGTGGGAGACGTTCGCGATCGCCGCGCTGCCGGGCGGCCTCACCTACGACGCGGGGGCCGCCGAGCGTGACCCGATGGTGCGCAAGGTGTGCTCGTCGTCGGTCATGCTCGACTCCCGGCGTGGTGCCGCCGTCAAGATCATCCCGTCGGACTGGCAGATCGCGGTGTTGCCACCCTCGAAGGAGCGGTTCGCCTCGGGGGCGCGGGCCTACCGCTGTCTCGGGAGCGTTGTCGGCGGCGACCAGGCGGGGTCGTCCTTCCGGCCCTGAGACCCCGCCCTGAGGCCCTGCCCTGAGACCGGCTCCGAGACCCGGCTCCGGGCGTCGCGCGACTCGGCGCGCGACGTGGGGAGCGATCGGTGCAGACTGGGCATCCTTGAACGTAATAGGGGGTGTCACAACATGACTCAGGCGCAGATAGGTGTGACCGGCCTGGCGGTGATGGGGGCGAATCTGGCCCGCAACCTCGCCAGGCACGGGCATGTGGTCGCGGTGCACAACAGGTCGCTGTCGCGGACCACGAAGCTGGTCGAGGAGCACGGGGACGAGGGAACCTTCGTCGCCTGTGAGACTCCGGAGGAGTTCGTCGCGGCGCTCGAACGTCCCCGCCGCGTCATCATCATGGTCAAGGCCGGGGCGCCGACGGACGCGGTGATCGAGGAGTTCGCCCCGTTGCTCGAACCGGGTGACATGCTCGTCGACGGCGGCAACGCGCACTTCCTCGACACCCGCAGGCGTGAGGCGGCGCTTCGGGAGCGGGGCATCCACTTCGTCGGCGCCGGGGTCTCCGGCGGCGAGGAGGGGGCGCTGCTCGGGCCGAGCATCATGCCCGGCGGTTCGAAGGAGTCGTACGCGGCGCTCGGGCCGTTGTTCGAGGACATCGCGGCGAAGGTGGACGGGGTGCCGTGCTGTACGCACATCGGTCCCGACGGGGCCGGTCACTTCGTCAAGATGGTGCACAACGGCATCGAGTACGCCGACATGCAGCTCATCGCCGAGGCCTACGATCTGCTCAGGCAGGGGGCCGGGCTGGAGCCTCCGCGGCTCGCCGACGTCTTCGACGAGTGGAACCGGGGCGAGCTGTCCTCCTACCTGATCGAGATCACCGCCGAGGTGCTCAGGCAGGTGGACGCCTCGACCGGCGGGCCACTGGTCGACGTGATCGCCGACCGGGCCGAGCAGAAGGGCACCGGGCGCTGGACGGTGCAGATCGCGCTCGACCTCGGTGTGCCGGTGAGCGGTATCGCCGAGGCCGTCTTCGCCCGTTCGGTCTCCGGCCACGCCGACCTGCGGGAGGCCGCCCGCGGGCTCCCCGGCCCCACGCCCGTGCCCGACCGGACCCTCGGCGACGACTTCGTCGAGGACGTACGGCGGGCGCTGTACGCGTCGAAGATCATCGCCTACGCGCAGGGGTTCGACCAGATCAGGGCGGGGAGCGCCGAGTACGGCTGGGACGTCGATCCGGGCGCGCTGGCCACGATCTGGCGGGGTGGCTGCATCATCAGGGCGGTCTTCCTGGACCGGATCCGCGAGGCTTACGAGGAGAGTACGCCGCCGGTGACGCTGCTGACCGCGCCGATCTTCGTCGAGGCGCTCGGCCTGGCGCAGGACTCGTGGCGGCGGGTGGTGGCGAAGGCGGCCGAGCTGGGCATTCCGGTGCCCGGTTTCTCCACGGCCCTCGCCTACTACGACTCGCTGCGCGCCGAGCGGCTGCCCGCCGCCCTGATCCAGGGGCAGCGCGACTTCTTCGGCGCGCACACCTACCAGCGGACGGACCGGGAGGGTGCCTTCCACACTCTCTGGTCCGGTGACCGCTCCGAGGTGGGCGCCTGAGCTCGACCTCCGGTGTCACGGGGTGTCGTCCCTTCGGGGGCGGCACCCCGTTCCTGTGCGCGGCCCGTTCCGGTCAGCCCGGCTGGGGCAGCAGGCCGAACGCGTGGTCGGCGGCGGCGACCGCCGACGGGTAGACCTCGTCGGCGGTCTCCCCCCGGGTGAGCCTGGCCCAGTTCTCCCTGGCCAGCACCCGCTGTACGGCCAGCGTCTGCGCGGCCACGAGCCGCGCGGTGAGTTCGTCCGTGACCTCCCCGAGCGCTTCGGCCAGGGCCTCCTCGTCCTTGGTCGTGTGGTGCACGAGCCTGGCGGCCAGGCTTGGGGTCGAGAAGATCATCCGGTGGTAGGCGAGCACCGTCGGGTGGTCGTTGAGCCCCGTCACGGGGTCGCGCCTGCGGAGTCCTTCGAGGAAGTGGCGGTGGAGGACGGCCAGGGGGCTCTCGTCCCGGCCGCGGTGCCGTACGACGCGTGCCGACTCCTCGTGGTGGTCGGAGATGCGGTGGAGGACGAGGTCCTCCTTCGAGGCGAAGTACTTGAACAGCGTCGGTTTGGAGACCCCCGCGGCGGCGGCGACCTCGGCGACGGACACCTCGTCGAAGCCCCGGTCGAGGAACAGGGTGATGGCCGCCGTGGAGATCGCGTCGTGGACCTGCTGTTTCTTGAGCTGCCGGAGTCCTGTCACCTGTCCAACCTAACAGGCGGTTAACCGGGTTAATATATTGACTCGGTTAAGTTTTAAGGGGTGATGCCGGTGACCGGAACCGGACTCGACGAGGAACGGTCCTACCTGGAGGAATGCAGGGCGGCGCTGCGCGGGATGCTCGACGGCGCGCGGTCCAACGTCGTCGTCGGCGAGCACGTGGCGGGTGACCGCTACAGCGCCGAACGGCTGGGGCGCCACCTCAAGAGCCTCGCCAAGGAGCTGGCCGAGGAGCCCGAGGGGCCCGCGTTCTTCGGCCGTCTCGACTTCGGCGCCGGGGCGGACGCGGGCGATCACCGGGGGCAGCGTTACTACATCGGGCGGCGGCACATCTCCGGCGGGATCGGCCGTCAGCCGCTGGTGCTCGACTGGCGGGCACCCGTCTCGACGGTGTTCTACCAGGCCGACGTCCGCGACTCCCGCGGTGTCACGACGCGCCGCCGGTTCGGATGGTCGGGGCGGCCTCCCGTCCTGACCGGTTTCGAGGACGAACGGCTCGGCGAGGGCGGCGCGCCGGGTACGGCGAGCCGGATCCTGGCCGAGGAGATCGAACGGCCCCGTGTCGGCCCGATGCGTGACATCGTCGCCACCATCCAGCCCGAGCAGGACGAGCTGGTGCGGACCGGGCTTGAGACGTCGATCTGCGTCCAGGGCGCGCCCGGCACGGGGAAGACCGCGGTCGGCCTGCACCGCGCCGCCTACCTGCTCTACACCTACCGGCGCAGGCTCGCCGGCAGCGGTGTGCTGATCCTCGGCCCCAACCAGGCCTTCCTCGGCTACATCTCGGCCGTGCTGCCCGCCCTCGGCGAGATGGACGTCGAGCAGACGACTCTGGGGCGGCTGCTGGCACCGGAGCCGCCGAAGGGTTCCGACGACGAGGCCGCGGCGGTGGTCAAACACGACGCGCGGATGGCCGAGGTTCTGCGCAGGGCGCTGTACGGGCGGGTCGGACGGCCCGGCGGCCCGTTGACCGTGCCCGACGGGGCCTACCGCTGGCGGGTCTCCGAGGAGGAACTGCTGCGCGTCGTCGACGACACCCTGCGGGAGGCGCCGCCGTACGGGGTCGGGCGTGAGCGGGTGCTCTCGCGGCTGGCCTCCCTTCTGCGGGTGCGGGCCGAGGCCCGGGGACAGACGACCGGCACGGCGTGGATGAGGAGGACCGGCAGGGCCGTCAGGGAGTTCCTGGACACGGTGTGGCCCGTGGCGCGGCCCCGGGAGGTCGTGGCGGAGCTGCTCACCGATCCGGCCGTGCTGGCCGGGGCGGCCGAGGGGATCCTCACCCCCGCCGAGCAGGCGGCGATCCTGTGGTCGCGTCCGCCGCGCTCGTTCAAGAGCGCCAGGTGGTCGGAGGCCGACGCCGTGCTCCTCGACGAGGTGGCGGGCCTGATCGAGCGTCCCAGGGGATACGGTCACGTCGTCGTGGACGAGGCCCAGGACCTGTCACTGATGCAGTGCCGGGCCGTCGCGCGCAGGAGTGAGCACGGTTCGATCACCGTGCTGGGCGACCTGGCGCAGGGCACCACGCCCTGGGCGGCGCGGAGCTGGTCGGAGCAGCTCGCCGCGCTGGGCAAGCCGGGAGCGGCGCCGGTCACCCTGACGACCGGGTTCCGGGTTCCGGGGGCGGTCGTCACGCTGGCCAACCGCCTGCTCGACGAGCTGGCGGTCGACGTGCCGAGGACGCGTTCGTTCCGCGGTGACGGGTTGCTGCGGTTCCACCGGACGTCCGATCTTCCCGGTACGGCGGCGCGGGTGGTGCGCGAGGCGCTGGGGTACGAGGGCTCGATCGCGCTCGTGGCCGCGGACGACGCGCTCGACGACCTGGCCGAGGCGGTCCGGGCCGAGGGCGTCGAGATCGCCGCCCTCGGCGAGACGCCCGACGGCGCCCGGGTCACCGCCGTGCCCGCCACGCTGGCCAAGGGACTGGAGTACGACCACGTGGTCGTGGCCGAGCCCGCGGCCGTCGTCGAGGCGGAGCCCAGGGGGGCGAACCGGCTCTACGTCGTGCTGACCCGTGCCGTCTCGCGGCTGGAGGTGGTGCACACTCGCCCGCTGCCCGCCGGAATCGCCCCAGCCATTTAGCTAGAAATATCCCTTTTATCCATATATATCCACTCAGCGAAACGCCGCGAAATGCTGGAAATCGCTGGAATACACAGGAGGCTGGTGGAACTCCTGTTACGCTCCGTGCCGTGAGTGAATCACTGGACGCGCTGGAGCTGCGGATAACCGAGCTCCGCGCCCAGGTACGGCGCGCTGTCAAGGCGCGGGACAACACGCTGGCGCGGTCCCTGCGGGGAGATCTGCGCCGGGCCGAACAGGCCTGGGACCGCGCGGTCGGCACAGAGGAGTCCACCGGGAAGTCCGCTGAGGGGTCCGCCGGGGAGACCGAGCCGCCGCTGCTGCCGGTCAGGGAGCAGGTGCACCAGGCGCTGGCGCTGCTGGGGGTGCCCTCCGCGGCCAGGATGATCGTCGCGGTGAACGAGGCGTTCTTCTCCGGCGCGCTGCGCGGCGCCCAGCTCACCAGCCTGCGCAGGGACGAGGAGCGTTCCTTCCGCGGGGACCCCTACGCCCGCCCCTACTACCTGTGCGCCGCGCTCACCGACCGCCTCTCCCCCGCCAGGGGGCTGCTCGCCGACAGCACCTGGGAGCCGGAGCGGCGGGTGCTCGGGCCGTTGAGCCCACGCGTCGACTTCCTCGTCTCGGCCATGCGCGTCGCCGACAGGATCATCCGCATGACCGATCCGCCGCAGGGCGCACGACGGTTGCTGCGGCGGATGGCGCAGAACGTCCCCGGGGCCGTCGAGGGCCTCGCCCCCGCGGACCCGGAGGTCACGATCCGCGCGGCGCGCGCCGAACTCGACGTGCACCACGCCGGCGACGCGGCGCAGCGGGCCGAGGTCGCGGCGCGGGCGGGCAGGCAGCTTTCCGACATCGAGCGGCTGTTCGGCGCCGCCGCCCTGAGTACCTTGAGGGGAGCGAGTTGAACGGCAGGCTGGACAGGTTGCGCGGCCCCGTGCCGTCACACCCGCACGACGCCCGCGCCATCGCGGCGCTGGCCGCCAACCCCGGCTGCGCGCGCCGTGCGCTGCTGGACGCCGCGGGAGTCGACAAGGACCGTACGGCCAGGCACATGGGTTTTCCCGCGCCCTTCGGCCAGTCCCAGTTCGCGATCACCCGTGGGAACTCCTTCGAGATCGTGGTGAAGGAGAACGGCTGCGCCGAGTTGCTCCGGCTGCTGCGCGAGCTGCTCGGGCTGCCCGTCGCGGAGGTCGGCTACCAGGACGTGGAGAGCGTCGGCACCCATCTGCGCCACTCCCACACCAGGGCGCTGGTCGACAGGGCCGCGCGGCAGGACGAGGCCGCGGTCTTCTACGACCACCCGCTGCTCAGCCTGGAGATCGCCGGGCACGTCTGCTACCTGGAGCCGGACGTGGTCGCCTTCCAGCTCGGCGGGCGCTTCCACATCGTGGAGATCAAGTCGTTCAGCGTGATCGACGGGCAGGCCGAGCCGCGGAAGGTCGCCGCCGCGGCCAGGCAGGCCGCGGTCTACGTGCTGGCGCTGCGCGCGCTGCTGACCGACCTGGGGCACGATCCGGAACGGGTCTCCCACGAGGTGGTCCTGGTCTGCCCGGAGAACTTCGCGAACCGGCCCGTGGCGTGCCTGGTCGACGTGCGCAGGCAGCTGGCGGTGCTCAAGCGGCAGCTCACCCGGCTGACCCGGGTCGAGACCCTGCTCGACGAGCTTCCCGAGGAGCTCACCTTCGACCTGGCCCCCGGTCAGGACGGCGTGCCGACCCGGCCCGCCGGGGAGGTGGCCCAGGCCCTGTCCCGGGTGCCCGCCCGCTACGCGCCCGACTGCCTGTCCACCTGTGACATGTGCATGTTCTGCCGGGACGAGGCCAGGGGGAACGGCTCGACCGACCTGCTCGGCCGCCAGGTCCGCGACGAACTCGGAGGGGTCTCGACCGTGACGGAGGCGCTCGGCCTCGCCGAGGGCACCCTGGAGCCCGCCGAGGGCCAGGAGGAGATCGCCCGCCTGTTGCGGCTGGCGGACCGGCTGCGCGAGGAGTGCCTGCGATGAGCGCGCTGACGGCGCTGGCGCGGCTGCGCGCCATCAGGGACGGGAGCGCGCAGCCGGTCACCACGGTCAGGCACTGCCATCTGGCCCCGCAGCCGCTGGTGTTCGTCCCGCTCGGCCTCTCCGGTGAGGCCGCGGCCCCGCTCGCCGCCATGGTCGGCACCGATCCCGGCCATCCCCGGCTGCTCATCGTGCCCCAGCCGCGCAACCGGGACCTCCGTTTCGCCTTCGCCGCCGAACTGGCCGAGGTCGTCCTGCCGTACGTGGAGGGGTTCTGCAAGGACACCGAGACGGTCGAGCGGCGGGGCGGCGAGCCGTACGAGCGGTGCCTGGACGCCCCGCAGGTCCTGGTGCCGAACCGGCAGGGGGTCGCCTTCCTCGGGTTGCTCGGCCGGTCCACCCGTTTCCGCAGGGTCGACGGGCCCTATCCGGTGCATCCCTCGGTGCCGCTGCTCGGCCGGTGGCTGACCTACTTCGCCGACAGGTCGCAGCAGCCGGGATCCTGCCTGCTGATGGCGGCGACCGAGGCGCTCGGCGCGCACTGGGCGAGCGGGCAGAGCGGTCTTGAGGACGCCAACCTGGCCGCGCTGCTCGGCTGGATCGACCCTCCCGCAGGGATGACCGGCTCCCAGGCCGCGCTTGAGGCGGAGGATCCGCTGCTGTGGCCTCCCGCGGGGCCCTCGACGGACCCGGGCTTCGACAACGAGGTGCTCGCCCCGGCCATGCGCGCCTACGAGGAGGCGCCGACCGAGCGGTCGGTGGAACGTGTCACCCAGGCGCTGCGCACCCAGCTCGATCCGACGTGGCGGCTGATGTGGCGGGCGGTCGACCTGCTGCGCGCGCTGCCCGAGGGGTCGCGGGTACGGGACCGCTGGGAGACCGACCGGGGGTCGTTCACCCGCTTCACCGAACGGCTCGCGGAGGGCGGCCCGCCGCAGGCGCGCAGGGACGGCGCGGTCGGCGCCGCGGCCCGGCTGGCCGGTCTCGAACGCGCCAGGGCGAGCTACGACGTGCAGCGCGCCTACGACGACCCGCTGATCATGGCCGAGTACCGCCTGACCGGTGAGGCGTTCACCGGGACGGTCACCGCCGCCGACCCCGAGCACACCGAGGGCGAGGGTCGTTCGCGCAAGCTCAGGCCGCTGGTCACGGTCACCACCGCCGACCCGGTACGGCTGACGCCGGGCTCGGTCGTCGGCAGCCCGGAACGGCGCGGGCACGCCGCCGAGATCGTCGAGGTCTCCGGCGACGAGATCACTCTGAAGGTCGTCAAGGGGATGGGCCGGGGCAGGACACCCGTTCCGGGAGCGGTGCCCGAACCCGGCGAGCGGATCACCTACACCTCGCTGCTCGACGACTTCCAGTCCTCGGCCTCGCTGCCCGATCCGGAGCTGACGCCGTGGACCCACGGCGGGCCTCCGCAGGAGTACGTGCCCGGTGACGACGACGCCCAGGAGGAGTGGTCATGAAGGTACGGCCCACGGAGGACATGACGCCGCAGCAGGCGGCCGCGTCCGTCGTCGACGCGGTTCTGGCCGACCTGCCCCGCAACCGGGGCGTGGTCGTCGACTCCCCGCCGGGAGCGGGCAAGTCCACGCTGGTGGTCAGGGCCGCCGCGCACATCGCCGAGACGGGCGAGCCGCTGATGATCGTGGCGCAGACCAACGAACAGGTGGACGACCTGGTCGAGCGGCTGGCCGCCGATCACCCCGATCTCACCGTCGGACGGCTGTCCGCGAGCGGCTACGTCACGCCGCCCCGCGTCCTGGCCCACCCCAACGTCTCGGTCGCGGGCAAGCTGCCCGACCTGGGCGACCCGGCGGTGGTGATCGCCACCGCGGACAAGTGGGCCTGGGTCGGCGACCGGACCTGGCCGTGGGCGATCGTGGACGAGGCCTACCAGATGCGTTCGGACAAGCTGCTGCGCATCGCCTCGCTGTTCGAGCGCTCGCTGTTCGTCGGCGACCCCGGCCAGCTCGACCCGTTCTCGATCGTGGACGGCGACCGCTGGGCGGGCCTGTCCTGGGACCCGGTGCAGAGCGCGGTCTCGGTGCTGCTGCGCCACAACCCCGACCTTCCCGTGCACCGGCTGCCGGTCTCCTGGCGGCTGCCCGCCTCGGCGGCGCCGGTGGTCTCCGAGGCGTTCTACCCGTTCACCGGGTTCAGGGCGGGGACCGAGCACCGTGACCGCTCGCTCGAACTGACCGTGAACGGCATGCGTACCTCCTACGACCGGGCGCTGGAGGAGGCCGCCGCCTCCGGCTGGGCTCTGTACGAGCTGCCCAGCCGCCACACCGTGCGCACGGACGCCGAGGCGGTGCAGGCGGTCGCGCTGCTGGCCGTACGGCTGCTGCAGCGGGCGCCGGTCGCGCACTCCGAGCGGGGCAGCCACCGGGTGACGGCGGACCGGATCGCCATCGGCGCCGCGCACCGCGACCAGGTGACCGCGATCCGCGCCGCCGGGGTGCCCGAGGAGATCACGGTCGACACCGCCAACCGGCTCCAGGGCCGGGAGTACGACGTGACGATCGTGCTTCACCCGCTGTCCGGGCGCCGGGACGCCACCGCCTTCCACCTGGAGTCGGGACGGCTGTGCGTGCTGGCCTCACGGCACCGGCACGCCTGCGTCGTGGTCGCCAGGGCGGGCATCCCCGAACTGCTCGACGCCCACCCGTCCGCGGAGCCGGTCCAGCTCGGGGTGCCGGTGAAGTTCCCCGACGGCTGGGAGGCCAACCAGGCGGTGCTGGCCCACCTGGCCAAGCACCGGGTCGCCGCGCACTAGCTCATCAGTAGTAGCCCTCCACCGGGACGCGGGCCTCGTCGTACAGGGTGGGGCCCTCCTGCGGCACCTCCGGGAAGTCGCCACCCGGTTTGAGGGCGTTGAGCTGCTCGCCGGAGAGGGCGAACACGACACGGCCGAGTCCGGAGCGGCGGATCGCCCCCGTGCACATGGGGCAGGGCTGGCAGCTGGTGTACATGGTCGTGGCGGCCGCGGTCTCCGGGTCGAGTTCGCGGGCCGCCCAGCGGGCCAGTTTCAGCTCCGGGTGCGCGGTTATGTCGGCGTCGGTGAGGGTGGTGTTGCGCTCCTCGGCGATCACGCGGCCGTTCCCGTCCGCCAGCAGCGACCCGAAGGGCGGGTTGCCGCCCGCCCGCGCCTCCGCGGCGAGTTCGATCGCACGGCGCAGGAGCCGTTCCCCGTCGTGTGTCGTGGCTTCGTGTGTCATGGCCGCTCCGTTCGCGGGTGAAGGTCCAGGCCGGCGGCGAGCGTCCGCTGTTTCGCCGCCGGGTCGAGAGCCTCGCCGAGGCCGCCGTCGAACGGGACGCGACGCCGGGTTCGCACCCGTTCAGGCTATCGGGGTCGGTGAACGTGCTCGGCGACCGGGGACACCTCGGGGTTCGCGCTGATCCAGGCGATGCGTTCGCGGCTCTCCTCGTCGACGGGCGTGTAGACCACCATCCGCGCCTCCGGCGTCGCCGACAGGCTCAGGCTCGTGGAGACCGTGCGGACCAGCCCCGCCCGGCAGTGCCGGAACGCCTTCATCCTGCTTCCGGGTCTGGCCACGTCGTGGGTCGCCCACATCCGCGCGAACTCGGGGCTCTCGGCCGACAGCGCGCGGACGAAGTCGTTCCAGGCGGGCTCGCCGAGGTGCCGTCCGAAGCCCGCCCGCAGGGTCGCCACCATCTGGGGCAGCTCGGCCTCGCGGTTGGTCATCGGAAGGCAGCAGGAGCGGGTGACGAAGATCTGCCAGAGCGCGTTGCGGGTGGCCGGCGGGGCCTTGACGACCTTCGGGAACAGCGTGCCGTACGCCCGGTTCCAGGCGAGCACGTCGTAGCGGCCGTTGTAGACGACGGCGGGCATCGGGTCGAGCTGGTCCAGGATGAGCTGGACCTCCGGTTCGAGACCGCCGCCACCGGGTGACTGGGGCACGCTCGGCAGGTCGGCGAGCCGGTACAGGTGCTCGCGCTCGGCCTCGTCGAGACGGAGCGTCCTGGAGATCGCGTCGAGCACCTGGACGCTGACGTTGATCGGACGTCCCTGTTCGAGCCAGGTGTACCAGGTGACGCCGACCCCGGCGAGCATGGCCACCTCCTCGCGCCGCAGACCCGGCGTGCGGCGGCGCGACCCGGGGGGCAGCCCGACGGCCTCGGGGGTGATGCGGTCGCGGCGGCTGCGCAGGAACGAGGCCAGCTCCGCCCGGCGGGCACGCCGGCTGGTCGTGGTCATCCCCCTATGCTGGCCGACGGGGAAAGCCGGTGCCAGGTGGTGTCGGTACCAGGATCGGCAGGCTCTCGTTACCGGTATCCGCCTGCCCTCACAGTCTTCTCCATGACCGCACCACCGATCTTGGAGGTCCCGGCCGCTCTCCCGGCCTCCTCCCGTAACCGCCGGCTGCTCACGGTGATCCTGACCGGGCAGTTCATGGCGATCCTGGACGTCTCCATCGTCAACGTCGCCTCCCCGGTGATCCGCTCGGATCTGGGCACCTCGGGCTCCGGGCTCCAGTTGATCATCTCCGGATACACCATCGCCTACGCGATGCTGCTGATCACCGGTGCCCGGCTCGGCGGCCGGTACGGCGGGCGCCCGCTGTTCCTGACCGGCCTGGCCGTCTTCACCGTCGCCTCCCTGGCATGCGGCCTGGCCGCCTCCGCCGGGCAGCTCATCGCCTTCCGGCTCCTGCAGGGCGCGGGAGCCGCCCTGATGGTGCCCCAGGTGCTGATCATGATCCAGACGAACTTCGAGGGGGCCGCGCGGGCCCGCGCGCTCAGCCTGTACGCCACGGTGATCTCGGGGGCCGCCGTGATCGGGCAGGTGCTGGGTGGCACGCTGGTCTCCGCCGACCTGTTCGGCACGGCGTGGCGCCCGGTGTTCCTGGTGAACGTGCCGATCGGGCTGGCCCTGCTCGTCACGGGCGTACGGCTGCTGCCCTCGGGCGGCCCGCGCCTGCGCCGCCCGCTCGACCTGCCGGGCCTGGTCACGCTCTCTCTCGCGGTGAGTCTGCTGGTGGTGCCGCTGGTGCTGGGCCACGAGCAGGACTGGCCGCTGTGGGGGTGGGTCTCGATGGGGGTGAGCGTGGCCTTCGCGGGGATCTTCACGCTGGTCGAGCGGCGTTCGGCCGCTCCGCTCGTGCCCGCGCGGGTGCTCATGGCCAGGGGGGTGATTCCCTCGGTGCTGACCGTCTTCGGGCTGATGACGTGCTACGGCGGATACCTGTTCGGCTTCGCCCTGCACCTGCAGGGCACCCTGGGTGACAGCCCGCTGCGGGCCGGCCTGACCTTCGTCCCCACCGCGGTCGCGTTCACCGTCTCCAGCCTCAACTGGCGGCGGGTCCCCGAGCGGTTCAGGCGGCCCATGGTCGTCGCCGGGCTCGTCGTGGCGGCTCTCGGCTACCTGGGGCTGGCCCTCGCGCTGAGCGGTGGCGACCACGGCCAGCCGCTGCTGTGGATCACGCAGGCCGTCGCCGGGTTCGGCATGGGCGCGGTCTTCAGCCCGGTGCTCGCGATCGCGCTCACCCATGTGGCGGCCGAGCACGCCTCGGACGCCAGCGGGCTGTTCGTCACGGTGACCCAGCTCGGCCAGGTCGTCGGGGTGGCCACCTTCGGCACGCTGTACCTGGGCGGGGCGTCGATGACGGCCGTCGGAGTGGTCCTGGCCGCGGCGACGCTGGTCACCGCGGCCGGCGCGCTGCCGCTGCTGCGGCGCTGAGGTCCCGTCCCGCGGGCCGTACGGCCCGCGGGGAGGGGCGGGTCAGACGGTCCTGCGCCAGACGTCGATGGCCAGCACCTGCCGCATGCCGACCGAGAGGTACAGGTCCAGGGCGGGGGTGCTGTTGTTGGCGTCCACGTGCAGGTAGGTGCCGACCCGGCCGCGCGCGGCGTCCGCGGCGAACGCCCGGCGCAGCATGAACCGGCCCAGGCCGCGCCCCCGGAAGCGGGGCAGCACCGCGAGCTGGCGGACGTAGCCCGAGTTCTCGTCCCCGGCGAAGGCGTCGGTGCCCAGCAGCATCGCGGCGGGCTCGCCGTCCACCCTGGCGACCATGAGCTGCGCCCAGTCGGTGCTGGCCGAGGAGTCCAGTTCGGCGAACCACTCGTCGTAGTCCTTGGGCGTGAACCCGAAGTGCTCGGCGAAGCCCTCCTGCTGTACGGCGTGGCCCTGACGCCGTACCTCCTCGCTCGTCCCGTGGTGGACCGTCACCCCGGCCGGGGCGGCGGGCTCGGGGACCGAGGCGCCGTGGTCGGTCAGGAGGCGGATGAAGCTCGTCGCGGCGACGAAGCCCCGGGCGGCGGCGAGAGCCCGCTTGCCGCTGTCCTCCCGGTACAGGGCGATGTCCACCACGGCCTTGTCGTGGCCGAGTTCGGCGGCGATCTCGGCCGCCCGTTCGGTGACCGCGTCCCACAGGGCGCCGGTGAGCTCGGCGGCGTCGGGGTGCACGACCACGTCGACGTCCATGTTGTCGCCCGTGCCCTTGCGGCAGACCCAGGCCCAGGCGACCAGGCGGCCCGACGTGTCGTGGACGACCCAGCCGTCCTTCTCCCCGTCGAAGTCGGGTTCGTTCAGCTGGTCGGTGACGTCGTCGAGGGTCATGTCGGCCTTGCCGATCACCTGCGTGTCGCACAGGGAGATCAGCCGGTGGATCTCGACCGCGTCCCCGGTCCCCGGCCGCCGGGTGGTGTACCCGGCGGCGGTGACGATTGTCGTCGTTGTGTTCATGCCACCCAGTCTGGGAGGAGGGACTTGGCGATCACTGGGTGAGAACTTGCTCGCCGCCGTTCAAGTCTCGTCCGCCGCCGTTCAGTCGAACGCCGCGACCGGGGCCGACTCGTCCGCGCCCTGGTCGGAGCCGCTACGCAGCGGGATCTCCTTGATGAAGGCCGCCGCCAGCGGCACCAGGACGGCGAAGAGGATCGCCCAGGTGAACACCGAGCCGATCGACGACGCCAGGGACTCGAGGAATCCGGTGCGCACGCCGGCCGGCAGCTCGTGCAGGGCCGCGGGGTCGAACTGGCCTCCGCTCGACGCGAGCTTCCCGCCCGCCTCCCCCAGCTTGCTCGTCAGGTTGGCGGTGAGCTGGTGGGTGAAGATGGCGCCGAACAGGGAGACGCCGAACGAGCCGCCGATGGACCTGAAGAAGGTCGAGGCGCTGCTGGCCACGCCCAGGTCCTTCTGCTCGACGCTGTTCTGCGCGATCAGCATGGTGGTCTGCATCAGGAAGCCCATGCCCAGGCCCAGCACCGCGATGTAGACGCCGGTGCGCCAGGAGGGGGTGTCGACCGTCTGCGTGGACAGCAGCCACATGGCGACCGCCATGATCACGCCGCCGAGGACCGGGTAGATCTTGTACTTGCCCGTCTTGGTGATGGCCCGGCCGACGAACAGCGAGACCACCATGGCCGCGCCCATCATCGGCAGCAGGAGCAGGCCGGAGTTGGTCGCCGAGGCGCCCTGGACGGTCTGCTGGAACAGTGGCAGGAAGTTGATGGCGCCGAACATGGCGAAGCCGAGCAGGAAGCCGACCACGGAGATCAGGCTGAAGTTGCGGTCGCGGAACACGTTGAGCGGCATGATCGGCTCGACGACCCTGCGCTCGACCACGATGAAGAGGGCCAGGCTGACCACGGCGCCCACGGCGAGGCCGATGATCTGCGGCGAGTTCCAGTCGTAGTCGTTGCCGCCCCAGGTGGTGATGAGGACCAGAGCGGTGATGCCGACCGAGAGCAGGATCGCGCCGACCCAGTCGATGCGGTGCTCGGTGCGGTATCTCGGCAGCTTGAGCGTGACGGCCAGCAGCGCGAGCGCGACGAACCCGACGGGCAGGTTCACGTAGAAGGCCCAGCGCCAGTTGAGGTTGTCGGTGATGAAGCCCCCGACGAGCGGTCCCGCGATCATCGCGAGCGCCATCACACCGGCCATGATGCCCTGGTACTGGCCGCGCTCACGAGGCGGAACGAGGTCGCCGATGATGGCCATGGCGTTGACCATCAGGCCGCCCGCGCCCAGCCCCTGGAGCGCGCGGAAGCCGATGAGCTGGTTCATGCCGTCCGCGGTGCCGCCCAGCATCTCCGAGCCGGCCATGCCGCAGAGCGCCGAACCGATCATGAAGATCACGATGGAGGCGAGGAAGATGTTCTTCCTGCCGTACAGGTCCCCGATCTTGCCCCAGATGGGAGTCGACACGGTGGTGCCGAGCACGTAGGCGGTGACCACCCAGGACAGGTGGGTCAGGCCGCCGAGTTCCCCCACGATGCGCGGCATCGCCGTACCGACGATCATGTTGTCGAGCATGGCCAGGACCATCGCCAGCATGAGGCCCGGCAGCACCACCATGACCTCACGTTGCCGCGCCGGCGCGGTCGCGGTCTCCTTCACTTTCGTTGCCCCCTAGTGGATCTTGCTTACTTGCCGACCGGCTAGTGTCGGATATGATGGGAAATGTAGGGCGCCTACTTACCGGCCGTCAAGTTAATTCCACCGCAAAGGGAACCATGAGCGAAAACGCCGACACCCGGACTCGCATCCAGGAAACGGCCCTGAAACTGTTCATCGAACAGGGCTACGAGGCGACCTCACTGCGTGAGATCGCCGAGGCGCTCGGCGTGACCAAGGCCGCCCTCTACTACCACTTCAAGAGCAAGGACGAGATCATCACCAGCCTCGTCGAGGACCGGCAGTACGCCTTCGACGAGCTGATCGAGTGGGCCAAGTCCCAGCCGCGCACCGAGGAGACCCGGCGCGAACTGGTACGCCGCTACGCGGAGGACCTGCGCCGGGGCAGGCACCACGAGATCATGCGCCTCATAGAGCGCAACCAGGCCTCGTTCAAGGGCCACCCGACGATGGAGCGGGTCCGCCACCAGATGTTCGAGATGCTCACCATCCTCGTCGAGCCCGGCGACCCAACGGCGACCCGGCTGAGGAACTCGATGTCGCTGTTCGCCCTGCACGCCTCCTGGTTCCTCCTCAGGGACGAGACGATCAGCGACGACGAGCGCAGGGACGCCGCCCTTGAGGTCGCGCTCGAACTGCTGCACCGGTGAGCGTCCTCATCGACCCGCCCGCCTGGCCGGGCCCCCGCGGCCTGCTCTGGTCCCACCTGGTCAGTGACAGCTCCACCGAGGAGCTGCACGCCTTCGCCGAACGGCTCGGCGTGCCCGCCAGGGCTTTCGACCGCGACCACTACGACGTCCCGGAGACCGTCTACGAGCGCGCCGTCTCCCTCGGGGCGCAGCCGGTCTCCTCCCGGGAACTCCTCACCCGGCTGGTCGCCTCGGGTCTGCGCAGGCGTAAGACCCGACGTCCCGGGACGGGCGATTCAGGAGATACCGGCCGTCCCGGTTAGGACGGGCGGGCTGGGGCAGGGCTCTCAGCGGGCAACCGTGAAGGAGGGACCGTGGAGGCCACAATCACGCTCCGCCTGCCGCGTGACGCGGCTAGCGTTCCGGTCATCAGGCAATTGCTCGACGCGGCGCTCCGCGCCCTGGGGGTCGAGCCACAAGTACGCGAGGACATCCTGCTCATGCTCTCCGAGGCGTGTTCCAACGTGATCCAGCACGCCATCCCGAGCGACGACTACATGGTGAGCACCGAGCTCTTCAGCGACCGCTGCGTCATCAAGGTGATCGACACGGGCGAAGGGTTCGACTTCTCCGGGACGCAGGCCCCCTCCCCGACCTCGGAACACGGCCGCGGCCTGCTCATCATGAGGGCGCTGGCCGACGACATCCGTTTCACCAGCCGTCCCGAGCGGGGATCCGTCGTCTGCCTGGAGAAGAACCTGCGCTTCGTCCAGGACGCCCCCGGGCTGTCGCTGCTGCTCGACGAGGAACACGTGCGGCACGACGCGGTGGACCGTTCCCGGCCGGGGAGTGCCCGGCGAGAGCAGGAGCACGCCAGGACAAGGTGAACCGGGACCGTCAGTCCCGGCGTCGTACCGACCCGCCGCGTCCGCGCAGGGTGAAGGCGGCCAGCGTCACCATCACGACGAGGACGACCACGGAGACGAGAAGCGCCGCCAGGCCGATGAGGCCGGCAACGACCAGAACGCTGACAAGCTCACTGATCAACTGCCGCACCTGCACAGCTTTGCCCGGTTTATCCGGCCGCTACACCGCGTTCCAGCGCGCCAGCTTCAACGCGAGGTGGAGTTCCAGCCTGTCGGCTCCGTCCTTCAGGCTTCGTCCGGTGATCTCCTCGATCCGTGTCAGCCGGTAGTAGAGACTCGTGCGGTGCAGGTGGAGCAGCCTGGCGGTCTCCTGCGCGTCCCCTCCGCTGTCCAGATAGGTCTCCAGGGTGGCGGCCAGGGCCGGATGCTCGTGCAGCGGCCCGGGGGAGATCCGCCCGGGTTCGGCGAGCAGCCGGTAGACGCCCAGGTCCGGCCAGCTCGCGACCGGCCCGAGCACGGGCTCCGCGACCGCCGCCCTGGCAGCGGCGACCGCCTCCCGGTGGGCGCGCCTGACGGTCCCGAGCCCGGCGTGCACCGCGCTGAGCCCCGCCGCGCCTCCGGTGCGGGCGACCAGCCGTCCGGCCAGCGCGGTCGCGTCCTGCCCTCCGTTCAGCAGCAGTACGGCGTGCCGGTCGAGGACCGTGAAGGCGGGAGGGCGCCGCGTCCCGGCCAGTTCCTCCTCGACCGCCCTGCCCGGCTCCCCCCGCTCACCGCGCAGGGCCAGCAGGCGCAGCGGCCCCTCGCCGAGCACCGCGGCCGCCCGTGCCGCGGGTATTCCGCCGGTCAGCAACCCGCGCAGTGTGCCCGACCCTCCTCCGCCGTCGAGCAGTGCGGCGATGGCGGCGGCGTCCCGTACGGCCCCGGCCTCCTCCTCCTGACTCAGCGGCGTCCTCCCCTCGATGATCCACAGCAGGCCGACACGCCTGCCCTGGTGGAGCAGGGGAACGCAGAGCCTGGCCGCCATGCCCAGCGCCGGGTTCGCGGGCACCCTGACCGGAACGCGGGCCGTGGCCACGCCGTGGGCCTCCTGCCAGGCGCTGACCTCGGCGGGGACGGAACGGGACAGGATCGCCTGGGCGCGGACCTGGTCGACCTCGCCGTGGTGGACGCTGTGCGCGACGACCTGGCCCTCGGGATCGTCCACCGCGACGCCCCGTCCCACGGTCGCGGCCAGGGAATCGAGGAGATCCTGGACTTCATCGCCGATCACCGTCGAATCCTACAGATGTATGAAAGGTCTCCGCTGGCAGGACGATGACTGGCCGGAGCGCGAGCCGTACCGTCGCTTGCACGTTCAGTGAAAGGGTCTCGTGAAGGGAGACCGCCGTGCAGGAGCGCAGCCGCATCGCCCCGTGGGCCTCGCCCAGGGCGCAACGACGTCTGGCGGAGCTTGAGGCCGCGGCCGAGGGCCTGGGTCTCGACGAGGTCGTGCGGACGGTCGGTGAGGCTCTCGCCGGGCACCGGAGCAGGCTCGACGAGGACGGCGTCGTGCTCTACGCGGGCACCAACACGATGAGCGAGCGCGCCAGGGCGGCCCACGAGCTGTCGGCGGCCTGCCGTCCCTCCATGGGCTGGCCCGGGGAGAAGTTCCAGACCGGGCTCGACGAGCTGGACGTGCTGGAGGTTCTCGCCCCGCTGGGGGTCGCCTCCCTGATGGACGGCGAGTTCGCCGAGGTCAGGCTGCAGAGCGCGACACTGGCCAACCTGGCCTGTTACACCGCCTTCGCCGTCCCCGGCGACACGATCGCGGTCCTGCCCGAGGCCGCGGGCGGGCACGCCAGCCACCACGTCCAGGGCGCCGCCGGAATCCGGGGCCTGCGAGTCGTCGACCTGCCCTACGACGCGGCCGGGTTCGGCATCGACCACGACGCCCTGCCGGGTTTCCTGCGCGAGCACCGGCCCGTCCTGGTGGTGATCGGGGCCAGCCTGATGCTGTTCCCGCACGACGTCGCACGGGTGCGGGCGGCGTGCGACGAGGTGGAGGCGGTGCTGCTCTACGACGCCTCGCACGTGGCCGGGCTGATCGCGGGCGGTCGTTTCCAGCGTCCTCTGCTGGAGGGCGCCCACCTGCTGACCATGTCCACCTACAAATCCTTCGGCGGCCCTCCCGGGGCGGCCGTCGTGACGCGTGAGGAGGACCTCGCCCACCGGGTCTCCGCCGCCGCCTACCCCGGGCTGACCGCCAACTACGACGCCTCCCGGCTGGCCCCGCTGGCCGTGACGGCGGCCGAGCACGCCGCGGAGGGCCCGCGTTACGCCGACGCCTGTATCGCGAACGCGCACACCCTGGCCGCCGCGCTAGCCGAGGAGGGCTTCTCCGTGGCGGCGGCCGATCTGGGCTGGACGGTCTCCCACCACGTCGCGGTCGACGCCGCGGCGTTCGGCGGCGGGGACGAGGCGGCCCGGCGGCTGGCCGAGGGCGGCGTCTACCTCAGCGGCATCGGCCTTCCCGACCAAGCCCCCGGCGAGCCGATGCGGGGCCTGCGCATCGGCACCCAGGAGGTCACCCGCCGGGGGTTCACCCCCGGCACGATGCGGCCTGTCGCGGCGCTGATGCGCAGGCTGCTGATCGACGGCCACGACCCGGCCGAGGTCCTGCGGGACACGGTCGAGCTGCGCCGTTCCATCCCCTGATCCCGGACCGGCCCGCGACCCCCTGGGGCCGCGCGCCCCTGGCGGGCCGGTCCGCGCGCTTTCCCCTCAGCCGATCCAGACCGTCTTGAGGTTGCAGAACTCCCGGATGCCGTGCGCGGACAGCTCCCTGCCGTACCCGGAGTTCCTTATGCCGCCGAAAGGCAGCTGCGGGTAGGAGACCACCATGCCGTTGACGGCGACCATCCCGGCCTCCAGCTCGGTGATGAGGCGCTCCTGCTCGCGCTCGTCGGTGGTCCAGGCGTTCGCGCCGAGCCCGAAGGAGGTGGCGTTGGCGAGCGCGACGGCCTCCTCGACGTCCTCCACCCGGTACAGCGAGGCCACCGGGCCGAACGACTCCTCCAGGAACAGCTTCATCTCCCGGGTGACACCGCTCAGCACGGTCGGCTCGTAGAACCAGCCCGGCCGGTCGGGGCTCACCCCGCCGCACAGCACCCGCGCGCCGCGTCCCGCCGCGTCGGCGACCAGCCTCTCCAGGTCGTCGAGCCCCTGCTCGGTCGCCAGCGGCCCGACGTCGGTCTCCTCGTCCATGGGGTCGCCGACCCGCAGCGACTCCATGCGTTCGACGAAGCGGCCCTCGAACTCGTCGTAGACGTCGGCGTGCACGATGAAGCGCTTGGCCGCGATGCAGGACTGGCCGTTGTTCTGCACCCTGGCGGTGACGGCGGTCGAGACGGCGGCCTCGACGTCGGCGGACGGCATCACCACGAAGGGGTCGGAACCGCCCAGCTCAAGGACGGTCTTCTTGACCTCGGAACCCGCGATCGACGCGACGGAGCGGCCCGCGGGCTCCGAGCCGGTCAGGGTCGCCGCGACCACCCGTCTGTCCCTCAGCACCCGTTCGACCTGCGACGACCCGATGAGCAGGGTCTGGAAGCAGCCCGCGGGGAAGCCCGCCCTGGTGAAGAGCTCCCCCAGGTAGAGCGCGGTCTGCGGGACGTTCGAGGCGTGCTTGAGCAGCCCCACGTTGCCCGCCATCAGCGCCGGCGCGGCGAAGCGGATCACCTGCCAGAGCGGGAAGTTCCACGGCATCACCGCGAGCACGGGCCCCAGCGGCTGGTAGCGCGCGTAGGCGCGCCGCGCCCCCACGGCCCGCGCGTCCCCCGGCTCGTCGGCCAGGAGCGCCTCGGCGTTTTCGGCGTAGTAGCGCATCCCCATCACGCACTTGGCCGCCTCGGCGCGGGCCGAGACCAGCGTCTTGCCCATCTCGGTCGTCATGAGACGGGCCGTCTCCTCAAGCTCGCCCTCGAGCAGGTCGGCCGCCGCGCGCATCCAGGCCGCCCGCTGCCCGAAGCCGGTCGTCCGGTGGGTCAGGAAGCCGGCCGCGGCGCGCGCGAGCCGTTCCTCGACCTCCCGCTCGTCCAGCGGCTCGAAGGTCTTCAGGGTCTCCCCGGTGGCCGGGTTGACCGTCGCGATCGCCATCACTGCCTCCTCGACGGCCGCCGCCCCCGGACGGCGGCCGGAATCGGGACCTGCCGGACAGGGGCGGGTACGGCGGGCGTCCTGCCCCTACCTTCCCCAGATATCCGTTCAGACCCGGAGGAAACAGAGCTCAGGCGCCGAGCTCGATGACGACCTTGCCGACGGCCCCCTCCTCGACCGCCGCGTGGGCGTCGGCGGCGCGCTCCAGGGGGAAGCGGATGATCGGCAGCCCGGCCTCCTCCCCCACGCGCAGCGCGCCCGCGGCGACCGCGGCCGAGACGTCCTCGACGGCGGCCAGCTTGGCGGCCTCGGGCACCGTGTAGACCAGAACGCCCTGGTAGCGGAGGTTGCCCGCCGCGACCGGCCCCAGTGGCAGGAGAAGCTCGGCGGGACCGCCGTCCACGGCGTAGACCGCGACGGTTCCCGCGGGGGCCAGGACCGCGAGGTCGAGGGTGAGGTTCACCACCGGGGCCACCTCGACGACGATGTCGACGCCGCCCGGGGCGACCCGCCTGATCTCGGCGGCGGCGTCCCCCTCGCGGTAGTTCACGACATGGTGGGCCCCGGCCGCTGTCGCGAGCGCGGCCTTCTCCGGCCCGCTGACCGTGGTGACGACCGTGGCGCCCGCCCACCTGGCGAGCTGGATCGCGGCGTTGCCGACCGCGCCCGCCCCACCCGCGACCAGCACGGTACGGCCCGTCAGGGCGCCCGGCGCCAGCCGTCCCGCACCGTCAGCCACGGTGAGGCAGCGGTGCGCGGTCAGCGCGGGGATCCCGAGCGCCGCGCCCACCTCGAAGGAGGCCTCCCCGGGAAGCCGTACGGCCTGCCGGGCGGGCAGCACCACGAACTCCTGGGCGGTGCCGTCCGGGCGTTGCCAGGCGGCCTCCCAGATCCAGACACGATCACCCTGCCGCAGCCCGTCGACTCCCTCGCCGACCGCGTCCACGACGCCGGAGCCGTCCTGGTTCGGCACCACCTCGGGGAAGGTGGGACCTGAGTCGTCCACGCGGAACTTCCAGTCGCTGGGGTTGACGGCGGACAGGGCCACGCGGACCCTGACCTCACCCGGTCCCGGCTCGGGAACGGGCCGTTCGACCAGACGCAGGACCTCGGGACCGCCGGTCTCGGTGTAGATGATCGCTCTCATACCGGAGGTAATCTCCGTTTAGAGCGGCTTATTCCCGTGCTCCCCTTGCCCCCGCGGAACCGCCATGAGAACGGCTCCGCGGGCCCGGCCCCGTCAGCCCCTGAGGCTGGAGGAGCGGAAGAGCTTGACCACGAAACCGGCGGCCACGGCGATCAGACCGAGGATCAGGGCCCACTTGATGAGGCCGACGACGAAGCCCAGAAGCGAGCCGAGCAGGAAGAAGGCGAGCACCACGGCCGCCACAATCAACAGAATCCGTCCCATGTCTCCACGCTACGGCCCGGCACGGACCGGCGGCAGAGCCAGAACCCGAAGTCAGGGACAAGCCAGGGTGTTCCCCCATGCTGTTTCCGGGAGGCCCGGCCCAGGCCTCTTCGGCGTTCCTTCCCTTCGCGCGCCGCGTCTTCCCACCCGAGTTCGGCGGCCACCCCGGCTCCGTGCGCCGGGAGGTTCACCGGCGGGAGCCTCAGGCGTCCTCACAGCGGATCGGCCGCCTTGACGCGGTGGAGGTGAACCACGATGTCGTACGCCTGTCCCAGGGCCAGTGGTGCCTTGAGCATGTCGGGCAGGTAGGTGGCCGGCACGGTGAACGTCGGGCGGGCGGTGTCGAGCCACTTCCGCGTGGCCGGGTCACGCTCCGCCTGGCGCAGGCTCACGTAGTAGTCGCGATGGCGCACCTTGTCGAGGATGTGCTCGTTGCTGTCCGGCCCCGCGGCCCCCGTGTCGAAGTTCTCCGCCTTGCCGTTGTCGGGATTGATGGCCCGGAATCCGCCGCTGTGGATGGAGGTGCCGATGGCGACGTAGGAGCGCCCGGCCATGGCACGTAGCCGGGCCCCCTGGGTGACGGGGTAGTGCTGCGGGTGGGGGGAGAGGTAGGTCACGTGCCCGTTGTGCGCGGCGGCCACGATCTTCAGGCCGGTTTGCCGCTTCCACCACATGGTGTTCTCCGCCATGAACCGGTCGCGGTTAAGGTGCAGTTCGGACCCCTCCGAGGCGTACACCTTGGTCATCTGGTGGATGACGCGGGCCTCCTGGAGCACGTAGGGGTTGACCTTGCCGGCCTTCTCGACCAGGTGGTAGGCGGCTTCGGCGTCCGCGGCCACGGCCTTGAGCCGCTCCGGGGGAAGAGCCGTCAGCGCGTCGACCCGTTCCTTCGCACCACCGGGAAGGGCGAGCAGTCTCGCGTAGCGGCGGCGCAGTTCGGGCAGGATCGAGGGCTCGTGCTCCTCGGCCCAGTCGAGGATCCGCCGGTACTGCTGCGGGTGGACGTCACTGAGGTCGAAGCCCATCACCCGCAGCTTGGTGCGGGCGGTGCGGTTGTAGTCGCGCATCCAGGAGTACAGGTCCAGCCACTCCTCGGTGCTCCACACGCCGCCGGTGGTCTCGCCCTCCTCCTTGAGGATCGCGCGCAGGTCGCCCTTGCCGGTGCGCACGTACTCGTCCAGGCGGACACCGGCCGACCAGGGCGCCTCCAGCGCGAGGGTGGTGAAGCCCTGTGTGGTCGCCAGGTGCCGGAACAGCCGGTGGCGCAGGGTGAACAACTCCTTGGAACCGTGGGTGGCCTCACCGATTCCCACGATCTCCGCGTCACGGACCAGCGCCGACAGCGCCTTCAGGTCATGTCCCGGCGTGTCCGGTCGTGTGCCGCGCAGTGGGTGGGCGTGACGCTCAAGGCCCGCGACGACCCGCTCCTCCGATGTCTCCGACGCCGGTTTGGGAGCGGCCAGGGCGGGAGTGGCCAGCGCGGGGGCCGCCACGGCGCCCAGGGCGACCGCCACCAGCAGGCCGCGACGCAGGGGAGTCTTCCTCATGGGTGTTCCTTCGGTTGGTGTCACCGGACGCTCATCAAACTAGGGATCGGCGCCGGGCCTTTCGATCCGGTGGGCCGGTCCATCGTGGTGGCGCTGACCCCACCCCCCGCCGGGGGGACGACACGCCGGACCAGGCTGTTCGCGCCTTGGCCCCCCGGTACCCGGGACACGTCATCAGCACGAACGGCCCCCGGCGCAACGGCCGGGGGAAGGACCAGGGTCTCCCCTCGGGGACGTCCCTGATCTCCTGCGCCGTAGTGGGCAAACCCGGAAAGGCCGTGCTCAACGGGGTGTCGGGGTGCCGCTGGGAGCGGGGCTTCTGCCAGACTTCCGGGATGATTCCGTCGCGTTCCGTGACATCCGGCCCCTGCCCGAACCCCCTGGGACGTGCCGCACGGCCCCGGGGCGAAGCCCTGTCATGACGGTCGTCAGCTTCACCGGGCGCCTGTCCGGAAGGGTCACCCAGGCGTGGGCGCGGGCCCGCCGCCGCCACGGCTGGCTCGACCATCTGGCGCGCGCCGCCGTGCGCTACGACCAGGTGGACGGCGGGCGCCTGTCCGCGGCGCTCACCTACTACTCGTTCTTCGCCGTCTTCGCGCTCGGCCTGCTCGGGTTCGCGATCATCGGGCACGTCCTGGACACGCCGGAGGTCGTGCGGGCCGTACAGGACTATCTGAGTGAGAACTTCCCGCGCCTGGACGTGGCGGCGTTGCGTGACGCGCAGAGCACGGCCGGGATGATCGCCCTCGTCGGCCTGCCGCTGACCGGCCTGTTCTGGATGGACACGCTACGCTCGGCGATCAGGGCCATCTGGCGCCTGGAGCAGTATCCGGGCGTTCTCCTTCTGCGCCAGCTCATCGACCTGGGGGTGCTGGCCGGGCTGGGACTGCTGCTCTCCCTGACACTCACCATGGCGTTCGTCACCGGGGAGATGCTGAGCTGGCTGGTCGCGCACACCGTGGGCACCGACGACGCCCCGGCCAAGTGGCTGCTGTCGGCCGCCGCCTTCCTGCTCGGGCTCGGGGTGAACACGCTGCTGGCCTTCGCCCTGCTGAGCGGGCCGCCGAGACTGCGGCTGCCTCCGCGCAGGGCGATCGGCCCGGCCCTGCTCATCACCGTCGGGCTGGAGATCCTCAAGTCCCTCGGCCAGCTCTACATCGGCATGACCGCGGCCAATCCCGCCTACCAGGTCGTCGCGGGCGCCGCCGCGATGCTCGTCTTCCTCAAGCTCCTCAACCAGCTCGTCCTGTTCGCCGCGGCGCTCACCGCGACCGGCGGGAACGGCCGCGTCATCGACCTGACGACCGGCAGAGCCGTACCGCCCGCCGTTCCTCCTGAGCGGGGCGGCGACGCGCCGTGAGCGGAGCCGGACGCGCGGACGTTCCACATCCGCCGGTGGAGATTCCACATCTCGGGGTGTAATCATCTCCACCGATGAGTGATTGATGGAACACGTATCGTTATCTACGCTCGCGGCATGACGATCCCCACCGAACCGATCGGCAGCATCCCCCGGCCTCCGGAACTGCTCGCCGCGCTGGCCGGGCACGCCGACGGCCGGGTCGGCGACGAGGAACTGGCCACACGGCAGGCCGAGGCCGTCGCGGAGACGATCACACGCCTGGAGGGGACCGGATCCCCCGTCCTCGTCGACGGCGAGCAGTCCAAGCCGAGCTTCGCCACCTACCCGATCGCCGGCCTGGCGGGACTGCGCCCCGACGGCGCCGTCATCCCCTTCGCCGACGGCCACACCCGGCAGCTGCCGGGCCTGACCTCGGGCCCGTTCCGCTACGCGGTGCACGCCGAGAAGTACCTCAGGCAGGCCAGGAGCCACACGGGCCTGCCGGTCAAGCAGGCGGTCATCGCCCCGTCCGCGCTGAGCCTGCTCTACCCGGCCGACGGCATCGACGACTATCCGCGCAAGGCCTTCCTCGACGACCTGGTCGACGAGGCGGAGGCGGACATCCGAGGCTGCCTGGAGGCGGGCGCGCACGCCGTGCAACTCGACTTCACCGAGGGGCGGCTCTCGCTCAAGCTCGATCCGAGCGGCGGGCTGCTCGGGGACTTCGTCGAGCTCAACAACCGGGTCCTCGAACGCTTCAGCCAGGAGGAGCGGGCCAGGATCGGCGTGCACACCTGCCCCGGCGGCGACCTGGACTCCACCCACAGCCTCGACGTCGACTACGCGGACCTGCTGCCGACGCTCTTCCGGCTGCAGGCGGGCAACTTCTACGTCCAGCTGGCCGGTGAGCCGGACCAGGAACGGGTGCTGAGCCTCATCGGTGGCGCCCTGCGCCCCGGCGTCAGGGTCTTCGTCGGTGTCACCGACCCGATCGACCCCCGGGTCGAGACGGCCGAGCAGGTACGTGACCGGGTGCTGGCCGCCGCCCGCCACATCCCCGCCGACCAGCTCGGCACCTGCGACGACTGCGGGTTCTCCCCCTTCGCCGACGACACCTCGACCTCCCGCGACACCGCGTTCGCCAAGATCACCGCCCGGGTGCGGGGGACCGCGCTGGCCGCCCGGGCCCTCGGCCTGTGACGTCCCGCCTGTGACGTCCGGGGGCGTTCCGCGGCCCCTCCCCGCGGCGGGGACGGCGGAACGCCTCCCGGTACGGTGAGGCCCATGACCGCATATGTGATCGCGAAGGTGAAGGCGACCGGCGACGAGGAGGAGCTGGCGGAGTACCGCGCCCAGGTCCAGGCGACCCTCGAACCGTACGGCGGCCGCTATCTCGTGCGGGGCGGAGCCGTCGAGGTCCTCGAAGGCGACCCCGAGCCCGGCCGGATCGTCGTCCTTGAGTTCCCCGACGCCGAGACCGCCCGCGCGTGGAACGACTCCCCCGAATATCAGCGGATCGCCCCCTTGCGGATCCGCAACACCGAAAGCGACCGCCTGATCGTCACCGGCCTGTGACCTCGGGCGATCTCAGGCGGCCTCAGGTCCCGTGGACGACCTCGTGCTCCCACTCCTGACGCGGCTGGGTGTGCAGCCGCCAGTAGTGCTCGGCGATGTCGTCCGGGTCGTAGTCCGTCCCCGGGGCGACCACGCCGCCGACGGTCACGCTGGCCACGTGGACGCCCGAGGTTCCGTAACGCCTGTCGAGCAGCGCGACCAGCGTGCGCACCCCCGCCTTGCTCAGCGAGAGGCTCACGTAGTCGGGCTTGGGCTCGGGCATCCCTCCGGTGACGATGAACGAGCCGCCGCCACGCCGGGCCATCCCGGGCGCGACGTGCGCGGCGGCGGTGAGCGCCCCGATGACGTTCACCGACCAGATGTCCAGATGCTCCCGCACGGACAGCTCACCGGGCTCGTCCGGGCGGACGATCGCCGCGTTGTAGACCACGACATCCGGCGGGCCGATCTCGGCCGCCGCCGTGTCGAGAGCCTCCCGCAGCGCCGTCTCGTCGGCGCTGTCCGCCGTCAGGGCCACCACCTGGACCCCTGTTGGGGCGATCGCCTCGGCCACCGCCTTCACGGTCTTGTCCGTACGGGCCACCAGGGCGACCGGCAGCCCCTCCCGCGCGAACCGCGCCGCGACCGAGCGCCCGATCCCCGGCCCCGCGCCGATGACCACCACACCTCCTGGCTCAGTCTTCGCCGGCGCGGGTTCGGACGCCCCGTGTCGGCGCTTTCCCTCGTCGCTCATCCGCTTCGCTCCCCTCGTCTCCCAGTCCAGGCGCCGGCGTGCCCGATTGATCGTTGACCATGGTGCGCCGCCGGCCGCGAGGGGAGAGTAAAACCTTCACATTGATGTGAAGGTCAAGGGGTTCGCGCCCTCCGGTGAGGCCGGAGGGCGCGTTCCGTCAGGGGTGCCGTCAGCCGAGGGCGCCCCGGCCCCCGACGAGGGGAAGGGTGACCGAGCCCGCACCCGGTTCGACCGAGACCCTGGTCCCCGCCGGGAAGCGCAGGGTGAAGTCGCGGTCGGTCGAGATGAGCACGACGCCGATCCGGTGGCCGGGCTTGATCACGTAGTCGCTGGGCTGCAGGTCGAAGGCGAAGTCGTAGAACCTGCCTTCCTTCAGCAGTTCGGTCCTGGCCGCGGAGTGGCGGTTGCGCACGTCGAGCCAGCCCCTGGTAATGATCTTGTAGGAGGCGGTCTCCGTGACGTGCCTGGCCAGGTAGGTGCAACCGGTGTCACCCGGCACGCCCTGCCCGTAACAGACCGGCTCCTGGCCGAAGACCACGCCGCCGGTGGCACGGGTGTCGGTGCCGTAGTCGACGAGCAACGCGGTCAGGTACGGCGAGCGTCCCGCCGCGAAGGCGGCCTTGACCCGTACCTTCGGCGTCCCGGACAGGCGCACCTGCCCGCTCACCGGCTCCGACAGGTAGGCCAGCCGGTTCGGATCGGTCGTGGCGACGTCCTGGGCGAGCTGACCGGCGGTGCGGCCGCCCTGGTCGGTGAAGGACTCGACGGTGCGGCCGTGCGAGCGCCGCGGGCTCAGCGTGCCGTTGTGGCCGCCCGTCCCCGCGCCGAGGTTCAGCCGGACGTCGCGGGTGCCGGGAAGCGGCCAGGTGGCGTACTGGGCCCACTGGTCCGGCCCCGACTCGACGTCGGCCCTCGGCTCGTCCAGGATGCCGTTGCGCAGGCCGTACAGGTAGAAGTCGAACCAGTGGTGCAGCTGGCGCAGCCACTCGGCGTTGCGGGCGGCGAAGGAGAAGGGGTTGAAGTGGGGGCCCTGGTGCAGCCAGATCTTGCGCTGCACCCCCTGGTCGGCGAGGGCGTTCCACCACTGGACGGTCTGCTTGGTCTTGACGTTCCAGTCGTTGAGTCCGGCGACCGCGAAGACGGAGGCGCGGACCCCGCGCACGTGGTTGAGGTAGTCGCGCCGGGCCCAGAAGGGGGAGTAGTCCCCCGTCACCCGGTCCTGGTCGCGTTCGATCGAGTTGACCAGAGCGCCACAGGCCTGCTCGGCGTTCTGCCTGGTCAGGACGTAACGGGCCAGGATGTCGGTGTCCTCGCCCTGGTAGCCGTCGGGGGCGACCACACCGCCGTTGGCACGGTAGTAGTCGTACCAGGAGGAGATCGCCGCGATCGGCACGATGGTCTTGAGGCCCTTGACCCCGGTCGCGGCGACGGCGTTGGCGAGCGTGCCGTTGTAGGAGACGCCGATCATGCCGACATTGCCCGTCGACCAGTCGGCGCGGACCTGGCCGCCCGAGGCGTCGAAGGCACGGGCCCTGCCGTTGAGCCAGTCGATCACCGCCTTGGGCCCGGCCGTCTCGTTCTCCAGGCCGGAGGTCGGGCACCCGGTGGCCTGCCCGGAGCCGAGGTTCTCCACCAGCACGACGGCGTAGCCGCGCGGGACGAAGTAGTTGTCGTAGTAGCCGCGGAAGGGCGGCGCGACCGCCCTGGACGTCGGGGGACGCTCCTCGGAGCCGAAGATCGCCTCACTCATGCCGTCGAGCTTGTTGCGGCGGTAGTCCATGCCCGAGGGGTCGGAGGCGTCGAGGTCCACCGTGTGGTTGACCACGGTGTTGGTGCCCGCGTAGTAGGGACTGGACTCCATGATGACCGGGACCTTCAGCCCGGACGCGGTCTCCCTTGGCCGCATGACGTCGACGGCGACCCGGTCGGGACTGCCGTCACGGTCGCTGTCCACTCCGGCGACCTCGACGAACACGGTCTCCGTCAGGGCGTCGGCGCGTGAGTAGACCGGCTGGGTCTCCTCGTTCACGACCGGGGCGGACGACGAGGAGGGCATCGAGGCGGCCGCGGTTCGCGCGGCCGCCACGGGCATGACGCCAGAGGGTACGGCGACCGCCATGGCGATGAGGACTGTCTTCCATCTGTTCATCGAGGGGGACTCCCGAAGGCCGATGAAGATTGACAACAGTTGTCAATGTCCAGCAGTCGGAACTTCACCGACAAGATCCGGGAGGTAACGAATTCGGTGACTACTTGGTGTTACGAGCCAACTCCAACGCGTAGTCGTGGAACCACGTCCCCGGCGCGGGCTCGCCCCGGTGGCACTCGCCGTCCGACTCACCGGGCCGTTTGATCCACAGGAAGGCGTCCACCCGCTCGCGGCCCGTCCGGGTGGTCGGCGCCGTGCCCAGGGCCCGGCCCGCCGGGTTGCACCAGGCGTCGTCACCCCGCGCGCCCTGTGGCGACCCGTTGCCGTTGCGCGAGGTGTCGATCACGTACGGCGCCCCGCCGAGCGCGTCGGAGAGCCGTCCCGCGACGGCGACGCTCTCCTCGACGGTGAAGAAGTTGCTGACATTGAAGGCGAACCCGTCGGCCGTCGCGACTCCCGCGCGCCGCATCGGATCGACCCAGGCCCCGGGGTCCCTGATCCAGCCCGCGTTGCCCGCGTCGAGGTAGACCCTGGTTCTCGGCTGCTTCTTGAGCGTCTCTACGGCGTCCCTGAGCAGGTCGAGCCGTTCGTCCGCCTTACCACCCTTGGTGCAGTTGTCGAGGATGTGAGCGAGCGCATCCGGTTCGAGGATGACCCAGGCGGGCCGGTCGGCGACGCCCTCGGCGAAGCGGCGGATCCAGGAGCGGTACTCGTCGGGGTTCGCGGCGCCGCCCGCGGAGAACTGGCCACAGTCGCGGTCGGGGATGTGGTAGGCCACCAGGACCGGCACCTGGCCCGCCTTGGCCGCCTTCTCCGTGACGGCCGCGACCCGGGGTGAGGGGTCGGCGTCGCCGATCCAGACGGCGTTCGGCCGTTCGGCGATCCTGCCGATCAGCTCCGCCTCCTGGGTCTTGCCCTCCTCGCGCAGCCTTCTGGCCTCCCTGGCGGCCGCTCCCTCGTCGTCCACGTAGAAGCGGACGTCCTCCCCGGCGGCGCCCGCGCCGCTTCCGGTGGAGGCGGGCGGCCGTACGGCTGACGGCTCCGGGGCCGCCGTACAGGCCGTCGCCAAGGCGAGGGCGAGTGCGGCGGCGGCGCGGCCGTAGCTGTTCATCGGGCTCCTCAGGCTCGACCGTCCAGGACGTGGACCCAGCGGGCCTGGGACGGTGTTCCCTTTTGCGTGACTCCGAACATCATGTACCAGCCTGGTGGCATCAGTGCGGGGTTGGAGGGGAGCGTGACGATGATGCCGCTCGGCACCCGGGTGAAGTCGATCTTGATGGAGCGCTGCTCGACGTCCGTGACGTGGGTGACCGCGCTGGGCCGTATGAAGCGCACCTCGGTGACGCGCTCGGCGTCGGGGGTCTTGAAGCCCGCCTTTCCGCCCAGCTTCACCTGCCGCCTGCCATCGGTGAACACCGGACGCGACTCGCCGTTGTGCAGGTAGGGAGGGGTGTACACCTCGACCCGCTGCTCGAAGCTGCCGGGGACCGAACCCTCCCCGTTGCCGAAGAGCGGATCCGAACCCATGCTGAGCACCCGGCCGTCGGGAAGCAGCAGGCCCTCGGCGTGGTAGTTGCGGCCGACGGCGGGCGCGGCGGCCTGCCGGAAGGCGTTGGCCCGCGGATCGTAGAACTCCGCCCGCAGGATGTTGCTGTCCTCTCTGCCCCGGTAGTCGCTCGAACCGTTGAAGGTGAACACGGTGTCGTCGGGCAGCAGCACCGCCGAGGAGTAACGCACGGGGTGGGAGAGGTTGGGACCGCGGACGTAACGGGGCGCGGGCTGCTCGAAGTCGATGATGGCGGTCCTGTCGGTCGCGTTCTTCTGGCCGGGCTGGCGCTCCCCGACCGGCCCTCCGCCCAGCACCATGACCTTCTGGTCCTGCGCGGGAGGCAACAGCACCGAGGCTCCGGTCTCGTTGAGCTCGGGTTCGGGCAGGCCGGGCACCGGGGTGAACGCCTCCATCTCGTCCGGCGCGAGGCCGCCGGGCGCCCCGGAGGTCGCCACCAGACGGTCGGTGTCGTGGCGGTAGTCCCACACGCCTGGGGGACGCATCGACAGCTGGCCGGGGCCGTACCCCGCGCTCATCCCGGAGAAGAAGAGCGTGTCGTCGTCGAGCAGGAACAGCGCGGGGTAGGTCGGGAAGAAGCGCCGGGGGCCGGGGCTCCACTTCTTCGTGGCCGGGTCGTAGATCTCGTTGTCCCTGGTGACCTTCCCGACGGTGTCGAGCCCGGAGACCGTCATCACCCTGCCGTCCGGCAGAGCCGTCAGCGTCGGGTACCAGCGGCCCTCGGCCATGTCCGGGACCCTGGTGTACCGCTCGGTCACGGGGTCGAACTCGAAGGCGTCCCTGATGCCCTGGAAGTCCTGCTTGTCGAGCGTCATACCGCCGCCCATGGCGTACAGGTTGCGCTTCTCCCTGTCGGTGGCCAGCCCCTGGATCTCGTACTTGACGGAGCCGTCGGCCGCGTTGATCACCCCGGCGGCGCCCTCGGCCACGGACTCGGCGAACACCTTGGTCTCACTGGGCGTGACCCGCGCCTTGCCGCGCACCCCGGTCTCGGTCTTCGTCGCGGGCGGCACCATGATCATGGAGGTGGTCCGGTAGAGCCGCCCGTCGGGGGAGGCGACCAGCGTGCCCGCGGGCAGGTGCTTGGTGATGTGCGGGTTCTCGTTCTTCACCACCAGCGGCCCGGCGGCCCGTTTGACCTTGTCCTTGAGCACCTCGAAGCGCAGCGTGCCGCCCGCGATGAGCAGCTTGCCGTCGGGCAGCATGACGTGCCCGGAGCAGAAGAGGTCAACGGGGGTGTCGACCAGTTTGAACTCGCCTGGCTGTCCTGGTCTGGCCGGATCCCAGAGCAGGGTTTTGAAGGTGCCCTTGTCGAAGTTGACGATGTTGTTGCCGGAGCCCGCGACGATGAGCACCTTGCCGGTGTGCAGCAGCGCCGCGTGGATGGCGTTCACCTTGAACCGCTCGGGGACGTTCAGGAAGCTCCAGTGGCCGTGGCTCGCCTTGTAGTCGTCCCGGTTGATCCGGTAGTCGTGCCACTCCCGGTAGGCGAACCCCGCGACGGCCGGCAGGTTGACCCCCACGACGACGGTCACGATCGCGGCAACGACCAGGTTCTTGCGCAGCCTGCTCATCGGCTTCTCCTAGAGGTCCACGCCCAGGCGGCCACGGGCCCCAGGCAGATCACGAGGGCGAGAACTCCCCAGAGGGTCATGGCCACGTGCAGGTGACCGGTCCAGAAGACGTTGAGCAGCAGGCCTCCGCCGAAGACCGCCGCCCACCACAGGTGGATGCGGAAGGTCGCGACCCGGTCCGGACTGGCCGAGTCGCCCTTCGGGGTGACCACGAACCGGCTGGGGCGTCGCAGTGCGGCCCCGGCGAGCGAGGCCACGTAGATGGGCGCGGACAGGGCCGACATCACCATCCCGGCGACGCCGGAGGAGCCCTCGGGCTCGTGCGGGCTGACGTTGTGCCTGCGGTTCCAGGTGTAGAGCATGATCTGCAGCAGGGCGGCGTCACCGTACAGCATGAGCCACATGTCCATCGGCACGGTCACACCCGAACCGCCGACCGCCATGAACAGCACCGCGCTCAGCCCGGCCAGCAGCCAGTTGAGCGCGGACATGGGGTAGAACGTCACCATCAGCGCGTAGTTGAACAGCCTGCCGGGCGACAGACGGGGGGCGGCCCGCCAGAACTGGGTCAGCAACGTCTCGTAGGTGCCCCGGCTCCAGCGCAGCTGCTGGCTGAAGAAGTCGGTCCACGACGTCGGCCCCTCTCCGACGGCCAGCACATCGGGGGTGTAGACCGACGTCCAGCGCCGTCCCGTCTCCGGATCGCGGGCGCGGTGGAACTCGATACCGGTCGCCATGTCCTCGGTGATCGAGTCGTACAGGCCGCCGATCTGCTTGAGCGCCCTGATCCGCACGGCGTTGTTGGTGCCGACGAACATCGGCGCGCCGTACCGGTTGCCCGCGCGCTGGATCAGGGAATGGAAGAGGAACTGCTGGCTCTCGGCCGCCTTGGTGACGCCGAGGGTGTAGTTGCCGTAGACCTGGGGACCGACGACGAAGGCGACCGTGGGGTCGCGGAAGTAGCCGAGCATGCGTTCGCAGAACTCCGGCAGCGGCACGTGGTCGGTGTCCACCGAGACGAAGAAGTCGTAGTCGTCGCCGTGGGCGGCCAGCCAGCTGTTGTAGTTGCCGTGCTTGGTCCTCGCCCTGAAGGGCCCCTTCTGCTGGTTCCACTCGGGCACGCCCTTGCGGGTGAAGTGGCGCGCGCCCAGCCAGTCGCACAGCTCGTGGATCTCCGGGTCGTCGCCCTCGTCCAGCAGCCACACGTCGAACACGCCCCGGTGGCGGATCTTCAGCGCCGCGGTCAGGGTGCGCCTGACCATCTCCAGCGGTTCCTTGCCCGGCACGCAGGTGGTGATGAAGGCGACCCTGCTGCCGGGCTCCGGCCCGACCGGTACCGGGTCCCTGGCCGCGAGCATGGCATGGACGTTGGAGACCACGCTGACCAGGCGGAACAGTTCGATGAGGGCGATCGCCACGAGCATGACCCGGTCGGCGACCGGTAGGTACCACGGGAGCCCGCCGTAGGGGTCGGGACGCTCCGTCCAGTGATCGGGCAGCAGCAGCCAGACCATCAGGGTGAACTCGACCAGCAGCGCGGCGATCATCAGCAGCACCGCGCGCACCCGGTGCGGCTCGCCCGCCAGCAGCGAGCGGTAGAGAACCCGGTACGGCTCGCCGGGGTCGGGTTCGGTCATCGGCCCGGCCAGCCTGCTGAACCGCTCGTAGTCGTAGAGGGCGCGTCTCGCGGGTCCGGTGCCGACGCTCATCGCATCGGTGACCTCACCGCGCGCATGCGGAACACCGGCACTGTCCCCCCAGACAGATCACATGGGCCGCCCTGCCTGAAGGCATGGCCGTCACCGGCCCATAGAGCGGTAAAGGATGATCCATCATATTCTCAGCGGTAAGCCAGGCATCACCTGTCACATGAGGTTCTGTACCGTTCCGAAAGGCTCTCAGATTCTTCATGGAACGGTCCAGAAACTACCAAATCCCCACCCCGGCCGTTTGGCCGGGGTAAAGATTTGGCCAGGTCACCCGCCCAACAGCTCCCACCAGCCGTCCGGGGCGGGGGCGTCACCGGTGTCGATCCGCTCGCCAGGACGCGGGACGACCACGCGGACGTCCCTGGCCTTGGCCTCGCGCCACAGGCGGTCGGCGGGCTCCGCCCACGGATGGAAGGCGAGGGTGAAACTCGCCCAGTGCACGGGCAGGAGCAGCTCGCCCCCCAGGTCGAGGTGGGCCCGCACCGCCTCCTCCGGGTTCATGTGAATGTCCGGCCAGTTCGGGCTGTAGGCCCCGACGGGCATGAGCGTCAGATCGAAGGGGCCGTGCGCGGCGCCGATCCCGGCGTAGCCGTCGAAGTACCCCGAGTCTCCGGCGTAGAAGACCCGGTGCCGTTCCCCCGCGACCACCCACGACCCCCACAGCGTCGTGTCGCGCCTCAGGGTGCGCCCGGAGAAGTGCCTGGCGGCGGTCGCGACGAAGCGCAGGCCCGCGACCCGCGTCTCCTCCTCCCAGTCGAGCTCGACGATCCGCTCCCTGGGCACGCCCCAGCGCTCCAGGTGCGCGCCGATACCCAGCGGGACCAGGAAAGGGGCCCGCTGCAGGGCGGTGAGCGCTCGGACCGTCGCCATGTCGAGGTGGTCGTAGTGGTCGTGCGAGATCACCACCGCGTCCAGGGAGGGCAGGCCGACCAGTGACGCGGGCATCGGGTGCAGCCGTCTCGGGCCCCCGACCGGCGCCGGGGAGCACCGCTCGCTCCACACCGGGTCGAACAACACCCGCCGCCCCTCGATCTCGACCAGCGTCGTGGCGTGGCCGTACCACAGGGCGCTGAGACCGTCCTCGGACGGCGGGACCAGGGGGGAGCCCACCACGGGGACACGTCCCGGAGGGCGGCGCCCGTCACGGTCGAGGAGCAGTTCACCCAGGAGCCTCACCAGGTTGCCCCTCGGCACCGAGGTACCCGGGACGGAGTTGTGGAAGGCGCCGTCACGGAATCTCGGTGAGCGGCGCATCCGCTCCAGCCGCTCGCCCGCCGCCCCGCCGCCGAGCGCGGCCGGGACGTCCCGCAGCGCCCACCCCACCGCGGCCAGCGCCAGCCCGCCCGCGACCAGACGCCCGGCCCGCCCGTTTCCCGCCATTCGCCCACACCCCTACAACACTCTAGAAACGACTCCGATCCCCTAACTCTCGGCGCCCCGGCCGGTGTTCCCGGTACGGCCGCGGAGACCTTCGGCCTTTCGGCGTCCTTTTTGGAGGTGAAGGTCCTTGCGGGAGGAGCGCGGCCTCATTCCCAGCTGATACGCTCCGCCTCGGCAGCGGATCGCTCTGCTCCGCCTCGGCGATCCGCCGGCCTTCTCGACCGGACAGTGCGGTCCGGATTATCCAAGAACACGTTCACTCGTCAGAAATGACGGAATTCACGACCACCTCATCTGTGCACAAACCAGCGCAACAAGGATGGGCGATGAAATCGAACGATGTACGGACCGATGCGAGCGGCCGGAAAGGACCCGGCGGCGCTCGCCGCCCCGCGCTGATGCTCGCGGTCGCCACGACGGGGTTCACGGTGAACTTCTGGGCATGGGCGCTGCTCAGCCCGCTCGGCCCGCAGTTCAAGCGGACGCTCTCCCTGTCCGCCTCCCAGCAGGCCCTGCTGGTGGCGGTTCCGGTGATCATCGGCTCCCTTGGCCGGATTCCCGTCGGAGCCCTCACCGACCGGCTCGGCGGCAGGGTGACGTTCCCGCTCATCTCGGCCGCCGCCGTACCGCCGGTCCTGTTCGTCGGCCTGGCCGGGCAGCGGTCGCTGGCCGCGCTGCTCGCGGGCGGGCTCTGCCTCGGCGTCGCCGGGACGATCTTCGCCGTCGGCGTGCCCTTCGTCGCCTCCTGGTTCCCGCCCGAGCGCCGTGGCCTGGCCGTCGGCGTCTTCGGGATCGGCATGGGCGGCACGGCGATCAGCGCCCTGACCACGGTCGGGCTGACCCAGGCGGGCGGCCCCGCGGCGCCCTTTCTGCTCACCGCGGGCGTGCTGACCTGTTACGCCGTCGTCGCCTGTCTCGTCCTGCGGCACCCTCCCGGGCGTACGGCCCGCACCCCGGTGAGGGCACGGCCTTCTTCGGTGCCCTCGGGGCCCTCCGGGTCGTCGGGCATGGCCGCCGCGCTGCGGCTGCCGATCACCTGGCAGGCGTCCGTCCTGTACGCGGTGGCCTTCGGCGGATACGTCGCGTTCTCGGTCTACCTGCCGGTCTACCTGCAGACGGCCTACGGCCTCGAACAGGCGGACGCCGCCCGCAGGATGGCCGGGTTCGTGCTCGTCGCGGTCCTGGCGCGTCCCCTGGGCGGCTGGCTGTCCGACCGTTCGGGACCGCTTCCCATCCTGGTCACGGTCTTCGCCGTGCTCGCCGCCTGCGCCACGACGCAGGCGTTCACCCCGCCCCTCGCGCTCACCGGCACGGTCGCCTTCCTGACCATGGCCGCGGCGTTCGGCACGGGCAGCGGGGCCACCTTCGCCCTGGTCACCCTGGTCGCCCCGACCGATCTGGTCGGCTCGATCACCGGCCTGGTCGGTGCGGCGGGCGGCCTGGGCGGGTTCGTCCCGCCGCTGGTGATGGGACTCGACTACGGCAGGCTCGGCTCCTACGGCCTGAGCCTGGCCCTGCTCGCGGTGGCCTCGCTGGTGACCCTGCTGCTGACGGTGACCACGGTCCGCTCGACGGTCCGGCGCCACTCCTCCCCTGCGGGGTGTCAGGCGAGATAGTCCTCGACGGTGGCGACCTTTGCGTCGAGCCCGCCGTCCCGGCCCCGGCGGATGTCGGCCTTGAGCACGAGGCTGACCCGTCCGCACCGGGCCTCGACCGCGGCGACCGCGTCCTGCACCACGGCCATGACCTCCTCCCAGTTAGCCCCCTCGACGGTGGTGAACATCGCGTCCGTCCGGTTCGGCAGTCCCGAGGCGCGTACGACCCGTACGGCCTCGGCGACGAGCTCCCCGACGTCCTCCCCGGTGCCGATCGGGGTCACGCTGAACGCCACAAGGACTGACATGCCACTCTCCCTCACGTCCTGGGATGTCCCGCCTTGGAGTACGGCGGCACGCGTCAAAAATAGCGATCATGTGTATATGAAGGTACGAACGCCCCGCACCATCGCCGAAGCCGAGGCGATCCAGGACGAGCTGCGGCCCCTGGCCGACCTGACGGGTCCCGGCCCGCTGCGGCCCGCCAGGGTCGCCGGGGTGGACGTGGCCTACGAGGGGGAACGGCTCTCGGCGGCCGTGGCCGTACTGGACGGGGTGACGTTGGAGGTCGTCGAGCAGGTCATCGTCGGCGGCCGGGTGGCCTTCGACTACGTGCCGGGGCTGCTCGCCTTCCGGGAGATGCCCGCGCTCGTCGAGGCGCTCGGACGGCTGAGCACGCCGCCCGACCTGGTCGTCTGCGACGGGTACGGCCTGGCCCATCCCCGCAGGTTCGGCCTGGCCTGTCATCTGGGGGTGTTGACCGGCCTGCCCACGATCGGCGTCGGGAAGACCGCCTTCGTCGGCTCGTACTCGGCTCCGGGCACCGCGCGGGGATCGTGGAGCGACCTGGTCCTCGACGGCGAGGTGGTCGGACGCGTGCTGCGCACCCGGGACGGTGTCAAGCCGGTCTTCGTCTCGGTCGGCCACGGCGTGGACCTCGAAACCGCCTGTCACAACGTTCTCGCCCTGACCCCCCGGCACCGCCTGCCGGAGACGACTCGGATCTCTGACCGGTTGTCACGTATGGGTTTGATCGAAAATGTCGCCTTCGAGTGATTTGATCCTGTCATCGCGAAGAGATGGGGTGACAGTGGGCGACATCGAGTGGAGTGAGATCACCGGCGCGTGGAGCGACACGAACCTGAGGGAGATCCGCGAACGGCTGGCCGAGGGTTTCGACCCCGGGCAACGGCTTCCCTGGCTGGACTCGACACCCCTGCACCAGGCCGCCCAGGAGGGCGCGGTCCGGGTGATCGGGCTGCTGCTGGCCGCGGGGGCACAGGTCGACGCGACCGACGGCGACGGGGTGACCCCCCTCTGGGAGGCCGTACGGCACGGCCAGGACGAGGCGGTCAGGCTGCTGCTGGCGGCGGGCGCCGATCCGTGGAGGCCGTGCATCGCCGGGCGTTCCCCCGGCCTCCAGGCGCTCTTCACCGAGCTGGCCGACCTCTTCGCCCACCTGCCCGGTGCTCCCAGGATCGGCCCGAACCTGCGGGAGATCCAGGAGACCGTGGACGAGATGATGTTCTCCTACGAGGACTACCACGAGGAGTTCTGCATCGCGTTCGTCGGCGGCGTCACCGAGGAGGAGGTGGTCCGCCGCCTGGGGGCCGTGCCCGAGTGGTGCCCGCCCGTCAGGGGCGGGGAGCTGCGGCTGGCCGAGCGCGAGTCCCCCCTTGAGACCGTGCGGATCGCGAGCCCTCCCGGCGGTGGCGTCGTGCTCTTCCAGGCCGAGGGCATACTGCCGGTGCACGACGCCGTCGCCCGCCGCGTCACCTCGGGCGGCGGAGTCCTCGCCGGGGGCTTTCCGCTGACCAGCGGCTCGATCGACATATGGCGGGACGGCGTAAGCGTGGCCAGGCCGTCGGTGCACGAGCAGCTCGGCGACGACAGCCCTGTCGAGCTGTGGATGTGCCGGTTCGGCGACTGCGGGGCGCACCCGTCCACCTCGACGGAGCGGGCCCTGGCCCTGATGACGCTGCTGACCGCGACCTACATCACCGAGGAATGGCTGTGGAACACGCCCACGAGGGTGGTCCCCGTTGAACTGCGTCAGACGAGCTGAGGTGGATAGAGTCACAAAATCATGAAAAAACACACCATGACCACGCTGTGGGACGAGATTCCGGACGACGCCGACGATCTCATCGTGGTTCGTGGCGGGTTCAGACGCTACCTGTGCCTGTGCGGCAAACACCTGGCCGACCGCGACGCCGCCGAACTGCACGCGATGGAAACCAACCAGTGCACCACCTGCCTGGGCACCACGACCGAGCAGATCACCCCGAACTTCTCCCAGCCCTGCACCTCGTGCGCCGGAACCGGCAAACGCAAGGCACAGCTCAGCTGGGAACTCGCCTACGCCGAAGCCGAAGCCATGATCACCGTGGACCTCGTCCGCAAGCTGATCACCCCCCTGACCGAGCCCTTCCGGCTCTCCCAGGTCGCGGACGCCGTACGCGCGACCCTCGAACTGCCCGTCGGCCGGCTGCCGGTCGGCCCCCGCGTCCGCGACGTCCTGCGCGGGCTCGAGGCCAACGGCGAACTCGTCCTGGTCTCCGCCCCCGACGAACTCCTGCGCGGCACCACCGTCGTCCTCTACCGCGACCCCTACTGGCAACACGCCACGGAGTGAGCGGTCACGGGCGCGCGATCAGCGACTCCAGATAGCCGCACAGCGCCCGTTTCAGTTCCCCGGTCAGCGGGGGACGCTCGGCGGGGTCCGCCGCGGTGATCAGCGGGATCACCCCCTGCACGATGTGCACGCAGGTCAGCGCGGCACGGGCGCGCTCGGCGCCGTCCCGGTGCGGCGCCAGCTCCCCGATGACCTGCTCGACGCGCGCCCGCAGCGCCGTCTGGAGCGGCGCGAGCGCGGTGGCCAGCTCTGGCGGCATGTCGGGGCGCGCGAACAGCGCCTTGAAGCCGGGGTGGGCGAGGTTGAAGGCCACGATCGGATCGACGACCCGGTCGACCAGCTCCACGAGGCCGAGCCCCGCGGGGTCGGCGAGGTCGAGCGCGCCACGGTGCGCCCGCCCCAGCTCCAGGAGGTAGTCCTGGACGAGGGCCCGCGCGATGGCCTCCTTGTTGGTGAAGAACTGGTACAGCGAGCCCGGTGAGATCCCGGCCTCCGCCGCGATCTTGTTGGTGGTCGCGGCCTCGTACCCCAGCCGGGCGAACACCGTGGCCGCCGCGGCGAGGATCTCCGCGATGCGCCGTTCCCCGCGCGCCTGCCGTCTGCGCGGCCGTGGATCCTCCGTCGTCTCGGCCATCGGCCTCCCTTCTCTCGAACTCCGCTTGAAAAATACGAGCAATCACTCGTAATCTTCACTTGATGCGAGCGACTACTCGTAAAAATACTTCAACGGGGGAATCCATGCTCAGCAGACTCGCCGGTCTCGTGACCGGGCGCCCGGCATGGCTGGTCACGGCCGGGGTGATCGCCGCCGTCGTGGCGGCCCTCCTGGCCGCGGGGACCATGACGCGGCTGTCCCTCAACCGGTTCGAGGCGCCCGGCTCGGAGTCGGCGCGGGCCCGCGACGTCCTGGCCGAGCGCTTCGGAACCGGGGTGCCGAACGTCGCGCTCCTGGTGACCGCCAGCGAGGGCACCGTCGACGACCCCCGCGTCGTCGCGGCCGGTCGCGACCTCACCCGAAGGCTCGCCGCCCACCCCGGTGCCGGTGACGTCTGGTCGTACTGGACCACGGGCCAGGACACCCTGCGCAGCCGCGACGCCCGCGGCGCGCTCGTCCTCGCCTGGGTGCCCGGCAACGCCGACCACGTGCGCCGTGACGTCCTGCCCGGCCTGGTGCGGGCCTTCACCGGCCCGTCCGGCCCGGTCAAGGTCGAGGTCGGCGGCGGCGACGAGGTGTTCCGCCAGGTGATGGAGGAGTCGCGGAGCGACTTCACCCGTGCCGAGCTGATCATCGTGCCGATGGTGCTGCTGGCGCTGTGGTGGGTCTACCGGCGCCTGGCCGCCGCGCTGCTCACCCTCGGCGCCGGGCTGCTCGCCGTGGCCGGATCGATGGCACTGCTGCGCGGGGTGCTCGGCTTCGCCGAGGTCTCCACCTTCGCCGCCAACGTCTGCCTGGTCATGGGCATGGGCCTGGGCGTCGACTACGGCCTGTTCATGATCTTCCGGTTCCGGGAGGAGCGGCGCGGCGGCGCGGCGGTCCGCGCCGCCGTCGCCACGACCGTGCGCACCGCGGGCCGTACGGTGCTGTTCAGCGGCCTGACCGTCGCGGCCTCCCTGGCGGTGCTGCTGGTCTTTCCCTTTCCCTTCCTCGCCTCCTTCGGCTACGCCGGGATCGCGGTCGTCCTCGCCGCCGTGGCCTCCGCACTGGTCGTGCTGCCCGCCGCGCTCGTCCTGCTCGGCTCCCGCGTCGAGCGCCGCGGACAGGCCCCCTCTTCCTCCTCCCTCTGGTACGGCGCCGCGCTGGCGGTGACCCGGCACCCCCTGATGTCCGGCGGCGCCGCGCTGCTCGTGCTCGGCCTGCTCGGGGCGCCGTTCCTCGGCCTGCGCTTCGGAGCGCCCGACGACCGGGTGCTGCCCGCCTCGGCGCCGGCGCGCCTGCTGTACGACCAGGTCCGCACGGGGTTCGCCGCCGAGGACGCCGACGCCCTGCGGATCGTCGCCCCCACCGGCGACGCCGCGACGGCCGGGCCCTACGCCGCGGCCCTGTCCCGGCTTGAGGGCGTGGTGCGCGTCGACTCGGCCGCCGGGACCTTCGGCGGCGGGCGCAGGACCGGCGACCCCGCCCCGGCGCGGTTCACCGCGCACGACGGCCGTGGCGGGACCTGGCTTTCTGTCGTGGCCTCCTCCGCGCGGCTGGAGTCCGGCGCGAGCGACCTGGTGCGGGCCGTACGTGCCGTGCCCGCGCCCTTCGAGGTGCTCGTCGGCGGCTCCCCCGCCGAGGTGACCGACTACCACGACGGCGTCGCGGACCGCCTTCCGCTGGTCGCGGCACTGATCGTGCTGGTGACCCTCGTCGTGCTCTTCCTGATGACCGGCAGCGTCGTCGCCCCGCTGAAGACCTCGCTGCTCAATCTGGTGAGCCTGTCGGTGATGTTCGGCGCACTGGTGTGGATCTTCCAGGACGGCCACCTTTCGGGCCCGCTCGCCTTCACCCCGACCGGTTCGATCGAGCCGAGCATCCCCATCCTGATGTTCTGCGTCGCCTACGGCCTGTCGATGGACTACGAGATCTTCCTGCTGGCCCGGATCAAGGAGGAGTACGAGCGCACCGGCGACCCGCGCGGCTCGGTCGTGGCCGGTGTCTCCCGCGGCGCCCCGCTGGTGACCGCGGCCGCGGTGATCCTCGCGCTGTCGTTCGCCACCTACGCGACGAGCGGGGTCGTCTTCCTCAAGGAACTCGGCATCGGCATGGCGCTGACCGTCGCGGTCGACGCCACCGTGATCCGCGCGGTTCTGGTGCCCGCCCTGATGCGGCTGACGGGGAGCGCCAACTGGTGGGCCCCCGCGCCTCTTCGCCGCCTGCACCGTAGGATCGGCCTCACCGAGACGCCCGTCTCCCTTCCGGTCCCATCCGCCCCCGGGACGGGGCCGAACGCTGTTCACCAGCCTGACAGGCTGTGAAAATGTCCCTTTTGTTCCTTACAGGGACTCCATATCGAGCCGTCATATGCGATTTGGTATGCGGCCCCCCGGCGCCACACGCTGCACAGACGCCGATATACGGCCCACGAAAACGACGCGCAACAAAGTTGGGCCTTACCGGAAAGGTTCTTTACTATTAACCTTCCGGTGTGGACCTAGAAGTGCGTCATTTACGGGCGATCTGTGCGATCGCCGACTCGGGCAGCATTTCCAAGGCGGCGGCAGCTCTCAAGATGTCGCAGCCTGCGCTCGCCACACAGCTGCGACGCATCGAACGCATGTTCGGTGGACCGCTGTTCGAGCGGGGCCGGGAAGGAGCACGGCCCACACAGCTCGGCATGTGGGTGCTGGTCCGTTCACGCTCCCTGCTGCCGGCCTTCGACGAGCTCCGGCGTGACGGCATGCGCTACGCCGAACAGGCCGCGGAGAAGCTCAAAATCCGAGTGGGCTGTATGTCCAGCCATCTCGCGATAAATGTCATCAAGTGCCTCCATGAGCTGCTGGCCGGAGCGGACATCACCGTCCGCACCGAGGAGGCCATGGACCTGCTGCCCGGACTGCTGGAGTCCGAGCGGCTCGAACTCGCCACGCTCGGGGACTATCCGGGACACGAGCTCACCCCGCCCCCGGGAGTGGTGTACGCGGGTGTCGCCGTCGAGCCGATCTTCGTCGGCCTGGCCGCCACCCACCCGCTCGCCCAGCGGGAGGAGGTGGAGTTGCGCGACCTGGCCTGCGAGGACTGGACCCTGCACGCGCTGGCCGAGTCCGGTCACAGGGAACACTTCTGGGCGGCCTGCGCCCGGCAGGGCTTCGCACCGAAGATCGCCTACTCCGCCGACCTCAGCCTCGCCATCGACCTGATCGCCGCGGGACGCTGTGTGGGCATGTTCCAGGCGACCAGCAAGGGCTATCCGGGCATCGTCATCCGGCCGCTCGCCGGAACCCCGCTGCGGTTCCGGCACATGATCGGCTGGACCGAACACGGCCCCATCGCCAGGCACGGGCCCGACCTGGTTCAGGCGGTGACCAAGACCTACTGGTCCGAAGTACGGCGCGCACCGGTCTACGCCTCCTGGCTGAGGCGCCATGTGCCGCTCTCTCCGCCGGTCTAGACGACCATATCCCTTTCCTGCCAGGTTTGGCCGACCATATCTCCAAGTTATCCACATTCGTGGGGTACTCCACTCGGTCCCCGGAGTGTGAGCTTTGGTCCAGCCCAAACCGTCAGGGCTCCTTGCATCCCTCAAACCCCCCAAGGGACACCGAGAGGAGTCACCCCGCGTGAATCCCAAGGTCAAGTTAGGCGCGGTCGCCGTACTGGCCGCCGTCGCCATGGCCGCATCGTCCGTGGCGAGCGCCACAACCGCCGCCGCGGCCCCCGCTGCGGGCAACAGCGCCGCACTCGCGGCACCTGATCTGTCCGTGAGCAACATCCAGGCGCACCTGAACCAGTTCCAGTCGATCGCCAACAGCAACGGTGGCAACCGCTACAGCGGATCCGCCGGCTACACGGCGTCGCTGAACTACGTCAAGGGCAAGCTGGACGCGGCCGGTTTCACCACCACGATCCAGAACTTCAGCTACGGCGGACGCACCCAGTCCAACCTGATCGCCAACTGGCCGTCCGGCCCGGCCAGCCCCACCCTCATGCTGGGCAGCCACCTGGACAGCGTCTCCGCCGGTCCCGGCATCAACGACAACGGATCGGGTTCGGCCACCCTGCTGGAGCTGGCCCTGACCGTGGCCAACACCAAGCCGACCCTCAACAAGCACCTGCGCTTCGCCTGGTGGGCCGCCGAGGAGGCCGGCCTGGTCGGGTCGAGGTACTACGTGCAGAACACCGGCACGAGTGGGGTGGACACCTACCTCAACTTCGACATGACCGCCTCGCCCAACCCGGGCTACTTCGTCTACGACGACGTCCCGGCGATCCAGAAGGTCTTCAACGACTTCTACGCCAGCAAGAACATCCCGACCGAGATCGAGACCGAGGGCGACGGCCGCAGCGACCACACCGCCTTCAAGAACGCGGGCGTGAAGGTCGGTGGCATCTTCACCGGTGCCGAGACCCGCAAGTCCTCGGCGCAGGCGGCCAAGTGGGGCGGCCAGGCGGGCCAGCCCTTCGACCGCTGCTACCACTCCTCCTGTGACACCACCAGCAACATCAACGTCACCGCGCTGGACGTCAACGCCGACGCGATCGCGAACGCCGTGTGGAAGCTGGGCGTCAGCGACGCTCCCTCCAACGACTACTCGCTGTCGGTGAGCCCCTCCTCGGCCACCGTGCAGGCGGGTTCCTCGACCACGACGACGCTGAGCAGCCAGCTCGTCTCCGGCAGCTCGCAGTCGGTCTCGCTGAGCGCCTCCGGCGCCCCCGCGGGCACCACCGTGTCCTTCAGCCCGTCCACGATCTCCGTCCCCGGCAACTCGACGGTCACCGTCTCCACCTCCCCCTCGACCCCGTCGGGCACCTACACCATCACCCTGAACGGCAGCGCGGCCAGCGGCGCCAAGTCGGCCACCTTCAGGCTCACGGTCGGCGGCCAGCCTCCGACGGACGACTACGCGATCTCGGTCAACCCGAGCTCGCTGACCGTCCAGGCCGGCTCCTCGTCCTCGACCACGGTCAGCACCCAGACCACCTCGGGTAACGCGCAGTCGGTCTCGCTGAGCGCCTCCGGCGCCCCGGCGGGCACCACCGTGTCCTTCAGCCCGTCCACCGTCACCAGCGGTGGCAGCTCGACGGTCAACGTGGCCACCTCCTCCACGACCCCGACGGGCACCTACACCATCACCATCGCCGGCAGCGGCAGCGTGACCCACACGACCACCGTCTCCCTGACCGTCAACGGCAGCCAGAACGGTAACGAGTGGGCGGCCTGGAAGACCTACGCGACCGGTGACGTCGTCACCTACGGCGGCTCCAGCTACCGCTGCATCCAGGGACACACGGCCTACCCCGGCTGGGAGCCGCCGAACGTCCCCGCTCTCTGGCAGAAGATCTGAGCAGAGGATCGAACCGGCTGAACGGTTCTGATCGATCCACCGGAACCAACCAGGAAACCGGGTGACAGTACGGCGGGCGGCCACAACCGCCCGCCGTATCTGTGTCCGGGAATGCCCTGAAAAATGAGCTGATAGATCATTAATTACGCTGTTACGCTTCCAGCGCCGGCCGTGGGACTCCGGCGCGACTTCCGGAACCCGCATTTGAAGCGATGATTCGCAGTTCGCGCCCTCATTCCCCGGCCGGCCTCGGCATCGGACCCGGAGGCGACGATCGAAACCCACGTCGAAACCAGCGCGGACCTGATCGCCGCCGACGACGTCCTGCTCTTCGTGAACGCGGCGATCACCTCAACCGGCCAGCGTGAGTTCCACTCCGGCGCGGAGGAACAGAGCCTCTCGCTCGACTTCCTGCACCGTTACCTGCTGGGCAACTACCGTGACCTGTACACCGCCACCCTCGCCCTGGACGTCAACGACCACAACGCCGTGTTGATCGCCAAGCACCTGCTGACCACGGCGGCGGAGGCGGACCAGGAGCAGCGCCACGCCGAGGGACGGCTGATCGCCCGGCGGCTGGCCCTGCTGCCGCCGCCCCGGGTCTACGGGCTGTTCCGCGCGCTGCGCCGCGCCAAGGTCAACAACCGGCGCACCAGGGCGATCATGCGGGACTGGCTGGCCGCCCGCCCCGACCTCGCGTTCGACGCGGTGAAGTACCGCGGCGCCGTCAAGGACGTGGTCCGGCACGCCCATCTGCGGCCGGAGGGGGAGCTGGGGCCGTTCCTGTTTACCCCGCGCAGGAAGACCGCCTACGCGACGCCGATCCTGGAGACGTGGCGCAGGGCCCACTACGAGCAGGCCGCGCTGTACGGGCTGCCCTACACGGTGGCGGAGGGGTTCGCGGCGAAGCACCGCATCCCGCGTGCCGCCTTCCTTGAGCGCATCGCGCCCCGGCTCACCCGGCTGGAGCGCCTGCGGCTTCAGGAGTCGGCGCGCGGCCTGGGAGCCGAGGCGGTGCGGGCCGACCTGACCACGATGCCGCTGACCCGGCTGGCGTCGTACGTGCTCTCCCTCTCCCTGGACGAGCGCGCGCGCCGCCGTACCGAGCTGACCGGGGCGCTGCGCGCGGCGGCCCGCCGGACCGCGGGCGGGCAGGCCGGGAGCTGGGGGACGGTGGCCGCCGTCCTCGACGACAGCTTCTCCGCCTACGGGTCGGGCCACAAGCGCAGGCGCCCGCTCGCCGTCGCGCTCGCCTGTCACTTCCTGCTGGAGGCGCTGGCCCGCGAGTACACGCCGCTGTGGCTCTCCGGCCGCTCGGACGCGCTGCTCGCCCATCCGTACGGGGCCACACCCCTCGGCGAGCGTGTCCTCGACGCCCTCGAACTCCGGCCGGAACGTCTCATCGTCGTCTCCGACGGATGGGACAACTCACCGCCGGGACTCGCGGAGGAGGTGCTGCGGATCTGGCGCACCCGGCTCGACCCGCACCACGCCTGCGCCGTCACGCATCTCAACCCGGTCTACGACGCCGCCGACTTCGACGTACGGCGGCTGGCGCCGACCGTCCCGACCGCCGGGATCCGCGACGCCGAGAACCTCGTCGCCCTGGTGGAGCTGGCTCAGTTCGCGGACGGACGCACCGGGCTCCCCGAGCTGCGCGCCCACCTGGCACGCCGTGTCGAAGGCTTCCTCCTGGGGGACACATGACGGCTCTCACCCTCACCGGGTTGTCCACCCGCCCCGCGCAGACCTGGGGCGGCGTACGGCTCGTCCCTCTGGTCCGTCAGGAGCCGATCGAGGACCTTCGGCTGTCCGCCCAGATCTACGAGGAGGAGTTCGGCCTCGTCGAGGTGGCCCCGCGGGCCGCGTACCTCTCCTACATCCCGCACGGGTTCGTGGCGGACTGGACGCGCGACGGCTCCCCCGCCGCGGCGTACGGCACCCAGCTGCGGGGACCGGCGGAGCGCGACCACGTGCCCAGCGGGATGCCGCTGCACTTCCACCGCCGTATGGCCCGCAGGACCGGCGGGAACCGGCTGCGCTTCCTGCCCCTGCACCTGGCGCTTGAGGGCTACCTGTCGCTGCACTTCGGCGGGCCGGAGATCGCGTGGGAGGAGTGGTCGCGCCGCGCGATCGACCAGGGGCTCTCCCCTCGCGCCGAGGAGAGCTACTCCGGCGCCGAGGTCAGGGGCCTGCGGGACGCCCTGCGCATCTTCGAGATCCACCCCGGCCAGTGCGGCGTCCTGGTCTACGTCGCCGACGCCCTCGCCTCCGCGTTCGTGGTGCCGCATCCCGACGACTACCGCGCCCTGCACGCCACCCTCCTGCACGACCTGTACGGCGAGCTGATCCACCACTACGCGATGTACGGCATGGCGGCGCCCGACTTCCGCGCCCGCATCGTGGACGCGGAGGTCGGCTCCCTCGCCGACCTGCGCGCGCGGGCCCGTGAGCGGCAGGAGGAGTGGGCCTCCTTCCACGACGGGGTCATGGCGAACGGGCTGCTGCGGACGGACCACACCTACCGGCGCGTCTACGAGATGGACGGCTACCGTCTGTCCCGCTTCCTGCCGTCCTTCGAGCGGCGGCAGGAGAACCACATCGGAGAGCTCATCACCGACGACGCGGGCCGGCTCGCCTACCTCAAGACGTTCCGCCTGTCGGAGAACCAGGTCCGGCGCGGTCATCTGCTGACCCAGCTGGCCGCCTGCGGCTGGAACCTGGCCGAGACCGCGGCCGCGCTCGGCATGACCGAGCACGAACTCGCCCTGCGCGTCGAGGCCGCGGGTTTCGGTCATCTTCTCCGCCAGGACATCCTCGACCGTTACCGGGCCCGGGCGCGCCGGGCGCGGTAACGGATTGGCCCACCCGAAAAGGGTAGGTATGTCGCACTAAGTGGGGAAATCCCATCACGGTAGGCCAAGAACAAGGCGGTCATGATGCTCCGCAGCAGAACTCCCGCGCCGGGCCGGGACGGGGGCGTATGAGCGCCAAGGCCCGGTCCGGCGGGACACCGGCCACCCGGTGGCGGGAGGAGGAGGCCGACCCGCGCCGCTGGAAGGCGCTGACCGTCTGCCTGGTCTCCGGGTTCATGACCCTGCTCGACGTCAGCATCGTCAACGTCGCGCTGCCCGCGATCCGCACGGGCCTCGGCGCGCCGCAGAGCGACCTGCAGTGGGTGGTCTCCGGGTACGCGCTCACCTTCGGCCTGGTGCTGGTGCCCGCGGGGCGATTCGGTGACATGCGCGGCAGGCGCAACGTCTTCGTCTTCGGCGTCGCCCTGTTCACCCTGGCCAGCGCGGCGGCCGGGATCGCCAGGACCTCCACCTGGCTGGTCCTGGCCAGGCTCGTGCAGGGGGTGGCGGGCGGCATCGTCAATCCGCAGGTCAGCGGACTGATCCAGCAGTTGTTCAGGGGGGCCGAGCGGGGCAGGGCGTTCGGCATGCTCGGCGCGACCATCGGCATCTCGACCGCGGTCGGCCCGCTGCTGGGCGGGTTGCTCATCCGCCTGGGCGGCGAACACGACGGCTGGCGCCTCGTCTTCTACGTCAACGTGCCGATCGGCCTGCTCGCCATCGCCCTGGCCTACCGCTACATCCCGCGCCGCCCGCCGGAGAGACGCTCGCGCAAGAGCATGGACCCCGTCGGCGTGCTGCTGCTGGCCGCCGGGCTCGTGCTCATCCTGCTGCCGCTCGTCGAGGGCCAGCAGTGGCAGGGCGCGGGCAGGTGGATGCTGCCCGTGGCCGGACTGGCGGTGATCGCGCTCTTCGCCCTCTGGGAGCGCCGGTACGGGCGGCGCCGCGAACCGATGGTCAACCTGTCGCTGTTCGGCAGACGATCCTACACCTTCGGCGCCCTGATCGCGGCCCTCTACTTCGCCGGGTTCACCTCGATCTTCTTCATCCTCACCATCTACCTGCAGAACGGTCTCGGGTACTCCCCGCTTGAGGCGGGCCTGGCCAGCACCTCGTTCGCCGCGGGCTCGGCGGTCGCCTCCATGCTGGGGGGACGCGTCACCGTCAGGTTCGGCAGACCGCTGGTGGTCGCGGGGCTGGTGATGGTGCTGATCGGGCTGGCCGTCACCGAGCTGGCCGTACGGCTGAACGCCGGGCCCGGGGTCGCCTGGGCGATCGCGGCGCCGCTGCTGCTGGCGGGGCTGGGCAGCGGGCTGGTGATCTCACCGAACCAGACGCTCACCCTGGCCCAGGTCCCGGTCGCCGAGGCGGGCACCGCGGGCGGGGTGCTGCAGACCGGCCAGCGGATCGGCACGGCCCTGGGCATCGCGGCGATCGGCTCGGTGTTCTTCGCCGTGGCCGCCTCCTCACACGGCGACTACGCCACGGCGTTCAGGACGGCGCTGCTGGTCACCATCGGATTCGTGCTGGCCGCGCTGGTGGTCGCGGTCGCCGACGTGCTCGCCGACCGCAGGTCACGCCCTCCGGGGCGGCCGTCACCGCGGGCGTCGTCGCGGGGCGGGCAGGGGGCGCGCTCCGGTGTACGGCGAGCGCGGCCCTCCGCGAGCCGCCCTCGACGGTGAGGCCGAGCGTCATGAACGGGCGTCACAGGGCGGGGACGCGGGCGCGGCGGACCGGGGCCGCCGTCAGGTCGTCCAGGGCCGGGCGCAGCCGGGGGAGCACCCCCTCCCCGAACCAGTAGGCCTCCTCCAGGTGCGGATAGCCGGACAGCACGAACTCCTCGACGCCGAGCGCCGCGTACTCCTCGATCCGTTCGGCCACCTGGGCGTGGCTGCCGACCAGCGCCGTCCCCGCGCCTCCCCTGACCAGGCCGACCCCGGCCCACAGGTTGGGATGGATCTCCAGATCGCGGGCCGTACCACCGGCGAAACCCTCGTGCAGGGCGAGCATCCGCTGCTGGCCGACCGACTCGCTGCGGCCGAGCGCCCGCCGGGCGGCCCTGATGTCCTCCGGGTCGAGCGCGGCCAGCAGCCGCTCGGCCTCCGCCCAGGCCTCCCGCTCGGTGTCCCTGGTGATCACGTGCAACCGTACGCCGAACCTGAGCGTGCGCCCCCGCTCCTCGGCGAGCCCGCGGATCCACTCGATCTTCCCCGCCACCTGGTCCGGCGGCTCGCCCCAGGTCAGGTAGACGTCCACGTGCCCGGCCGCGACGGGCCCCGCCGCCGCCGACGAACCGCCGAAGTAGATCTCCGGGACCGGGTCGGGCACCTCGGCGACGGTCGCCCCCTCGACCTGATAGTGCCTGCCCGCGAAGTCGTACGGCGTGCCGCTCCATGCTCCGCGCACGACCGAGAGGAACTCGCCGGTGCGCTCGTAGCGCTCGTCCTTCGGCAGGTGGTCGCCGAACCTGACCTGCTCCGCCGACTCTCCCCCGGTCACCACGTTGAGCAGCAGCCTGCCACGGGACAGGCGCTGGTAGGTCGCGGCCATCTGCGCGGCCAGCGTGGGTGAGAGCAGGCCGGGACGGAAGGCGACCAGGAACTTCAGCCGTTCGGTCTCCCTGGTCAGCGCGGCCGTGACCAGCCAGGCGTCCTCGCACCAGGAACCGGTCGGGGTCAGTACGGCCTCGAACCCGAGCTGTTCCGCCGAGCGGGCGATCTGGGCGAGGTACTCGATGTCCGGCGGGCGGAAGGCCGCGCTCTCCGGACGGCCGTGGCCCCTGCCGAGACCGTGCCCGCCGCCGGTGAGGACCCGGCTGTCGCCCGCGGTCGGCAGGAACCAGTGGAACTTCACGGGGTCTCCTCCACGGTCACATGGGCGGGGTTCCGCCCATCGTCGGCCATATAACCCACAAAGTCAATCGGTAATAGGGGTTATGCGTGGAACCAGAGCCAATGTCGTTCGTTGATAGGTTCAGGATTCCGTCGATTTACGCGAAAGTGGAGGAAGGGCACAGTGGACGTCGAACAGACGGCGCTGCCGGGGATAGGGCTACGGCACGAGTTCACCACACGGGCAGGCCGGCGCATCGGAGTCGTCTCCCACCGCACGGGCCGCCGCGACCTGGTGATCTACGATCCCGCCGATCCGGACCGGGCCTGCGAGACCGTGAAGCTGAACGACGAGGAGGCCGACGCGCTGGTCGAACTGCTCGGCGCCCCGCGTATCGTGCAGCGCCTCAACGCCCTGCACCGGGAGGTCGAGGGCCTGGTCAGCCTGCAGCTGCCGATCTCGCCGGGCACGCCGTACGCGGGAAGGCCGATGGGCGACGCCCGGGTCCGCACCCGCACCGGCGCGTCCATCGTCGCCGTGGTCCGCGCGGGCCAGGTGTTCGCCAGCCCCGGTCCTGACTTCACGCTCGACGGCGGGGACGTGGTGGTCGTGGTCGGCAGCCCGGAGAGCACCTCCGCGGTCTCCGAGATCCTGGCCCACGGTTAGGGCAGCGGGTGCACACAGCGATCCTTCTGCTCGAGCTCGGCGCCGTCCTGCTCGGACTGGGCGTCCTGGGCGCGCTGGCACTGCGTGTCGGCATCTCCCCCATCCCCCTGTACCTGCTGGCCGGTCTCGCCTTCGGCACCGGCGGCATCATCCCCCTGGCGACCAGCGAGGAGTTCATCTCCGTCGGCGCGGAACTGGGCGTCATCCTCCTGCTGCTCACCCTCGGCCTGGAGTACAACGCCGACGAGCTCGTGACCAGCCTGAAGGGCAACGCGCGCGCCGGGTTCGTCGACCTGGCGCTCAACGCGGCGCCCGGCGCGATCGCGGCGCTGCTGCTCGGCTGGGGCCCGGTCGCCGCGGTGGCGATGGCCGGGGTCACCTACGCCACCTCCTCGGGCATCACCGCCAAGGTCCTTTCCGACCTGGGATGGATCGGCAACAGGGAGACGCCGGTGGTGCTCTCCCTGCTGGTGTTCGAGGACCTGACCATGGCGATCTACCTGCCGGTCCTCACCGCGCTGCTGGCCGGGCTGAGCTTCCTCGGCGGCGCGGTCACCGTGGCGATCGCGCTCGGCACGGTGAGCGTCGTACTGCTGGTCGCGCTGCGCTTCGGCCGGTTCATCGAGAGCTTCGTGGCCAGCCCCAACTCGGAGGTGCTGCTGCTGAAGGTGGTCGGGCTGGCGCTGCTGGTCGCCGGGGTCGCCCAGCAGCTGCAGGTCTCCGCGGCCGTCGGCGCCTTCCTGGTCGGCATCGCGCTCTCCGGGAAGCTGGCCGAGGACACCCATGCGCTGCTGACACCGCTGCGCGACCTGTTCGCCGCGGTGTTCTTCGTCTTCTTCGGCCTGCAGACCGACCCGACAAAGATCGCCCCGGTCGCCGGGCTGGCCGCGCTGCTCGCCCTGGTCAGCATGGTCACCAAGCTGCTCACCGGCGCGTACGCCGCCCGCAGGGCCGGGATCGCCAAGGCGGGCCAGGCCCGGGCGGGCATCTCGCTCATCCCGAGAGGCGAGTTCAACATCGTGATCGCCGGACTCGCCGTCGCGGCCGGGGTGCACCCCGACCTCGGCCCGCTGGCCGCCGCCTACGTCCTGATCCTCGCCGCGTTCGGCCCGCTGGCCGCGCGCCTGGTCCAGCCCCTCATCACCGCCGTCGCCAGCCGCACCTGACCATGAAGCAGGGTACGGCCGCGCCACACGGCGCCGCCGTGCCCTGCTTCATGTGTCACGAAATTCCACCTGTCACCCCTGTTATCACGATTTAAGAATAAAAGGCGGCATTTATCCCGATATCGCCCTTAAATGGGTAGGACAATACCCCTGATTAGGGGGTGTTCTTCTCGGTCGAATACGAGATGATCTGCCCAAGCGTTCAGCGGTAACCGAAAGGTCCGCCTGAATCGGGGATTCATCAAACGGCCGAGGAGAGGATTTCCCGAGGTGTCGCTAGGAAGACGCAACGCGATGACGCTGGGTGCCGGGGCGATCGCACTGGCCGCGACGGGCGGCGCCGTACCCCCGGTGTCCGCGGCGGAGACCGGGCAGGCGGAGCGGGGACCGGCGGTCCCCTCGGACGCGGAGCTGGCGCGTTCCCTGCCCGGCGGCTTCACCAGCCGGCACGCCGAGGTGAACGGCGTCCGGCTGCACTACGTGTCCGGAGGCAGCGGGGAACCACTGGTCCTGCTGCCCGGCTGGCCGCAGACCTGGTGGGAGTACCGCAAGGTCATGCCCGCGCTCGCCGCCCGCTACCGGGTCATCGTCGTGGACCTGCGCGGCATGGGGGGCTCCGGCAAGCCCGCCTCCGGATACGACAAGAAGACCATGGCGCGGGACGTGCGCGAGCTGGTGCGCGCGCTCGGCCACGACAGGGTGAACATCGCCGGGCACGACGTCGGCGCCATGATCGCCTTCAGCTTCGCCGTGAACCACCCCGAGGCGACCCGGAGACTGGCGCTGCTCGACGTCACCCACCCCGACGACTCCTACTACGAGTTCCGCATGCTGCCCCAGCCGGGGCAGGCCTTCTTTCCCTGGTGGTTCGCGTTCAACCAGGTTCAGGGGCTGCCCGAGCAGCTCGTCTCCGGCAGGTCCCGATATCTCGTGGACTGGATATTCGACTACCTCCTGGTGGACAAATCGGCGATCGGCGACCGTGACCGCGCCGTGTACGCCAAGGCCTACTCCTCTCCCGACGCCGTTCGCGGCGGAAACAGCTGGTATCAGACGTTCGGCCAGGACATCGAGGACCACCGGACGTACGGGAAGGTGACGGCGCCGACGCTCGGGCTGGCGCACAGCGCCTTCCATCCCCGCATGAACCAGGTGCTGCCCACCCAGGCGACCGACGTCCGTGTCGCTGAGCTGACCGGGACGGGCCACTACTTCGTCGAGGAACGGCCCGCCGCGGTCGTCGGCCACCTGACGGGCTTCTTCGGCTGAGGCCGGGCGGCGGACGCCCCGCCGGTTCCCTCGCGGGCCCGGCGGGGCCGCACCGGTCAGCCGCCGGACGCCGCCCACTCCTCCGCCAGGAGCTCGTAGGAACGCACCCGGTCGGCGTGGTCGTGGGTGATGGTGGTCACGAGCAGTTCGTCGGCGCCGGTGACGTCGCGCAGGACGCGCAGCCGCTCGGCGACGGTCCGCGGCGAGCCGACGAACTGCGTCGTGACCCGGTCAGCGACCAGGGCGCGGTCCTCCTCCGTCCATTCGTGGGCCGCGGCCTGCGCGGGCGTCGGGAACGGGATCGCCCCGTCGCCCCTGCGGATGCTGCGCACCCACAGCCCGTACGGCGAGGCCAGCTCACGGGCCGTCTCGTCGTCCTCGGCGACGACCACGTCCGCGGAGACGACCAGACGCGGCGCCGGCAGGTCCCGGGACGGTTTGAACGCCTTCCGGTAGGCCTGCGCCGCCTCCAGCACGTTGGACGGGCTGACGTGGTAGTTGGCCGCGAACGGCAGGCCCCTTTCCCCGGCGACCTGGGCGCTCTGGCCGCCGCTGCTGCCCAGGATCCACAGCTCGACCCCCGCCCCCTCCCCCGGTACGGCGTGCGCGGCCAGGCCGTCCTCCGAACGGTAGGTCCCGGCGATGAGGGCCGCGATGTCGTCCACCTGGTCGGCGAAGTCCGGGCTCCGCGCCCCCGGCTGCTGCAGCAGCGAGGACTGCAGCGCGAAGACCGGGGAGGTGGCCAGGGCGGCGAAGGAGAACGGTTCGGGGATGAGCAGCCCGTCCACGAGGCGGGCCTGCCTGGGCGGGGCGGGCGGCCTGTCGGCCTCGGCCAGGAGTTCTGTCCTGCGCTGCCCGGAACGGCCGAGACCGAGGTCGATCCGTCCCGGGTACAGCGCGTCGATCAGGCCGAACTGCTCGACCACGGCCAGCGCCGTCTGGTGGCCGAGCTGCACGGCCCCCGAGCCGACCCTGATCGTGCTCGTCGCCGCGGCCACCAGGGCGATGAGCACGGCGGGCGCCGCACTGGCCACGCCCGGGGCGAAGTGGTGCTCGGCCAGCCAGTAGCGCCGGTAGCCGAACTCCTCGGCGCGCCTGGCCAGGTCCACGGTGTTGCGGAGGGCCTCGGCGACCGTGCCTCCTGAGGTGACGGGGGACAGGTCGAGGATGGACAGCGAGGTCATGACTGCCTTTCGTGCCGGCTCTCGTGCTGGTTCTCGTGCCCGGGGAAGGGCCTGCTGGGGATCTCCCTGCGCAGCACGGGGGCCACGTCGCTCTGGAAGAGCTCAAGGCTGGCCCGGTGCTGTTCGTCCGTCAGACCGTCGGCGTCGGCGGACAGGTGCATGACCTCGTGCCCGAGCCGTTCGTGGTAGCGGTGGACCTTGTCGATGATCTGCTGAGGGCTGCCGACCAGGATGGAGCTGCGCTCCACGGCGTCCTCGATCGTGTGGAAGACCGGATCGACCCCGGCCTTCTCGAACAGGGCCAGCCTGGCGTCGAAGATCGGCCGGTAGGTCTCGACCGCCTCCTGGGAGTTCTTCGCCACGTAGAGGCCCGCGCTGCCCGCGCCGACGAGGGCGTCGGCGGGGTCGTGGCCGTGGAACTCCCACCGTTCCCGGTAGTGGCGGACCAGTTCGGCGTACGGCTCGACGGGGTTGGTGACGTTGGCGGAGAAGAGCGGGTCACCGTACAGGGCGGCCAGCTCGACCGACTCCTTGCTGGTCGCGCTGCCGTGCCAGACGCGGATGGGCCGTTGCAGCGGGCGCGGCCATGTCTCCGCCTCCTCCAGCGACGGCCGGAAGGTGCCCGACCAGGTCACCTTGTCCTCCCGCCACAGGCGGCGGAACAGCTCGTAGCCCTCGCGGTTGCGTTCCCACTGGTCCTCGGGGGTGACGTGGAAGAGCTTGGCCTGCGCGGCGCCGTTCCCCTTGCCGATGATCAGTTCGAGGCGCCCGTCCGACAGGTGGTCGAGCGTCGAGTAGTCCTCGAAGGCCCTGACCGGGTCGAGCAGGCTCAGCGTGGTGACCGCGGTGAACAGCCTGATCCTGGACGTCCGCGCGGCGATGTGGCTCAGCACGACCGGCGGGGAGGAGGAGATGAACGGGCGCTCGTGCCGTTCGCCGACGCCGAAGCCGTCGAAACCGAGTTCCTCGGCCAGGACGGCGTTGTCCACGACCTCACGCAGGCGCGCGTTGGTCGGCTTCAGCTCACCGGTGACGGGGTGGGGACCGTGGACGATCAGCGTGATGGCGAGGAACTTCACGCTCCGCCCTCCAGCCCGAGGTGCCCGCGCAGGGTGGTCGTGCCGTACTCGGTACGCAGCACGCCGCGTTCCTGCAGCAACGGGACGACCTCGTCGACGAAGCCGTCCAGCCCGGTCGGCGTGAGGTGCGGCACCAGGATGAAGCCGTCGGCGGCGTCCTGCTGCACGAACGCGTTGATCTGCCCGGCGACCGTGGCGGGCGAGCCGATGAAGGACTGCCTGCCGGTGACCTCGATGATCAGGTCGCGGATGCCGAGCCGTTTCTCCTCGGCCAGTGCCCGCCACCGCGCGGCCGTCTCCAACGGGTCCCTGGTCAGCCGGGTGCGGCCCCTGCTGATGGCCTCCTCGGAGACGAGCGGGTCGATCTCCGGCAGCGGCCCCTCCGGGTCGTACGACGACAGGTCGCGGTTCCAGACCTGTTCCAGCAGCAGGATCGCGGTCTGCGGGCTGACCTGCTGGCGCCGGATGTGGTCGGCGTTCTCCTGGGCCTCGGCGTCGGTGTCGCCGAGCGCGAACGTGACCCCGGGCAGGACCTTCAGCGAGTCGGGCGACCTGCCGTTGGCGACGACCCTGGCCTTGACGTCGCGGTAGAAGGCCTTGCCGTCCTCAAGGGTGCCGTGCCTGGAGAAGATGGCGTCGGCGTGGGCGGCGGCGAACTCCCTTCCCTCGCCGGAGTCCCCCGCCTGGATGGTCAGCGGGTACCCCTGCGGGGCGCGCGGCACGTTGAAACGGCCCTCGATGTCGAAGAACTCGCCGTGGTGGGCGAACTCGCCCGCGTTCGCCGAGGAGAAGAACCCGGTCGCGGGGTCGGCGACGAGGTCCTCGGCCGCCCAGGAGTCCCACAGCTCGCGCACGGTCCGCACGAACTCCGCGGCCCGCGCGTAGCGCTCGGAGTAGTCCAGGTAACCGCCCCTGCGGAAGTTCTCCCCCGTGAAGGCGTCGGAGGAGGTGACCACGTTCCACGCGGCCCTGCCGCCGGACAGGTGGTCGAGGGTGGCGAGCTTGCGGGCGAGTTCGTAGGGCTCGTTGAAGGTGGCGTTGATCGTCCCGGCCAGGCCCAGGTGGTCGGTGACCGCGGCCAGACCGGCGAGCACGGTGAGCGAGTCGGGACGGCCGACCACGTCGAGGTCGTGGATCCTGCCGCGCTGCTCGCGCAGCCGCTGGCCGTCGGCGAGGAAGAAGAAGTCGAACCGGCCGCGCTCGGCGGTGCGCGCGAGATGGACGAAGGAGGAGAAGTCGATCTGACTGCCCGCCGCTGGATCGCTCCAGACCGTCTGGTTGTTCACCCCCGGGAAGTGGGCGGCGAGGATGACCTGCTTCATCGGCTGCTCCCTGCGTAGCGGCTGGCGGGACGGTCGAGCCCGAGGTGACCGCGGAGCGTGGCCGCCTCGTACCCGTCGCGGAACGCGCCGCGGCGGCGCAGTTCGGGCACCAGGGCGCGGGTGATCGCGTTCAGGTCCGTCGGCAGTACGGCGGGGCGCAGCCGGTATCCCTCAAGGCCGGCCTCGCGCCAGTCGAGCAGGAGGTCGGCGAGTTGCTCCGGGGTCCCGGCGAAGATCGCGGCGTCCGAGACGTACTCGGAGCCGTCGAGCTCGTTCAGCCTGGCCCTGCGGTCCTCCGCCGCCTGGGGCGTCTCGTCCAGGAAGACGACCAGGTCGGCGAAGACCTTCGGCTGGACGCCGCCGATCTCGCGGATCTCCGCCACGATGGCGCGCGCCTGGTCGCCGTCGTGCGGCGTGATGTACTCGACGTCCACCCCGCGCGCGGCGAACTCGTACGGCAGCCGCGAGTGGGCCAGCGCGGTGACCAGCGGCTGCCCCTGCGGCGGTCGCGGGACGATCGAGGGCCCTCTGACGCTGAAGTGGGGCCCCTCGTAGTCGACGTAGTGGAGCTTGTCGCGGTCGACGAAGCGGCCGGTCCCGACGTCGCGGATCACCGCGTCGTCCTCCCAGCTGTCCCAGAGGCGGCGCACGACCTCCACGACGTCCCCGGCCTCGCCGAACAGCTCGTGGTAGATGGCGTAGTCCTCAAGCGCGACGGCCTGCGCGGGCCCGAGCTCCGGGACGTCGCGGCGGCCGAAGTGGGCGGCCTCGGTGCGCCTGCCCGACAGCTGCACCCGCCATCCGGCCCTGCCGCCGCTGACGTGATCGAGGGTGGCCAGGGAACTGGCGACGTGGAAGGGCTCGGTGTGGGTGGTCGTGGCCGTGGGCACCAGCCCGATGCTCCGGCTCAGCGGGGCGATCCGCGACGCCAGCAGGACGGCGTCGAAACGGCCCCGCACCTGGTCGGTACGGCCGTCGGGGCCGTCGAGACGGGTGGTCTGCAGGGCGAGGGTGTCCTCGATGGTGACGAAGTCGAGTAGTCCTCGCTCCGCCTCGGCCACGAGTCCGGCCCAGTAGGCGGCGGTGAACAGTTGTTTCGGAGAGGCGGCTGGATCGCGCCAGGCCGCCGGATGCCATCCCGCGCCGTCCAGCGCGACGGCGAGATGGAGATGATCTGCCGACATGTCATGACGATAACACCAAAACCAGTAATTCCTACAGGTTTAGTTGCATTTAGGGTGGGAGATAACCCGCCGGGCCTGCGAGGTCTCCCGAGAACGCCCGGGAAGAGCGGTGATCTGGTAGGCATGTGCGGGTGAGACGCCCCCTGACGATCGTCGTGACCGCCCTGCTCCTGCTGAGCCTCACCTCCCCCGCCTCGGCGGCACCCGCCCTGCCGGACGTACCGGCCGGGGTGCGCGCCGGATACGTCGTCCTCGACCGGGAGACAGGCCGTGTCACCGTCCAGCACGACGCGCACCGGAGGTTCCGCTCCGCGTCGGTGGTGAAGATCCTGATCGCGATCGACTACCTGGAGTCGCACCGCGACGTCCCCAAGCGCGACCTCGCCCTGCTCGGCAGGATGCTGCGGGTCAGCGACGACGCCGCGGCCACCTCCTTCTGGACCAGGGGCGGCCGGGGCCGGATCGTCGAGCGGACGGCGCGCAGGCTCGGGCTGACCGACACCGCTCCCCCGCCCGCCGACAAGCCGGGGTTCTGGGGCTACACCTCGCTCAGCGCGATGGACGTCGTCCGCGCCTACCGCTATCTCCTCGACCGCGCCGCCCCGAGGGTCCGCGACGTCGTCCTCGGACACCTGCGCGCCGCCGAACAGTGCGGCTCCGACGGCTTCGACCAGTACTTCGGCATCCCCCGCGCGGTGCCCCGGCCCTGGGCGGTCAAGCAGGGCTGGTCGGGGTACGGCTCGACGCCCCCGGTCCGGTGCGCGAAGGCCGCCCCCGCCTCGGGCGGCGCCGTACCCGCCACCTGGAGGACCGCCTCGCTCCCGGCCCGTCCCGCGGCCGTCACGGTCCCCGACCTGGGGCATCCGGTGCTGCACACCACTGGTCTCGTCGGCCCGAAGGAGCGCTGGATCATGGCGCTGCTCACCGCCCACCCCTCGACGGCCACCTGGAGCCGCTCGACCGCGCAGACCACCGCCCTGGCCAGGCGGATCTACCTCGCCGGGGCCAGGACCGGAGCCAAGTGAGACCGCGGGCCAGGTGAGACCGCGGGGTCACGGTGAGGCCGTGCCCTCTCGGGCGGGTCAGGGCAGGGAGGCGGGCAGCCCGAATCTCTCGAAGTGGCCGGAGCCGACGAAGGAGGTTACCTCCTCGATCCGGTCGTCACGCAGGGTCAGCACGTCGATCGACCAGCCGAGGTGCGCCCCCGCCTCCTCGTCCCACAGGTAACCGGCCACACCGGGCTGGCCGTTCGCCCCGACCGGCAGATGCCGCCAGCTTCCGCACGAGGTCAGCGGCAGCCGTACGGCGAAGTCCATGACGGCCTCGACGCCTCGGTACCAGTGCGTCATGGGCGGCATCGACCAGGTGACGTCCTCGGTGAGCAGCGCGACCAGGGCGTCGGCGTCACCGCGTTCCAGCGCGGCGGAGTATCCCGCGACGATCTCCCTCACCCGGGCGTCGCCGATCCGGCGCAGCGTCCGCTGCTGGGTGACGGAGGGGACCCGCTCCGCGACGACCCGGCGGGCCCGCGCCAGGGCGGAGTTCACGGAGGTGGCCGAGGTGTTCATCGTCTCGGCGATCTCGGCGGCGGAGAATCCGAGCACCTCGAACAGCAGCAGCGCCGCCCGCTGGTTGCCCGGCAGGTGCTGCAGGGCGGCGACGAAGGCGAGTTCGACGGCCTCGCGCCGCTCGTAACGCCCGGCGGGCCCCTCGGGAAGGTCCGCGTCCGGGTAGGGGCCGAGCCAGGCGATGTCGGTGCGCGGGACGTCCCCGGCGACGACCCGATCGCTCGACGGGCCGAGGTCGACGGGCAGGGCCCGCCTGCCGCGGGCCTCGACGATGTCCAGGCAGGTCCGGGTGGCCACGGTGTAGAGCCAGGAGCGCAGCGAACCACGTCCCTCGAAGCGCGCCAGCCCCCGCCAGGCGCGCAGCAGGGCGTCCTGGAGCGCGTCGTCGGCGTCGTGGGGGGAACCGAGCATCCGGTAGCAGTGCGCGTGCAACTCGCCGCGCAACGGCCGCACGAGGCGGGTGAACGCGGCGTCGTCTCCACCGCGCGCCCGCACCAGGTCGGGGTCGCCGGTGGATGTCTCCCCTTGTCCGGAAAAAACTTCCCTCACAGGCGACGATTCTGCCCCACCGCCGGGGTCTTCTTCTTCGACCGAAAACCTCAGGCCGGCATCACAGGAGATCCGATGAACCACACGACGACCGTCACCACCGGGACCCTCAGGGTCTCCGACGCCACGCTGCACTACGAGGTACGGGGCGAGGGCCCCCTGGTGGCGCTCGTCGGCGCCCCGATGGACGCCACGTTCTTCGCGCCGCTGGCGGACCTGCTCGCCGCCGACCACACCGTGCTCACCACCGACCCCCGGGGGCTCAACCGCAGTGTCCTGGACGTCCCCGAGCAGGACTCCACCCCCGGGCTGCGCGCCGACGACCTCTCCCTGCTCCTGGAGCACCTCGGCCGGGGCCCTGCCGCGGTCTTCGGTTCGAGCGGCGGCGCCGTCACCGCGCTGGCGCTCGCCGTCGCCCACCCCGAGCGGGTGCACACCGTGATCGCGCACGAGGCCCCGCTGAACCACGTGCTCGACGACCCCGCCGGGCGGGACGCCGCGGTCGAGGACATCATCGCCACCTACGCCTCGGGCGACGTCGGGGGAGCCTGGGTCAAGTTCCTGGTCAACGCCAACATCCCGCCGTCCCCCGACGAGGAGTCCGGCGAGGAGCCCGGCGCGCCCGCCGAGCGCGACCCCCGGCAGGTGGCCGACGAGCGCTTCTGGTTCCTGCACGAGATGCGGGAGACCACCCGCTGGCGGCCCGACATCGCGGCCCTGCGCGACGGGCCGGTCCGCGTCGTGGTCGGCGTCGGGCAGGACTCGGCGGGTCAGTTCTGCGACCTCACCTCGGCCGCGCTCGCCACGGCGCTCGGCACGGAGCCGACGGTCTTCCCCGGCGGCCACATCGCCTTCGTCGACGACCCGGCGGGCTTCGCCCCCCGGCTGCGTGAGGTCCTGAACGGAGGCTGAGACGGGAGCGCGGCGGTTTCCCGGGAACGCGGGCCCCGGGAAACCGCCGGTCGGCTCAGAGGGTCGTCAGCGGGTTCTCCGACGGTTCCGCCGGGCGCGCGTCCCCACGGTCCCTGACCCGGGTGCGGGCCGAAACGGTTTCGAGCGCCCACGCCCCCGGCCCCACGATCGCGATCAGCAGGAACGCCCAGGCGTAGAGGGCCGACAGCTCACCGCCGTTCTGTATCGGCCACAGGGCCTGCGGCTGGTGGACGACGAAGTACGCGTAGGCCATCTCCCCCGAACAGATCAACGCCGCGATCCGGGTACCGAGCCCGGCCATGACGAGAACCCCTCCGACGAGTTCGACGACACCCGCGTACCACCCGGGCCATGAGCCGAAGGGCAGCGCCCCACCGCCGAGAACCCCGAAGAGCTTGGCGGCCCCGTTGCAGGTGAAGAGCAGTCCGACGACAAGGCGGAACAGGGCGAAGACGTACGGCCTGGCCGATTCGATGAACTTCACGGCCCCTCCTCTTCTTCCGCCCCGCGCCGGGGCACGGGGCGGAACGGAAACGACGACACCGATGGGCGCCGGAGGGTACGCCCGGCCCGGCCGTCCTCTCCCCACGGCTCTCCCAGGCCGGTACGGCAGACGGGACAGGACGGTCCGGCAGGTCTTCTGCTCATGATCCCCGGCCCACGCCATAAAAACACCCCATTTCGGACACATCACCCATAAAGGACGGGGGTCGATGGTGAAGTGTCCGTGTGGGATCAGCCCACTCTGTCGTCGCGCTCCAGCGCCTCGTGCCCCGTGGACACACCCTCCGGCCGGACGGGGGCCCGATCACCGGCCTCGTCGAACGGCGCGCCCCCGGACAGCACCAGCGCCGCGCGCGCCCTGTCGAACCCTCCGGTCCACGCCCCGACCAGGACGGCGGCCACCGCGTTGCCCGTGAAGTTGGTCAGCGCGCGGGCCTCCGACATGAAACGGTCGACGCCGACGAGCAGCCCGACCCCGTCGGCCAGGTCGGGACGGTGCGACCGCAACCCGCCCGCGAGGGTCGCCAGGCCCGCCCCGGTGACCCCGGCCGCCCCCTTTGAGGCCACGAGCATGAACACCAGCAGCGACACCTGCTCCCCCGGAGGAAGGGAGACACCGGTGGCGCCCGCGACGAACAGGGTGGCCATCGTCAGATAGACGGCCGTGCCGTCCAGGTTGAACGAGTAACCGGTCGGCACCGTGACCCCGGCCACGGCGCGGCTCACCCCGAGGTGCTCCAGCTTGGCGATCAGCCGGGGCAGCGCGGTCTCCGAGGAGGAGGTGGACAGCACCAGCAGCAGTTCCCCGCCGAGATAGCGCAGCAGCGACAACAGGCCGACCCTGGTCACCAACCACAGCAACGGCCCCAGCACGGCCAGCACGAAAAGCAGACAGGTCGCGTAGAAGCAGGCGACCACGGCGGCGAGGCTCCCGAGCGCGGCCACGCCGGTCGCGCCGACGACGGCGGCCGTCGCGCCGAGGGCCCCGGCCGGGGCGGCCCACATGATCATGGAGAGGACGCGCAGCACGAGCGCGTGCAGGTGCCCGGCGGCGGCCAGCGGTGCCGCCCCGCGCTCTCCCATGGCCTGCAGGGCGAAACCGGTGAGCAGCGCGACCAGCAGGACCTGCAGCACCCGCCCCTCGGTGAACGCGGAGACCGGGGTGTCCGGGATGATCCCGAGCAGGAAGGTCGTCAGGTCCTCCGCCTCCGTCGCGGGCACGGCGGCCGGGTGCGCTCCCCCGGCCAGGCGCAGGCCCCGGCCCGGGTTGACCAGGTTGCCCGCGGCCAGTCCGAAGGCCAGCGCGACAACCGACATGACGAGGAAGTAGGCGAGCGCCAGGCCGCCGATCCGGCCGACCCTGGCCGTGCCCGCGACCGACCCCACACCGAGCACGACGCCGAGGAACACGACGGGGCCGATCATCATCTTGACCAGCGCGACGAAGGCGGTGCCCAGCGGGGCGAGCGCCCTGGCCGTCTCCGGGGCCACCAGCCCCACGACGGCGCCGGCGGCCGTCGCCAGGAGAACGGCGGCGTAAAGGTGACGGGTCCGATCGCGCGACATGGGCGCCCTGCCTCCGGTTACCTCGGCGGAAACTCCAGCCGGGTAACCATGAGAGCGCATCCGGTGACCGTCGGTCACCGTTACACGTTTTCCCGCCCGTCTCGTGTCCCGCCGCACGGCCGTACGGCGAGGTCATGGGACGCCGGGTCCGAGCTCTCCCCTTCCGCCGAGAACGCTCCGCGGAGGGGGTGAACCGGTGTCTCGATCAGCTGTGGTTGTCCTGGGACACCCGGGGGGCGTCGATGATCACGTCGGAGAAGATGTCGACCACCAGGGCGATCACGCCGCCGACCGCGATGATCCCGGCGCCCACCCAGAACAGGGTCCAGTTGGGGCCCAGGCACAGGGCCACACCGCCGACGGTGAACCCGATCAGAATGACGATCACCGCAAGCCAAGACTTGGGGCTTCCTCCGTGGCTTCCAGCCATGAGCCTTTCTCCTGTTCCTCTCCGTGGATCAGTGAGGCGCGTCGTTCGCGGCGGCGATCACACGGGTCAGCGACCGGTGGAGCTCCTGCAGCTCCTCCAGGGGCATACCCAGGCGTTCGACCACGGACGACGGAATCCTCTCAGCTTCGCTCCTCAGTTCCCGGCCCCTCCGGCTGAGCCTGACCAGCAGGACGCGCTCGTCCTGGCTGTCCCGCTGCCGCCGGACGTAACCGATCGCCTCAAGACGCTTGAGGAGCGGTGACAGCGTACCGGGGTCGAGTTGCAGTAGCTTGCTCAGCTCCTTCACCGACAGCGGCGCGTGCTCCCACAGGGCCAGCATCACCAGATACTGGGGGTGGGTCAGCCCCATCGGCTGCAGCAGCGGCCGGTACACACCGTTGACGGCGCGCGAGGCGACGGCAAGGGCGAAGCACACCTGCCGGTCCAGGCTTAGGACATCGGTCACATCGGTCACGACACCTCCCGACCCTCACAGTACGATAGTTGGTGCACAAATCATTGTTGTGCCAACCGCCGGCGGGCGACGAGAGGAAGTCTCATGTTTCACGGCAAGACGATCGAGGAGCGCATCGCCGAGCGTCAGGCCGGGCGCCCCGCCCTCCGGGAGGGTAAGCACTTCGAGCACGGGCCCGCGAGGTTCGTCTTCCTCTTCGTCATCGTGTTCGTCGTGGTCGGTCATCTCCTGGGCCTGCTGGTGCTGATGGCCATGGGGGTGCACTGAGCCGGGACGGCCGCCGTGAGAGGATGATGATCCCGCTCGGCCAGATCCAGGAGGTCCGTATGTCCGACGTCACGCCGGGTCCCGAGGGATCCGAAAGCACCGACGACGAGCTCAGGCGCAGGTTCCGCGAGGCTCTGGAGCGCAAGAAGTCCGCCCAGGCGGACGCGGCCTCGGGCGGCAGGGGCAAGGGAGCGTCGAAGATCCACGGCGCCCACGGCCCCGTCTCGGGGAAGCGTTCCTTCCGCCGCAAGAGCGGCTGAACCGGTTCGTCAGATCAGGCCGTGATCGCGTGCGTGGAGAGCGGCCTGGGTCCGGTCGCGCAGACCGAGCCTGCCGAGGATCCGTGAGATGTGGTTCTTGACCGTGCCCTCGCTCAGGAACAGGCGGGAGGCGATCTCCCTGTTGGTCGCGCCGACCGCGACGAGACGCAGCACCTCGACCTCACGGCCGGTCAGCGCGGCCGCTTCCCCACCCGTCCCCGTCTTCACCGCTGTGGGCACCTCCCTCGCGCACGCCAGCGTGGACGCCAATCGTCTGGCGACGGAGGAGTCGAGCTGGGTGACGCCGGCGCCGGCCAGCCGGACGGCACCGGCGAGGTCGGCGGCGGGCAGATCCTTCAGGAGATAGCCCGCCGCTCCGGCCGCGAGCGCCCGCACAACGTACTCCTCGTCGTCGAAGGTGGTCAGCATGACGACGCGGCAGCGGGGCATCCGCTGACGCAGGACCGCCACCGCCTCGACGCCGTCGGCCCCGGGCATCCTGACGTCCATCAGGACCACGTCCGGCTCGAGCTCCAGGGCTCGGCGGATCGCCTCCTGACCGTCTCTCGCGGTCCCGACCACGGTCAGGCCGGGTTGGATACCGAGCAGGGAGGCGATCCCCTCACGGACCAGTTCCTGGTCGTCGACCACGAGTACCCGTACGGTTCCACCGGCTTCCCCGTTCCCCGGATCGTCGTGACTCATCCGACGGTCTCCACGCGCCGGGGAATCGTCACGGTGACCACCGTTCCCGTTCCCCTGCCGCTCCTGACGTCGAACGCCCCGCCGAGGAGGCGGGCACGCTCCCGCATGCCGAGCAGGCCGAACCCGTCCCGCCCCGCCGACGGGGAGAAACCCTCTCCGTCGTCGGTGACGACGAGCCGCGCCGACGACTCGCCGAACGCCACCGAGATCGACACACGGTCCGCGTCGCCGTGCCTGCGGGCGTTGGTCAGACACTCCTGTGCGGCCCGGTAGAGGGCGGCGAGTTCCGCGGCGCCGTAGCCGTCCTCCTGGCCGGTGAGTTCGAGGGTGACCACCGGGCGCCCGCCGTCGTCGTACCCCGCCAGCTCGGCGAGAGCCTCCGACAGCGAGAAGTGCCGCGTCTGCGCGCGTGCCGCCCGCACCGCCCCGCGCACCTCCTCAAGGGCGCGTCTGGCCGCCCGCCGGGCGTCGGCGAGCGCCCGGTCGGCGGCGGCGCCGTCCAGGTCGCGGAAGGCGGACGCCTTCTCCAACTGGATGGAGATCACGGTCAGGTGGTGGCCGAGGCTGTCGTGGATGTCCCTGGCCAGCCGGGTCCGTTCCATCGTGGTGGACAACTCGGCGACCTGACCGGCGTAGGCCGTGAGCAGACGGTGGGACTCCTCAAGCTCCCTCAAGGTGAGCTCAAGCCGTGCCCTTCCTTCCTGTTCGCCCACGGCGACCTCGGCCGTCGAGACGACGAGGACCAGTCCGAGGGCGAACATGAGCAGGTCCGAGATGTACTCCGCCCGCGTGTACCAGCCAGGGGCGGTCACCGTGAACACCGTGACCAGCACCCCGAGGCACGCCACCCCCAGCGTGACACCCGCTCTGCGCCCGAAGGCGAAGTACGCCGTGAACGGCACCAGCAGGAACAGGGCGCGGGAGAGCCCGGAGCCGTCGAAGAGCGTGACCAGGGCGAACAGTCCCAGGCGTACGGCGAGCAGCGCGAGCGCCGACCTGGCGGGCCGCCTGGCGTCGAGGCGGTGCCGTCCGGTGACGTCGAGAACGAGCAGCGCGACGAGACCGCCGGCGAAGACGGCCGTCCGCGCCGGCTCGCCCTGCCCCGCCCCGGCCACGTCGTAGTAGACGCCGCCGGCGAGCACCGAGACGTAGAGCGTGGACGACACCCACGGCACAGGCCAGGCGAACCCGCTCCCCCGCCGTCCTGCGCGGACATGCCCGCCCGTCACAGGCGCGGCCCGCGAAGGAGCCATCACCCACCTCCGAACGATCACGATGCGGCCGGACAGGGGCCGTCTCCGGCAGCGTACGCCGCCACCGGGCATCCGTCCCCCGGCCGTCCTCACATTGGCCGTCCGGCACGTGCCGGACGGCACCGGTACGTCCGCGAACCATGACCTCCGGACGCGTTCACCGGTACCCACGGCACTTCCACGCCGGATCGCGCCGTTCCTACGGTCGTCTCGTCCGTAGGCGGCGCCTTCGGCCGGAGAGCCGTCCCGACATCGTCCGGGCGTCGTCGGTCCACGCGGAAAACCCATCGGCTCACACGAAAAGGAGCTCTTCACATGTCCATCTCCTGGTTGCTGCGCTTCGGCGCGATCTGCGGGATGCTGACCGGCCTCTCCCTCGGCATACCGGGGGCGATCGAGCCCTTCACCGGCGAGACACCCGCGACGAGCTTCGTCGCGGGGATCGGAGCCGCCTTCGCCGCCCCGGCGGTCACCGCGTTCCACCTGCGGCAGTGTGCCGCGGCCGGGCGGCTGGGGGCGATCGCGTACGCGGTGAACGTCGTGGGTCTCGGGCTGTTCGCCGGCGTCGCGTTCTCGCTGAACCTGGTGGTCTTCTTCCTTGACGAGAGCACGGCCGCCCTGGTGCTGGAGGGGCCGGCCAGGCCGGCGTTGCTCGGCTCCGTCGTCGTGTTCGTCGCCGGTGTCGCCCTGTTCGGCCTCTCGATGCTCAGAGCCCGGGTGCTGCCCTGGCCCGCCGCCGCGGGCTACGGGTTCTTCCTGCCGCTGCTCGCCGTACTGGCGCCGCTGCCCGACACACCGCTTACCGGCGTGGTCCACCTGCTGGGCTGCGCGTCACTGACGTGGCTGTCGGCGGCGACGTGGGCGGGTGCCGCAAGGCCCGAGGAAAAGGTCCGAGCATGACCATCGTCCCGGATTCCCGGCACGCCCTGAACCGGCGGGTATGACGCCGCGGCCACTCCGCCCAGAGAAGCCCCATTGCCGGACATATTTCCCAGATCTGAATATGCCGTTAATCCGTCCCCCGTGAGAGCCGCGGGAGGGGAACGCCTCCGGCCGCTGACGGCCCCTCCGGGGCCCCGGCGGCTTCCGCCTTCCGAGGTGAGAGAGGTGCCGATGAGTAATATGGTTTACGGCCTATGTCGAGGAATATCAGGCTTAGCGAGCGTAAGCCCTTTTTGTGGGCCCTTGCCGTCGGCATCTCGGCCACGCTCGCGATCGGGAGCGGTGCCGTGCTGACCGGTCACCCCGTCCCGGACCGCGACGAGCCCGCCCCTCCCCTGGCGGACGGAGCGACGGTCCCGGAGGCGACCCCTGTCCCGTCCCCGACTCCCACGCCTCCCCCGACCCCGACCGAGCCCGCGCGCCGGACGGATCCCGAGCGGACGTTCCTGCTGGCCAACGGACGCCGCCAGCCCGCGCGGGTCTCCGTGCCCGCCTCGGCCGGGGGCCGCTACCGCGTCGTCACGAGTGAGGCCGCCCCTCCCCCGCCGCCCGGGGGACGCCGGGCGGGCAAGGTGATCCGGTACGTCGTCGAGGTCGAGCGCGGGCTGCCCTTCGACGGACAGGAGTTCGCCGACGAGGTGCACCGCGTTCTCAACGACCGCAGGAGCTGGGGGTTCCGGTTCCAGCGGGTACGGCGCGGCCCGGCGCGGATCAGGGTCGCGCTGTCCAGCCCCGCGATGACCGACCGCATGTGCAGGCCGTTGATCACCTTCGGCGCGCTGTCGTGCTGGAACCACGGGCGCGCGGTCATCAACGCCAGGCGCTGGAACGCGGGTGCGCGGGGCTACGGCCGTGACGTCGCCTCCTACCGCGAGTACGTCGTCAACCACGAGGTCGGACACGGGCTCGGCCATGGCCACGCGCGCTGCCCGGGACCGGGCAGGCGGGCCCCGGTGATGCTCCAGCAGACCAAGTCCCTGTACGGCTGCCGCCCCAACGCCTGGCCCTCCCCGGGGCGCTGAGGTTCAGCCCACCGCGGCGAACCGTTCCGCGCAGTGGGCCCGCAGCTCGCCGACCAGGTCGCGGACGACGGCGGAGCCGAGCATCTCCGAGGTGGAGACGTAGCCGACGTGCCGCATCGGCGGGTCCTCGCCGAGCTTCTCCATCGCGACCTTCGGCGGCGCGTCCACGAGGGTCAGCCTCGGCACGATGGCGGCGCCGAGGCCGTAGCCCACCATGGAGACCACGACGCCGTCGTCCTCGACCTGGATGTCGCCCGGCGGGATCCAGGCCTGCCTGGCCAGCCACAGCCTGGTCTCGGCCGAGCAGTTCTCGTGCCAGTCGATCATCGGCAGGCTGCGCGGGCAGGGGTGCCCGGCGGGATAGGCCAGCACGTACGGCTCGGCGAACAGGTCACGGCCGACCAGCCCGTCGACCCGGGAGGGAAGCGTGGCGATGCCGAGATCGGCCCGGCCGTCCAGCACCTCCCCGGCGATGCCCCTGCCGAGCTCCGGCACGATGCGGACGTCGACCGTGACCTTCGGGTAGCGCCTGGCGAAGCGCGCGAGCACGACGGGCAGCAGGTGGAAGGCCGCGCTGCGGAAGGCCGCGACCCTGATGGTCCCCGTCGTCTCCCCCGCGGAGGCCGCGTGCGTCTCGGCCTTCATGACGTCCATGAGCCGCAGGATGCGCCGGGCGTGCCCGACGGCCGCCGCCCCCGCCGCCGTCGGCCGTGCTCCGTTTCGCCCGCGCCGGAACAGCACCGTGCCCATCTTGCGTTCTGCGGCCCTCACGGCATGGGAGACCGCGGACTGGGTGAGACCGAGCTCGACCGCGGCCGCGGAGAAGCCGTGCCGGCTCTCGACGGCGACCAGAACGCGCAGTTCACTTGGCGTCAGATCCTCGTTGGTCACGTCGCAGACGTTATATGAAGGCCTCTCATGGAAAAAACGATCTCATGAACCCGGGCCCCTGGTTCCCGCTCGTGGCGCTTCCTACGCTGACCGGCACAACCAACCGACGAACCAGAGGACATTCATGCGCGCCATCCAGATCACCCGGCTCGGCGGTCCCGAGACGCTGATCGAGTCCGAGGTGCCCGACCCGGTTCCCGGGCCGGACGAGATCCTGGTGGACGTCGAGGCCGCGGGGGTGAACTACGCCGACGCCGAGCGGATCGCCGGGACCTACCTCTCCCCTGACCTGCCGTTCATCCCCGGTAGCGAGGTCGTGGGACGGACCTCGGACGGCCGCCGTGTCATGGGCCTGGCCAAGCAGGCCTACGCGAGCAAGGCCCTGATCAAGCTGGAGGACGTCGTCGACCTGCCCGAGGAGGCCGTCGCGGGCGAGGCCCTCGCGCTGCTGGTACAGGGCCTGACCGCCTGGCACCTGCTGGGCACGGCGGCACGGGTCCGCAAGGGCGAGAGCGTCGTGGTGAACTCGGCCGCCGGCGGCGTCGGCCACCTCGCGGTCCAGCTCGCCAGGGAACTGGGCGCGGGCAGGGTGATCGCGACCGCCTCCACCCCGGAGAAGCTCGAACTGGCGCTGAGCCTGGGCGCGGACGCGGCCGTCGACGGTTCGGCCGAGGGCTACGCGGAGCGGGTGATCGAGGCCAACCTGGGTGAGCGGGCCGACGTGATCCTGGACGCGGTCGGCGGCGACGTCTTCGACGCCGCGCTCGGCGCGGTCGCCGAGTTCGGCCGCCTGATCAGCTACGGCACCGCCTCGCACCGGGACCCGAGCCCGGTCGACGTCGGCCGCCTGCTGGAGGCCAACATCGCGGTCGCGGGCTTCTGGATCCGGCCGGTGTTCGCCAGGCCGGGGGGCTACCAGGCACAGCTCAGCGAACTGCTCGAACTCACCGGGACCGGCCGCATCCGGCCGATCGCGGGCGGTGAGTACGCGCTCTCCGACGCCAGGACGGCGATCGAGGACCTCCTGGCCCGCCGTACGACGGGGAAGATCGTCCTGCGCCCCTGAGGGCCCCGGGCGTGACCGCCGCCCACGGAGCGGGTGGCGGTCGCGTACCCAGGGAGGCCGATTCGGACGCTCCGGACACCTCCCCCTAAGGTGGGGCGCAGGAATGCGCCTACGAAAGGCAGGGGACAAATCTGATGCTGCACGAACGACTGTCGTCGATCTACGAGAACGTGCTCCGGCGTAACCCGGGCGAGATCGAGTTCCACCAGGCCGTCCGTGAGGTCCTGGAGAGCATCGGCCCGGTGCTCGGCAAGCACCCCGAGTACGCCGAGTCGAAGATCATCGAGCGGATCTGCGAGCCGGAACGGCAGATCATCTTCCGGGTCCCGTGGGAGGACGACCGGGGCGAGGTCCACATCAACCGGGGCTTCCGGGTCGAGTTCAACAGCGCCCTCGGCCCCTACAAGGGCGGGCTGCGCTTCCACCCGTCCGTCTACCTCGGCATCGTCAAGTTCCTCGGCTTCGAGCAGATCTTCAAGAACAGCCTGACCGGCCTGCCGATCGGCGGCGGTAAGGGCGGCTCCGACTTCGACCCCAAGGGCCGTTCCGAGCGCGAGATCATGCGCTTCTGCCAGAGCTTCATGACGGAGCTGTACCGCCACATCGGTGAGTACACCGACGTGCCCGCCGGTGACATCGGCGTCGGCGGACGCGAGGTCGGCTACCTGTTCGGCCAGTACAAGCGCATCACCAACCGTTACGAGTCCGGCGTCATCACCGGCAAGGGACTCAGCTACGGCGGCGCGCAGGTGCGCACCGAGGCCACCGGGTACGGCTGCGCCTTCTTCGTCGACGAGATGCTGAAGGCCCGTGGCACGTCGTTCGACGGCAAGCGCGTCGTGGTCTCCGGGTCCGGCAACGTCGCCGTCTACACGATCGAGAAGATCCGGCAGCTCGGCGGCGTCGTGGTCGCCTGCTCCGACTCCTCCGGCTACGTCGTCGACGAGAAGGGCATCGACCTCGACCTGCTCAAGCAGGTCAAGCAGGTCGAGCGCCAGCGGATGAACGTCTACGCCGAGCGCAGGGGCTCCCAGGCCGTCTTCGTCTCCGGCAGGAGCATCTGGGAGGTGCCCTGCGAGGTGGCGATGCCCTCGGCGACCCAGAACGAGATCACCGGCCGCGACGCCGGGCTGCTCGTCGGCAACGGCTGCGTCGCCGTCGGCGAGGGCGCCAACATGCCCACGACGCCGGAGGGCATCCGCATCTTCCAGGAGGCGGGCGTCGCCTTCGGCCCGGGCAAGGCCGCCAACGCGGGCGGGGTCGCGACCAGCGCCCTCGAGATGCAGCAGAACGCCAGCCGCGACTCGTGGACCTTCGAGTTCTCCGAGAACCGCCTGCAGCAGATCATGCGGGACATCCACTCCCGTTGCCTGAACACCGCCGCCGAGTACGGCATGCCGGGCGACTACGTGGCCGGCGCCAACATCGACGGATTCAAGAGGGTCGCGGACGCGATGCTCTCCCTCGGCCTGATCTGACGATCCCCCACCTGGCCAATCCACCTGGTCACCTTGACCGGCTGTTCTGACAACGGCGTCCGACAGCCTGGTCGGTGCCACCGAGACCCGCCCCTCACATTCGGTCCCGCGTTCGACCCCGCGAGGAGACGGCATGGCACCCAGATCCACCCTGATCGTGATCTACACCCCCGCCCTGGAGGCCTGTCGCGCCTTCTACGCCTCCCTCGGACTCGAACTCCGGGGTGAACGACACGGGACGGGGCCCGCGCACTACGCCGCAGTGCTCGGCGACGGGACCGTCTTCGAGATCTATCCGTCGTCACCGCGGCGCACGACCGGCGCGCTGCGCCTCGGGTTCACCGTCGATCCCGGCCTGACCCTGGACGGCACCGCGCTCACCCCCGGCCGTCACCTGTTCCACGACCCGGACGGCAGGACGGTCGAGGTGCGCGTCCCCCCGGCCTGAACGCCGCCTAGCGTGTGCGGGCGCGCCATCCGGGCCTGCGCAGCAGGTCACGACGCTCCAGGAGATAGGTGAGCTTCGTGGCGGCCGTACGCACCGCCTCCTCGTGACGGTGCCGCCGCTCCGGGACGACCTCGCTCCAGCGTTCGAGCGCGCGGGCCATCTCGTCGGCGACCTCGCCGATCACCCGGTGGCGGGTGCCGAAGGCGTACAGGTCGCCGTGGACCTCCTCGACCGTGTCCTCCTCGACCCCGCGGACCAGCGGCCTGATCCTCCTGAGGATGTCGGCGTCCATGGCCGTGGTGACCGGCGCGCGCCTGGCGTCTCCCTCGGGGACCATGACGAGCGCCCTGATCCTCGCCACCGCCAGGGCCCGCTCCGGCTCCGGGGTCGAGGGGTGCCCGGCGAGGTCGAGCAGACGCCTGAGGGTCTCCTGTGTCTTGTCGTCGAACATGGAAGACCCGTTCCGTCCTTCTCGTCCTGGTGGCCCGCCGTTCAGGCGCGGTCACATGCTATTCGACGGGGCGCCGGCCCGCCGTACGGCAAAGAACGCCCAGATCTCCCCCTTTCCGGCGAGTCCCGCGAAAGGGAGGGTAGGGACCCGGACATGGTGGAGATCGGTTACACGATGATGTGCGAGCAGACTCCCCCCGGGCAGCTCGTCGACGACGTCGCCGAGGCCGAACGGGCGGGGTTCGACTACGCGGTCATCTCCGACCACTACTTCCCGTGGCTTGAGGAGATGGGGCACTCGCCGTACGCCTGGTCGGTGCTCGGCGCGGCGGCGCGCGCCACCGAGCGGCTGCCGCTGATGACGTACGTGACCTGCCCGATCATGCGTTACCACCCCGCGGTCGTGGCGCAGAAGGCCGCCACGATGGGGGCGCTGACCCGGGGGCGTTTCACGCTCGGCCTGGGCGCGGGCGAGAACCTCAACGAGCACGTGATCGGCCAGGGGTGGCCGCCCGCCGACACCCGGCACGAGATGTTCCGCGAGGCCGTGGAGATCATCAGGGAGCTGTTCGAGGGGCGCTACACGACCTATCACGGCGAGTACTTCGACGTCGACTCGGCCAGGTTGTTCGACCTGCCCGACGATCCCGTGCCGATCGCGATCGCCGCCTCCGGCGGCCGCTCGGGGGAGATCGCCGCCGAGTACGGCGACGCGCTCGTCGCGGTCGACCCCGACGCGGACCTGGTCGGCCTCTTCTCCGCCGCCGGAGGGCGGGGCAAGCCGGTCTACGGCCAGCTCGCCCTCTCCTACGACCGGGACGCCGAGGCGGCCAAGGAGCGGGCCCACCGGCTGTGGCGCTGGTCGGTCACGGGCTGGAAGGTCATGGCCGAGCTGCCCGCTCCGGTCAACTTCGCCGCCGCCGCGCAGACCGTACGCCCCGAGGACGTGGCCGGGAAGGTGCCGTGCGGCCCGGACGTGGACGCGGTCGTCGAGGCGGTGCGCCGCTACACCGAGGCGGGCTTCACCCACGTCGCGCTGGTCCAGATCGGTCACGAGCACCAGCGGGAGTTCCTCGACTGGTCGGCCAGGGAGCTGCTGCCCGCGCTGCGGCGGCTGTAGGCGACCGTAGACGAACCACGGGCGGCTACGACCGTGATCGGTCAGCCGGCCTTGCGGTGCGGGTAGACGTGCCCGAGCTCGTGGTCGACGGGCAGGACGCACCGGCGTCCCGACTCGGTCTCCGGGCAGCGGGGCGCTTCGAGACGCCGCGGGAGCGGCAACTCCTCTTCCAGCCCGATCTCGCCGTCCTCGGCAGGCTGGTGGGTCATCGCGCGCATCCTCCTGTGGCCGCCGGACGGAACGCCCTGGACCGTGCCGGGCGCGGAATCCGTGGAATCCGTGAGTCAAGCAATCTATCCCCGGGGGTTCCGCCTGGCCCAGGACCGGCGGTTTGACGCTCCCCCACGTGATCGTTGTCAGGAATCATCACCCATCGGGGGATATAGCCCTGTTTTCCACCCGAGACTCGTCCGGGAATCGCCCCGCGCGGGAACAACCGGCGACGATCACACGTTCGCCGTTTCGGTCGCCTCACCCCGCGGAGAGACGTTCGCGGACTCCCCGCGGACGGTGGGAGGAGGACGACGGCGAGACGGGCAGCCCTCGGGGGGACGGCTCGTCCCGTCAGACCCGGGCCGGTCCCGGCGAGCCCTACCTCGCCGGGACCGCGCCGTCCGCACGAGACCGCCGATCGGGCCCAGAAGGCACGCGGATGGCGCTGTCTGCCCCCGCTGAGCAGGGGTCATAACGCGGTGACGTCATACCACTGCGGTAGGGAGTTTTTGCCACATTGCTCAGTCATGCCCTGACAAATATTTTGACAGCACCCCTCACAAGGAGTGCATATGTTGAGTAAGCGTTCTCTCCTGTCCGGCGCCGCCGTCGCCGCCCTCTGTGTGGTGGCCACCGTCTCCCCCGCCACCGCCCAGCCGGCCGCGCAACCCGCCCCCTCGATGATCGAGGCACTCCAGCGCGACCTCGGCCTCACCGCGGAGCAGGCCGTCACCCGGCTGGCCAACGAGGCCCGCGCGGCGAGCACCGAGGCCCTTCTGAGCACGACACTCGGCGACGGATACGCCGGCTCCTGGCTCAACGCCGACGCCACCCAGCTCCTCGTCGCCACCAGCGACGCGACGGCGGTCTCCGCCATCCGGGCCAAGGGCGCCCAGCCCGTGGTCGTCGGCCGTTCCCTGGCCCAGCTCGACGCGCTCAAGGCACGCCTGGACCAGGCACCCGCCCAGGCCAGGGCCGGCGCCTCCCTGTGGTACGTGGACCTGCCGACCAACAGCGTCGTCGTGGTCACCGGCCGGCGGGAGGCGGGCGAGGCCCTGCTGTCCGCCGCCGGGGTGAGCGGTGACGCCGTACGGGTCCAGGTCTCCGCGGAGCAGCCGCAGACCTACGCCAACATCAGGGGAGGTGACCCGTACTACATCGGCAGCGGCAGCCGGTGCAGCATCGGATTCACCGTCACCAAGGGAAGCACCCCCGGCTTCGTCACCGCGGGCCACTGCGGCAGGACGGGCCAGACCACCAGCAGCCCGTCGGGCACCTTCCAGGGCTCCTCGTTCCCCGGCAACGACTACGCCTGGGTCTCCACCCCCGGCTCCACCCCCCAGCCGTGGGTGAGGTCGGGCGGCACCAACGTCATCGTCAAGGGCTCGACCCAGGCCACGGTCGGCGCCTCCGTCTGCCGCTCCGGCTCGACCACCGGCTGGCGCTGCGGGACCATCCAGCAGCACAACACCTCCGTCACCTACTCCCAGGGCACGGTCTACCAGGTGACCCGCACCAACGTCTGCGCCGAGCCCGGCGACTCGGGCGGTTCGTTCATCTCGGGCAGCCAGGCGCAGGGCGTCACCTCCGGCGGCTCGGGCAACTGCAGCTCGGGCGGCACGACCTACTTCCAGCCCGTCAACGAGATCCTGCAGACCTACGGGCTGACCCTCAAGGTCGGCTGACCGTTCTCCTCCCCTCCCCGGCTCGTCTCCACGAGCCACCCCCCAGACAGAGGAGATCAGTGAAGTGCTGAGAATCATGCGCCTGACCGTCGGCTTCGTCCTCGGGCTCGCCTTCCTCGCGACCGTCTCCCCCGCGCAGGCGGGGACGGCGCAGACGACCTCCGGTGAGGCCGTGGCCGTGCGGGTGCTCAGGTACGACGCCAGCCGGGCCGCGGAGTTCCGCTCCGCGATCGACCAGGCGGCACAGGTGTGGAACTCCAGCGTCACCAACGTGCGGCTGGTCGCCGGCAGCCCGGCCGACTTCGTCGTGTACGCGGACTACGGCTGGCCTCGCACCCAGCCGACCAGCCTCGGCCGCGGCACGATCTGGATGGGCAGGCAGGCCACCTCCGAGGGCCACAACCCGCTGCGCATCGCCACCCACGAGATCGGTCACGTGCTGGGACTGCCCGACCGGCGCACCGGCCTGTGCTCGGACCTGATGTCCGGCGCGAGCGCGGGCACCAGCTGCACCAACCCCTACCCGAACGCGACCGAGAAGGCCCAGGTCGAGCGTAACTTCGGGGGCTTCGCCACCCCGCTCGTCGACTTCGGCAGGGTCTACGTCAACAGCCCGGAGGCCCTGGCGCGGTAACGGGCCCCACGGGTGAACCCGCGGGCGGGACCCCCACCGGGTCCCGCCCGCCGGGACACGAACGGCACACGGCCGGTACGGCGGAGCGCTCCGCCGTACCGGCCGTGTGCCGTGACCGGACCTCGCCCGAGGCCCATCCGAGGCTCAGCGCAGGAGCTTCTCGAAGCAGTGGGAACCGGCGAGCCGCTCGTAGGGCGCGTAGAGCGGGATGGCGGTGTACCCCTCCCGCTCGTACAGCCGCACGGCGTCCGGCTGGCGGTCACCGGTCTGCAGGACGATCCTCGGCGCGCCGAGTGCGCGGGCGGCCTCCTCGGCGGCGGTGATCAGCGCGCGAGCCACACCCGTCCCCCGGTGGGAGGGAGCGACGAACATCCGCTTGAGCTCCAGGTCGTCGCCGAGCCTGCGCAGCGCGACGTGGCCGACGGGGAGGTCGGCCCCGGCGTAGGCGACCCCGGTGTAGACCACGGTGTCCGCCTCGACGTTCATGCCGCGGGGCAGGTAGTCGGGGTTGCCGGCCACCCGGTCGGCGTATCTCGCCCCCATCTCCTCCGTCATCGCCCCGCGCAACGCGACGGCCGCGATGTCGTCCCAGCCGACCGCCCTGACCTCGACGACATCGGTTCCGTCCGCGTATGCGGTCATGGTGGCCTTCCCTGCCTCTCGTTCACGGGGCCTGTCGCTCACGGGACTCTCACCGGTCGAGGGTATTCCGCCCCCCGTCCCTGGCCCCTGGCGGCCCCGCTCCCTCAGCCCAGGATCCTGGCGGCCCCGAAGCCCGCGGCCAGCCCGGTCCCGCTCGCGAACCTGGACGGCGCGAAGGCCGCGAGCCGGGGGTCGGCCTCATCGAGGATGAGCCCGGCCACGTGCTCCCCCCAGGCGGGGGCGAGCTTGAACCCGTGGCCACTGGTCCCGGCGTCGACGTAGACGTGTTCCGTGACCCGCCCCGTCACCGGCTGCCAGTCGGGGCTGACGTCGTACAGCGAGGCCCACCCCCCGGCGGGTACGGCCCTGCGGCGGGCGGGGGAACGCCTGGCCGCGGCGGCGGCGAGCCCGGCCCTCTCCTCGGGGGCCGCCGTGCGCTCGAAGTCGTCGGGGTCGGCCGGGGAGGCCGCCACCACGCCGCCGACGAGGTACTGCGTGCGGGGCTGGGGGGTCGAGTAGTGGCCTCCGGCGACGTCGATCAGCACGTACGGCACGAGCTCCGCCGTGTCGGCGGGGTCGTGCTCCATGACCGCGACGACGTGCCGTTCGACGGTCAGCGGAAGATCGACGCCGAGGGGCCGCAGCAGAGGCGCCGTCCACGGCCCCGCGGCCACCAGCAGCGCGCCCAGGTGGTGCGTGCCGCCGTCGGCCGTCGTGACGGTCACCCCTCGAACGCCCTCCTCGACGGCGACCACGGGCCGGTTGAGGTGGAGTTCCGCCCCGTGCCCGCGCGCCGCCTCGGCCAGGCCGAGCGTGGTGGCGAAGGGGTCGGCGTAACCGGCCTCCGGCTCCCACACGGCGACGGCGACCCCCTCGGTGTCCAGGTGGGGCAGGGCCTCGGGGCCGACGATCTCCGCCCCGGGCCCCAGCCGCGCCGCCGCCTGGCGCGCCGCCAGGACGTCGCCGGGCCCGTGCAGGTAGAACGCCCCGGTACGGCGGAAGCCCGACTGTCCCCCGCCCGTCCGTTCGCCGAAGTCCGCCAGGAACGCGATGCCCTCACGGGCGACCTCGGCGAGGAAGGCGTCGGTGTAGTAGGCCCGGCAGATGCCCCCCGAACGCCCCGTCGGCCCCGAGGCCGGGGTGCTCCGGTCGAACACGGCGGTCGAGACGCCCCTGCGCGCGAGGTGGAAGGCCGCGCTGACCCCGTGGACTCCGGCTCCGATGATCCCGACGTCGTACGACACACCACCACATCCTCAAACCAGGCTTTATCCCCAAAAATACCCATATAAACGATAGGAAAACCGGGTTTTCGGACATCTCCCAACCAGGGCACGGCAAACAGAGGCCGTACGGGATCAGCCCGTGACGTCGGCCTTCTCGGTCTGCGCGGCGATCAGGGCGGCGTAGCGTCCGCCCCTGGCCAGCAGGCCCTCATGGGTGCCCCGCTCCACGATCCCGCCCTGGTCGACCACCAGGATGAGATCGGCGTCCTTCACGGTGCTCAGCCGGTGGGCGATCACGATGCGCGTCTGGGTGAGCCAGCCGAGGTTGGCCTCGATCCGCGCCTCCGTCGTGCTGTCGAGATTGCTGGTCGCCTCGTCGAGCAGCAGGATCCTCGGCCGGGAGAGCAGCGCGCGGGCGAGCGCGAGCCGCTGCCGCTGACCGCCCGACAGGCCGCCTCCCTCCATGAGGACCGTCTCGTACCCCATGGGCATCGCGCAGATCTCCTCGTGCAGGCAGGCCAGCTCGGCGGCCTGCACGATCCGCTCCATCGGCGCGTCCGGGGCGTTGAGCGCGATGTTCTCCCTGATCGACCCGGTGAACAGCGACGGCTCCTGGGTGACCACGCCGAACTGGCGCCGCAGCGAACGGAGGTTGAGCTCCGGCAGCGGCACCCCGTCGTAGCTGACCCGCCCCTCGGAGGGGGTGTGCAGGGCGAGCAGCAACCTGGCCAGGGTGCTCTTGCCCGCCCCCGAGGGACCGACCAGGGCGACCTTCTGCCCCGGGCTGATCGAGACCGAGATGCCGCGCAGCGTCCACGGCCCCCGGGGATCGTGCCGGAAGCCCACCCCGTGCAACTCGATCGACCCGCGCAGCCTGAGCACCTCGATGCCCGCGACCTGCTCGGGCTCCGAGGCGAGGATGTCGGACAGCCGGTCGAAGTGCGCCCCCGCCTGCTGGAGCCCCTGCAGGCTCGCCATCAGCGAGCCGAGAGGGGTGAGGGCGGCGCCCGCCAGGGCGTTGAGTGCGAGCAGCGCGCCCAGGGTCAGCTCCCCGTCGAGCACCCGCCACGCCCCGATCCACAGCAGCGCGAGCGGGGCCAGCAGGCGCAGGGTGCCGAGCGAGGCCTCCAGGAGCCCCTGGGCCAGGCCGCCCCGCATGTCGGCGTTGAGCTGGGTGGTGAAGTGCCTCGACCACTGCTCGACCGCCCGGTGCTCGGCCCCCGACGCCTTCAGCGTCTCGATGCCGCCGATGGCCTGGATGAGCTGGCTCTGCGTCGCGGAGAAGGCGTTGAGCTCCTCCTGGGTGAGGCGGCTGACCTTACGCGCCGTGACCAGCAGCAGCAGCACCTGCGCCGCGGCGAAGCCGAGCAGGCACAACCCCATGACCGCGTCCCAGCCGAAGACGAGGACCATGTAGCCCAGGGCGAGCGGCCCGTCCAGCAGCGCCGACAGGACCTGCCCGGTCAGCATGTCGCGCAGTACCGCCACACTGCCCGCGCGCGTCATCAGGTCGCCCTTGCCGCGCAACGCGAAATAGCGGTACGGCAGGGCGACCAGATGGGAGACCACCCCGCCGGTCAGTTCGGCGTCCGCGCTCGCCCTGATCGCCACCAGCAGGACCGAGCGGAGATAGCCGACCGCGAGCTGGGTCGCGGCGGCCAGCACCAGCCCGACGCCGATCAGCGGGAGCAGGTCACGCGCCCCGGAGGGCAGCACCCGGTCGACCAGCGCCTCGGAGAAGAACGGCAGCGCGAGACCGAGAAGCTGCAGCAGCAGGGAGGCCAGGACCACCTGGGCGAGCAGGCCCTTCCTGCGGGCCAGCAGCGCCCGGACGAACCGGCGGCGCCAGGCGGCGCCCGCGCTCGACCGGCCTTTCTCGAAACCGGGTCCCGGTTCGAAGGCCAGCAGCACGCCGGTGAAGCCCTCGTCGAACTCCTCCGCGGTGAGCCTGCGGCGGCCCAGCCCGGGATCGACGACGTCGACCCGGTCCGGCGCCCAGCGCTCGACGACCACGAAGTGCTTGAACTCCCAGTGCACGATCGCGGGCAGCGGTACCCGCTCCAGGTCGGCCGGGGCCAGCGAGAACGCCCGCGACTTCAGGCCGCACTCCACGGCCCCCTCCCGCAGCGCCTTGGCGCTGAGGCCGTCCCTGCCGATCTGGAGCCGGTCGCTGATCTCCTGCAGGGAGACGCGCCTGCCGTGGTAGGACAGGACCATCGCCAGGCAGGCGGCCCCGCACTCGGTCGCGGTGTTCTGCAGTACGACGGGCACGCGTCTCACGTCCCGCCCCCCATCCGCTCCGACAGCATCAGGGCGAACACGCCCGCCGTGACCAGCAGCAGCACGACGACCGCCCAGAGCGCGACCAGCCTGCCCGTCCCCACCGTCAGCGGGACGTCCTCACGCCTGGCCCTGCTCCGGTAGCGACGCAGGGACTCCTCCCGGTAGATGCCGTCGCTCACGACCAGTGCCATTCGACCGTGGCCTGGGCGCGGCGCCCGGCCAGCCAATCCGAGAACGCGACCCGTCCCGCGACGGCCAGCGTCCGCTCGTCCGCACGGGCCTCCTGCCGGGCCAGCACCGTCCCGGCCAGCCAGGCCCCGCCGTACGGCACGGGCCCGACCGTCGCCCCCGGCGCCGGGGCGCGCAACGGTTCGGGGAGTTCGACGGCCGGGCGTTCCGCGATCGTCGTCTCGACGTCCCCGGCCGCCGCGAGGGCGGCGAGCCCTCCGTCGTGGACGCGCGCGAGGTCCCCTGCTCGGGCCGCGACGGCGCTCTCCTGCCCGGTGACCCAGACCGCGCGCACCAGGTCGAACGCCCGGGGATCGGCCGCGAGACGGGCGGTGCCCAGCTCGGCCTCCTTGCGGCGCCGGAAGGCCCTGCGCCTGGCGATGCCGCCGATGTAGGTCTCGAACTGCTCGGGCGTCATGCCCATCTCGGTCAGCCAGGCCAGTGTCGTGGCCCGGTCGTACAGTCCCCGGCCCCTGCGGAACTCGTCGGCCGCGGCCTGCAGGTCCTCCGTGGCGACCGGCTCCGTCTCCTTGCCGACCTCGTTGAGGATCAGGCACTGGTCGACGATCTCGTCGTGCGGCGTCGCGTCACGGCGGGACAGCGACTTGATCATGGTCAGCGCCTGGGCGACCGACAGGTGGACGTCGTCGACGCTGACGAGCTGGCCCGCCGCCCAGTGCGTCGAGTGGTCGACCAGCCAGGGCACGCCGTCCTCGGCCTGGACGGTGAGGGCCACCGTACCGCCCTGCGGGTCCTCGACCAGAAGGTCGAAGTCGACCACGGGGGTGCCGGGCCGTTCGTCGACGACGAGCTGGGCCCGAAGATCCGGGTGTTCCAGCGCCCATCCGGCCACCGTCCGCCTGGCCTCCTCGACGTGGGCGCGGCGGCGGGGCAGGCCGCGCAGCAGCCGCACCCCGGATTCGAGCGCGGTGGCGAAGTCGGTGCTCATCGCCCGGCCCCCGTTTCCGCCACTGCCGCCGTCACTGTCGCCGCCGCTGCCGCCGTCACGGTCTCCGTCGCCTCAGCGGTGGCGAGCCAGTCGGCGATCGCGTCGGCGACGGGCAGCCCGGTGCGCTGCTCGACGAACCCCCAGGCGCCGTTGGGATTGATCTCAAGGAACACGTACTCCCCCTCCGGGGTGAGGATGAGGTCGATCGCGCCGTAGGACAGGCCGAGCGAGGCGACCAGGGCCGCGCACCTGCGCTCCGTCTCGCCGGGAAGCCGGTGCGCGGCGTAGCGCACCCGGTCGTCGTCGTAGTGCCGCCAGTCGTCCCTCGCGGTGCGCGAGGCCTGTGAGTCGATCTCGGCGGCGAAGACCCGCTCGCCGACCACGATCACGCGCAGCTCGACCGCCTTGGGGACGTACGGCTGGAGGATGACCGGCTCGTGCCCGAGACGGTGGCGTGAGGTGAGATGGCGCCGGGTCAGGACGGTGGTGTAGGCGCGGTGGTCGGCCCCGTCGAGGCTGAACTCCCCCGAGTCGATCTGCTTGGCGACGAGACGGCCACCGGCCCTCTCGTAGACGGGGACCAGCTCGAACGGGTCGTTGGTGTAGACGGTCTCCGGCACCTGGAAGCCGAGGGCCGTCGCGTGCGCCATGTGCACGATCTTGTTGTGCGCCCTGCGCTCGGTCTCCCCGCGCGCGGGCATCCACCGGGCGGGCGTGAGCTCCCACGCGCCGTCGAGCAGGAACCGCGCCTGGCCGACCGCGTGACGGCGGTGGGAGGGGTCGGTGACGGTCGCCGCGGGCGTGGGCGGGTTGGGGCGCCGCCGCCACACCGCGCGCACCTCGGCCAGGTCCAGGGGAGTCTCGCCCGTCCCGGGGTCGAGCACCGCGCGGTGTCCCCGCCCGTCGAAGGCTCCGTCGAAGGTCCCGTCGAATGTCCCGTCGAATGTCACGGTGAGGCGGCCGCGCGCCGGGAAGTCGCCCGGGTCCCACCAGGTGACCGGCGCCCCACGCCGTCTCAGCCCGGCGAGCACCATCTCGACCGCCTCGTCCTCGCGGTCGCTCAGAATCAGGATCACGTCGCCCTCGTCATGGGACTCGTCACAGAAAGATCGGGACTCGTAACGCGAAACCGCCGGCCGGGCGAGAGCCCGGCCGGCGGTTCAGGTCAGCGCGGCGGAACGGGTGTGCCCGCCCCGCCGCCTATCAGACCTCCCACTCGGCGGGCTTGCCCTTGGTGTACCAGGTCACGTGCCAGCGTCCACCGGACACCTCACCCAGCTCGGCCTCCGACAGCTCCGCGCCTTCGAGCGCGAGGTCCTCAAGGCTGATCTTGCTCTTCATCAGCCCCCCCCTTTCTTGCCGTGCCGGGCTTGTCGTCCCGGCCTGTCGTGCTTACGGAGAGAACGCTATGAACCTCCGCTTGTGATCACCTGGCGGATGACTTGTGAACGACTGGAGCCGCCGGTAGGCACGGGAGAACCGGCCGTGGAAACCCTCGCGCGCGGGCCCCGGGACATGAAAAGGGCCCGCCCCGCGATCTGGTTCGCGGGACGGGCCTGCCGTCGGTGGAGGCGCGGCCTCAGTGCTCGGTGAGGCCGCGCCGGCCGTCACGTGGGCCCGGCGCGCCGGGCTCCTCACGGATGACCTCGCCGTGGATGACGGGGCCGGAGCCCGGCGCCCGGGCCTCTCCGAAGGGGAAGCCGGGGACGTCGCCGAACGGCGAGCCCGCGCCGGGGACCGTCCTGGCGAGCGCGTCGACCCTGCGGGCCAGGAACCGGGCGCCGAACCTGCGCACCAGCGGCCTGGTGAAGGGCAGAAGGAACAGCAGGGCCGCCACGTCGGTGACGAAGCCGGGGAAGAGCAGCAGCCCGCCGCCCGCGACGATCATGGCGCCGTCGGCCAGCTCACGTTCGGGCATCCGGCCGCTCTGCAGCGCGCCCTGCAGGTTCCGCCAGGCCCTGCGGCCCTCCCTGCGGACGATCCAGGCGCCCAGCAGGCTGCCCGCGAGCAGGAGAAGGGCCGTGGGCCAGCCGCCGATGACCTGGCCGACCTGGATGAGCACCCAGACCTCCAGGACCGGGACCGCCAGGAAGAACAGGAGCAGCACAGAGCGCATCTTTTCCTCGACTCACGCGACAGGCGTACGACAGGGACAACGTCCGGAGGCCGCGGCGCGTTCCGCGCCCGCCCCACCGCCCTGTTCGCTCAGCGTGTACGGCGCAGCCGCCGGGGAAGCCCGGTCAGGCCCCACACGGTGATCCGCCACAGCGCCTCGACGAAGACGCTGCGGCTCATCTTGCTGGCTCCCGCGGTGCGCTCGACGAAGGTGATGGGCACCTCGGCGACGCGCAGACCGTTGCGGATGGTCCGCAGGGTCATGTCGACCTGGAAGCAGTAGCCCTGCGACTGGACGTTGTCCAGCCCGATCTTCTCCAGGGTCGAGGCGCGGTAGGCGCGGAAGCCCGCCGTGGCGTCACGGACCGGCATGCCGAGCATCACCCGGGTGTAGAGGTTCGCGCCCCGGGACAGCAGTTCCCTGGGGATGGGCCAGTTGACGACCCTGCCGCCGGGCACCCACCGGGAGCCGATCGTCAGGTCGGCCCCGCGGGTCAGCCGCTTGAGCAGCTTGGGCAGTTCCTCGGGCTGGTGGGAGCCGTCGGCGTCGATCTCGACGAGGACGTCGTAGCCCTCCGCGAGCCCCCAGCGGAAGCTCGCGATGTAGGCCGCGCCGAGCCCCTGCTTGCCGGGGCGGTGCAGCACGTGGACGTGGTCGTCCTCGGCCGCTATGCCGTCGGCGACCTCTCCGGTTCCGTCGGGGCTGTTGTCGTCGGCGACCAGCAGGTGCGCCTCGGGCACCGCGGCGCGCAGCCTGCCGACGATCATCGGCAGATTCTCCCGCTCGTTGTACGTCGGGACGATGATGAGCACCCGGCCGAGCATCTGCTCCATCATGCTTCTCCCACCTGCTCCGCCGGGCCCTCGGTCGGGGCCGGGATGCGCTTTCTCTGCAGCCGGGAGGCGGCGAGCGCGCCCGCACCGACAAGAATCAGGAGCCACTGCGGCAGTGAGCCGACACGGGTGGCGACGGTCTGGGCGGTCCGCACCGGGACGGTGAGGACGCCCGAGGCGGGAACCAGTTCACCGGTACGCCAGGCGATTTTTCCTTGGGGGGTCACATAGGCGGATATACCCGTGATCGCGGAGGTGATCACCGCCCGGTTGTGTTCGACCGCGCGCAGCTGGGACATGGCCAGTTGCTGGGCCGGCAGGTTCGTCAGCGCGTAGGTGGCGTTGTTGGTCTGCACGACCAGCGGGCTGGCGCCGGTCCGCGTGGTGCCGCCGACGACCTCGTCGAAGGCGACCTCGTAGCAGTTGATCGCGCCGACGGTCACCGGGCCGAGCCTCAGGTCTCCGTCGCGGGTGCCGGGCACCGACTGTTTGCCGACCAGGGAGGCCCGCTCGAACAGGGCCAGCACGACGTCCTTGAACGGGGTGTACTCCCCGAAGGGGACCAGCTTCTGCTTGTCGTAGTAGGCGCCGGGCCCGGTGACCGGGTCCCACACCAGGCTGCGGGTGGCCCGGTTGTTCTCGCCGACCCCGACCACGGCGCCGACCAGGACCGGGACCCCGATGTCCTTGACCGCCGCGTCGATCCGCGCTCTGGCGAAGTCGCTGCGGTAGGGGTCGATGTCGGTCGAGTTCTCCGGCAGCACGACGAGGTCGGGCTTCTTGACCGTGCCCTGCCGTACGGCCTGTGCCATCTCGTGGAGCATGCGGACGTGGTTGCCCAGGACCACCGCGGGTTCGTCGCCCAGGGGGTGCATGCCCCTTCCCGGGACGTTGCCCTGGATGACCCCGACGGTGACGGACCTGCCCTCGTCGCCGGGCCTGGGCACGGCGAACGCGGCGGCCGGTACGGCCAGCGCCCCCACCAGCGGCAGCACGACCGGCAGGGCGTTCCTCGTGGCCTTCCTGAAGATCCTGAGGGCCGCGAGCGCGAGCAGTCCGCCGCACAGCACGACCGCGAAGCTCACCAGCGGCGCGCCGCCGAGGGCCGCGTAGGGGGTGAAGGGTGTCTCGCCCTGGCTGAAGGCCACCCGCGCCCAGGGGAAGCCGCCGACCGGGAACGTCCCTCTGGCCCACTCCATCGCCACCCACAGCGCGGCGCCCCACAACGGCCACAGCGGCAGCCGGGAGGTGAGGGCGGCACCCACCGCCCAGGCGCCGTAGAAGAGGCTCTCAAGCGCGACCAGGCCCAGCCAGGCGTCGTTCCCGATGGGGCTGACCCAGTGCAGGGCGGGCAGCAGGAAGGCCAGGCCGCCGAGAAGGCCGAGCCACAGCGCGCGGCGGGCGCGGACGCCGTGCACCGCGAGGGTGAGCAGCGCGACACCGGGCAGCGCGAGGAACCACAGGCCGATCGGAGGGAAGGCGAGATAGAGCAGCACCCCGCCCGCCACGGCGCCCACGGCCCGCGCGGCCAGACGCCCGTGCGCGGCGGGCGCGCCCGGTCCCGTGCCCGGCGGGGCCACCTCCCGCGCGGGGCCGGCCGTCTTCTCCTGCACCACGGGCGGGGCTCCTCGATGACGTCTGGACGGGTTGACATCCGATCCTGACCCGTCTTTCTAGCCCGAACGGTACCGCCCCACCGCCGCTCTCCCAAAGTGTCTGCGGCCCCTGTTCCAAAGCGCGAGTTCAGAGGCCTGCCAGGCGTGGGTTCGACGGCCCGTGAACGGCAACGGGGCGGCCCCCGGCTGGGAACCGCCCCGACGCTTGCGCGCTCGCACGGGAGCGGGAAGAGGGCCCGGACGACCCTTCGGACCGGTTCCGTCCCGTCGGCGGCGAGCGCGGATTGCCGTTGTCTACTGGGTGTCCAGGCCCCTCCTGGGTCCAACCCCCCGCCCGGATGGAGTGCCCCGCCTCGACGAAGCGCCCGCCCTGCGCCTGGCTGTACGGACGGGGTGACCCCCCGTCACGGGCGCAGGAACCGGCGATGCCGAAAGACGGCCAACCGGCCAGTCCCGTGCTGGACTGGGCAGCAAACTACCGACCCCAGCGCAGATGTCAACCGTGTCACCAACAGCGGAAACACCAAGTTTCCGCAGCTGGGGCATGATCGACGAGAGCCGTCAATGCTCTCATGTGATCCGATGTCGCTCAAGTCGAGCGAGCGCTTCGGGCAGCGGCCCGGTGTGCACGACGCCAAGACGCTGGGTCGCCCTGGTCATCGCGACGTAAAGGTCGCTCGCGCCGCGCGGCGACTCGCTCAGGATCAGCTCCGGTTCGACCACGATGACCACATCGAACTCCAGACCCTTGGCCTCGGCGACGGTCATCACGGAGACCGGGGCGTCCAGCGCGGCGCTGCCGCGTCCCCGGACGGCGCCCTCGACGGACCCGGCGAGCGCCGCGCCGGTCTCCTCCGCCGACGACTCGGGCACGATCACGACCGTCCGCCCGCCCTCGACGGTCTCCGTCCTGACCAGCTCGGACAGGCGGTCCGCCGGAGAGGCGACCCACGGGCTCGTCCCGGTCTCCCTGACCGAGGTCGGCGCGCTCAGGTCGGGACCGACCAGGCTGAGCACGTCTGCCGCCACGGCCATCAGCTCGCTCGGGGTGCGGTAGTTGACGGTGAGCTCCTCCTGCCGCCAGCGCCCGGCCACGTACGGGTCCAGCATCCGGCCCCAGGAGCACACGCCCGCCGAGGAGCCGGTCTGCGCGAGGTCGCCGACGATCGTCATCGAACGGCTCGGGCAGCGCCGCATCACCATCCGCCAGTCCATCGGCGAGAGCTCCTGCGCCTCGTCCACGATGACGTGCCCGAAGGCCCAGGTGCGGTCGCCCGCGGCGCGCTCGGCGGTTGTGAGGTATATCTCGTCGTCCATGTGCCTGGCGGCGAACCGTTCCGCGTCCATGATCTCGGAGAGGCCGGTCAGTTCGAGCACCTCCCTGGCGTAGTCGAGCCGGTGGCGCTGTTCCTCCTCGGCCGCGACACGCGCGGCGGCCTGTTCCTCCTCGGCCATCCACGCCCCGGCCCGCAGCACCGCGGGGTCGATGTCGCCGAGCAGTTCGGCGGCCTCGTCGAGCAGCGGCACGTCGGAGGGGGCCCACCAGCCCTCCCCCTTGCGGGGCGGTTCGCGCAGCAGCAGCCCGCGCTCGGCCTCGCCCAGCTCGGCGGCGGCGTAGTCGAGCCGCTCCCTGGAGGTGAACAGCCCGATGAGGAGCTGCTGCGGGGTGGTGTAGGGCCACAGCCTGTTCAGCGCGGCCTTGACGGGCTGTTCGGTGCGCAGCTCCTCACGCAGGTCGGCCAGTTCGTCGTCGTCGATCGTGCCCTTGCCGATCAGGCGGGCGGCCTGCCTGGCGAGGGCGTTGAGCAGGTGGCGGACGAACACGGCGCGGGCCTCGTTGTGCGCCCTCCTCGACCGGGCCGCCCGGTTGCGCGCGGCGTCGAGCAGGCGTGCGTCGAGGGTGAGGGTGTACCGGTCGAGGCGGATCTCGACCGGTTTGCGCGGCACCCGCTGCCGTTCCCGTACGGCCCTGGCCACGACCTGGGCCATCCGTTCGTCGCCCTTGATCGCGGCGACCTCGGGACGTTCCCTGACGGTGGCGGTGATCCCGGGGTAGAGCTCGGCGACGGTGGAAAGCAGCACGTCGGTCTCGCCGAGGGAGGGCAGCACCTGCTCGATGTAGCGCAGGAAGGTCAGGTTGGGGCCGAGGATGAGCACTCCCCTGCGGGCGAGCCTTTCCCGGTGGGTGTAGAGCAGGTAGGCGGCCCGGTGCAGGGCGACCACGGTCTTGCCGGTGCCCGGCCCGCCCTGAACGACCAGCACGCCGTCGAGGCCTGAGCGGATGATCCGGTCCTGCTCGGTCTGGATCGTGGCCACGATGTCGCGCATCCGCCCGGTCCGCCTGGCGTCGATGGAGGCCAGCAGCGCGGCCTCGCCGTTGAGGGTGCTGACGTCCTCCTCGGCGAGGTTGTCCAGGTCGAGCAGGTCGTCGTCGATCCCGATCACCGTGCGGGCCTTGGTCTGCAGGTGCCTGCGGCGGACCACGCCCATCGAGGACGCCGGGGTCGCGGCGTAGAACGGCCTGGCGACCGGGGCTCGCCAGTCGATCAGCAGCCGTCGCTGGTCGTCGTCGGCCAGTCCGATGCGGCCGACGTAGAGGGTGGTCTGGTCGGCGCCGTCGAGCCGCCCGAAGCACAGACCGTTCTCCACCGCCCACAGCCGGCCCAGCCGCTGGGCGTACATCCCGGCGAAACTGTCGCGCTCGGAGCGGTTCTGGTGCGTACCGCCGCCCCCACCCTGGGCCAGCACGTCGTCAAGCTGGCGCTGGGTGCGTTCGCGCAGCAGGTCGAGCCGCTCGTAGAGCCCGGAGACGTACTCCTGCTCCCGATCGAGCTCGATTTGACGGGTTGCCTTCGCTCCATTATGGTTGATACTAATGGGACACTCCGGGCCATTGTGCTAGTTGTTGTGACAAACCACCACTTTAGCAGGTCCGTTGAGACACCCGGCCATTCTCCGGCCATCACAGGTTCATTGCGGCGTCTTCACGATGCTTGACGCGGCTGAGCAGGGTTCTTTAAGTTTATTTAAGGTTAGGAAACTTTCCTAACTCCGCCCTGCGGGTGACCGTACGAACATGCCCGGACACGGAGGACCTGTGACCCAGCCCACCCCGGGCACTCCCAGCCTGCTGCGGGCGATCAACGATCGGGCGGCCCTGCAGGCGCTTCTGGAGCGCGGGCCGCTGACCCGCCCGGAGATCGGCGCCCTCACAGGCCTGTCCAAGCCCACAGCATCCCAGTTGCTCGCCCGGTTGCAAGAGGCGGGGCTGGTCGTGCTCAACGGCATCCGTGAGGGACTGCCCGGCCGCACCGCGGAGGTCTACCGCCTCAACCCCGAGGCCGCGCACGTCGCCGCGCTCGACGTCACCCACACCCACATCGACGCCAGGGTCGCCGACATCACCGGGACCGTGATCGGCATGCACCGCCTGGTGACCCCGGACCCCTCCGACGACCTGGTAGGACGGGTCCGGGCCGCGCTCGACGGCGCGGGCGCCCCCGCGGACCTGCGGCGTGTCGTCATCGGCGTGCAGGGCGCGCTCGACCCGGGCACCGGCAGGATCGGCTACGCCACCAGCAGGGACCTGCCCGGCTGGCACATCCCCCGCCTCGTCGAGACCCTCGGCGAAGGGCTCCGCGTCCCGGTCTCGGTCGAGAACAACGTCAACCTCGTCGCCCAGGCGGAGCAGGCGCACGGCGCCGCGCGCGGGCACCGGGACTTCGTGCTGCTGTGGGCCGACGAGGGCCTCGGCTCCGCGCTGGTGCTCGGCGGCAGACTGCACCGGGGCGCGACCGGCGGCGCGGGCGAGGTCGGCTACATGCCCGCGCCCGGGGCGCCCACCGCCCGCGAGAGCGGCCGCTACGCCAACCACGGCTACCAGGCCCTCACCGGCGGCCCCGCCGTGCTCAGGATCCTCAGATCGTACGGCGTGCCGGGCGCGACCTTCAGGCTGGCCGTGAGCAACGCCGTACTGGCCGCCGAGGGCGGCGGGGCACGGGCGGGCGACGCCCGCGCCGGGCTGCGCGAGGTCGCCTCCCGGCTGGCGGTCGGCCTGGCCTCGATCACCTCCGTCGTCGACCCCGAGCTCATCGTGCTGACCGGCGGGACCTTCATGGCCGGCGGCGAGACCCTGCGGGGGCTCGTCGAACGCGAGCTGCACACGCTGACCATCCCCCGCCCCCCGCTGCTGCTGTCGGCCGTCGAGGGCAACCCCGTCCTCACGGGCGCGCTCGACCTCGCCCTCGCCGCCACCCGCGAGGAGGTCTTCAGCTCGACCGTGCCGACCTGAGCCGCCTCCACCCCTCCCCCACCAGCAAGGAGCAGCCGTCGTGCGCCGACGTCCTCCCGCCCACGTCCCGGCACCGCCGGGGTGAGTCCCCTTCCGGCCGCCGCGGCCCAACCGCACGGTGACGGCCCGTCCTCGGGCACGGCACCGGTGATCACCGTTTTCCCCTACGCCCGGAGAGTTCCCGTCCAGGGCGTGACGCTGACAGGAGTAGACAGATGAAGCTCGCCGTAGTCGGGGGCGGCTCGACGTACACACCGGAGCTGATCGACGGATTCGCCCGGCTGCGGGACGAGCTGCCGATAACCGAGATCGCGCTGGTCGATCCCGACCCCACCCGGCTCGGGCTGGTCTCGGGGATGGCCCGCCGCATGCTGGAGCACGCCGGCCACCCGGCCAGGGTCGTGGCGACCGCCTCGGTCGAGGAGGGCGTCTCCGGAGCCGACGCCGTACTGCTCCAGCTGCGGATCGGCGGCCAGGCCGCGCGCAACGTGGACGAGACGCTGCCCCTCGAATGCGGATGCGTCGGCCAGGAGACCACCGGCGCGGGCGGCCTGGCCAAGGCCCTGCGCACCGTCCCCGTGGTGCTGGACATCGCCGAGAAGATCCGCACGCACGCGCCCGACGCCTGGATCGTCGACTTCACCAACCCGGTCGGCATCGTCACCAGGGCGCTGCTCGAGGCCGGGCACCGGGCCATCGGCCTGTGCAACGTGGCCATCGGCCTGCAGCGCCGCTTCGCTGCGGGGCTCGGGGTCACCCCCGAACGGATCTCCCTCGGCCACTTCGGCCTGAACCACCTGACCTGGGTGCGCTCGGTCAGCCTCGACGGCGTCGACGTGCTGCCGCGGACGCTGCAGGAGCCCCTCGGCGAGGAGGTCGCCGAGGCGATCGGCCTTCCGCTGTCCCTGATGCGCCACCTCGGCGTGGTCCCCTCCTACTACCTGCGTTACTACTACGAGCACGACGCCGTGGTCGCCGAGCAGCGCAGCAAGCCCTCACGGGCCGCGGAGGTGGCGGCGATGGAGGCCAGTCTCCTGGAGATGTACGCCGACCCGTCGGTGAACACCAAGCCCGAACTGCTGGAGAAGCGGGGCGGCGCGTTCTACTCGGAGGCGGCGGTCGCGCTGATCGCCTCACTGCTCGGCGACCGGGGCGACGCCCAGGTGGTCAACCTGCGCAACGACGGCACCCTGCCCTTCCTGCCCGACGAGGCGGTCATCGAGGTCCCGGCCACGATCACCGCGGCCGGGGCGCGCGCGCTGCCCGTGGCCCCGGTCGAGCCGCTCTACGCGGGGCTCATCGCGCACGTCACGGCCTACGAGACCCTGGCTCTCGACGCCGCGCTGCACGGCGGCCTCCGGCGGGTCTCCGACGCGCTGCTCGCCCACCCGCTGATCGGCCAGGCCTCGCTGTCCGACGACCTCGCCCCGCGCCTCATCGAGGCCAACCGCGCCCACCTGCCCTGGGCGACGGAGTGAGGACCGTACTGGCGGTCGACGGCGGCAACAGCAAGACCGACGTCGCGCTGGTCGCCGAGGACGGCTCCGTCCTCGGCACCGGCCGGGGCGGTCCCTTCCAGCCGCAGATCTCGGGGGTCGGCACCGCCGTCGACGCGATCGCCGAGGCCGTGAGGGCGATGCTCGGCCCGGACGCCGCCCCCCCGTTCGCCGGCCACGTGGCCGCCTACGTGGCGGGCGCCGACCTGCCCGCGGAGGAGGAGATCCTGCGCGCGGAGATCCTCGCCAGGGGATACGGCGGGGACGTGGTCGTCGGCAACGACACCTTCGCGCTGCTGCGCGCCGGAGCCTCGGGCCCCGCCGGGGTCGCCGTGGTCTGCGGGGCTGGCGTCAACGCCGTGGCGGTCTCCCCGACCGGCGAGGTGACGAGGTATCCGGCCCTGGGCAAGCTCACCGGCGACTGGGGCGGTGGCTTCGGCCTCGGCGAGGAGGCGCTGTGGTCCGCCATCCGCGCCGAGGACGGCCGGGGCCCGGAGACCGCGCTGCGGGAGGCGGTGCGCGCGCACTTCGGCACCCGCACGGTCGAGGAGGCCTGTCTCGACATCCACTTCGGCCGCACCCCGATCGACAGGCTGCACGAACTGGTGCCGGTGCTGATGACCGTGGCGTCCTCGGGGGACGAGATCGCCCGTTCCCTGGTGACGCGGATGGCCGAGGAGGTCACCGTGCTCGCGGTGGTCGCGCTGCGCCGTCTCGACCTGCTGGAGACCCCGATGGAGGTCGTCCTCGGCGGTGGCGTGCTGACCGCCCGCGACCCGCTGCTGAACGGCCTGATCGAGGAGCGCTTCGCCGAGCGGGCCCCCCAGGCCAAGCTGATCGTGGCGGACGCGCCGCCGATCATGGGCGCCGCACTGCTCGGCCTGGACGCCTTCGGCGCGACCGAGGAGGCCAAGGCCGCGCTGCGCGCCCACTTCCACGCGGCGGTGTGAGAGTCCGCCCCGTACGGCCCGTGACGGCCGTACGGGGCGCTCAGGCCTGTTCCACGGCCTTCTCGTCGGGTTTGTCGTCGGCCTTGCCCGTCTGCCCGCCGATCAGCTCGGGCGCCCGGTGTTCGTACGGCGTGCTGAGCACGACCGTCGTCCTGGTCGAGACGTTGGCCGAGGTGCGGATCTGGTTGAGCAGCTCCTCCAGCGCCAGCGGCGAGGCGACCCTGACCTTGAGGATGTAGCTCTCGTCCCCGGCCACGCTGTGACAGGCCTCGATGGCGCCCAGGTGGGCCAGCCGTTCCGGGGCGTCGTCGGCGGCGGCCGGGTCGATGGGCTTGATGGAGACGAACGCGGTGAGCGGCAGCCCGATCGCGTCGTAGTCCACGAGCGCCGCGTACCCCCTGACGACCCCGCGTTTCTCCAGCCTGCGCACCCGCTGATGCACGGCGGAGACCGAAAGCCCGGTCTCCCTCGCGAGGTCGGTGAAACTCATCCGGCCGTCTCTGGCCAGTAACGTCACGATCCGACGGTCGATCTCCTCCATCCGGACAACGGTAACGGGCCGTGGGACGGCGCGCGCAGCCGCATGGTCACGGCATGGTCCCAACCGCCCCACGTGTGCCGGCCGGTCGGCGGCGGCCGTACATTCTCGGCATGAGCAACCTGGAACGCGAGCCCCGGGAGACGGAGTGCGGCGGCCCGGCCGGCCGGGCCGGCGCCGCGGCGGGCCCGGCCGGTGAGCTTCTCACCGGCCGTGAGGTGGTGCTGGGCGGCCCGCGGGGCATGAAGGTGACCCGGACCCTGCCCGGCCGCGACGTGCGCATGGTCGGGACGTGGTGCTTCCTCGACCACTACGGCCCCGAACGGACGGCCATGCGGGTGCCCGCGCACCCGCACACCGGCCTGCAGACGGTCAGCTGGCTCGTCGAGGGCGAGGTGCTGCACCGCGACTGCCTGGGCAGCGAGCAGGTGATCCGGCCCGGCAGGCTCAACCTCATGACGGCGGGCCGCGGCATCTCGCACTCCGAGGAGTCCCCCGCCGGGCGGGACCTGCACGGCGTGCAGCTGTGGGTCGCGCTCCCCGACGCGCACCGTGAGACGGAGCCCGCCTTCGAGCACCATCCGGTGCTGCCGGAGCTCACCGGGCCCGGCTTCACGGCGAAGGTCCTGATGGGCGAACTGGGCGGCGTCGTCTCCCCGGCCCGCGTCCACAGCCCGCTGACCGGCGCCGAGATCACCCTGGAGGAGGGCGCACGGGTCACGGTCCCCCTCAGGCCGGACTTCGAGCACGCCGTGCTGAGCCTGTCCGGCGCGGTGCGCGCCTGCGGGACGGACCTGGCGCCGGGGCCGCTGCTCTACCTGGGCACGGGCCGCTCGGAGCTCACCCTGCGCGCCGAGGCGCCCGCGCGCCTCATGCTGCTCGGCGGTGAGCCGTTCGAGGAGCGGATCGTGATGTGGTGGAACTTCGTCGGCCGCGACCACGACGAGATCGTCCGGTTCAGGCGGGAGTGGATGACGGGTGAGACGTTCGGCGTCGTCCCCGGAGCGCCGGGAACCCGGCTGCCCGCGCCTGACCTGCCCGGAACCCCGCTGAAACCCCGGGGCCGGCACCGCTGACGCCGGCGCGGGCGGCGCCTCTGACAAGCTGGACGTGGAGTTTCCGAAGTCCTGGGAGGCAGTCGTGGCCGATGAGTTCGACGTGGTCGTGGTGGGCGCCGGGCCCGCCGGGGAGAACGTCGCGGGACGTGTGGCCCGGGGCGGGCTGAGCGTCGCGGTGGTCGAGGAGGAGCTGGCCGGCGGTGAGTGCTCCTACTGGGCGTGCATCCCCAGCAAGGCTCTGCTGCGCCCGGTCGAGCTGGCCGCCGAGGTCGGGCGGGTCCCGGGTCTCGCGACGACGCCGATCGACACGGCCGCCGTGCTCGCCCGGCGCGACGAGACGGTCTCGCACCTGGACGACGGCGGCCAGGTCGGCTGGGTCGAGGGCCTGCCCGCCGAGTTCGTGCGGGGCCGGGGACGGCTGACCGGCCCCAAAGCGGTCGAGGTGACCGGACCCGACGGTTCCGTCCGGACGTTGCGCGCCCGGCACGCGGTCGCGCTGGCCACCGGGAGCCGCCCGGCCTTCCCGCCGGTCGCCGGGCTGGCCGAGTCCTCTCCGTGGACGAGCCGCGAGGCCACCTCGGTGCGGGAGGTCCCCGGGCGGCTGGCCGTGCTCGGCGGAGGCGTGGTCGCCTGTGAGATGGCGCAGGCCCTGCACGGGCTCGGCGCCCGGGAGGTGACGCTCCTGGTGCGCGGTGGTTCACTGCTCGGCCGGGTCGAGCCGTTCGCCGGGGAGCTGGTCGCGGAGTCGATGGCGGCCAGGGGGATCGAGGTGCGCACCCGGGCTGAGGTGACCCGGGTCGAACGGCCCGCGCCCGGCGGCCCGGTGACCGTCCACCTGGCCTCGGGAGCGCCCGTGGAGGCCGACGAGCTGCTGGTCGCCACCGGACGCGCGCCCGCGACGGGAGACGTCGGCCTGGCCTCCGTCGGGCTGCCCGAGCGCGGCCCGGTCGAGGTCGACGACAGCATGCGCGCCGTCGGCGTCGAGGACGGCTGGCTGTACGCCGTCGGCGACGTCAACGGCCGCGCCCTGCTCACCCACATGGGCAAGTACCAGGCTCGGGTGTGCGGCGACGTGATCGTGGCCAGGGCCAGGGGGGAGCTCGACGACCTGCCCGCGCTGCGCGCCGTCGCCGACGGGTACGGCGCGCCGCAGGTGGTCTTCACCGACCCCCAGGTCTGCGCGGTCGGCCGTACCGAGGCCGCGGCCAGGGCCGAGGGGTTCGACGTGCGCGCGGTCGAGTACGACCTCGGCTCGGTCTCCGGCGCCTACCTGCTGGGGGACGGCTACCGGGGCAGGGCCAAGACGGTCGTCGACGAGCGGCGGCGGGTCCTGCTCGGGGTGACCTTCGCCGGTCCCGGGGTGGCCGAGCTGCTGCACGCGGCGACGGTCGCCGTCACCGCCGAGGTGCCGCTCGAACGGCTCTGGCACGCCGTACCGGCCTTCCCCACGGTCAGCGAGGTGTGGTTGCGGCTGCTCGAGGAGTACGGCCTCTGAGGGACACACCCGGGCGAGGGGGCCGGGGGACGGTCATGGAAGATCTTCCCGGCCTCTTCCCCGGTGCTCCTCCCACGTGCCCACCGAGGATCGCGGCTTTCGGCCCATAACCTCTCCACCTGTCGAGGTTCATGTTTTGGCCAGTGAAAAAAATGGTTTTTTGACTGGTTTGTCATATTTTAGAAACAGGCGGGAACCAATGGAAAGGATACGGTTTCGGCAGGTACATGGAGCGGGCCAGGGCGTGCAAGGGGGGCGAAATGGCAGCCATGGAGAAGGGCATGCACAGCAACCAGCACGAGACTCCCTGGCAGGTCGACTTCCAGGCGCTGGACAGACGTGAATGCCTGATCATCAAACGAATGCTCGCCGGACTCGCGCTGGGCATGGTGCTGGCCGTGGCCGGCGAGTCACTCGCCGAGGTGCTTCCCCCGTCTGTCACCATGACCTACGACCCGTACGTCTACGGACTACTGGTGCTCGTCATGACCCGCGGTTCGACCAACGCCTGGTGGGCCGCGCTCAACGGGCTGCTGGCCACCGCAGGCCTGACCGCGGGCCACGTGGTCGCCCACGCCCTCAACCACGACGAGACCCTGCTCGCCCAGGCCAACGAGAGCTGGCAGATCGCCCTGAGCGTCACGATGGTCGGCTTCGGCGTCGCGGGCTACCTCAGCCGCAGGAACGGTCTGAGCGGTGACGTGGCGGTCGGGGTGTTCACCGCCCTGGTGTGCACCGAGGGGCGGGAGACGCAGCAGGCCGCCCTGGTTCCGCACGGCGGCCCCGCGCCGGTCGGTCCGTGGCCGCTGGTGGTCCTGGTGCTCCTTGGACTGTGCTTTCCCCTCCTGCTCCGCCCGACCGCCCAGTCACGGCTGCGCACCCTGATGATCACCGTCGGCTGCGCAGCCGTCCTGGTCGGACTGTCCATGCTGTGACGAGGCTCCCTACGGCGCAGCTCAGGCCTTCTTCGCCAGGGCCCTGCCGATGACCAGCCGCTGGATCTGGTTGGTGCCCTCGACGATCTGCAGCACCTTCGCCTCCCGCATGTAACGCTCCACCGGGAAGTCCTCGACATAGCCGTAGCCGCCGAAGACCTGGACGGCGTCGGTGGTGACCTTCATGCAGACGTCGGTGGCGAACAGCTTGGCCATCGCCGCCTGGGTGCCGTACGGACGGCCCGCGTCGCGCAGCCTGGCGGCGTCCAGGTAGAGCGCCCGCGCCGCGGCGACCTGGGTGGCCATGTCGGCGAGCATGAACCCGATCCCCTGGAAGTCGATGACGCGCGAGCCGAACTGCCTGCGCTCCCCCGCGTACGCGACCGCCGCGTCGAGCGCCGCCTGGGCCAGGCCGACCGCGCAGGCCGCGATGCCGAGCCTGCCCCCGTCCAGGGCGGCGAGGGCCACCCGGAAACCCTCCCCCTCCTGGCCGACCAGGGCGTCCCCGGCGAGCCGTACGCCGTCGAAGCGCACCTGGGCCGTCGGCGAGGAGCGCAGGCCCATCTTGCGCTCGGGCGCGCCGAAGGACACCCCCTCGGTGCCCGCGGGGACGTGGAAGCAGGAGATGCCACGGCTGCCGTCGTCGGAGGTCCTGGCCATCAGGGTGTAGAAGTCGGCCTGCCCGCCGTGGGTGATCCATGCCTTGACCCCGTCGACGACGTAGCCGTCGGCGTCACGCACCGCGCGGGTGCTCAGAGCCGCGGCGTCGGAGCCAGACTGGGGCTCCGACAGGCAGTAGGCGCCGAGCAGCTCACCCCCGAGCAGCTCCGGCAGCAGTTTGGCGCGCTGGGCGGCGGAGCCGTACGCGGCGACCGGGAAGCTGGCCAGGGTGTGCACGGACAGCCCCAGCCCGACCGCCAGCCAGCCCGCGGCCAGCTCCTCGATGACCTGGAGGTACACCTCGTACGGCTGCGCGCCGCCGCCGTGCTCCTCGGGATAGGGGAGGCCGAGCAGGCCGGATCTGCCCAGGACGGTGAAGACCTCGCGGGGGAAGCGCTTGGCGGACTCGTCGGCCGACGCCCTGGGCGCGACCTCCTTGGCGATCAGGTCGCGGACGAGATCCAGCAGGTCGTGGGCCTCGGCGGTTGGCAGCGTACGCTCAACGGTCATATCCGCTTACTCCAGGTCAGGGGCTAAGCAAAAAGGGCGGCCGGGATCGCCGGCCACCCCGATTGTTACACCTGTCACACTATGACGAGCTCCCGAGGGCGGTGGTTGAGCCGCTCGCCGCCCTCCTCGGTGCAGATGAGGATGTCCTCGATGCGGGCGCCGTGCTCACCCGGCAGGTAGATGCCCGGCTCGACGGAGAAGGCGTGCCCCGGCTCGAGCGGCTCGGTGTTGCCGGCGACGATGTAGGGCTCCTCGTGGGTCTCCAGGCCGATGCCGTGCCCGGTGCGGTGGATGAAGTAGTCTCCGTAGCCCTCCTCGGCGATCACCTCGCGCGCCGCCGCGTCGACCGACTCACACGAGACCCCGGGCCTGACGGCCGCGCAGGCGGCCTCCTGGGCCCGCTGGAGCACCTCGTAGTAGCGCGTGAACTCCTTGGGCGGCTCCCCGACGCAGTAGACCCTGGTCGAGTCGGAGCAGTAGCCGCTGGGCATCTGGCCGCCGATGTCGACGACCACGGGCTCGCCCTCCTGGATGATCCGGTCGGAGAGGTCGTGGTGCGGGCTGGCCCCGTTGTGGCCGGAGGCGACGATGACGAAGTCGACGGTCGAGTGCCCCGCCGCGATGATCGCCTCCGCGATGTCCCGCCCGACCTCCCGTTCGGTACGGCCCGCCCGCAGGAAGTCCGGCACCTGCGCGTGCACGGCGTCGATCGCGGCCCCCGCCTCACGGAGCGCGGCCGCCTCGGCCTCGCTCTTGCGCATGCGCAGGCCACGCAGCACCGACCCGGCGAGCACCTGCTCCGTGCCGGGCAGCGCGTCGCGGAAACGCAGCGACTGCATGGCCCACATCCGGTCGGCCAGCCCGACCCTGCCGACCTTCCCCGCGCCGCCCAGCCGCGCCGCGACGAGCGCGTAGGGGTCGTCGGTCTCGTCCCAGGGCACGAACTCGACACCCAGCCGCGCCGCCGGGGACTGCTCTGCGGCGGGCAGCTCCAGACGGGGCACCACCAGGAAGGCGGGGCCCTCGGCGGGCAACGCCAGGCAGGTGAGCCGTTCGAGCGGCAACGCCTCGTAGCCGGTCACGTAGCGCAGGTCGGGGCCCGGGGTGAGCAGCAGCGCGCCGAGGCCGGCGGCGGCCGTGGCCTCCTGCGCTGCGGCGAGACGGGTCACGGGATACAGGTCAGAGGACTTCTTTGTCACACCGACCAATGTAATCGTGAACAGATCGGCACCACACCTGTGGCCACACCCTTGATCGTCGCGGCCGGGGAAAGTCCGGGGAAAGGGCGTCGTTCCGGTGACAGTGCCACTACAATCCGTTGAAGGACGATCACATTTTGTGGATAGGATGTCCCTAGGTCCCCACATTCGAGAGCGAGCTAAATGGTCGGCGTAGTGGGCGGCCACCAGCCACCCCTCCACCCACGAAACGACCACGTGACCGGTTCCGCCCCGCTGACCGCGGCAGAGATGGTGCAGCCGTTGCGCGGAGAGCTGGACGAGCACATGGCCGTCGAAAGACAACTTCTCAGCACGCGGCTGGCCCACGCCGAACGGCTGGGCGATCTGGGCTGGGCCGAGTGGCACCTGCACAGCGGCGAGTCCACCTGGTCCGACCACGCCTACGCCATCTTCGGCCGCGATCCCGTCGAGGGTCCCATCGGCCTGCGTGACCTGGTCGGCCACGTCGAGCCGCAGGACCGGGCCCTCGTCGACGGACTGCTCAGGTCCGTGGTCGACCTGGCCAAGCCCGGGCAGGCCGAGTTCCGCATCCGCCGCCGTGGGGAGGTCCGCAACCTCCGCGCGGCCCTGGACCCCGTCGTGAGCGGGGGACACGCCTCCGTGCACGGAGTGATCCAGGACGTCACCGGCCGCCGCAGAGCCGAGCAGATCGCCTCCGAGTCGCGCAGGCAACTGCTGGAGGTCCGTGAGCGGGCCGCCCAGCAGCAGGGCGTGAGCACGGCCCTGCGCGAGGCGATCATGCCCCGCCTCGGGGCGTCCGTCGACCTCCCCGGCGCCCGGATGGAGGTCCGCTACGTCCCCGCCGGGCAGAAGGACGGCCTCGGCGGCGACTGGTACGACGCCACGACCATGCCCGACGGACGGGTGCTGCTGACCATCGGCGACGTGTCCGGCCACGGCCTGCCCGCGGTCACCCAGATGAGCAGGCTCAGGCACGCGCTGGGCGGCCTCGCGATGACGGGCGAGCCGCCCGACCGGCTGCTGACCTGGCTCAACCACCTGGTGATGCACCGCTTCGAGGAGACCACCGCGACCGCGGTCGTCGGCCACCTCGATCCGCTGAGCCACGTGTTCACCTGGAGCCAGGCGGGGCACCCGGCGCCGATCCTGGTCCGCGACGGGGCCGCCGTCCAGCTTGAGCCGCCCTCGGGGGTGCTGCTCGGCGCGACCCTGTCCGAACGGTACGAACGCTCGGCCGTACGTCTGCGCGACGGTGACGCGCTGCTGCTGTTCACCGACGGGCTCGTCGAGCGGCGTGACCGCGACATCGACGAGGGGTTCGCCCTGACCCTCAGGGCCGCCTCCGCCCTGCGGAGACAGGACGGGGAGGCCGCCCTGGACCGGCTGATCCAGGCGGTCGGCGGGCCCAACCCCGAGGACGACACCTGTGTTCTGATGATCGTCCTGCCTGGGTGAGCGACTTGGTTAAATGGTCGCCATGCCCGGGCTGATGCTTCTCGACACCCCTTCGCTGTACTACCGCGCCTTCTACGGGATCCCGGAGTCGGTGACCGCCCCCGACGGGACGCCCGTCAACGCCGTGCGCGGCCTCATCGACATGATCGCCATGCTGGTCAGGCAACACTCCCCCGGCGAGCTCGTCGCGTGCATGGACGCCGACTGGCGTCCCGCCTTCCGGGTCGCCGCGATCCCGTCCTACAAGGCGCACCGCCTCGCCCCCGGAGGCGGCGAGGAGACCCCCGACACGCTCGCCCCGCAGGTCCCGGTGATCGAGCGGGTCCTCGACGCCGCGGGCATCGCCCGCCTCGGCGTGCCGGGCTACGAGGCCGACGACGTGATGGGCACGCTCGCGCTGCGTCCCCGAGGCGAGACCGGCGGCGGAGTCGACATCGTCACCGGTGACCGGGACATGTTCCAGCTCGTCGACGACGGTGTGCCGATCCGGGTCCTCTACACCGCCAGGGGCGTCAAGAACCTCCAGCTCGTCGACGAGGCCGCGGTCACCGCCAAATACGGCGTGCCGGGCCGTTCCTACGCCGACTTCGCCGTCCTGCGCGGCGACCCCAGTGACGGCCTGCCCGGGGTGCCCGGGGTCGGCGAGAAGACCGCCGCCGCCCTGATCACCCGGTTCGGCTCGCTCGACGCGCTGCTCAAGGCCCTCGACGGGGACGGCGACCTCACCGGGGCGCAGCGGAACAGGCTGGAGGCCGCCCGCGACTACCTGCGGGTGGCACCCGAGGTGGTCCGGGTCGCCCACGACGTGCCCGTGCCCGACGTCGGCCTGGCCCTGCCCGCGCAGCCGCGTGACCCGCGGGCGCTCACCGACCTGGCCGGGCGTCACGGGCTCGGCGGTCCTCTCGGCCGCCTCGCCGAGGCGCTGTCCTGGACCTGGCGGTCCTGAGCCCCGCCCTGGCCGAACTCGGGCACCGCGGAGAGCGGTAGGTTGGCCCCCGTGCCCCACAAAAGCATCCGGGTGCCCGAAGACCCCCATCCACGGCTGAGCGACGGATTCAAGCGGATCAGGCGGGAGCTGAGGCTGCCCGGGGAGTTCCCTCCGGCCGTGCGCGCCGAGGCGGAGCAGGTCACCAGGACGCCCACGCTGCCCACGCTCGACCGCACCGACCTTCCCCTGGTCACGGTCGATCCGCCGGGGGCCATGGACCTGGACCAGGCCATGCACCTGGAGGAGCGTCACGGCGGCTACCGCGTCTGGTACGCCGTCGCCGACGTCGCCGCCTTCGTACGGCCCGGCGGGGCGATCGACGCCGAGGCCCGTACCCGGGGCGAGACCGTCTACATGCCGGACGCCCGGGTGCCGTTGCATCCCGCCGTGCTCTCCGAGGGCGCGGCCAGCCTGCTGCCCGGCGCGACCAGGCCCGCCGCGCTGTGGTGCGTCGACCTGGACGCCGAGGGCAGGGTCGTCGGCGCCGACGTGACCAGGGCGCTGGTGCGCAGCCGGGAACGCCTCGACTACGACTACGTGCAGACCGCGGTCGACACCGGAACCGCGGACGGCACGCTGCGGCTGCTGGCCGAGATCGGCAGGCTCAGGCTGGCGCTCGAACGGGACAGGGGCGGCGTCACGCTGCCGACTCCGGAGCAGGAGGTCGTCCCGGACGGGGACGGCTACCGGGTCGAGCTGCGCGCCCCGATGGAGGCCGAGGCGTGGAACGCGCAGATCTCGTTGCTGACCGGTATGGCCGCGGCCTCGATGATGCTTGACGCCGAGATCGGTCTGCTGAGGGTGTTGCCGCCCGCTCCGGCCGAGAAGATCGCCCAGGTCCGCCGGGTCGCCGCCGCGCTGGGCGTGCCGTGGCCGGACGGGGCGGGCTACGGGGAGGTCGTCCACGGCCTCGACCCGAAGATCCCCGAGCAGGCCGCCTTCCTTGAGGAGTCGACGGTTCTGCTGCGCGGGGCCGGATACGTGGCCTTCAACGGCGGGCCCCCGGCCCAGGCGGGCCACGCGGCGGTCGCCGCGCCGTACGCGCACGTGACCGCGCCGCTGCGCAGGCTCATCGACCGATACGCCACCGAGATCTGCCTGTCGGTCGCGGCGGGCGAGCCGGTGCCCGAGGGGGTCCAGCGGGTCATGGGCGAGCTGCCCGGCGTCATGCGGGTGACGGGACGGCGCGCGGGCGCGGCCGAGCGGGCGTGCGTCGACCTGGTCGAGGCGTTCGTGCTGCGTGAGCGGGTCGGCCAGACGTTCGACGCGGTGGTGATCGACGTGGAGGAGGGCCGTTCCGGGGGGCTGGTGCAGGTCACCGACCCCGCCGTGGTCGCCCGCTGCGACGGGGAACGGCTCCCGCTCGGCGAGGCCGTCCGGGTACGGCTGACGCGCGCCGACCCGGCGACCCGGGAGGTCCGTTTCAGCCTGACCTGACGGCGGGCTTCCCGCGTTCTCCGCCGGGCCGCCCGCCTCCGGTCTCTTGCTGGGCCTTTTACCTCTTGAGTTACCTCTTGAGTGTCCAGCCGGCACCGACGCCCACCAGGTGCAGGGCGACGAGGGCCAGTCCGGCGAGGACGAGCGTGGTGACGGTCACGACGGAACCGACGGCCACACCGGCGATCTGGAAGATCAGAGCGAGAACGAACAGCAGCGCGGCGACGAGGGCGAGCATTCCTACCTCCCTGGGCGGGGGTCCAACATGGTTCCGCTTTGGGAATTTCCTAGGCGATATCCCGGAAAACAGCCCTGAAGGTGACGTTCCGCCCACCCGCCGTCACGCGGTATTGACCGGACGGTCAGTCGGCCCGTGCCCTCCCCCGGATCCGCTCAGCTCAGGGACGAGTAGGCCACGACGCCGCGTCTGAGCGCGTCCATCGCCTTGCCCGCGTTCTGCCTCACCTTGCTGCCGGACGGGGCCGCGTCGGCGATCTGACCGAGCAGGTCGAGCAGCTGCTTGATCCAGCGCACGAAGTCTCCCGCTGCCAGCTCGGCGCCGTTGACCCCGTCGCCGAGCACCGCGTCCAGGTTGTGCCCCCTGGCCCAGCGGAAGGCCGCCCAGGCGAACCCGAAGTCGGGCTCCCTGATGAACGACAGGCCGTGGTCGCTCTCGACCGCCTCCAGGTCGCCCCACAGACGCATCATGTCGCCCAGCGCCTTCTGTACCCCGCCCGCGGGGATCCTCGGCTGACGCGCCTCGTCCGCCTGCCGGGACTCGAAGACCAGCGAGGAGACGGTGGCCGCCAGCTCCGCCGGGTCCAGGCCCTCCCAGAGCCCGGCGCGCAGGCACTCGGCGGTGAGCAGGTCCAGCTCGGTGTAGAGCTGGGCCAGCCTGCGGCCCTCCGCGGTGACGTTCTCGCCGTCGAGGTAGCCCAGCTGGTCGAGCACCCCGCACACCTTGTCGAAGGTGCGGGCGATGACGTGGGAGCGACCCTCGACCCTGCGGCGCAGGCCCTCGGTCTCCCTGAGCAGCTTGTAGTAGCGCTCCGCCCAGCGGGCGTGGTCCTCCCGCTCGTCGCAGCCGTGGCAGGGATGCTGCCTGAGGTCCCTGCGCAGGCGCAGGATCTCCTCGTCCTCCGCGGCGTGGTCACGTGCCCTGGGAGGTTTGCCGAGGTCACGGTCACCGAGCTTGGCGTGCATGGAGGAGACCAGGTCGGCCCGTTCCCTCGGCGACCGGGCGTTGAAGTTCTTCGGGATGCGCAGATGCTCGACCGGCTCGACGGGGACGGGGAAGTCGGCGGGTGAGAGCTTCTTGACCTGCTTGCCCGCGGTCAGCACCAGCGGGGCCGGTCCCTCGCCACGGGAGTTGAGCCCGGGGTCCAGGACGACCGCGACCCCTGCCCTGCGCCCGCCGGGCACGCGGATGATGTCTCCCGGCCTGAGCGCCTCAAGGGAGCGCAGTGCCTGGCCTCGGCGGGCCGCGCCACGCTGACGCGCCAGTTCGGCCTCCCGGTCGGACAGCGCCCTGCGCATCCCGGCGTACTCCTCGAAGTCGCCCAGATGACAGGTCATCGAGTCGCGGTAGCCCCGCAGCGCCTCCTCGTGGCGGCGCAACTGCTTGGCGATGCCGACGACCGCCCGGTCGGCCTGGAACTGCGCGAAGGAGGACTCAAGGAGCGACCTGGCACGTTCCCTGCCCACCTGGCCGACCAGGTTGACCGCCATGTTGTAGGAGGGACGGAAACTGGAGCGCAGAGGGTAGGTGCGGGTGCTGGCAAGACCCGCGACCTGCAAGGGGTCCATGCCCGGCTGCCAGTGGACGACCGCGTGGCCCTCGACGTCGATGCCGCGCCGCCCCGCCCTTCCGGTGAGCTGGGTGTACTCCCCCGGGGTGAGGTCGGCGTGGGTCTCGCCGTTCCACTTGTCGAGCTTCTCGATCACCACGGAGCGGGCGGGCATGTTGATGCCCAGCGCGAGGGTCTCCGTGGCGAACACGGCCTTGACCAGGTTGCGGGTGAACAGTTCCTCGACGACCTCCTTGAAGGCCGGAAGCATGCCCGCGTGATGGGCCGCCAGGCCGCGTTCCAAGGCGTCGCGCCACTCCAGGTAGCCGAGCACCGCGAGGTCCTCGTCCGGCAAGTGGGCGGTGCGCTCGTCGACGATCTGCCGGATCTCGTGACGCTCGGCGTCCGTGGTGAGCCGGATCCCGGCGTACAGGCACTGCATGACGGCCGCGTCACAACCGGCCCTGGAGAAGATGAAGGTGATCGCGGGCAGCAGACCCGCGGCGTCGAGACGCTCGATGGCCTGCGAGCGGTCCGGCGGGCCGCCCCTGCGCGGGCGGGAGGAGCCCCGGCGGCCCCTGCCGTACGCCTGTCGCTCCTCGTCTCTCGCCAGGCGCAGCAGGTTGGGGTTGACCAGCGGCCTGCGGCCGTCCTCCTCACCGACGAAGAGGTCGTACAGGCGGTGGCCGACGAGCATGTGCTGCCACAGCGGGACGGGCCGGTGTTCGTCGACGATGACGCTGGTGTCACCGCGGACCTCCCCCAGCCACTCACCGAACTCCTCGGCGTTGCTGACCGTGGCCGACAGGGCGACCAGCCGTACCGACTCGGGAAGGTGGATGATCACCTCTTCCCAGACCGCGCCGCGGAACCGGTCGGCCAGGTAGTGGACCTCGTCCATGACGACGAAGCCGAGCCCCGCGAGGGTCCCCGACCCGGCGTAGAGCATGTTGCGCAGCACCTCGGTCGTCATGACGACGATCGGGGCCTCGCCGTTGACGCTGTTGTCACCGGTGAGCAGGCCGACCTTGGCTGCGCCGTACCGTTTGACCAGGTCGTTGTACTTCTGGTTGGAGAGCGCCTTGATGGGGGTCGTGTAGAAGCACTTACGGCCCTCCTCCAGGGCCAGGTGCACCGCGAACTCCCCCACCACGGTCTTGCCCGAGCCGGTGGGGGCCGCCACGAGCACCCCGTCACCCGCCTCAAGCGCCCGGCAGGCGTCCAGCTGGAAGTCATCCAGCTGGAAGCTGTAAAGACCGCGGAACGAGGTCAGCGCCGGTCCGCTCTCGGCCTGGCTCTGACGGAAGGCAGCGTAACGTTCCGCTGGGGTCGTCATGTCTCCAAGCCTACCGATATCAGGATTCCGGTCCGCCCCACGAACCCCAGAAGATCGCCCGCCTCCCCCTCCACCCGAGATTGAGGAGGATCACGACGCCATGCGCGAGGAGTCCGGCTTGCACCTTCCCGGCCTCATGTATGAGGAACGCCCAAGCCCACGACGCCGAAGGCGGAGCAAAGAGACACAGCTTGGCTTTACCGGTGCCAAGTGTGAAGAGTGTCCGGCTTGGGCGCGTCGGTGCTTGGACTGAGGAACGCAGGAGCGCAGCGACGGAGAGACGAGGGAAAGCACCGACGCGCCCAAGCCCGCGACGCCGAAGGCGGAGCAAAGAGACACAGCTCAGGCGGAGCAAAGAGACAGGGCCCCTGGGACGACCTCACAGCTGAGGGGAAGCGGGCCGAGGCGTTCGCCGTCGGCGTAGGCGACCACGTCCGGCGCCTCCAGTGTGATCCCGCGCACGCGCCTGGTCGTGACGAAGGGGTGGGTGATGTGGGAGCCCCGGTAGACCTGGGGGAAGGCGCGCAGGAAACGCCCGACGGGCACCGCGTCGATGATCGTCACGTCCAGCAGGCCGTCGTCGGGGACGGCGCCGGGGCACACGCGCATCCCGGCGCCGTAGGAGGAGGTGTTGCCGACGGCGACCAGCATGGCCCGCCGTTCGATCGTCTCGGTCCCCGAGGGGCCGTCCAGGGTGATCCGGAACGGGACCGGCCGGTAGGAGCCCAGCTCCGCGGCCAGTGCGAGCAGGTATCTGACCATGCCCGGTGGCCCGCTGATCCGGTTGGCCCGCTCGTTGACGCGGGAGTCGAAGCCGCAGGCGAGCACCCCTGCGAACCACTCGCCGCTCCCGGTCCGCACCGCGTCCACCGTACGGCTGCCGCCCCGGAGTACGGCGTCGGCCGCCTCCAGAGGTCTGCCCCGCGGGACGCCGAGGACGGTGGCGATGTCGTTTCCGGTGCCCGCGGGGATGATCCCCAGCGGGATCCCGGTCTCCGCGACCGCCTGCACGGCCAGATGCACCAGCCCGTCTCCGCCGAAGGCCACCAGCGCGCTCGCGCCGGCGGCCACGGCCGTACGGGCTCTGGCCAGGGCGTCGGCGGCGGAGTCACCGACGAGCACGGAGACCTTCCTGTCGCCTCGGCGCAGCCGGTGCAGCACCGGGCCGAGCATCCCGCGTGAGCGTCCGCCCCGGGCGGCGGGGTTGACGAGGACGGCGATCTCTCCGGGCATGGGGCCGGAATCTACCGCCTATTTCGGCTGATCGGTATCCGTCTCCAGGTCGAGCGGGGAGGCCTCGTCGTCGGACAGGTTGGAGAAGTCCTCGCCCTTGGGGGCCCTCTTCTCCCTGAGGTACATGAAGCCCTCCGCGAGGGCGAACAGCACGACCATCGGGATCGCCAGGGCGACCATCGAGAACGGGTCGGTGCTCGGGGTGGCGAGGGCGGCGAAGACGAACATGACGAAGATCACTGTGCGCCGGTGCTTGGCCACCGTGGCGCGTGGCAGGACCCCGATCACGTTGAGGAAGACCATGAGCAACGGCAGCTCGAAGGAGACGCCGAAGATGACCAGCATCACCAGCGCGTAACCGAGATACTCGTCGATCGTCAGGCCTGTCAGCGTGCCCTCGGGGGCGAAGCTGAGCAGGATCGCCAGGCCGGTGTCCATGATGAAGTAGGCCAGGGCGGCTCCGGCTGCGAAGAGCGGAACGGCCAGCCCCATGAACATCATGGAGTAGCGCTTCTCGTTGCGGTACAGCCCCGGGGTGACGAAGGCCCACAACTGGTACAGCCAGATCGGGGAGGACGCGACCAGACCGAACAGCGCCGCGACCTTGAGGTTGACGAAGAAGGAGTCGAAAACCCCGAGCACCAGGAGCGTGCACTGCCCAGGCCGCAACTGCTGAGCCTGCTGGAGGCCGCAGTACGGCTCCTCCAGGAACTTCCAGATCGGATCGAAGTAGATGAATCCGACGATGATGCCGAGGAGCAGCCCGAGCAAGGAGATCAGGATGCGGTTGCGCAGCTCACGGAGGTGTTCCATGAGCGACATGCGCCCCTCGGAGGAATCCGTGGGCGATCCCGGTCTGTTCGAGCCCGGCTTGGGCCATTTCAGCAGCGCCATTCACGAATCCCGGTCTGACGAGTGAGGTGGTGGGGAGCCGGCCACAGACCTTGCTGCGGCCTCTGCGGTGCGGCCCCTACTGCGGCTTGGCCGCACCGGCCTGGGCACGCAGCTTCGCGGCCTGCTCCTCAAGGGCACGCGCCTGCTCCTCGGCCGTCTGGGCGGTGGGAGCCGTGGGGAGCGGCTGGGGAGCCGGGGCGGGCTGCTGCGCCTGGACGACGGTGGCCGTATGGGTGTCCGTCTCGTCGTCGTCGCGAAGCTTGGCCGTCTCCGACTTGAAGATCCGCAGCGACCGGCCCAGGCCGCGAGCCGCGTCCGGCAGTTTCTTCGCACCGAACAGCAGGATCAGGATCACGCCGATGATGATCAGCTCGGTGGGTCCCAGGTTAGGCATGACACATCCTTAGGCCGAACGACACGCACTCTCCTGCCCGATCGTACGCTCCCCCGGGCACAGACTCATCCCTTCCGGGATGGGATTGTCCGGACCTGCTCGTTCAAGGCGCTGTGTGCGGGGGTGATCGTCCGGCGAATCCTGTCGACCTCCCTGCCCAGTTCCCTGGTGGCCAGCAGCACGCGAACCCCGAGAAAACCCAGCACCAGCAGGCCTGCGAAGGCGATACCGACCGCGGCGAAGATCCAGCTCATGTCAGCCGATCATAACGGCGCACGTCAGGAGACCGACTCGTAACGATTCAGCGCCGAGGTCGCCGCCCGCCTGACGCTCTCGGCCAGTGAGGCGGGTGAGAGCACCCGGCCCGTGTCGCCGAGACGCAGCGCGAGCCGTACCAGCCAGCCCTGGTCGCGAGCCCGCAGCGCCACCTTCAGGCGTCCCTCGCCCAGCTCGGTGACCTCCTCGCACGCGTAGTACTCGGCGACCCAGCGGCCCGCGGGGGTCAGTTCGAGCTCGACCAGCTCGTCGGTCGGCGAGGGGCGGAACACGCCGGGCGTCACCTCGTCGGGTACCGCGTCCGCGGGCGGGTCGGCGGCCGTGTCGAGGATCTCGACGGTGAGCATCCGGTCGAGACGGAACAGCCGGACCGCCTCGGCCCGGTAGCACCAGCCCGACAGGTAGGAACGGCCGTCCACCACGACCAGGCGCATCGGGTCGACCTCGCGCGGGGTGATCTCGTCGCGACCGGGCACGTGGTAGCGCAGCGACAGCCGCCGGCCTCGGCGCAACGCCTCGTTGACGGTCGGCAGGGCGTCCGGTGTCGCGCCCACCTCGACGGCGACCTGGCTGCTGACCGCCGCCGCGCCCTCTCCCGCGGCCTGCTCGAACTTGGCGATGACCCGCGCCAGTGCGTCACGGTCGCCGAACTCCGGCAGCTCGGCGAGCATCCGCAGGGCCACCAGCAGCGCGCTCGCCTCGTCGATGCCCAGCCGCAGCGGGCGGGCGATGGTCTCGGCGTTGTCGATGAGGATCTCACCGCCGTCCCAGGAGACGTCGATCAGGTCTCCCGGGGTGTGGCCGGGCAACCCGCACATCCACACCAGTTGCAGGTCGTCGATGAGCTGTTTCTCGCTCAGCCCGAAGACCTTGGCGACCTCCGGCACCTGCGCCCCGGGGTGGGACATCAGGTACGGCACCAGCGCCAGCAGCCTGGGCAACCGGTCGGCCGTGCTCATACTGCGCTCCCCCTGCTCGTTCGTGTGTCCTCGCCCGTCACGCCAGGGCTCCCTTCAGGCGGCGGATCACGGCCTCCCTGGCGTCCGGCGGACCGGCCACCTCGGCGTCCGCGGCGAAGCCCGCCACCCACCCGGCGAGCCGCTCGGTGTCGGTGAACTCGACGTCCAGCTCGTCCCACCCGCCGGTGCCCTGCCGTACGGCCTTGGCCACCTGGCGCAGCCCCTGGCAGGTGCCCTCGCGGACCCGGATGAGGGCGGTGCGCTCCCTGACCGTCATCTCGTCGCGGTAGCCGACCATCGAGGTGATGTCGACGCCCTCGGGGACCACGACGGCGCCGGGACGGCCGACCGGTACGACGGGGCCGTTGATCCGGCTGAGCCGGAACACCCGTGCCGCGTCACGGTCGCGGTCGTGGCCGACGACGTACCACCGGCCGCGGCGGCTGACCACTCCCCACGGCTCGACCGTCCTGGTCAGCACGCTCTCGCTGGCCGCGGCCCGATAGGGGAAGCGGACCGCGCGCCGGTCGCGCACGGCCTCCCACAGCGCGGGGAAGGCCGGATCCCGTGTGTCGACGCGCAGTTCGAGCGCCCCGCCGAGCATCCCGTCCGCCTCGTCGGTCTCCACTCCTCCCGCGCGCAGCTTCAGCAGCGCGCCACTGGCGGCCTCTGCCAGGCTCGCGCGCTGCCACACCTGGGCGGCCAGGCCGACCACGGCGGCCTCGTCGGGTTCAAGGGTGATCTCGGGCAGCTCGTAGGACTCCCTGACGATCCGGTAGCCGGGGTCCTCCTCCCAGGGGTCCTTCTGGACCTCGATCGGGATGCCGATCTCCCGCAGCTCGTTCTTGTCCCGCTCGAACATCCGCTGGAAGGCCTCGTCGTTGGCGGCGTCATAGCCGGGCACCGCCTGGCGGATGTGCTCGGCGCTGAGCGGCCGCCTCGTGGCCAGCAGGCAGATCACAAGGTTCAGCAACCGCTCGGTCTTCCGGCGCGACATCCGGCCTCCTTCCCTGTTCACATGACTCTACGTCCAGGTGGCGCTACTCTTCCCCGGTGATCAGATGGCGCAGGGGCGAGGTCGCGCGTGTCCGGCGAGAGTGGTCGGGGGCGATGGAGATCGAGGTCTCCACCGAGGAGGGGGTCGTCCGCGCGCTGGCCTATCCCGCCCTGGTAGGGCGTCCTGAGCCGGGCGACACGGTCCTCCTCAACACGACCGCGCTCGCGATGGGTCTCGGTACGGGAGGTTACGCCATGGTGGTGGCTCTCCCGAACAGATTGCCGAAAGATCCACAGGGTCCCGGCCACCTGGTGAAGGCACGCTACACCCCCTTGCAGGCCACCGTGCTCGGCGCGGACGAGCAGGACTCGCCCTTCCACGAGGCGCTCCGCGAGGCCGACTCGCTGGACGGCATGCCGGTCGTGGTCGCCGACCTGCACTCGGCGCTGCCCGCGATCCTCTGTGGCCTCTACGGTTCCCGTCCCGGCGGGACCCGGGTGGCCTACGTGATGCTCGACGGCGGCGCGCTGCCCGCCTGGTTCTCCATGTCCTGCGCCAGGCTCAGGGAGATCGGCTGGCTCGACGGGGTGGTCACGGTCGGCCAGGCGTTCGGCGGCGACGTGGAGGCCGTGACGCTGCACACGGGCCTGCTCGCGGCCCGCCACGTCATGGGCGCCGACGTGGCGGTCGTCACCCAGGGCCCCGGCAACCTGGGCACCGGCACCCGCTGGGGCTTCTCCGGCGTCTCGGCGGGCGAGGCGGTCAACGCGGCCTCCGTGCTGGACGGCAGGCCGGTCGCGGCGCTACGGGTCAGCGAGGGTGACCTGCGCAAGCGCCACATCGGGGTCTCCCACCACTCGCTGACCGCCTACGGCAGGGTCGCCCTCGCCCCCGCCCAGGTGGTGGTGCCCGAGTTGCCCGGCGACTTCGGCAGCCGGGTCGCCGAGCAGTGCGCGCCGCTGGCCGTACGGCACGAACTGGTCGGGGTCTCGGTCGAGGGGCTTTACGAGGCCCTCGCGGACTGCCCGGTCAGGCTGTCGACGATGGGCCGCGGGCTCGACGAGGACCTGGCCTACTTCCTGGCCTCGGCGGCGGCGGGACGCCACGCGGCCTCGCTGCTCTCGTAGAACTGCTTGAAGGTGAAGGCCTCCGGCGTGGGGCCCTGCGCCTTGAGCAGGTCGAGGCGTTCCATGCCCTCCTCCAGCGTGGGCACGTGCCCGCGCGGAATCCACCACATCACCGAGTACGGCTCCGCGACGCGCTGAAACCACTCTCTGCGCCGCTGCAGGAAGCCCAGGTGGGCACTGCGGTAGACGAAGTCCCACAGGCTGTCCCGGTCTTCCCACACGGAGAAGTTGATCAGCAGGTGGTCGCCGTAGTCGTGATGGACGACGTCCTGAGGCCCGTCGCCCCCCTTGAGCCGCCACACGTAGCCGGGGGCCTCCTCGGCGAGACGGTTGACGGGGTCGAGGGCCGCGACGAAGTCGGCGATCTCGGGGGATTCGAGGGGCGCGCGCAGATGACCGATGTTGAGCTGGGCGAGGTGCATGCTCGTCAGCAAACCACCCACCGCCCTTCTATGTCAATCTTCATTGTTTTTAGAAAAGGCGACGCAGCACTCCCCAGGACGGGGGTCCAGCCTGGCCGTACGGTCCTCCTCCCCCAGGGCGTCGAGCAGCCCCCGGCACAGCGCCAGGTTCATCGAGCACACCAGTAGCGGCTGCTCCTGTGACAGCACGTGGAAGGGGCAGTTGCGCAGCCGCAGCGCGCCGTCCTCCTCGTAGGGTTCGTATCCCCGCCCGCGTAGTGCCCCGGCCAGGTCCTCACCCCGTTCCGCCAGCTCCGCGCCCGCCCGCCGCGCGACCTCGTCGGCCACCTCGTCCCCGCCGAGGCGGTCGACCGCCTCGGCCAGCATCGACGCCATGGAGCGGTAGTCCCTGGCCGGGACGCTGACCTGCCACTCCCCCCGCGCCCTGCGGTAGACCTTCGCCGGACGGCCGCTGCCCGGCCCCGTCCTGTCGGTCAGGCGCTTGAAACCCGCCTCCAGCAGGCCGGCCTCGACCAGCTTGTCGAGATGGAAGGCCGCCAGGGTCCGCTGCACCCCGACCGCCTCCGCGGTCTCGTTGCGCCCCGCCTCACGCCCCAGGGAGGCCACGTACTCGTAGACGGCCCGCCTCACGGGATCGTGCAGGGCCGCGACCGTGCCGAGGTCATCGCTGCTCACAGCCGGGATTCTAGGCGGTGTTCCTTTTGCGCCGCCTGGCGGCGTCGCGGGGGCTTGGGCTCCCTGAGTCGGTGCTTTCCCTCGTCGCTCGTCCGCTTCGCTCCCTCACTCCTCAGTCCAAGCGCCGACGCGCCCAAGCCGGCACTCCTCACGCACGGCACCGGTACCGGTGACGCGAAGGACCCGGCCACGCGGGTGCGTGACCGGGTCCCTTGAGCGCTCAAGCGGGTCAGTAGGCCTTGAGGACGTCCACCAGGAAGACCAGCGTGTCGGTCCCCTTGATCTTGTCGCCGGAGCCCTCCTTGCCGTATCCCAGGTCCGGCGGGATGCTCAGCAGCACCCGGCTGCCGACCGGGACGCCGACCAGGCCCTGGTCCCAGCCCTTGATGACCCGGCCGGTGCCGATCTGGAACATGATCGGCGCGCCACCGCGCGACCAGCTGCTGTCGAACTCCAGATCAGAACCCCAGATCTTGCCGACGTACTGGACCAGGATCGACTGGCCCGACTTGACCTCGGGACCGGTGCCCTTGATCACGGTCTTGGCGACCAGTTCCTTGGGGGCCTTCTCGTCCGTCTTGGTGGTCAGCTTGGGCGCGGCCTCCCCACCGGGGTTCTCGACCTTGATCCCCTTGAGGGTGGGGTCGGTCGCCTCACCCTGGGCGGCCTTGCCCGCGGGGACGTCGACCACGTCGACCACGAAGACCTGCGACTGGCCCGCGGGCGCCTGGGCCTGCTGCTCCTTGGGCAGCGCGTCCTTGCCGACGACCGACAGGAACCTGCCTCCGCCCTTGGTCTCGGCGAAGCCCTTGCGCAGGATCTCGGGGATCTGCTCGTTGAGGGTGATCAGCTGCGGACCACCCTCGTCGTAGGTCGAGCCGACCAGCTTGTTCTGCTTGCCGTCCCAGGTGAAGACGGTGAGGTTGGCCACCACGTTGGCACCGTCCTTCGCGGGGGTGCCGACGGTTCCTGGCGTGAGCACCCGGTAGGAGGAGGCCTCCGTGACCTTCGCCGGGAACTCGACAGTCGGTTTGGTGTTCACCGCCCCGGTGACCTTCAGTTCGGGCGCCGTCCCGGCGGAGGTGGTGGCCTGTGCCCCCGACCCCCCCTCGGAGCCACAGGCGGCGGCGAACAACAGTGGCACTGCGGCCAGTACGGCCAGGCTGCGGCGGCGCATGAATATCCTTCTGAAAGACGTCAGGTTTGCGTCACACTACCCGTCAACACATACGGGCGTGCTAAGACCGCCGATGACCTTACCGAAGCATGACCGTCACATGCCCGCGATCAACTTGTCCACCCTTTCGTCCACGCTACGGAAGGGGTCCTTGCACAGCACCGTGCGCTGTGCCTGGTCGTTGAGCTTCAGGTGGACCCAGTCGACGGTGAAGTCGCGCCGCTTCTCCTGCGCCCTGCGGATGAACTCCCCGCGCAACTTCGCCCTGGTGGTCTGCGGCGGCACCGACTTGGCCTCGAAGATCTTCAGGTCGGAGGCGACCCGCTCGACCGCTCCGCGCTTCTGCAGCAGGTAGAACAGGCCCCGGCGCCGGTGCACGTCGTGGTAGGCGAGGTCGAGCTGGGCGACCCTGGGGCTGGACAGCGGCAGGTCGTACTTCCTGCGGTAGCGCTCGATCAGCTGGTACTTGGTGACCCAGTCGATCTCCCTGGAGACCAGGTCCAGGTTGCCCGTCTCGACCGCGGTGAGCGTCCGCTCCCACAGCTCCAGCACCCGCTCGCTGATCTTGTCACCGCCCCTGCGATCGACGAAGTCACGCGCCTTGGCGAGGTACTCCTGCTGGATCTCCAGCGAGGACGCCTCCCTGCCGTTGGCCAGGCGCACCCGTCGCCGCCCGGTCATGTCGTGGGAGACCTCCCTGATGGCCCGGATCGGGTTCTCCAGCGAAAGGTCGCGCATCACGGTGCCCGCCTCGATCATGCGCAGCACCAGGTCGGTCGCGCCGACCTTGAGCAGCATCGTCGTCTCGCTCATGTTGGAGTCGCCGACGATGACGTGCAGGCGGCGGAAGCGCTCGGCGTCCGCGTGCGGCTCGTCACGGGTGTTGATGATCGGCCGGGAGCGGGTCGTCGCGCTGGAGACGCCCTCCCAGATGTGCTCGGCCCGCTGGGAGACGCAGTAGACCGCGCCGCGAGGGGTCTGCAGCACCTTGCCCGCGCCGCAGATGATCTGCCGGGTGACCAGGAAGGGGATGAGCACGTCCGCCAGGCGGCCGAACTCCCCGTGCCTGCCGACCAGGTAGTTCTCGTGGCAGCCGTAGGAGTTGCCGGCCGAGTCGGTGTTGTTCTTGAACAGGTAGATGTCCCCGGCGATGCCCTCCTCGCGCAGCCGCTTCTCCGCGTCGACGAGCAGGCCCTCCAGGATGCGCTCACCCGCCTTGTCGTGGGTGACGAGCTCCACGACGTTGTCACACTCGGGGGTTGCGTACTCCGGGTGGCTGCCGACATCGAGGTAGAGGCGCGCGCCGTTGCGCAGGAAGACGTTGCTCGACCGGCCCCAGGAGACGACTCTGCGGAATAGGTAACGCGCGACCTCGTCGGGCGACAGCCGCCGCTGTCCCCTGAACGTGCAGGTGACGCCGTACTCGTTCTCAAGCCCGAAGATGCGACGGTCCATTGCCTCACACTATTCGCCGAACCCCTCCTGCGGGAGGGATCAGTGGGGTTTTCGGTCGTATGGCTTATGCCCCCACCAGGGATCGGCTAAGCGTGAGCGAGGCTCACGCCCGGTGAGGCGGGCGCGAGCCGTACGGAGGTGGGGTGCCGGTGCGGAGGGCCACCCCGGTCTCGGCGAGCCGTACCCGGCTCAGGGGGTGTAGATCTCCTGGACCTTGACGATCTGTCCCCGGTACACGGTGATCAGCGAGGGGCGGGTGCTCTTCGCCCTGGTCAGCAGGGCCTTCCTGGAGCACCGCTTGGCGCCCAGGCCCCCCTTGTCGACGGTGGTCCCGGTCATCTTCGACGAGCAGCCGAAGGCGCTCAGGAAGACGACGTTCTTGGCGACGGGTGAGGCGTAGGCGGTCACATCCCCCTCGGGCGGACCGACGAAGTACCCCTCGGTGTACTTGTCCTTCTTCCACTTGATCGGCTTGTACTCCACCTGGGTACGTCCGACATGGGTGATCCAGCCGCGCAGGATGCCGTCCTTGCGGGAGCTGATGTGCTTGGTGAAGTCGTGGCCAGGATCGCTCTGGAAGGTGGTCCCGAAGATCTTCGGCTTGGGGAAGTTCGGAATCGCCGCGGCCTCGGCGGGGATCGCACCGCCCAGGGCGACGGAGAGGGCGGCGGCCACGGCCAGCATGGAGCGTTTCATGCCCGTTACGACGACCACCGTGTGGACCGGGTTCGCCGGGCGGACAGTGATCCACGTCACAGCGGAGCGCCGTGCCCCGGGCGGGACACGGCGCTCCCCTCTTCGGCGGGACGGCCCGTCAGCCGTTGGAGCCGGTGTCGATGTCGCCCTCGGGCGCGGTCGGCGGCAGATCGGAGTCCTGCGCGGTACCGGACTCCGCCTCGGACGCGACGCCCTGGGACCGTCCTTCGGCGAGCGCCTGCTCCAGGCGCGGACCGTTCAGGCGCAGGAACTTGCGGTGCGGCCGGTTGCGGTCGAGCACCGCGACCTCGAGCTGACCGGCCGGAGGACGCTCACCGCCCGGCTCGGTGAGCGCGAACAGCGCCGCCTCAAGGGCCTCGGCCAGCGGCATGCCCTCGCGGTAGCGCTCCTTGAGCCTGCCCGCGACCGCCTCCGCCTGACCGCCCATCGCCACCAGGCCGGTCTCGTCGAAGACCGAGCCGTCGAAGGTGAGGCGGTAGATGTGGTCCTCCTCCGCGCTGTCACCGACCTCGGCGACCACGATCTCGACCTCGAAGGGCTTGGGCGACTCGGTGAAGATCTGACCGAGGTTCTGCGCGTAGAGGTTGGCCAGCCCACGTGCGGTGACGTCGTCCCTGGCGTAGTTGTAGCCGTTGATGTCGGCGTAACGGATGCCGCCGAGGCGCAGCGCCTCGAACTCGTTGTAGCGGCCGACCGCGGCGAACCCGATCTTGTCGTAGATCTCGCTGATCTTGTGCAGGGCCCGGGAGGGGTTGGGGGCGACGAACAGGATGCCGTGCTCGTACTGCAGGACGACGACGCTGCGGCCTCGCGCGATCCCCTTACGCGCGTAGTCCGCCTTGTCCCGCATCTGCTGCTCGGGCGAGACATATCCAAAGGGTATGGACACCTGGGGTGATCCTCTCGTGTTAGCGCAGCGGGGCGACGGGGCCGTCGGGGGAGCTCATGCGCCCTTCGAGGACTGTCTGGACGTGGGCGCCGACCTCCTCGTCGGACAGACGGCGGAAGCCGTCGGCGGTGATCTGCGCTACGACGGGCCAGATCTTGCGGGTGACGTCGGGGCCGCCGGTCGCCGAGTCGTCGTCGGCCGCGTCGTACAGCGCGTTGACGAGCGCCCGCACGACCTCCTCCGGCGAGGAGTTCTCCCGGTAGAGCTTCTTCAGCGAACCACGCGCGAAGATCGATCCCGAGCCGATCGCGTGGTGCTGGTGCTGCTCGTACGGCCCGCCACCGACGTCGTATCCGAAGATCCGCCCGCCGTCGATCTCCGGGTCGTAGGCGGCGAACAACGGCACGACGGCCAGGCCCTGCATCGCCATGCCGAGGTTGCCGCGGATCATCGTGGCCAGGCGGTTGGCCTTCCCGGCGACGGAGAGCGTCCTGCCCTCCATCTTCTCGTAGTGCTCCAGCTCGACCCGGTAGAGGCGGGCCATCTCGAGGCCGGTGCTGGCCGCCCCGGCGATGCCCATGCACGAGAAGTCGTCGGTGCGGAACACCTTCTCCATGTCCCGCTGGGAGATGATGTTCCCCGAGGTCGCCCTGCGGTCACCGGCCATCACCACACCGCCCGCGCAGGTCGCGGCGACGATCGTGGTCGCATGCGGGACGTGGTCTCCTACCGGGGCCGCCAGGGTCTCGTTTCTGCCGGGCAACAAGTCCGGCGCGTAGGAGCCGACGAACTCGGTGAACGAGGAAATGCCGCTGTTCGTGAAGATGTGATTCACCATGCCGGCGGGCAGGTCCCTGTGCGATCCCACGCGACTCCCTCCAAAGGTGCGGTCCTATAAGGCCCGACCTTACTCATCTTGTCGTGCTGCATGCACTTCCCTGGATCAGCTCAGCGCGAACCCTCTCCGGGAGCGTCTTCGAATCTTTACATCCGCGCGGGCGCCGCGTTCCGCGCCCATGCGCGGGGTCCCCTGCCCGGCTCTCCACACGGACGGGAGGACCCTTCGGGTGGCCGGAGAACCCGGAAAAAGGGGACGGGTGGTCGTCTCGTCACACCCGTCCGCCTGCGCCGGTCCGCGCCGTCAGGGCGCGGCGGGACCGGCGACGGCCGATCGGCCTGTCGTCTCACGGTCCGGCCGTACCCTGAGCCGGTCCGCCTCTCGTCTTCCCACGTTCACGAACGCCGTCGAACCACCCGGGGGGCCGGTGCCGCCACGCGCGGCCTCACCCCGCTCTGCCCCGGGCCCGTCTGACTTCCCCTCTCATCCCCGGACGCTCGTCCCGGAACCGCCGTTCCCGGGCTCTCACCCGCGGAACCGCCGCCTCCGGGCTTCCGCCTCCGGACCGCGGACGACCGGCTACTGGCCGCCCTTCTGGACGTAGGACCTGACGAACTCCTCCGCGTTCTCCTCAAGCACCTCGTCGATCTCGTCGAGAATGGCGTCGACGTCGTCGGAGAGCTTCTCGTGGCGGTCCTGGACGTCGGTGGAGTCGGCCTGCGCGGTCTCCTCGACCTCCTTGTCGGTCCGCCCGGTCTGCTTCTGGCCTCCGGTGTCCTTGCTAGCCATCTGTGGCACCTCCACATGGGGGACGTCGTTGTCCCATATCTTCCCCGAACCGGCGGACATTTCGCGTGGATCGTCCTCGATCTTTACGAGGACCGCGAACTCCCCGGACTCGCCCCAAGACAACCCTCCCGAAGCCTCCGGCGGCAAATCCCACTTGACTAGATAGCTACTCTATCCAATGATGGGCCGACATCGGCCTTCAGAAGGAGCCCAATGCCCCCCGAGACGCTGAGCACCGCCGGAGTGCTCCTGATCACCGTGCCCACCATCGCCTTCGGCGGGCTCATGCTGCTGACGCACATCATGCGCAACGTCCCCGGCTACCTCGACAACCCGGTACGGCAGAACCTGTGGCGGGCCGGGCACGCCCACGCCGGCGTCCTGGTCCTGTTCTCACTCGTCGCGCTGTTCTACATCGACCAGACCCACTGGGGAGAGGGCCTCCAGAGGCTGACCAGGCTCCTGATCGTCTCGTCACCGATCCTGATGCCGCTCGGCTTCTTCCTGTCGGTCGTACGCCCGTCGGACACCAAGCCGAACAAGCTGATCTGGCTCACGGTCCTCGGCGGCGTGTTCCTCGCCGTGGGCACGTTGCTGCTCGGCATCGGCCTGTTCTGAGGCCACTCCGGCGAGTCAGGACCGTTCCGAGTAGGCCAACCCGGTGTAAAACTGCGATCATTGGACCGTGAGCACCATCGTCGCCAGCCGTTACAAGCTTCACTCCCCCGTAGGCCGGGGTGCGACGGGCGTGGTATGGCGCGCCTACGACCTGTTACTCGAACGGAAGGTGGCGCTCAAGGAGATCGCCCTGCCACCGGGTCCGGCCGCGGCCGAGCAGCGGCGGCGGGTGGTGCGCGAGGCCCGGATGGCCGCCAGGCTCAGCCATCGGGGCATCGTGACGGTCCACAACCTGGCCGAGGAGGCCGAACGGCTCTGGATCGTCATGGAGTTCCTCGAAGCCCTCACCCTGCACGACACACTCGTCCAGGCGGGGCCGCTCCCGGTCGACCTGGTGGCGGGGATGGGCCGCAGACTGCTCGACGCTCTGCGGCACGCGCACGACGGCGGCGTGATCCACCGTGACATCAAGCCCGCCAACATCATGCTGACGGGCGACCGGGTGGTGCTCGCGGACTTCGGCTTCGCCGCCCCCGAGGGCACCGCGGGCAACTCGATGCGCGGCACCCCGGCCTTCATCGCCCCGGAGACCCTGCACGGCCGGGGCGGCACCCGTGAGGCCGACATGTGGTCCTTCGGAGCGACCCTCTACATGGCCGTCGAGGGCAGGACCCCGTTCAGGACGGTCAACTCGATGCCCGCGCTGGTCGAGGCGCTGCGCGAGCCCGCGCGTGCCCCGCAGCGGGCGGGCGCGCTCGAACCCGTTCTGCGCGGGCTGCTGCGCAAGGACCCCAGGGCGCGTCTGAGCGCCGAGCAGACCTCGGCCATGCTGGCCAAGGTCCGCTGTTTCAGCGCCGCCTGACCCCTTTCCCGTCGTCCGCCATGGGACCCGCCCTCCGCGGGTCCCGTGGCGTCGTGCTTTCCAGAGCCGACGCCTTTACGATGTAGATCAGATACAGGCCTCGACGAACCGGGCGGCCAGCCGGGGGGTGCCCGCCCAGTGCAGGTGGAGGTAGGAGGCCACGACCGGGCCGGAGGCGAGCCCGTCCGCCCCTCCCCGCCAGCGGAACAGCGGCCTTCCCGGCGCGGGTTCGACGGCAGTGCGGTGGAACTCGTGCCCCCGGTAGCGCTCCCCCGCCCGGGTCAGCACCGAGTCCTCGACCGCGACCGCGTCGCGGTAGCCCAGGGTGAGGGTCCCCGTCATCCTGGCCTCCAGGTCGAAGACCCCGCACATGGGCCTGCCGTCCAGCTGCCTGGCGAGATACAGCAGACCGGCGCACTCGGCGGAGATCGGCCCGCCGAACGCGGCGACCTCCCTGCGCAGCGGCTCGTTCGCCGACAGCTCGGCGGCGTAGACCTCGGGGAAGCCCCCGCCGATGACGACGCCGCCCGTCCCCTCGGGCAGGGCCTCGTCCGCCAGCGGGTCGAAGGGGACGACCTCGGCCCCCGCCGCCGCCAGCAGCTCCGCCTGCTCGGTGTACCCGAAGGTGAACGCCTGCCCGGCGGCCACCGCGACTCTCTTGGTCGCCGGTACGGCGGGCCCCGGGCTCCACGGCCGCGCGGACAGGGCGGGGGCGGTGCGGGCGAGCCGCAGCAGTTCCTCCAGGTCGCACGACGCGGCGACCAGGTCGGCGACGGCGTCCATGGCACCGGCCGCCTGTGTGGCGCGTTCGGCCGCGGGGACCAGGCCGAGATGACGGGAGGGGGTGGTCACGAGATCGCTGCGGTGGATCGCGCCGAGCACCGGGACGCCGCTCTCGGCCAGGACCGCGCGGCACAGCTCCTCGTGCCTGGCGGAGCCGACCCGGTTGAGGATCACCCCGCCGAGGCGAATCCGGGTGTCGTAGGAGGCGAAACCGTGCACGAGCGCCGCGACCGACCGGCTCTGCCTGGCCGCGTCGACCACCAGGACGACCGGGGCCTGCAGCAGCCTGGCGACGTGCGCGGTCGAGGCGAACTCGCTCGTGCCCGCCCCGTCGTACAGGCCCATCACCCCCTCGATCACCGCCAGGTCGGCCCCGGCGGCGCCGTGCAGGAACAGCGGGGCGATCAGCTCCTCACCGACGAGCCACGGGTCGAGGTTGCGTCCGGGACGGCCGGTGGCCAGGGCGTGGTAGCCCGGGTCGATGTAGTCGGGCCCCACCTTGTGCGGGGAGACCCGGGTGCCTCTCCGGGTGAGCGCGGCCATCAGCCCGGTCGCGACCGTGGTCTTCCCCGCACCGGACGCGGGGGCCGCGATCACCAGCCGGGCTACCATTCGATGCCCTTCTGCCCCTTCTGCCCGGCGTCCATGGGGTGCTTGACCTTGCCCATCTCCGTCACCAGGTCGGCGGCGGCGACCAGGCGGGGGTCGGCGTCCCGCCCGGTGACGACGACGTGCTGGCCGTCGGGGCGGGAGGTGAGCGTGGCGACGACCTCGTCGACGTCGATCCAGCCCCACTTCATCGGATAGGTGAACTCGTCGAGGACGTACAGCCGGAAGGTCCGCGCGGCCAGGTCACGCTTGATCTGCTCCCAGCCCTCCCTGGCGTCCGCGGCGTGGTCCTCCTCGGCACCCGGCCGCTGGATCCAGGACCACCCCTCCCCCATCTTGTGCCAGGACACCGTGCCGCCCTCACCGGACTCACCCAGCACCCGCAGCGCCCGCTCCTCGCCGATGCGCCACTTGGCGGACTTGACGAACTGGAACACGCCGATCGGCCAGCCCTGGTTCCAGGCCCGCAGCGCCAGGCCGAAGGCCGCGGTCGACTTGCCCTTGCCCGGCCCGGTGTGGACGATCAGCAACGGCCGGGTGCGGCGCTGCCTGGTGGTCAGCCCGTCGTCGGGCACGCTGACCGGTTTCCCCTGGGGCATCGTCATCCGCCTTTCGTTCTCGTACGGCTCGCGGGAGCGGTTCTCACGCGGCGGCCCGCCTGTCACGGACCACTCCGGCGAGGTCGGTGAGGTCGTCGAGGCGCACGGTCCGCGCGCCCATCCGCCGGGCCAGGGACGCGGCCAGGCCGAGGCGGATGTGCCCCGTCTCGCAGTCGACCACGACCGTGGCGACCCCGGCCAGCAGCGCCGCCGCCCTGTGGGCCTCCTCGACGGTGCCGGAGGTCGCCCGCCCGTCGGTCACCAGGACCAGCAGCGGACGCCGGGACGGGTCACGCAGGCGCTCGACCCGCAGGACCTCGGCCGCGCGCAGCAGCCCCGCCGCCAGCGGGGTGCGTCCGCCGGTCGGCAGCTCGCGCAGCCGGGCGGCCCCCGCCTCGACCGAGGAGGTCGGCGGCAGCACCAGGTCGGCGCGGGCGCCCCGGAAGGTGACCAGGCCTACCTTGTCACGGCGCTGGTAGGCGTCGAGAAGCAGGCCGAGCACGGCGCCCTTGACCGCGCTCATGCGCCGCCTGGCCGCCATGGATCCACTGGCGTCCACGACGAACAGGACCAGGTTGCCCTCCCTGCCCTCGCGTGCGGCCTCCCTGAGGTCCTCGCGCCGCAGCAGCAGGCCGGGCCCGTTCCTGCCCCGTCCCACCTGGTACGGCGCGGCGGCCTCGACGGTCGCCCTCAGGTGCAGGGAGGCGGGCCGTCCCCCCGGGACCCTGGCCCCGGTCACCCTGCCCAGCGGGGTCGCGGCCCTGGACCTGCGGCCCGGGGCTCCGGCGCCGAGACCGGGCACGGTGAACAGCCTGGCGCGCCTCGCGGGGTCGGCCTCCGCGATCCGGTCGTCCCCCGCCTGCCCTGTCGCGGTGTCTCCTCCGGCGGGCGCGGGGACGCCTTCCCTGCTCGCCGGCTCCGCCCCCGGGACGTCCTCGCCGGAACCGTCAGGGCCGCCCCCCGGGCTTTCCGAGCCTCCTCCGGGACCGCCCTCGGGGTCACCGTCGGAACCGTCTCCGGGGCTGCCCCCGGGGCCGCCCTCCGGACCGTCACCGGGGTCGTCCGGCTCCTCCGGGTCTTCGGGCGTCTGGTCGAGGAGTTCGTCCAGCCTGGCCTCGTCCAGGCCCGGCGTGTCGAAGGGGTCACGGCGGCGCCGGTGCGGGAGGGCGAGCCTGGCGGCCTCGCGGACGTCCTCGGCCGTCACGGTCGCCCCGCCCCGCCACGCGGCGTGCGCGATGGCCGCCCGCGCGGTGACCAGGTCGGCCCGCAGACCGTCGACCTCGAAGGCGGCGCAGACCGTGGCGATGCTCCGCAGCGCGGAGTCCGGCAGGGTGACCTCCGCGACCCTGGCCCTGGCCTCGGCGACACGCGTGGCCAGCTCCCGTTCCCGCGCCTGCCACAGGGCGGCGAAGGCGGCCGGATCGGCCTCGAAGGCCAGGCGCCGCCGGACCACCTCGGCCCGCTGGGACACCTCCCGCGACGCCCTGACCTCCACGGTCAGCCCGAACCTGTCGAGGAGCTGGGGACGCAGCTCCCCCTCCTCCGGGTTCATGGTCCCCACCAGCAGGAACCTGGCGGCGTGCCGTACCGAGACGCCCTCACGTTCGACGTAGCAGGTACCGAGCGCGGCGGCGTCGAGCAGCAGGTCCACCAGGTGGTCGTGCAGGAGGTTGACCTCGTCGACGTAGAGGACGCCCCGGTGCGCGTCGGCGAGCAGTCCGGGCTCGAAGGCCTTCACCCCCTCGGTGAGCGCCCGTTCCAGGTCGAGCGAGCCCGCGAGGCGGTCCTCCGAGGCGCCGACCGGCAGCTCGACGAGCCTGGCGGGCCGTACGGTGCCGGGGGCGGTCTCGTGCGGGCCGTCCGGGCAGCCGGGGTCCGGGGCGGCGGGGTCGCAGGAGAAACGGCAGCCGTGCGCCACCTCGACGGGCGGGAGCAGCGCCGCGAGCGCCCGCACGATCGTGGATTTGGCGGTGCCCTTCTCCCCTCTGACCAGGACTCCGCCGACGCCGGGGGAGACGGCGTTCAGGATCAGGGCGAGCTTGAGGTCCTCCGACCCCACGATCGCGGTGAAGGGATAGCGCGGGTCGCGCACCTTGACTGCCTCCTCGGCTCTCGTCATACGGGGTAACTCAGCCGCCAGCGTCCGCCCCGCCCGGTGAGCGTCACCAGGGCGAGAGGCGCGACGTCGACGCGCCAGAAGGCATGGGCCGGGGCGCCGAGGGCGTGCACGACCGCGGCCCTGATCACCGGGGCATGGGTGACGGCGACCGTCCGCCCCGGGCCGAGGGCCGCGAGCCAGTCCGCGACCCGGCCGACGAGTCCGGTGATCGGCTCCCCTCCGTGGGGGGCCGCCGCCGGGTCGGTGAGCCAGGCCGCGAGCCCTCCGGGATCGGCCGCCTCGACCTCGGCCAGCGTCATGCCACGCCAGCGCCCGTAGTCGCAGTCGGCGAGCGACGGCTCCGGCCCGGCACGCAGGCCGAGTGCCCCGGCCGTCTGCGCGCAACGCAGCTCGGCTCCGCGGACGGCCCGGCCCGGACCGATCCGCGGAGCCAGCGCCTGGGCGCGGCGCAGGCCGTTCCCGTCGAGCGGCTCGTCTCCGGGAAAGGCGGCCCGTGCCGTCGCCCGTGTCGAGGCGTGACAGACCAGCAGCAGGCGCGCGACCCCCGAGGGGGCCGTCACGCCGGGCTGCGCCTGCGCGCGGCGAAGGCGAACAGGGCTCCGACGCCCAGCCAGAACACCGCCTGTGTCCCGAGGGAGGCCAGGCGGAAGTCCCACAGGAGACCGGCGGGGAACCCCTCGGGCACCTCGTCGATCCCGGGCAGCAGGATCCAGGCCGCCGTGACCGGCACCAGCAGCGCCGCGCCGCCCGCGAGCCAGCGCGGCCACGCCTCCTCGGAGGAGACGTAGCGGTGCGCGGCCGCCGCGGCGCCGACGGAGAGGATGCCGATGGCGACGGCGACCAGGTAGAGCACCGTGCGCTGGTTGATCGTCTCCGGGTCACCGACGGCCGGGGGGTTGGCGGGATATTTCACGAAAGGGATGAGGACGATCGCGATGAACGCCGCCGCCGCGAGGGAGACCGCCAGCAGTGGTTCCGATCTCGGACCGACCCGGCCGCGCACCCCCGCGTACACGAGGGCGAACAGGCCGCCGAGAGCCAGGCCGTACAGGGCCAGGGCGAGGAAGAGGCCGAAGCGCTGGCCGTTCCTGCTGACCGGCGCCTCCTCCCCGTGAGAGTGGGCGGGCTCGGCCGCCTCATGACTGTGGGCACCGGTGCCGGCGGAGGCCGCAGCGGCCTCCTCCAGCGCGATGGCCCGGTCGACGCGGGGTTCGCCCACGGTGTAGGCGAACACCCCGGCGAACAGTCCTGCGAGAAGGCCGACGAGCATGCCTCTGACGATGAGTTTGGTGATCACGTGTGGCTCAGTGCGATCAGTGGCAGGGAACACCGAGCAGGTGACGCCCGTCGTGCATGAGTTCGTGCAGGTAGTTACCGGCCTGCGAGATCGCGCCCTGGTCGAAGGCGACCAGGTAGGCGAGAAGCAGCAGCACCGGTACGGCGAGAAGCCATCGGGTGAGCGAACCGAGCGGGATGGGCTTGACCGGCGGAGCAGAGATCTGGCTCACGGCCACCTCCTTCAGGGGATTGACGCGCCCCTTTTCGTAGGTCGGTGGCGGCCGAGTGACCTGGCTCCCCGCCCTCTCGGGCCGGTTACAGTGGCGCGACCGCACCGGAATCTCACCGGATTTCCCTCGCACCGCCACAAAACACCCGGAATGTATACCGGTTCACAGCGTCCGTCAATCCATGCGATAGCGGACACAGGGCTAGAAACCGTGCGGGCGGGCGCACCCGCCCGCACGGGAGGTCACTGATCGCCGGTGAGAGCGGTGACCAGGTCGGCGGCGGTGCGACAGCGATCGAACAGCTCGCCGACGTGGGCCTTGGTCCCGCGCAGCGGCTCCATGGTCGGAACACGCTGCAGGGACTCCCTGCCCGGGATGTCGAAGATGACCGAGTCCCAGGAGGCGGCGGCGACCGACTCGCTGAACTGGCTCAGGCAACGACCCCTGAAGTAGGCCCGCGTGTCGCTCGGCGGCGCCTCGATGGCCCGCCGTACCTCGTCCTCGGTCACCAGGCGCTGCATCCTGCCCCGGGCGACCAGCCGGTTGTACAGGCCGCGCTCGGGACGGATGTCGGAGTACTGCAGGTCCACCAGCTGCAGTCGCGGGTGGGACCAGGCCAGGCCGTCACGGGTACGGTAGCCCTCCAGCAGCTCGAGCTTGGCCACCCAGTCGAGCTCCCGCGACAGCTGCATCGGGTCCTCGGCCAGACGGGTCAGGACGGACTCCCAGCGGTCGAGGACGTCCTTGGTGATCTCGTCGACGCCGTTCCCGCTGCGCTCCTCGGCGTACTTGCGGGCCAGTTCCAGATACTCCATCTGCAGCTGCACCGCGGTGAGCCTGCGGCCGTCGCGCATCGCGATCTCGTACTTCAGCGTGGGGTCGTGGGAGACCGCGCGCAGCGCCTGGACCGGGTTGTCGACCGCGAGGTCACGGGTGAAGTAGCCGTCCTCGATCATGGCGAGGACCAGCGCGGTCGAGCCCAGCTTCAGGTAGGTCGAGATCTCCGACATGTTGGCGTCGCCGATGATGACGTGCAGCCTGCGGTACTTCTCCGGGTCGGCGTGCGGCTCGTCCCTGGTGTTGATGATCGGCCGCTTGAGCGTGGTCTCCAGCCCGACCTCGACCTCGAAGAAGTCGGCCCGCTGACTGATCTGGAAGCCCTCACCCCGGGAGTCCTGGCCGATGCCGACCTTGCCCGCGCCGACGACGACCTGCCGGGAGACGAAGAACGGGGTCAGATACCTGACGATGTCGGCGAACGACGTGGCGCGCCGCATCAGGTAGTTCTCGTGGCAGCCGTAGGAGGCGCCCTTGTTGTCGGTGTTGTTCTTGTAGAGCTGGATCGGAGCGTTGGCGGGGACGGCCGAGGCGCGCGTCGCGGCGTCGTGCATGACGCGCTCCCCCGCCTTGTCCCAGATCACCGCGGCTCGTGGATTGGTGCATTCGGGAGTCGAGTATTCGGGATGGGCGTGATCCACGTACAGCCGGGCCCCGTTGGTGAGGATCACGTTGGCCAGGCCCAGATCCTCGTCAGTGAGCTGGCTCTGGTCGGCCACCTCCCTGGACAGGTCGAAGCCCCGGGCGTCGCGCAGAGGGTTCTCCTCCTCGAAGTCCCAGCGTGCTCGCCTGGCCCTGGCCGCCGAGGCCGCCAGATAGGCGTTCACCACCTGGGAGGAGGTCACCATCGCGTTGGCCCCCGGCTGTCCGGGCACGGAGATGCCGTATTCGGTCTCGATGCCCATCACCCGCCGTACCGTCATGCGCACCCTCTGTTCATCCAGGACGACTACTCCGCCGTATATATCCCCGACCCTAGACCCTTCACTATCCCCGGTGACCAGACAGTTATGGCACAGAGGCCTTTTCTGAGGCGTTTTCTCCCGGGGCCCCCGGAGCGGGAACCGCTCCCTGGCCGGGGCCGCGTCCGTGCCTCCCCTGCGGTACGGCCGCCCGCCGCCGCCTGGCCTTGACGAACTCCTGGATGGGCCGTTCGACGAGCCGGTGGACCAGGTAGGACAGCGCCAGCGTGACCAGCACGGTGACCGCGACGGTCAGCCAGGGCGCGAGTGTGTCGCGCAGGACGGGCACGAGCACGGCGGCGACCGTCGAGTGGAACAGGTAGAGGGGGTAGGTCAGCGCGCCGAGCACGACCAGCCCGCGCCAGCGCAGCCAGCCCAGGGCGCCGAGCGCCACCAGCGCCATGAGCACGTAGAAGAGCACGACGGTCACGACGACCGCCCAGCCGGGCACCGGCATCGCGGCGTAGCCCACCGCGTCGATGCGGCCCTCGACCCTGGCCAGGGCCGCGTAGACCGCCAGTCCGCCGCTGAGCCCGGCCACGCACCACAGCACCGGCTTGGGGCCGTGCTTGGTCATGAGGAAGAAGGCCATGCCGCCGACGAAGTACGCCGCGTACTTCGGCATCACGATCAGCTGTACCCACTCGTTCTCGTTGCCGGTGAAGATCCCGGCCGCCAGCAGCCACACGCCCATGAAGACCAGGCAGCGGGTGAACGTCACCCCGACGATCACCAGGATCGAGATCAGCAGGTAGAAGCGGAGCTCGGCCCAGAGCGACCAGTAGACGCCGTTGGCGTCGGTCAGGCCGAAGGCGCGCTGGAACATGGTCAGGTTGACCAGGTAGTCGCGCAGGCCGAGCTTGGGGTCCAGGGCGGTGGCCGCGCCCAGGCCGTAGACGGCCGCCACGACGCCCACGCTGATCCAGTAGGCGGGGAAGAGCCGCACCAGGCGTGACAGGGCGAAGGCGCCCAGCCCCCGCCCCCAGACGCTCATCAGGATCACGAAACCGCTGATCATGAAGAACAGCTCGACGCCGAGGATGCCCAGGCCCGCCGGGGTGGCCGTCTCCGGGAACAACTTCGCCGGGCGCTCCCCCCAGACCGAGGCGAAGGCGATGAGGTAGTGGAAGGAGACGACCCCGGCGGCGGCGAGGAAACGCAGGAGGTCGAGTTCGGCGAGGCGGCCGGTTCCCTTTGCGGCCGTGCCGGTCATGTGCCCGCCGGGGCGAAGTGTTCACGCACGCCACTTGGACGGCGTTTCGATCAACCGGGTTCCCTCGGCCCGGATCTTGTTCCCGCTGTTTTCCGTGCCCCGCCTTCCGGACCTCGCGGCGGCCTTTCGAAGGCCGCGAAGGGGACACACGAAGGCGGGGGGGGGGCGCGGGGGGGGCCGCCCCCCCCGGGGGGGGGGGGGGTGGGGGGTTGGGGGGGTTGGGGGGGGGGGGGGCCGCGCGCCCCCCCCCCGGGGCGCGGTGGGCCCGCCCAGGCGGGGGGGGTT
>NZ_JBIAVG010000024.1:0-132080 GCF_042893955.1 Streptosporangium sp. NPDC001559
CGGGCGCGTCTGCGGACCGCGAGCCGGCTGGCGAGCAGCGGGGTCGGGCGGGTGCCGGCCAGGTCGTGCATGGCCAGCCACACGCCCGCCATGCGCAGATCGGGCGTGCTCGTCGGCGGGTCGGTGTCCGGTAACGGTTCGGGGGTCACAGCGCCTCCTTTGCCGCAAGCTTTGTATCAACATGGTGCGACATGCCTTGCGACAAAGTCAACGCCCGACCATTGCGAGATTCCTGCCGGTCGGTGAGGGCGGGCCAGACGGCATGGCCCAGGACTCCCGAAGCTACGGCCAGGGGCAAAGCAGGAGGCCGACCGGACAGAACTACGACTCTGTCGGTCAGCGGAACCACATCGCCCCAGGTCACGGCCCTGAACTCGATCGTCCCGCCAATCCGGTCCTCGACGCCAACCCGAGGCGGGCCGCCGAAGTCCGGCTCTGGCGAGCGGTACGGAAACCCGCGCTGAGCTGGACCGACCCGCCTATTTTGCGGCTCACCGCAGCTTCGGGAGTTCCGGGCCGAAAAGCAGGGCATGACGCGATGGCGCGCCGGGCTGGCGTCCGGGCGCGCGGTTGCCTCAAGAACGTGAGAAGAGAGGGGAGAGTGTGACCTGGGTGCGTGTGTAAGAGACCGGCGGGAGGAGGGAAGACCGCCGGTGCGCCAAGCACCGGAGACAAAGGGCGCGGGACCGGGAAAGCCGTCAGTTCGGCGGCCCGGGCGGCGTTGTCCGGGCTGAAGGCGAGGTCCAGGCGCAGCCGGGTGTGCTCCGGCCGCGCCACGCCCCGCACCGCGTCGGCGAACAGGGCGTCGAACTCAGCCACGCGCAGAGGTTGCCCGGCGGTGGGAAGGGAGCAGGCGGAAGGCACCCATCCCAGGTCAACGGCGATGTCCTGTGTCATGTCTCGACGGTAAACCTGTACCTGAGTACCGGATGCAAGCTCCTCTTGGCGTAGCGCCAAAATCCGGTCCGACCCTCCCCGAAGGCCCATCGACGCCGAGCTGCTCGGCCGGCCGCACCACCGCCACAGGCGGCACCGAGCTGTGGGGCCAGGGCTCGACCGCGGTCGCATCCGACTTCACCCACGTGCGCGCCTACGACCAGAACCTGTTCACCGAGTGGCACTCGGCTACGGTGGCCGCGGGGTCCTCATCTACTGGCACGTGGAAAAGAAGTCCCTGGCCATCCACTCCCAACTGATCAACTGCACCGCCTCCGAGGTCGCCGCGATGATCGAGGGCGCGATGCGGCACGGCACCACCATGGACGTGGAGGCCGGCTACACGGACTCGCATGGCCAGTTGGAAATCGGGTTCGGTGTCACGAGGTTGCTGAACTTCGAGCTGTCGCCCAGGATCAAGCGGATCACCACGGTGAAGCTGTACCGGCCGGTGAACCGGACGCCTCCCCGCAGTTGACCCCGGCACCGACCCGCCCGCCTACGGCAAGGGTGGCGAGATCGCCTCGAACCGGGGCGACGAACAGGAGATGTTCGTGTCGTGCCTGCGGATTCCGCAATCGGCCCTGCAGGAAGCCGACTCCGTCAGGAGACGGCCTTGTCGAGGATGTCGGCGAGTTCGGTGGGCGCGGACAGCATCGGCCAGTGTCCGGTGGGCAGGTCGTAGCGCCGCCATGGCGGCTGGTTCAGGTAGGCCAGCATCGGCACCCCGGCATCCAGCAGGCCGGTGAAGTCGTGACAGGCGACCAGGACACGGTCCACGCCGACGCTGAGCTCGGCCGGGCCGGCGAGACGCTGGGTGTAGGTGCCGAACGGCTGAGGGGTGGCACGCGAACGCATAACGTTCCGCTGTCCCTCATCGAGCCCGTCGAGGCTCCCGGACAAGCCCAGGACCTCAAACGGCGGCATCGGCAGCCGCCACCCGTCGCCGGAAGCGGAGACCTGCCGGTGCAGCTGGTCCGCCGCCTCCGGCGGCATGAGGTCGAGCATGCGCATACCTGCGGTGAACGGGGCGCTGTCCACGTAGATCACGCGCTCCAGCCGGTCACCGAGACGTCCGGCTGCCCCGGTGACCGGGGCAGCCGCGTAGCTGTGGGCGACCAGCGTGACATCGCGCAGGTCATTCCCCTCGATGAAGCCGGTGATGTCCGCGATGTGCGTGTTCAGGTCCGTCTCGGGTCCGGCCTGGTCGGCGTGCTCGGCCAGGCCCGTCAGCGTGAGCGGCAGCGCCGTGTGGCCGCGCTCCCGCAGAGCGCGGGCGGTGTCCTCCCAGGCCCACGCCCCGAGCCAGGCGCCGGGAACGAGTACGAAGGTTGCCATGTGATCTCCCTGATATGAGGTGCCATCGGGAGCGTAAACTCAATACAGGACATTTTCCGCCCTGAAATGCCGAGTGATCCATGACGCATCCCCTCACCCGGGTTCTGACCCTGCTGGAACTTCTCCAGTCCAACGCCCGACTCACCGGGACGGAGCTGGCGGACCGTCTGGACACCGACGTCCGCACGGTGCGCCGGTACACCGCCCACCTGCGGGAACTGGGCATCCCCGTGGAAGCCGAGCGCGGCCGCTACGGCGGCTACCGCCTGGCCCGCGGTTACCGGATGCCACCCCTGGTCCTCACCAACGACGAGGCCCTCGCCGTCGTCCTGGGCCTGCTCGCAGCAGAACGGCTGGGCATGGGCACAACCGCACCGGCCAGTGCCGGCGCCCTGGCCAAGATCGAGCGGGTGCTTCCGCACGCCCTGCGCGAGCCACTCGCCGCCATGCGGGAGACCCTGTCGTTCACCGCCAACGCCGTGATCGGGCAGGCACCCGAAACCGGCGTCCTGCTGGCCCTGGCCCAGGCATCCCGCGCCGGCACGGCCGTCGGCATCAGCCACCGGTCATGGCGGCAGGAGCACACCGAACGCGACATCGACCCCTACGGCGTGGTCTTCCACACCGGCCGCTGGTATGTCGTCGGCCACGACCACCTCCGCGACAGCCTGCGAACCTTCCGCATCGACCGCATCGCCTCCGCCACCCCCCGAACCCGCCGCTTCACCGCCCCCGACGGCTTCGACCCCGTCGCCCACCTGACCTCCACCCTGGCTCAGGGCCCCTACCGCTGGCAGGTCGAGGTGACGATCCACGGTCCTCTCGATGCGATCGCCCGCCGACTGCCTCGCTCAGCGGTGACCCTCACCGCCCAGCCCACCGGCGTCCTCATGCACGCACGAGCAGAACGGCTGGACGGCATGGCACACCTACTCGCCTCCCTGGAATGGCCCTTCACCATCCACCACCCCGACGAACTACGGCAAGCCCTCCAGGACCTCGCCGCCCTGCTCACCGCAACCGCTCAACGACGGCCGGAAGAACTGCCGCAGTAAACCGGATTTACCGCGACGGAGCCTCTACGGCGATCATCGCGATCTGCGGCGGACGATTCCGGCCGCCGGGGTGAGGCGTACGCGTTTACCGCAGCGGGGGACGGCATGACGATCGAACCGGTGACCGAGCCGGGGAGCGGGGGCACGCCTCGGTTGCCGCGCGCTCGGGTCGTGCATGTCCGCCCCTCCCGCGTCATACACCGCGGCAGTCGAGCGGTACCTCACCGGCGCGGGCATCGCGAATCCGCGATTCGTCGCTCACGGAGGCGGTGCGGTTTCGCCTCCCAGGAGGCGTCGCGCGATGTGCAGGGCGTCGGCCACCGGAGCGGCGACGAAGTCCTCGATCGCGTCCATGTGATCGGGCCGCAGACCCTCGCGGGGCGACGGCGCGATCAACAGGGCCCGGCCGTCTTTGGTCAACTCGTCACGCACCGGTCCGTCGGTGGGCACCTCGACGTCGTCGGTCCAGATGAGCCGCCGCCCTCCCGCCAGGACCTGGCGTGCTGCGGCGAGTTTCGCCTCCGCCGCGGCGGTGCTGGAAAGGCGCTCCGACCAGGCACGGGGCAACCGGGGCAGGGCGAACAACCGTTCCATCTCATCGGCGTCGGCGCACCAGGTGCTGCACCAGCGGATCTCGACCGTGCCCGCCCGGTGCAGTGCGCGGACACGGTCGATCAGAGCGGGCGCCCAGCGCATGCGATAGGCGTAGCCACCGGAGTGGGCGACCCCTCTGCGCGGGATACCGCCCCAACCGGGCCGGGCGACGTTGATCACACCGTCGACGTCGAGCAACCACACCGGCCGGCTCATCAGCCGGCGCGTCCTTCGGGAGTGCCCGTGTTCATGCCCAGTCTCCTGAGGGTTCCGGGGGGAGGCGTCCCGCTCTGCCGCGCCGGGAGGGCCTTCAGTCGTCGAGATAGGCGCGCAGCTCGCGGCGTGCCCGGCGGCGGTCACGCCGGCGCTCCTGGCGCAGGAAGTAGTGCCACTCCCGGTATCCGCCTCTGCCGGTGTGGCCGAACCAGAGACCGGCGGGGGCACCCCAGTGACAGCCGGTCGTGCGGACGCTCTGGGAGACGCTGTCAGCGGTGATCTCATCCGGCAGCGTGCACGGCCCGAACCGGTGGTCGTGCACGGGCAGGCAGGTCACCATCGGTGTCTCGGCCATCCGCACCCACCAGGGCCGGGTCTTGTCAGTCTTGCTCATACGGTCACCTTTCGGCTCCGCGACGCCCCGGGATGGGGCCGTCACAAGACCGGATGCACCGTGATCACCTCCAGACGCGTAACCCGATCACGACGATACAGCGGGCCGTCAGATGTCGACGAGGCCTTTGTCACCCCGTCGCCCACGGAGGTCCCGGGTCAGGACGGATGTGTCCGGCCGAAGGCGTCGCGGGCCCAGGCGGCGAAGCCGGTCATGGTCAGTCCGAACGCGTGCGCGTGCTCCGGGTGGGCCGCCTGGCCGCGGACGTTCATCCCTTGCTGCGTGTTGACCATCATGGGCGGAAGCCCCCGCGCGACGGCCTGTTCGGCGGACAGAACGGGGGCCTCGACCGTACGGCCCAGCACCCCGGACAGGATCTCGGCGATCTCGGTCATCGTCAGGAGGTCACCGGCGAGCTCGACGTCGGCGCCGGCGAACCTCTCTGGGTCGGCGAAGGCGGCGGCGGCCGTCGCGCCGATGTCCCGCACCGCCACCAGTGACAGTTTCGTGTCCTTCGCGAACACCGTGACGAATCCCCGTTCCGCCCAGTCGCCGAACATGTAGGACCGGCCGAGCAGGTTCTCCATGAAGGTGGCGGGCTTCAGGACCGTCCAGTGGGGGAATCCCGCGGTGCGTACGAGGTCGTCCACGCGGGCCTTGCTCGCCCAGTAGTGGCGGCTCCACTCGTCCGGCGTCCAGCCGGGCACGGCCCGGACCTCGTCTCCGGCTCCGGAGACCGAGGTGTGCACGAACTGCGCCACACCGGCCGCTCTGGCGGCCTCGACCAGGTTGCGGCCACGGACGACCTCGCCGTCGGACATGAGGTCGGTGAGATCCGGGAGCTGCACCGAGAACACCCCGCGGACACCGGTCACCGCGGCCGTCAGGGACGCGGGATCGTCGAGGTCTCCGCGAACTGGTTCCGCGCCGAGTGCCAGGACGGCCCTGGCGGGCTCGGACTCCGGATCTCTGAGAAGGACCCGCACCGGTGTCCCCGCGGCGAGGAGGGCTCGCGCGGCCGCGCCGCCCTGCTTGCCGGTCGCACCGGTGACGAGCACTGGATCAGACATGACAGACCTCCACCGAAAAGTGGGGTGACACCCCGTTTTCACTTCTCAGGGTAAGATATGGGGGACCACCCCACTTGGCAAGCGGCGGGAGACACGGTGCGGGAGACCAAGGAAGAACGGCCGAAGCGCGCGGACGCGCGGCGCAACCGCGACCGGATCCTGGCCGCGGCTCAGATCGCCATCGCCAGGGACGGCGTCGACGCCTCGCTGGAGGAGATCGCCAGGCAGGCCGGGGTCGGCTCCGCGACGCTGCACCGGCACTTCCCCTCCCGCCTGGCACTGCTGGAGACGGTGTTCCTCGACCGTGTCGAGACGCTGTGCTCCCAGGCTCGCGAGCTGGCCGCGGAGCCGGACCCCGGGGCCGCGCTCGTCACCTGGCTCAGGGCCATCGGCGCCTACGCCGCCAACGTGCGCGGGCTCGCCCCGTCACTGCTGCTGAGCGCCCACGAGCTCGAACACCGGGAACGGAACGTGACCTGCCACAGGAAGATCAGTGGCGCCGGTGAGGAGTTGCTGACCCGGGCCCGGCGGGCGGGAGCCGTACGCCCTGAGGTGTCCATCGACGACCTGCTCACCCTGGTCAACGCCATCTCGGCGGCGACCGAGCGGCACGCCGACGCGTCCGCCGCGACCGACCGCCTGCTCCTGCTCGCCCTCGACGGGATCCGCCCCCCGGCGCCGCCGGGGCCGTAGCCCGCTTCCACGAACCGGCGCGCCGCCCACGGGTGGGATGCCCGGCGGTACGGTCTTCGGCCGCCGGGGGTCAGGCGGGCTCTTCGCCCGTCTCCTCGGCGAACGGAACGCCGCGCAGGCTGAGCAGCACCAGCGCGGCGCCCCCGCAGGTGAGCGCGATGTCGGCGACGTTGCCCACGAACGGGCCGTAGTCGATGAAGTCCACGACGTGCCCGCGGGCGAAACCGGGCTCACGGAGGAGCCGGTCGCCCAGGTGGGACACCGCGCCACCGAGCAGTGCGCCCAGCACGAGCGCCCAGCCTGGGGAGGCCACGCGGCGGGCGGTGTAGAGGATGCCACCCACCGCGGCCGCCGCGACCAGGGCGAACACCCACGTGGCGTTCTCTCCCAGGGAGAAGGCGGCGCCGGGGTTGTACAGCAGCCGGAAGTGGATCAGCGGGGGGATCACGGGGACACGCTCGGTCTCGGACAGCGTGGAGACCGCCCAGAACTTGGTGAGCTGGTCCAGGAGCGCGACCACCGCGGCCAGTGCGAGCATGATGCCGTACAGCCGCCTCGAACCCCGCTCCGATCGCATCATTCAAGGCCTCCGTACCACCGTGTCCGAACCAGGATTCCCCCGAGCCTACCGAGGCGTTTTCCGAGGTGCCGCCACGCCTTCGAGCAGGGCGTCGCGTTGCGCCGGGCTCAGGCGGTCCGGTCTCGGGGCGACGGCGAACGCGCCGCTCCCGGCCCGCTCCACGACGAACGGGTCGGCGAGGATCGGGCGGCGGCCGATCGCGTCCAGGACGCCGGCCGCCCGCCGTACGGGCCAGCCCAGCGCCGTGGCGAGTTCGTCCACGGTGAGCGGCCGGGCGACGTACACCAGCGCGGAGACCACCGTCAGCGCGTCACGGACGACGGCGTCGATGAGATCACTGCCGTCCATCTGCTCACTGATCCAGGTGAAGAACTGAGCCATCCGGCCCAGCCGGGCGCCGGTGGGCGTGTCGGCGCCGAAGATCCCGATCCCGCGCCGCGCCTCCGTCGCGACCTCGGCGTGCGCCCCGGTGTCCGCCCTGAACGCACGGAGCCAGACGTCGTCGTCGACGACGTACCGTTCACGGCGCCCCGAGTCCCGGGTGCGCCCGACCAGCTCGATCGCCTCAAGGTAGCCGACGGCCTTGGACACCGAGGCGGGGCTGACCTGCAGCCTTCGTACGAGTTCGGCGGACGTCAGGTCTCCCGAGCCGGAGGTGAGCAGGCAGGCGAACACGCGGGCGGCCATCCGGGGAAGGCCGACCCCGACCAGCAGGACCGCGAGCCGCTCCATGAAACCGCGCACGGACTCGGCCGACCGCTCGCCGGCCGGCGGACACGCGGCCTGGACCGGTCTGCGGCGGCGGGCCCGCTGTCCGGTGGCCTGCTGCGCGCGGTCGGCCAGATAGCCACCGGGCGCGCTGTTGCGCGCCACCTCGCGACTGATCGTGGAGGTGGGCCTGCCCAGCCGTCTGGCGATCTCGGCGTATCCCAGCCCCTCGGCCAGCCAGATCGCGATCCGTCGGCGATCCTCGTGGGTCAGCCTGTCTCCGGGCATCGGCTCGCCCCTGTCGGTTCGTGTTCACGGGTACGTTCACCAACAATACATTGCAACGAACGATCGGCATGGATTGCATTTATCGACAATGTCATTGCAACGATTTTCACGAAAGACCAGCAAAAAGGCGCTTCGTTACCGGTCTTTCGTTGACGTATTTTGAAACGCAACGTAGCCTTTTCGCATCTGGAAAAGATTGGAGCCCTTGTGGCGAGAGCGTTGGACGTGCCCCGGATACGGGCTCACGTCGCGGAACTGCTCGCGGAGTACCGGATCCCGAGCGCCGTGATCGGCGTCCTCGGCGACGGGGAGATCACCGACTTCGCGGTCGGCGTCAAGGACGTCTCCACGGGAGAGCCCGCGACGACCGACACCGTCTACCAGTGCGGTTCGGTGTCCAAGACATGGACCGCCCTCGCCTTCATGCGGTTCGTCGACGAGGGAAGGATCTCCCTGGACGAGCCGGTGCGGACCTACCTCCCGGATTTCCGGGTCGCCGACCCCGAGGTCGGTGCCAGGGTCACCCCTCGCCACCTCCTCAACCACACCAACGGCATCGAGGAGAGCTACGGAGATCCGGGGGAGGGGGACGACGTGTACGAGCGCATGGTGGAGAACATCGCCGGCGCGCCCCAGGTCCACCCCCTGGGCCACACCCACGGCTACAGCGCGGCCCTCGGCTACGCGATCCTCGCCCGCGTCATGGAGGTGGTCGACGGCAGGCGGTGGGACGACATCATGAGGGACCGCCTGTTCGGCCCTCTGGGGCTGACCTCGACGAGCAGCAGGCATGAGCACGTCGACCGGAACCGGGCCGCGACCGGACATCTGATCCGATCCCTCGACGAGGGACCCGTCCTCTCACCGCTGGGCCGCCTGCCGCGCTCCTTCGGCCCCGGAGGCAACATCAGCACGACGGCCAGGGAAACGCTCATGATGGCCTCCGTCTTCCTCAACGAGGGAAAGGCACCGGACGGGACCAGGATCGTCTCGCCCGAGATCATCCGAGAGATGACGGAGTCCCGGGTCCCCGTACCCGACCCGTACATGTTCGGACCGGAATGGGCGCTCGGTCTCATCGTGTGCGACTGGCACGGCCAGACCGTCTACGCCCACGACGGCAGCGCGGTCAGCCAGAGCGCCCGCCTGCGGATCCTGCCGGAGTCGAACGTCGCCGTCACGATGCTGACGAACGCCGGGCCGCGCGACAGCTTCTACCGGAGGGTCTTCAACGAGATCCTCGCCGACCTCGGCACGGTCACGATCCCCGATCTGCCGAAGCCCGCCCCGGTCCCGGCCCTCGACCTGTCCAGGTACGAAGGCTCCTACGGGCGGCCCGGCACCCGCTACGAGGTGGTGGCCGAAGACGGAAGACTCCACCTCGGGCTCACGCTGAACCCCATGGAGGCGAAACTCCTCAACAGGCCGGAACGACTCGAATACGAGCTTCTCCCGATCAGCGAGACGCATTTCCTGATGCCTTCCGGCGACCCGCTGGAGGACCCGCAGACCGTCGCGATATACGACGTCGAAGACGGGGCCGCGCGGTACCTCCACATCAACTGCCGGGTGCATCCGAGAACGAACAGGGAGAGTGCCACAGTGCACGTCATGACCGTTTCCACGATCTTCGACAGCGAGGGTTTCTGGAACTCCCTGAAGAAGGCGTACGGCCTGCTGCCCAAGGGAGCGGGATGGACGCTGGCGGTGGCGAGCGCCGACGGCGACAGGGCGGTGAACGTCATCGTCCACGACTCGGTCGACGGTGTCAGGAGCTTCCTCGAAGAGCACGTCGGCCCCTTCGCCACCACGGAGTACTTCGAGGCCGACGCCTCAAACGCGGTCGGGCTCCCGGCGGCGTGACCGCCCTCGGCGGAACGGTGGTATCACTACCGGCATGGGGATGCATCGCGACGATCTCGCCGATTTCCTGCGCCGGTCCCGGGGGCGGCTGACTCCAGGGGAGGTCGGGCTGGTCGAGGGGCCGAGGCGGCGTACGCCGGGACTGCGCCGTGAGGAGGTCGCGGCGCTCGCCGGGATGTCGGCCGACTACTACATGCGGCTTGAGCAGGCCAGGAGCACGCAGCCCTCGGTCCAGATGCTGGCCGCGCTGACGCGCGCGCTGCGGCTGACCATCGACGAGCGGGACCATCTGTACCTGCTCGCCGGGCACCGCCCGCCTGAGGGGGCACGGGCGGGGGAGTACCTGCGGCCAAGCCTGCTGTACCTGCTCGACCGGCTGGACAGCGTTCCGGTCCAGGTCCTGAGCGACCTGGGCGACCTGCTGGCGCAGAACGACATGGCGCAGGCGTTGTTCGGATGCGTGTGCACGGTGGCCCCGGACAACCGCAACATCGTGCTGCGCTGGTTCACCGAGCCGGACGTGCGCGGTTACTTCGCGCCCGAGGAGCACGAGGAGCAGGCCAGGCAGCTGGTCGCCGACCTGCGCGCCACGGTGACCCGCCGCGGGGACGACGTGGCGTCCCCGCGAACTCGTCACACGGCTCCGTACGGCCAGCGCCGAGTTCACGGCCCTCTGGGACCGGCACGAGGTCGCGGTGCGCAGGTCGCACCCGTACCGGATCATGCATCCCGAGCTCGGCGTGATCGAGCTCGACTGCGAGGTGCTGGCGACGCCCGCGGCCGACCAGCGGCTGCGGGTGTTCACCCCGACGCCCGGCGGCTCCGAGGCGCTGGACATGCTGCGTCTTCTCGGCCCGCGACACCGGCACGGCACCGCCGCGACGGCGCCCGCCGAACGTCCGGCGGGCACGCCGCAGGCATGACACCTGTCAGGTCCAGGTCGCCGAATCCGGGTCGACGCCTCGATCGCGGGCGTTGGCGTCGATGATGTCACGGAGCCAGACGGTCAGGCCCGGTTCGATCGCGTCGTAGTAGGCCGTGAAGCCAGGGTCGGCGGCGTGGCTCCTGCCCAGGCAGACGTGCATCGAAGGGGTGCAGTCGAAGTACGCGCCGATGGACGCCCTATGCCGTTCCGCCAGGGCGTTGGCTTCGGCGCTACCGGGCCTGACGCCGGCGCGCTTGGCCACCGCCAGGTCGTTTTCGAGCGCCGCGACGCTGTCGGCGATCCGCCGCCAGCCCTCGGGGGTCATGCCCGCGGCGCGCTCGGCGTACTGCGCCCATTGAGGTGTGTCGCCCCACCGGTCACGCGCGCCCGCGGCCCACGCCGGATTCCAGCGCTGCCCGAAGATCGCGACCTGTTCCTCCGCGGAGAGCAGGATGCCGGCGTTCGCGGCTTCGATCATGCGATCGACCGCGTCGACCATCGACCGCAGACGGGAGATGCGCTCGAGGAGCTGGGCGCGCTGTTGTCTCAGCGGCACGGTCACGTCGACCGTCGGAGCGTCGAGAAGTTCACCGATGTCGTCGAGGGGCAGACCGAGCTCGCGGTAGATGAGCACCCGGTGCACGCGTGCGACGTCGGCCGCCGAGTAGAGCCGGTAACCGCCTGTGGTCCGCCCGGACGGGCGGACCAGCCCGATCGCGTCCCAGTGATGGAGGGTGCGGACGGTGACCCCCGCGTGCGACGCCGCGGCCCCGACGGTCAGCCCGCCGGACTCCGCGGCATCGCCCATCGCTTTCTTGGTCACACCGACGAGTCTGTCATGCGCGACTTCCCTCCTTCGGGAGGGAGATGCCCATCGCTTCGAGGTCGCGCGCCTCATCACTGTCCAGTTCGAGGAGACGGGCCGCGGTCAGGATCACCCGGGTGTTCTCCGGCGTGACGACCTCCAGATCCACGGTGTTCCACGGCGTCCGTCGTGGTCCGGTCGCGCATCCGGGCACCAGCGTGGTGCACGCCTGCGCGATCCCGTCGATCTGGCTCAGCACGCAGGAGAAGCTGACGCTCACCGTCGAAGGGGTCTGCGGGGCGCCGGTCGGGACAAGCAGAACATCCTGGAACGCCCACCGCCGGAGGTGCGTGACCTGACCGGGAATCGTGAACAGGTCGATGAAGCCGAGCCCGCGGGTCCAGAAGTCCACGGACGCGGCCAGGTCCGACGTCGGCACGGTGACGAACATCGGCATGCCGTAGATGCCCCGGTAGATCTCAGGTGGCGTCGCGTCGGGCCCGGGCGGAGGGACAGGGCTGATTTCAAATGCGTCGTAGTAGTCGGCCATGCGTTCATCGTGGAGCCTGACGCGACGTCAGGGTCAAATCCGAATCGTTCGACGACCGCGCCCCGCATCAACCGATCGGTTGATGCCGTGATCCACCACCCCGCTCCCCGTACGGACGATCCGCCGCTCCCGCCCCCGCGCGATTCTCAAGGCATGCCAGCAAACCGGGATGCCGCCCTCCGCACCACCGGACTCCGCAAAGCCTTCGGCGACCACCTGGCCGTCGACGACATCCACCTCACCGTCCCCGCCGGATCCTTCTACGGCCTGGTCGGCCCCAATGGGGCAGGCAAGACCACCACCTTGGCCATGGCCGTCGGCCTGCTCCGTCCCGACTCCGGCAGCGCCGAGATCTTCGGCGTCGACGTCTGGCGTGACACCGTCCGGGCCAAGGGACTGATCGGCGTGCTGCCCGACGGCAACGCCATGCCGGAACGGCTCACCGGCCGCGAAGTCCTCACCTACCTCGGCCTGCTGCGCGGCCTGCCGCCCGCTGTCGTCGCCGAGCGCACCGAGGAACTCCTCCAGGTCCTCGAACTCGACTCCGCCGAGCGGACCCTGGTCATCGAGTACTCCACCGGCATGCGCAAGAAGATCGGCCTGGCAGTCGCCCTTCTGCACGCGCCCCGCCTGCTCGTCCTGGACGAGCCCTTCGAGGCCGTCGACCCCGTCTCCGCGGCCACGATCAGGACCATCCTGCGCAGGTTCGCGGACAGCGGCGGCTCGGTGATCATCTCCAGCCACGTCATGGCCCTCGTCGAGCAGCTCTGCGACCACGTGGGAGTCATCTCCGACGGCCGCGTCGTAGCCGCCGGTCCGCTGGCCGACGTACGCGGCGCCGGGACTCTGGAGGACGCCTTCGTCGACCTCGTAGGCGCCCGCACCGGAGGGACGGAGGGGCTGACATGGCTCACCTCCTGACCCCCGGCCCGGCCGCGTCGGCACGGCACATGATCCGCATGCGGCTGGCGCTCACGCGCAACTCCCTGCGCGGCGACAACGCCTCCAACCTCTACACCGGCGTCTCGCTCGGGCTGATCCTGGCCATCGCGACGATCGCCGTCGCCGTCCTGTGGCCCGTCCACCTGCCGGTCGTGCTGGCGGTCTGGCTGTCCGGCTGGATCTTCGGCCCCATCTTCATCGGGGGTGGCAGTGAGGCCCTGCGCCCCGAGTACTTCTCCATGCTCCCGGCCCCGCCGGGCCGGATCGCGGCGGCGCTGCTCGCCGGAGCCTTCGCCGGCCCCGCACCGGCGGTCAACCTCGTCGCCCTGATGTCCCTGCCGGTGTACGGCTGGCGCTTCGGCCCGGCAGGTGTGCTCATCGGCCTCGCGGCGGCGGTCGTCACGCTCGTCACGATGGTGATGATCTCCCGTGTGATCGTGGCCCTGATCGGCCTGTTCGTCAGATCCCGCGTCACCGCGGCAGCGGTCGGCGTGGTGACCGGAACCGCCGTCGCCCTGTGCAGCAACGGCTGGGCCCTGGTGGCGGCGCTGGGCGGCGCCGACACCGCCGCGTGGTCGTGGCTCTTCGTCCGCGTCCTGCCGTCGGGGTGGGGTGTGGCCGCGGTCGAGGCCCCATGGCCTCTCGCCCTGGCCATCCTCGCGGCCAACGCCGCCGTCATCGCCCTCCTCCTGGCCGTCTGGTCCGGCCTGCTCACGCGCCGCGTCGTCTCGGCCGCGCGTGGCGGAGTGCCGCCCCGGCGGGGCACCCCGCGTCCGCTTCCCACGGCGACCGGCGCCCGGATCGCGGCCGCGAAGGAACTGCGCGCCTGGTGGCGTGACCTGATCCGCATCCAGCTCCTGGCCACCGCCCTGTCCTACGCCGTCGTCACGCCCCTGCTGCTCGTGACCATCGGCGCCTGGGTCACGGTCCCGTTCACGGGTCTCATCGCGATCGTGATGGGAGCCGCCACCTCGGCCAACCTGTACGGCTCCGACGGCACCGCCCTGTGGCTCACCCTCATGACCCCCGGAGCCGAACGCGCCGACGTCCGCGGCCGCCAGCTGGCCTGGTTGGTCATCGTCGGCCCGGCCGCGCTCGTTCTCTCCCTGGCAGGCACCCTCGTCAGCGGCCTGAACTGGGCCTGGCCGTGGGTCCTGGGACTGCTGCCCGCCCTGCTCGGTGGCGGCGCCGGAGTCGTCGTCCTGCTCGCCGTCACCTCGCTCGTCCCCGGCACCGACCCGCACAAGCGCGGCGGCAACCCGCTCAGCACCGGCGCCGACGAGACCGCCGAGACCAGCCTCGCCTGGCTGGTGCTCCTCGCGGTCCCCGCCACCGCCCTGCCCGCGGCCGGCGTCATCCTCCTCAACCCCTGGGCCGGAGTCGCCACCGGCGTGCTGACAGGAGTCCTCAGCGCCTGGGGCCTGGGCAGGATCGCCTACCGCAGGCTGGAGAGCCACGGGATCGAACTGCTCAACCTCATGAAGTACGGCCCGCCCCCCGAACCCGCCAAACCCACCACCGCCGACCTCCCCACCCACCACCGCATCGGCGTCACGATCAGCTACCTCATCGCCTGGCTCCCACTGTTCCCGCAGGGCCTGGCCCCCCTGGTCATGAAGATCCTGGGTGTCGAGGAGCGCGTCTGGTTCCTGGCCCTGTATCTCCCACCGATCTGGCAGTGGCCGACCATCATCTTCATGATCGCGATTGGGCTGCTGATGTACGGTTACGCCATCCTCATCCCGATGCGTCTAAGCTCGTCCACGTCGGCTACCAGGCGAAAGGGGGGGTAGGTCCCGGATGAACGACCCCTTCCCTCCTTCCATCTGGGAACGGCGCTTCGAGCGCATCGTCGAGATCGTCCCTTATCTCACCCTCGCCACCTCCCTGGTCATCAGCCTGGCCTCCCCTGCGCAGCCCCCGGGCGGGGTCCTGCGCACCCTCGCGCTCACCGCCCTGGCCCTGGCCTGGATCCTCGGCTCCCGCACCCTCCTGCCCGCCGCCGTACGCGGGCGGCGGGTGGCGGTCACCGCGCACTTCCTCGGTGTCCTGGCCACCGCGGCACTGCTGGCCTTCCACGACCCCATCTTCATCATCTACTGCACATCCGGCTTCTTCCTGGCCGCCCACCTCGCCCCCTCCAAGTGGACCTTCGCCGCCGTCGCCGCCACCTCCTTCGTCCTGTACGGCTCGACGCTCGACTGGTCGCAGGCCACCGTCCAGCTCGTCGCCTTCTATCTGGCGATCATCGCCGTGCAGACCGTCGCCATCGGCGGCGGCTCCATCGCCGGAATCAAGATCGAGGACCGTCAGCGCGCGTACCGGAAGACGGTCAGTGACCTGCAGACCGCCCTGGAGGAGAACGCCGACCTGCACGCCCAACTCCTCGCCCAGGCCCACGAGGCGGGCATCCTCGACGAACGCCAGCGCATGGCCCGGGAGATCCACGACACCCTCGCCCAGGGCCTGACCGGCATCATCACCCAGCTGCGCGCCGCCCAGCGCGTCGAGGACTCCGAAACCCACGTCGCGCTCGCCCTCGACCTGGCCCGCGAAAGCCTCACCGAGGCCCGCCGTTCCGTCGCCGCCCTCCAGCCCCACCAACTCGACGACGCCCACCTGCCCGAGGCGATGACCACCCTGGCGCGCAACTGGGCGCGGTCCACCGGCGTCGACCTGCACGTCGAGGTCACAGGCGACCGTATCCCGCTCAGCCCCGCCATCGAGGTCACCCTCTTCCGCGTCGCCCAGGAGGCCCTCACCAACGTCGCCAAGCACGCGGGCGCCACCCGCGCCGGCCTGACCCTCTCCTACGCCGGCTCCGTCGTCCTGCTCGACATCCGCGATGACGGCACCGGCATCCACGACTCCGACGGCAGAGGATTCGGCCTCAGCAGCATGCGGCAACGTCTACGCGGCGTCGGCGGCTCCCTGGAAATCGAGAGCACGCCCGGCGAGGGCACCGCCGTCAGCGCCACCGTCCCCGCACTCCAAGGAAGCCCCCGGTGATCCGCCTCCTCATCGTCGACGACCACCCCATCGTCCGTGACGGTCTGCGTGCCGCCTTCGAAGCCGAGCCCGACATCCACGTCGCCGGCGAAGCCGCCAACGGCCGCGAAGGCGTAGAGCGTGCCGCCGCACTCGAGGTCGACATCGTCCTCATGGACCTGCGCATGCCCGAAATGGACGGCGTCACCGCCATCGCCACCCTGCGCCGCTCCCACCCCCACATCAAGACCCTCGTCCTGACCACCTTCGACGCCGACTCCGACGTTCTGCCCGCCATCGAAGCCGGCGCCACCGGCTACCTCCTCAAAGACGCCCCCACCGACGAACTCCTGCGCGCCGTACGCGCCTCGGCCGCCGGCGAGCCGGTCCTGTCTCCCTCTGTCACCGGACGGCTGATGGGCCAGGTGCGCAAACCGGCCAAAGCCGCCCTCACCGACCGCGAACTCCAGGTCCTCGCCCTCGTCGCCGACGGCGCCTCCAACCGCCAGGCGGCCGCCAGGCTCTTCATCAGCGAAGCCAGCATCAAGACGCATCTGCTGCACATCTACGACAAACTCGGCGTCCGCGACCGCGCCGCGGCCGTCGGTGAGGGCTACCGACGGGGTCTGCTCAGCTAGCCGGCCAACAGCCCGCCTCCCTGCGGGGACACCGCGGACGACGGCTGGTGGAGCAGGTCTTGCCAACGGGCCGGCTCCGGACCTACGGCGGAGGCTTCAAGACGTCTGAACCTCGTCGAAGAGGGCGACGGCCTGGGTGGGATCCTGGCTCACGAGGCGTTCCAGGCCTGCCGTCGTGATCTTCGCCCACCTGCCGGCCCGCGTCCACATCTGCTCCTCGAAGGCACGGACGGCCTCGTCCAGCTCTCCGGGGCCGGAGGCGGCGGCCACGGACTCGGCGAGCTCGGCGCCTTCCAGCATCGCGAGGTTCGCGCCCGCCCCCAAGGGGGGCATCAGGTGGGCGGCATCGCCCAGAAGCGTCACCCCGGGGACGTGGTCCCAGGTGTGGGACACGGGCAGGACGTGGAGGGGGCGGGGGATGAAGGCGGTGCCGTGGCGGAGGAGGTCGAGAACGGGGGCGGTCCAGCCGTCGAACAGGGCCAGCAGGGTTGATCGCACCGCTTCGGCGTCGGCCGGATCCAGGTTCGTGTGCCAGTCCAGCGGCGCGCGGGTCTGGACGTAGACCTTGACGTGGCCGCCGCTGTTGCGCTGGGCGACGAGGGAGCGGTTGACGCCGTACACCGCCACGGAACCGTCTCCGACCAGCCGGGCGAGGTCGGGGTGGCGGGTGTCGACGTCGTTCAGGGAGGTCTCGATCGCGGTGACGCCGGTGTAGTGCGGCGTAGCGGGGGAGACCGCGGGACGGACCCGGGACCAGGCGCCGTCCGCGCCGACCACGAGGTCGAACGTCTCCTGCCGCCCGTCCGCGAAACGGACCAGCGTCCCGTCCGGGGCTCCCGGCACCACCTCTGTCACGCCTCGCCCCCACTGAACGTCGAGGGGGCCGAGCAGCAGGTCACGGAGTTGCCCGCGGTCGATCTCGGGATTGGCCTGATCGTCCGGGCGGGGCCGCCAGTCGCGCAGGACGGCCCCGTCGGTGTCCAGGATGCGCATGGCCTGCCCCTCGGGACGGGACAGCGCCTGGAACTCCGCCAGGAGCCCCGCCTTGCCCAAGGCGAGCTGGCCCAGCCCCTTGTGCAGGTCCAGCGTGCCCCCCGGAGGACGGGCGTCGGGGGAGGGGTCACGTTCGAGGACGGTGACGGGGTGACCGTGGCGGTGCAGGACGCGGGCGAAGGTGAGTCCGGCGGGTCCGGCCCCGACAACAGCGATACGGTGTCTCATGTCGATACACTGTATTTCATCCTTACGCTGTATCGCGACAGTACGATGTAGCCATGACTGTGTGGGACCGTCCGGAGCCGTCGGCTCGTCCTGTGCCGCTCGACCGGGCGCGGATCGTCGCCGCCGCCATCGCGCTGGCCGACGAGGGCGGACTGGAGGCGATGTCGCTGCGCAAGGTCGCCGCCCGACTGGACGTCGGCCCGATGCGGCTGTACGGCTACATCTCCACCAAGGAGGAGCTGTTCGACCTCATGGTGGACGAGGTCTACGCCGAGATCCTCCCCGACGAGCGGCCAGGCGACTGGCGGGAGGCGCTGCGCGGCCACGCCCACCGCACCAGGGAGGCCACCCTCCGTCACGAATGGCTGGCCGACCTGCTCGGCGGCCGTCCGGCCCTGGGCCCGAACGGCTTCGCCGTGGGCGAGGCCACGCTGTCCGCCCTCGACGGCCTCGCCGACCTCGACACCGTCATGCGCGCCGCGGAGACCGTCAGCGCCTACGTCACCGGTGCGATCAGACGCGAGATCGCGAACCTGCGGGCCGAACGCGCCACGGGCTTGTCCGACCAGGACTGGCAGCGCGCCTTCGGCCCGCATGTGCGCAGGATGCTGGACACGGGCCGCTTCCCGATGCTGGCCAGGATCGTGTACGACGGCACGGAGGTGGACGCCGAGACGTCCTTCTCCACCGGCCTGGACTGGGTCCTCGACGCCGTGGCCGCCAAACTCGCCCGGCCTCCGATGTGACGGCCCGGCGGATCACCGCGTGGCGGCCGCCCGCCGCCCGAGGGAAGCCGGAGGGCGGAACGCCTGCGCGAGGGCCTGGCCGGTGAACGAGCCGGGATCGGCCGCCAGATCGGCCGGAGTCCCCTGGAAGACCACACGGCCACCCGCGTCACCGGCGTCGGGACCGATGTCGATGACGTGGTCCGCGTGGGCGACGACCCGCAGGTCGTGCTCGACGACGACGAGCGTGGCGCCGTCGTCGACCAGTTCGTCGAAGAGGACGAGCAGCCGGTCCACATCGGTGCCGTGCAGCCCGGTCGTCGGCTCGTCCAGGATGACGCGCTGACCACGTCCCCGCCCGACGTCTCCGAGGTGCTTGGCGAGCAGCAGCCGCTGTTTCTCCCCGCCGGACATGGTGTCCATGGGCTGCCCGACGGTGAGGTAGCCCAGGCCGACACGGTCCATCCACCCGAGTCTGGCGACGATGTCGGCGTGGCCGGCGAACAGCTCGATGAGCGTGGCGGGAGGCGAGGCCAGGACGTCGGCGATGGTCGCCCCGTTGACACGCGTGGCCAGGGCCCGGGGATTGAACCGCGACCCCTCACAGACGTCGCAGGGGGTGAAGACGTCGTCGAGGAAGGCCAGCTCGGTGGTGATGAACCCACGGCCCCGGCACACCGGGCAGGCGCCCTTGGAGTTGAAGCTGTACCACGCGGGAGCGAGCCCGGACTCGGCGGCGAAGATCCTGCGGACCCGTTCGGCCAGACCGAGCTGACTCAGCGGCGTTGACCGCCCGCCACCCTGCAGAGGCTCCTGCCCGACCACGACGAAGTCCTGGTGCTGCCTGGGCAGTTCACCCGTGACCAGGGAACTCTTTCCCGATCCGGCCACGCCGGTGACGACGGTGAGCAGCCGTAGCGGAATACCGACGTCGAAGCCCTGGAGGTTGTGGGTGCGCGCGTCCCGGATCATGACGTGGCCGTGGGCGGGGCGGGTCGCGGCGCGCGGCGTCAGCGGTTCGCGCAGGGCCCGCGCGGTCGGCGTGTCGGCGCGCAGCAGATCGGCGGTCGTCCCCTCGAACAGGATCCGGCCGCCTTGGCGCCCGGCCCCCGGCCCGAGATCGACGACGTGGTCGGCGAGCGCGATGACCTGCGGGTGGTGTTCGACGACCAGCACCGTGTTCGCGGCGTCACGCAGCCGGAGAAGAAGCTCGGTCAGCCGCCGGACGTCGTGCGGGTGCAGACCACTGCTCGGCTCGTCGAAGACGTAGGTCACCGAGCTCAGCGGACTGCCGAGATAACGGATGATCTTGACCCGCTGCGCCTCCCCGCCCGACAGCGTCGAGGAGACCCTGTCCAGGGTGAGGTAGCCGAGCCCGACCGACCTCAGCGCCTCCAGCCGCCTGCGGGCCTCCGACAGGGCGGGGGCGACCCGGTGGTCGCGCAGGCCGGCGAGGAGGTCGTGGAGCCGGTCCACCGGCAGCGCCGTCCAGTCCGCGATGGAACGCCCCTCGACCAGGCTCGCCAGGGCGGCCTGGTTCAGGCGCGCGCCCCCGCACAGGGGACACGTCCGGATGGTGATCACCCGGTGCATCGCCTCCTCGGTCTCCTTCGACTTCGACCGGGGCGGATTGCGGATGTAGACGTCGCGCATCCGCGTCACGACGCCGTCGAACCTCGCCGTCTTGGGGAAACGCGGATCGGGGGCGGGCAGCTTCATCTGGTCGGCGAACAGGAAGTCCCGCATCTCCTGTTCCGTGTAGTCCCGCAGCGGCTTGGACCTGTCGAAGAGGCCGCTGTAGGCGAAACGCTTCCACCGGTAGGTGCCCGGCCGGAAGGCGGGGAACCGTACCGGCCCCTGGTCGATGGAGCTGTCCAGGTCGAGCAGCGCGTCGAGGTCGACGTCCTGGACCACGCCGAGCCCCTCACATTCCGGGCACATCCCACTCGGGTCGTTGAAGGAGTAGGCGGGGGAGTATCCCGCCGACGGCTCGCCGACCCGCGAGAAGATCAACCGCAGCAGCGGGGCGATGTCGGTCGCCGTCGCCACCGTGGAACGCGCGTTCCCGGTGAAGCGGCGCTGGTCGATCAGGACGGTGAAGGTCAGGCCGTCGATCCGCTGCACGTCCGGCTGGGCGGTGTGCGGCAGCCGGTTGCGCACGAAAGACGGGTAGGAGTCGTTGACCAGCCGCTGCGCCTCGGCCGCGACCGTGTCCAGGGCCAGCGACGACTTTCCGGAGCCCGACACGCCCGTGAAGACCGTCAGCGCCTCCTTGGGGATCTCCACGCACACGTCACGCAGGTTGTGCGTCGCGGCCTTCTCGACGACGATCCACCGGCCGCGTCCGCCGTTTCCCCCTCCAGAGCCGTCTCGCATGCGTCCTTCCGCCCTTCTTGCGCCGAACCTCACAGGGTGGGGCATGCCCAGCAGGACGCCTGCCATCCCCCCGAGGATCCCGACCGTTGCTCGCCGAGCACGCGCTGGTGCCGCGTCTGGTGCTCAACGATGTCGCGGGCCGGGCAGGACGGCGTTGATGTGGGCGCGGAGGAACGGCCGCACGTGACCAGGCCGGCCGTCCTTTACGCCACCCGCGTGACAGCCGCCCGGACCGATCGGTTCCGCCGATGACCCCTGGTTCCGCCGGCGCGGCAGCGGTTTCCGCGGATGAATTTCGGTTGCGGCGGAACCGATGGGCTTGGTGGGGTGACTGCATGGACGGTGCCACCGAGCAGGCGCGACGGGCGAGAGCTGGAAGAGGCCGCACCGTCACGCGACAGCCGGCTCCATGGCGCAGGCTTGCGGTGCTCGGGGCCCTGATGCTGGCCGCCCTCACTTTCAACACCGCGGAGAACCTGCCGGTCGGTCTCCTGGAGCTCATCTCCGAAGATCTACGGGTGTCCCTGTCCGCGGTCGGCCTCCTGGTCACCGGTTACGGCGCGATGGTGGCCATCGTGTCGGTGCCGATCGCCCACGTCGTGCGGGCGGTGCCCCGGCGCCATGTGCTCACGGGATTGCTGGCCGCGCTCGTGGTGTCCAGCCTCGTCGCGGCGCTGGCCACCTCCTATTGGCAGCTCCTCGTGGCACGGCTGCTGACCGCGCTCGCCCAGGCGCTGTTCTGGGCCGTGATGGGACCGGTCGCGGTGGGCCTGTTCGCGCCCGAGGTCCGGGGGCGTGTGGTCGGGGCACTGTCCGTCGCCGGTTCGCTCGCCCTCGTGCTCGGTGTTCCCGCGGGGACCCGTCTGGGCCAGCAGAGCGGTTGGCAGGTGCCCATCGCCCTGCTGGCGGCCCTGGGGCTTGTCTCCCTGGTCACGATCGCCGTCCTGCTACCGACCTCGCGCCCGGAAGAGGAGCCCGCCGCCTACGGCACCGATCCCGATGCGCGACGGTTCGGGACGGTGCTGACGGCCGGAGCCCTGTCTGCCACCGGCGCGTTCACGGGGTACACCTACATCGTGACCTTCCTGGGCGACGTGAGCGGGTTCTCCCCGAACACGGTCGGCGTCCTGTTCGTGGGTTTCGGTGTCGCGTGTCTGGCCGGAGTGAGCATCACCGGGACGTTTCTGGACCGTTTTCCGCAGTCCGCGCTGGCCGCCGCCGTGACCACGCAGGCGGTTGGCATGCTCGGCCTGTACGTCTTCGGCGCTCATCAGGCGGCGGCGGTGGTGTTTCTGGTGTTGATGGGCGGTGCGCTCGGGCCGGTGTTCATGACCGCACAGAACGCGATGCTGTACTGCGCGCCGGGCCGCACGGACATCGCTCTTGCGGCGAACTCCGGTGCCTACAACGCCGGCATCGCGGCGGGAGCCGCGATAGGGGCGCTGGTCCTGCCGCTCGCCGAGGTACGGGGCACCTTCCTCACCGGCGGGCTGCTGACCGTCGGGTCCTGTGCGGTCCTGCTCGGTGAGCAACTGCTACGCGGGCGTCGCCGTACAGGGAGTCCTTCAGCGGGTCGCCGGTGAGGCAGGGCGTGACCTCGTGGTTCTTGAAGGCCGCCGCTCTGGTGACCCCTGCGACATGGCCTTCACGGCTCCCGCCGAGTGTCGCCCGGCCGGTTCAGAGGTTCACCGCCGACGCGGTCTCCTTCAACTCCGCCTCGTCCATGTGCGCGACCCGGCTGGTGAAGAACCAGGAGTGGCCGAAGGGGTCCTCCAGCTCGACCTGCAGATCGCCGTGGAACTGCATCTCCACCGGCCGGATGACGTGGGCGCCCGCGGCGACGGCCCGTTCGGCGAACGTCTCGACGTCCGTCACGAAGACCATCAGGTTGATCGGGGTGCCGCCGATCGTCTTCGGGCTGCGGAAGCGGTATTCGGGGTACTCGTCACGCAGCATGAAGACCGCGTCCCCGATCCGGAACTCGGCGTGCGCGACCTTGTCGCCCTGGCGGGGGATCTCGATGCGCACGTCCGCGTCGAAGGCCTCCTTGTAGAAGGCGATCGCCGCCTTGGCGTCGTGCACGTTGAGGTAGGGAACGCCTCCCTTGTACTCCTCGGGGATGGGGTTCGTCACGGTGTTCTCCTTCGTCGTTGTCATGACTCCATCCTTGGCGCCACGCCGGCCTGCGACAACGACGAGATCCGAAACGATCGCTAACCTCCGGGTTAGCGATCGAGCTCGGCCAGGAGGAGCGCGAGGAAGGAACGCACCTTGCCGGTCTGGCCGCCGACCGGCCAGACAGGCCCGTACTCGATCGGCGGCATGTCGGCGATGGGCACGTAGACGATGTCCGGCCGGGCGTGGTACCGCGTGGCCTGGTTGCCCACGACGGCCATCCCCGCGCCGCCGCTGACCAGCGTCAACAGTTCCTGTCGCGAGGTCAGCACCCTCTCGCGCCGGATGGGACGCCCGCTGGGGGCCTGCGCCGGGATGAGCGTGTCCAGCAGGTAGGCGGGGGCGTCGGCGGGCACGAGCACGGTGTCCCTGGTGAGGTCCTCCACCGTGACGCTGTCGCGACGGGCGAAGGGGTGCCTGGCGGAGACGGCCAGCATGCGGGGATCGCGCAGCAGCGCGGGCCCACTCGACAGGTCGTTCTCCTGGACGGGCAACTCGGTGATCTGCAGGTCGAGGTCACCGCTGCGCAGCGCGTGGAACGCCTCCGACAGGTGCACCTCGCGGATGCGCACCTCGCAGTCCGGATGGCGGGTGCGGAACGTCTCTCCGGCGGCCATGATCGCCTCCCCTACCAGGGGGCTGGAGAAGCCCACCCGCAAGGTCCCACCGAAGCCGCGTCCGGCGGCGACCGCCTTGGCGATGCCCTCCTGAATGCGTTGGTATCCGGCCTGCACGTCCTCTCGCAGCGCGTTGCCGACCGGGGTGAGCGCCACCTGGCGGCTGGTCCGCTGGAACAGCGCGACACCGAACCGGCGCTCCAACTGCTTGATCGTCTGGCTCACCCGGGCGCCGCTGACGCCCAGCCGCTCGGCCGTACGGGCGAAGTGCAGCTCCTCGGCCAGGGTCAGGAAGATCTCGATGTCACGCCGTTCCATGACCCACAGGTTAGCGATCGTGGCGAATCCCATCGTTGTCGCAGGTCAAGGCAGTGGCGAGGCCGAGCTCCCCTTTGGCGATCATGTCGGAGACCACCAGGGTGTCGATCGTGCCGGGACAGACCGCGTTGACCCGTTCAACGCCGACCTCACCCGGCTCATCGGCGAGTTGTCCACCCGCAGCGACGACTTCCGCACCCGCTGGGCCCGGCACGAAGTCCGCCTCCACCACCCGATCATCGGTGAGCTCACCCTCGACGACGAGTCGATGGACCTGCACGCCGATCCCGGTCTCAACCTGACCGTCTACACCGCCGCCCCCGATACCCCCGCGCACGACGCGTTGCGGCTACCGGCCGGCTGGGCCGCCACTCTCGACGCCGCAGACGACACCGAGACCGGCTCCTCCCGTCTGCCGCACGAGGAGCCTGCCACCCGAGACTGAAGAACAGCTCCTCTCACCTCGGCGGACCGGCCGCACGTGGGCTGACGAGGAGTTCAGCGGCAGAGAGAAGATCGGCTGCCTGCGACGTAAGCTCGACACCACCGGCTCTCTCGGATCGGACCCTGAAGATGGCGATCTCATCTACTTCGTACCCTGGGGCGACATCGGCTTCCACTACGACGCCGCCGGCATCGGCCACTCCGACCAAGTCATCCACCTCGGCGCCTACCGGGCCGCACTCGACCAGCTGACCAAGCCCGAAGGCGACGACGTCACCGTGGTCCTGGCCGGCTGACCATCCGGCCACGTGAGTCCCGCCTCCCTGTCGTCCCGCCCGGCTCCCGACGCAGATTCGACGGACATGCTCATGACCATGAGAACGTTGCTCCTACGGCTCGCCGCTCCCGCGCTCGCCTTGACCGCGTCGGCCACGCTGACCGCGTGCGCGCCGGACCAGGGTGCCGCACGCGCCGCCCCCTCCTCCGCGCAGGCCACGTCCGCCACCCCGCTCGCCGCAGTCACCACGATCGCCGACGGCCTGGACGCCCCCTGGTCCATCGCCTTCCACGGCCGGACGGCCCTGGTCAGCGAGCGGGACACCGCCCGCGTCGTCGAGATCGGCGAGCGGGGAGCCGTCCGCCAGGTCGGCGTCATCGAGGCCGTCACCCCGATGGGCGAAGGCGGGCTTCTCGGCATCGCCGTCCACAACGGTTTCCTGTACGCCTACTACACCGCGAACGACGGGAACCGGATCGAGCGGTTCGCGCTCACCGGCACCCCCGGCAGGCTCGGCCTCGGACGCTCCTCCACCGTGCTCGACGGGCTGCCGTCGGCGAGCTATCACAACGGCGGCCGGATCGCGTTCGGGCCCGACGGGATGCTGTACGCCACCGTCGGCGACGCCGGCGACCGCGCCGCGGCCCAGGACGTGAACGCGCTCGCGGGCAAGATCCTGCGGATGACGCCGGAGGGGAAGGTTCCCCCGGACAACCCGTTCGCGGGTTCCCTGGTCTACAGCTTCGGCCACCGCAACCCCCAGGGCATCGCCTGGGACAGTGGCGGCACCCTGTACGCCAGCGAGTTCGGGCAGGACACCTGGGACGAGCTCAACGTCATCCGGCCGGGCGGCAACTACGGCTGGCCCGAAGTCGAAGGCATCGCGAGCCGTAACGGCTTCACCGACCCGGTCCAGCAGTGGCCACCAGCCGAGGCGAGCCCCAGCGGCATGGCCATCACGAACGGGACGATCTACATCGCCAACCTGCGCGGCAGGCTCCTCCGGCAGATCCCGCTCGACCGGCTCTCCACCTCCACCCAGCGCCTCGTCGGCCGGTACGGACGCCTTCGTGACGCCGTCGTCGCTCCCGACGGGTCGCTGTGGGTACTGACCAACAACACCGACGGCCGCGGCACTCCCGGTCCGGGAGACGACCGCGTCCTCCGTGTCGCGATCGATGGCTGACATCCCCGCCGCTGAAGCTCCGTCAGCGTGCCGCGGCGGGGATGATGGTCTCGGCGTACGGCACGGCCCACACGGTCGGGTGGGAGATCGAGTGGCCGGTCCAGCCGTCCTCGCCGTAGGCCTCCCCATGATCGGCGCAGATGAGGCCGAACCAGGGGCCCAGAGGTGGCAGCGCGTCGAACAGGCGTCCTAGCTCGGCGTCGGCGTAGGCCAGCGCGGCGCACTGGCTCTCCCACGAGTCCTGTGACTGCCCCGGCAGGTAGAAGTGCGTGGGCATGTGCGTGGCGGAGACGTTGAGGAACAGCAACAGGCGCTGGTCCTTGGGGTGGCCGTCCAGGATCTGCAGGGCGACGTCCACCTGGTGGCGGGTGGAGTCCGGCTCGTCGGCGCTCATCCGGTGATGCCAGTGGCTCTCCTGGAAGAGCGCGGGAAGCACGCTTCCCAGTGGTGTCAGACGGGAGAAGAACTCCACGCCTCCGATGCACACGGTGCGATAGCCGAGACCGGCCAGGCCGGAGACGATGTCGGGCGCGTCGAAGACGTAGGTGCGCTCACCGATGGTGGCGCCGTTCGGGGAACGGCAGGCCAGGAGCCGGGGAGGCCGGCCGGGGCGGGCGGGAGTGGGGAGCCAGCCCGCGAAGAACGACATATGCGCCGGGAGGGTGTAGGTTCCCGGGGTCCGGCGCTCTTCCCAGTTACCGCCCGGCAAAATCCGCGCCAGGTTCGGGCTCCGGTCGGCACGAAGAACGAAACGCGCTGTGTCGAAGCGAAGTGAATCGAGCGTGATGAACAAGATGTTGTGACTGGGGATCACGTCATGGCCACTGATCACGATGTCTCCTTACCCGCCGTCTCCCGGCCTCCGGCCCGCATCACCTCTTGGAAAGCGGTTCAACGACAGAGGCCAGGACTTTCCTTGTGACTACCGTTTGCGATCGCATGATTACGATGTCATCGTGAGTGGGGCCTCCGACAGAGAACGCCCGAACAACCCGCACTCGACTCGCTGAGCCACCCTGCAAGCGAAGTGGCGTATGAGCCGGCCTTCGCGTGATCCTGCGAACTTGGTCTTCGCTACTCGAAGGATCGCGACAGCCGTCACCGTTTCCCGCCGCCATGCCTTTGACCAGGGGAAAATCGTGCGCCACCTCCGTGAACGCGGCCTCAGCCGGGTGGTTCCCTCTCGAACGCCGGTGTCACCATGTTCACCGCGTGTCATATCCCGGCGGCTCGCGGTTCATCGAGCGCTTCGGAAGCTCTGGGCCCAGCGGCGGAGTTCGGTGGTGGCCTCGTCGCGGGTGAGGGAGCCACGCTCCAGGTGAACCTCCTGGAGATGCCGGATCGCGGCCCCCACCATCGGGGAGGGCGGGACGCCGAGCGTCCGCATCACCGTTCCGCCGTCGAGTACGACGGGGGCGTCGTCGCGTCTGGTGTACCTGTCACGTTCGGCGGCGGTGCGGGCGTCGGCCTCTTCCTTGGCGCGGCACGCGGCCTCCCACACATCGTAGTCGGCGGCGTCCAGGGCATTCAGGCCCGCTCGGCGCCACCCTTTCAGGTCGCGTTCCCGCCCAAAGCCGACCGCGTCGAAGAGGTCCGGCGCACCTGCTCTGACCGCTCCGAGGCGGGCGAGCACGGCGTTGATCGGCCAGTCCTCTTGTGGCGGTCCGACCCGGATCGATGCGTACGCGGGACCCCAGCTCTGACGGCCGTTCTCCCACAGAGCAGCGGCCTGGCTGCCGTTACCACCCCAGAAGTCCGCTTCCACGTAAGCGATATGGCCGCCGCGTGACCAGCCCTTCAGCCTCTCGGCGAACCCCGGGGACATGAGCGTGAACGGCCCGCTCTCCCGCCGCGCGTCGGTCAGCTCGTTGAAAATCTCGTCGGTCACCGGTAGCAGCCCCAGGCGTTGCCGGAGGGGGGCCACCACAGCCCGTGGCACATCGTCCGACAGAGAGCGGAGACGGTCGAAATCACCGACGACACCGTGGAGCACGTAGGACATGCCCGCACCCTAGGCCGGACAGCGGCGCACGACCACCGCATCCCATGGCCCGACGTCGTGAGGTCGGCCACCGGGTGGGCAACCGCATCGAGTCACTGCGTTTCACGCTGTGAGGGGTGCTTCTCCGGTGACGGATTCGGTGAACGCGGTGTTGTTCGCGGTCAAGGTGACGGGTCCGGTGAGCGTCCGGGTCACCGTTCGCCGTAGCTTCAGGAGCCCTGAGCCGTATCGGTCCGACTCTCGAATTTCAGTGATTTCCACGACAGCGGATCCCTCAACCCAGGATCTTCGGTCCGCCACGCGCGATACACCTTGTGCACGAGATCCAGCCCGGCGAAGCCGTACAGGCCGGTAATCCTGGCACGGTGATGCTCGTCCGGACCGCCCTCCCGGAACTCGACGTCGTAGTCGACGTCCACCTCCTCGTCGGCGTCCGGATTGTGGCCACCCACGTAATCGAGGTGAACCTGGAAGTAGAACCGGGACGCCACCACGGTGCAGGATTCGCGGGCCGCCGCGCATGACCGGCCGGCGGACGAGGCCGGTGGTCATCTGACCGCATTTGTGCCGCTCAAAGACGTGCGCGGCCTTCAGGGTGGGGTTTCATCCGTGCTGTAACGGTGGCGGGAGGGTAACCGCAATCTAACTTAACGTTCGGTAATGGGTCGATTACAAATGGCAACCGTAGGGTGCGGTCGATCCTTCTGGCCGTACCGCGACAACCGGCAGGAAAGGATCCCTATGGCCTTGCCACAGAACCCCCCTCCCGGCGGCTGCCCCAAACGTGTCGTGCTGACCAACGGCGGTTTCGAGCAGCCTCAGGTACCGAACCGGGACAACGTCACCTTCCTCGACGCCGGCCAGGTACCCGGCTGGCAGACCAACGACAGCAGGAACCAGATCGAGTTCTGGCCCTCCAACTCCTCCACCTACGGTGTCCCGTCGGCGGAGGGAACCCAGTTCGTCGAGCTGAACGCCAACTCGGCGTCCATGCTGTACCAGGACCTGCCCACCACACCCGGCCAGAAGCTGTACTGGAGGCTGCGCCACCGAGGCCGCAGCGGCAACGACGTCATGCAGGTCCACATCGGCCCGGTCCCGGCACAGGGCGCCCGGCTCGTCCCCAACAACAACCCCCAGAACCTGGAGGACGGCACCGGCGCGTGGGGCACGCACAGCGGCGTCTACACCGTTCCCGCGGGTCAGGACCACACCCGGTTCGGGTTCGTCGCGATCCGCTCCGCCGGAGGCAGCCCCAGCGTCGGCAACTTCCTGGACGACATCGTCTTCGGCACCGCACCGTGTGTGGTGCTGACCAAGAAGGCCACGCCCGACGGCGAGCTGAAGATCGGCGACACCGTCACCTATGAGGTCACCGCCGTCAACGAGGGCGGCTCGCCCGCCGACAACCTCATCCTGACCGACGCCGTCCCGCCGGGCACCAGCCTGGTGCCCGGCTCGCCGCGCATCGTGAACGGCCCCGGCGCCGGCGGCGACGAGCGCGCCTCCTACGACCCGGTCTCGCGCACGGTGACCTTCCGCCTCGGCGAGGGCGCCACCGCCGACGCAGGCGGCCGGCTGGACCCCTCCACCGACGGCAGGCCGGTCTCCACCACCGTCCGGTTCCAGGCGAGGATCGATCGGGCGGCCGGCGGCCACCTGATCGAGAACCAGGCCAAGGCGACCTACGACAACACCCTGGAGAACCCCGTCGAGCACAGGGACGCCGTCTCCAACGCGGTCACCACCCCCGTGCGGCGGCCCGTCGACCTCGGCCTGACCAAGGCGGCCGACCGTACCCAGGTCGGTGTGGGGGAGGTCGTGACCTTCCACCTGCTCGTCACCAACCACGGCCCCGGCCAGGCCACCGGCGTGAAGGTCACCGACAGGCTGCCCAGGCACCTGACCTACCTGTCCGCGCACACCACCGGAGGTACCGGCACCGGCGGCTACGACCCGGCGAGCGGCGTCTGGAACGTCGGCACGCTGGATGCGAACGCCAGTGCGCACCTGGAGCTCAAGGCCGTGGTGACCAGACCCGGCGCGATCCGCAACACCGCCGCGGCCACCGCCAACGAGACCCCGCCCGACCACCCGGTCACCACCAGCACGCTCGTCGTCTGCGCGCTGCCGCCGCAGCCCTGCCCGCCCCACCGCGGCGGTGGTCACGGCGGCGGTTGCGGAGGAGGCTGCGCCCCGTTCCCGTCTTCCTGCCCCGAGACGTGCGGTCGCACCGTCTCCGGCCGCACCGAGCCCGGCCGGGGCTGGCAGGCCTACACCGGCACGACCATCACCCTGCAGGTGGACACCGGCGACGCCGAGTTCGCCGCCACCCCGGTCTACGTGGCCTCGATCAGCAGCACCGGCGGCTCGCAGTGGCTGCTCAGCGGTGCCACCGGAATCTACGACGCCACCCCCACCGGGTTCCGCGTCTACGTGCGCTGGACCGACGGCGGGCCGCTGAGCCCGGCCGACGCCGAACACTACGGCTGGTACGTCACCTGGATCGGCAACGAGGGTCCCTCCTCTCCGCAGGCGTCCTGACTCCCTGCCTCCCGAAGGGCGCTCCCGCTCCGGACGGATGAGGTCGCGGCCACCGCCTGGTTCGGCGCCGCCCCTGTTCCTTTTCTCCTTTGCCGGCCCAACAGTGAAAGGAAACCCCATGAAGTCGCCGTACTCGACCGCCAAGCTGGTTCTGCCGGCGGTGTTGTCGATGCTCGCGCTCGCCGGCGCGTTGCTCGTCACCGCGCCGGCCAACGAGTGATTCTTCGAGGAAGGCCAGGTGCGGGGCGGATACCTCTGGTTCCGCATGCGCAACGCCAAGTCCAACCTGTGCGCCGCGCCCGGCCGCATCGTCGACGGCCTGCCCAGCGTGGTCAGCAAGGACTGCAGCACGAACGGGTTCCTGTGGAGAGCGGAACCCGACCGCGAGGGCGACTGGCGCACCGTCAAGTTCGTCTCCTACGCCACCAGAAACGCCATCAGACCCGTCTACGGCACCGGGCCGAACGAGTTCGTCGTCCTGGCCGACGACGGCTACAGTCCCAACTACTACTGGTCGGTCTCCCGCTGAACGGAATGCCGGGCGACCTTCCCCGTCCCACATAGGTCGCAGGCGGGCATGGAACGGTGAGAACCTCGCACACCCAACACCGCCAGCGGCAAGATCAGCCGAACGTCGCCCGGGTGGAGTGGACGCGTCTGCCGGTTGGTGAACCGGTGGACACCGCCGAGTCCGGCTACGGCGTCGCCGTCTTCGACGAATAGCCGTCCGGCACCTCGGCCGACGGTGAGGCGAAGACCGCCTCGTTCCGGGTCCGCCTGGAATGGGGCGGATTCCAATGCCGGCGGCCTCCCGGCGACCAAGGCGGGCCGGACCGAGATCCACTGGACGGCCGGCAGCGCGATCGACCGGTACGCGCGCACGACCCGGACCGGGAAACCGGCGCCGTCACCTATTCCATCCCCAGCGGCGACACGATCGGCTACCTGATCACCGGGCTGAACCTCGTCACCTAGTTCTGGAGTACCTGCGCACGCTCTTCATCGCCTCGCCCCGCACTCCTTCCTCACCCTTCCGTCAGCGCCGAGTCGATACACTGAGTGATATAGATAATGCATATTGTAACTTATGGCCTTCTCTCCGGCCCCCGAGAGGTGACCTTGATGCCCCGCCTCCGTCTCATCCCGTTCGCCGTGGCCACCCTGCTTGTCGCCGCCCCCGACCTCTGACCACCCCGCCCAAGGAGGCCACCATGGTCCACGACAGCACCGAACAGAAGTTCGCCTTCCTGTTCACCTGGTTCGACCGCACCGGCGACGGCCATCTCACCCGCGACGACTTCCAGCAGATCGGCGAGGTGTTCGCCGCGGTGGCCCCGGACGAGAACGCCAAGAGCGCGCTGCGTGCGGCGTTCACGATCTGGTGGGACGTCCTGGGCGAGGCCGGCGCCCCGGACGCCCAGGGCCGCATCGGCCCCCAGCGGTTCATCGCCACCATGCGCTCCCACGTCGCCTCCGACGCCACGACCCTTGAACGTCTGGTGATGCCCATCGTCGACGCCCTCATGCGCGCCTTGGACACCGACGGAAGCGGCGCACTCACCGCCGATGAGTACGTCCGCCTGTACGACGCCCTCGGCATCGACCCTGCCGTCTCCGGCGCGGCCTTCCAGCGCCTCGACCGCAACGGCAGCGGCACCCTCACCCATGAGGAGTTCCGCGCCGCCATCGAGGAGTTCTACCTCAGCACCGACACCGAGGCACCCGGCAACTGGATGCTCGGCTCACCCCTTCCGTCCGGCTGACCGATCCCGATGAGCGCCCCCGTTCCACACGTCCACCCGGCCGCGGGAGGACGTGCTCGAACCGTCCTCGCCTTCGCGGCCGGGGAAGGGGGCGTGCCCCTGCGCCGTTACTCCCGCCACGACGTCAAACCGCCACCCGCCCTCCACCCCAGCCTTGTTTAACCTATCGAAATTCGATAGATTTCCATCGTAACTCGATGGAAGGACGGGTCATGGGAAAACTGGCAGTGCGTGCGCTTCGCGCTGTGCTCGCGGTGGTGTTCGTCGGCACCGTGTTCATACAGGTATCGATGGTGTGGGCGTTGGCCACCGACCCGGAGGACGGGTCGCTCCCGCTGGCCCCACTGCGCGTGATCACGATCCTGGGCATGGTGTCGGGCCAGGTCGCCCTGGCCAGCGTATGGCGGCTGGTGACGATGGTGAGACGCGGCACCGTGTTCTCCCACGCCGCCTTCCGGTACGTGGACGCCGTGATCGGCGCGATTGTGACGGCTGCCCTCCTGTGGTTCGCGGTCACGGCTCTCAACGCGCCGGGCCAGCGGGACGACCCGGGCGTCACCGTCATCATGGGCGGGATCGGCCTGGCCATCCTGGGGGTCGCGCTCATCGTGCTCGTACTGCGGATGCTGCTCGTCCAGGCCGTCGCGCGCGACGTCGAAGCGACGCAGATGCAGGCCGAGCTGGACGAGGTGATCTGATGCCGATCATCGTCGACATCGACGTGATGCTGGCCAGGCGGAAGATGTCCGTGGGCGACCTCGCGGACCATGTGGGGATCACGCCCGCCAACCTGGCGGTACTCAAGAACGGCCGCGCCAAGGCGGTGCGCTTCTCGACGCTCGCCGCGCTCTGCGAGGTGCTCAAGTGTCAGCCGGGCGACCTGCTGCGCTGGGAGGCCGAGGACGCCGCGGACGGATGACGTCCACGCGGGAGCGGCCCCTACACCCCCGAGGCCGGATCAGCCACTCTCACGGCCGTCCTCGTGTCCAGCTCCCAGCCCTTCGCGTACGCCGCGGCGAACCCCTCCCCGCCGAGCGCGGCCTGACCGCGACGGGTGAGTTCGCGGACCTGTGGATCGGTGCGGTCGTGCGCGCCCCGCAGCCGGGCGGCGGCCCCGAGCAGCACGGCCGACTCATACGGTCGCCCGCGCGCTTCGGCGAGGGCGGCCGTGTTCACCGTCACCGGCGACAGGACCGGCAGTTCCCTGGTCGCCAGCGCGGCCGTGTACGCCTCCCGCAACGCCCTGCCGGCGCCGGGCAGATCTCCCAGCGCCAGGCGGAGCGCGGCCCGCGCGCCGCCGGCCAGCGCCCGTGCCTGCTCCGCGGGGAACGCCGTGTCGCCGAGCAGGCCCCGTTCGGCGTCGGCGAGCAGGACGGCCGCCCGGTCCAGATCGCCGAGCCCTACCCGGAAGCCGGCCTCCCACGCGTCGACCAGGACCAGCATCCGCGCCGAGGAGGCACGCAGCGCCCGTTCCCTGGCGGAGCCGATCATCGCCGCCGCCAGGTCGGTGTCACCGCGCCGGATGTGCACGTCGATCCAGCGCAGGTCGCTGTAGAACTGGTCGCCGAGGCTGAGCGAGCCGAACTCGCCCGCCAGTTTCCGGGCCTCACCCAGGTCGGCCAGCGCACCGTCGAGGTCGTCGTACCGCCTCAGCCGGGCGCGCATCGGCAGCACGGCGGCCTGACCCCAGCGGTCACCGGCCTTCCTGAAGCGGGCCAGGGCCGCCTCCACCTGGACACGCGTCCGGTCGAGCGCGCCCGTGTTCTCGGCGATCTCGGCCCGCAACATGTGGGCCAGCCCGGACAGCCACACGTCGTCGCCGTCGGCCAGCAGCTGCAGGACCGCGAGCGCGTCCGGCTCCCCCCGGAGGAAGAGCAGGACCGCGCCGAACACACGGTGGTGACTCGGCAGTCCCGGATACGCGAGCAGCCGGTCGGCCAGCTCACGCATCTCCGCCCGGTCCTCCGCGGCCTCCCCGGCGGTGATCCCCGACAGGATGTCCACCCGGTTGAGCAGGTAGGCGGCTCTGGCGCAGTCACGTTCGGGCGTCGGCCCGCCGCCGGGCACCGCCAGTGCCTGCTCCAGCCAGCAGGCGGCGTCGGAGTGGCGGCCGAACATCTGCCAGTACCAGGTCAGGGCCAGGGCGAGGGCGATCGCGCCGGGGGAGTCCCGGCTGGCGCACAGGTGGCGCAGGGCGGCGAGCGTGTTGTCGTACTCGGCGCCGATGACCTCCATGGCCGTCAGCTGGCCGGGGCCGCGCAGCTGAGGGTCGTGACGGGCCACCAGCTCGGTGAAGTGGGCGGCGGCCAGGTCGCGGGCCGTACGGAGGCCACCGGTCTCGGCCAGGCGGGCGGCGCCGTACTCGCGCAGCGTCTCCAGCATGCGGTAACGGCCGGTGCCGGGCGCGAGCTGCAGCAGCGACCGGTCGACGAGGGCCGCGAGCAGCTCGGGTATCTCGTCGGGTGGCACGGTGGTTCCGGCGCAGACGGCGGCGGCCGAGGCGGGCGTGACGCCGCCGGGCAGGATGGAGATCCGTTCCGCGACGACCCGCTCGTGCTCGTCGAGCGGCTCCCAGCTCCAGGCGATGACCGCGCGTAACGTACGGTGCCGGGGCGGTGCGGTACGGCTGCCGCTGGACAGCAGCCGGAACCGGTCGGAGAGCCCGTCCGCCAGGTCCGGCAGTGACAGCGTCCGCAGCCGGGCGGCGGCCAGTTCGAGGGCCAGCGGCATGCCGTCCAGACCGCGCACCACCCGCACCACGTCGGGCAGCGTGGTCTTGCCGACGTGGAAGCCCGGTCGTACGGCGGCGGCCCGTTCGGCGAACAGGCGGACCGACTCCGCCCGCAGAGCCTGTTCGACGTCGTCGTACGGCTCGGGCAGGGTGAGCGGGCCGAGCGGCACCAGGGCCTCGCCGTCGACGGCGAGAGGTTCGCGGCTGGTGGCGAGCACGCGCAGCCCGGGACAGCGGGACAACAGCTTCGTGACCAGGTGGGCCACGGCGTCGATCAGGTGCTCGCAGTTGTCGACCAGCAGCAGGCTCTCCCGGCCGCCGAGCTCGCCGACGAGGGCGTCCAGTTCGTCACCCTCGACTCGCTTGCGTGCGTCGAGCGTCGCTCCGCCGCGTAGCCCGACCCCGGCACGCACGGCCGTGGTGAGCTCCGCCGTCTCCGCGACGGACGCGAGGTCGACGAACCAGGCGCCGTCGCGGTACTCGTGGCGGTGGCGGCGGGCGGCCTCCAGCGCGAGGCGGGTCTTCCCCGCTCCACCGGGGCCGAGCACGGTGACCAGGCGTCCGGTGGTGAGCAGGTCGCCGATGCGGGCGAGGTCGTCGTCGCGGCCGACGAAGCCGGTCAGCGACGCGGGCAGGTAACCCTGCCGGGCCCGGCCTGGTTCGGTGGCCGCCGGGTTCCCAGACGAGGTGTCCGGCGCCGGGGGGCCGGAGCGCAGCAGGCGCAGGTGGCGTTCCCGCAGTGCGGTGCCCGGGTCAGCGCCGAGATCGTCGGCCAGGGACCGGCGAACCCGCTCGTAGACGGCCAGCGCCTCTGCCTGACGCCCCTGGGCGGCGAGCGCGTCCATCAGCAGCGCGGCCACCCGCTCGTGAACCGCCTGCTCGGCCAGTATCCCGGCCAACCGGGTGGCGGCGGCCTCGGCCCGTCCCAGCGACAACTCGGCCTCGGCGAGATCGGCGGCCGCCTCGACCGACGCATGTGCCAGCCGCGTCGCGACCGCGGGTGCGACCGCTGCGACGACCACGGGTTCGACACCGGGACGGTCGCCCCACAACGCCATGGCCTCGGCGAGCGCGACGCCCGCGGCCCCCGGGTCGCCTGCCCGCAGCCTCTCCCGACCGGTGGCGGCGAGCCGCTCGAACCGCAGCGCGTCCACGTCGGCCTCGTCAACCGCCAGCCGGTAGCCGCTCTCGACCCGCACGACCACGTCACGGGTCTCACCGGCGAGGGTGAGGGTGCGGCGCAGCCGGGAGACGAGGGCCTGCAGGGCGGGGACGGGGCCGGACGGCGGTTCCTCGGCCCAGATCGCGCCGACCAGCGCGCCCGGTTCGACCGCGTGGCCGCCGGCGAGCGCCAGCCGGACGAGCAGGCCCCGTAACCGTGCCCCGGGGACGGGCAGGACGGCGTCGCCGAGGGACACCTGGAACGCGCCGAGCAGCGTGATGCGAAACCGTGCGACCCCGTCCATTCCCCAATCCTCGCGTGCCCGGCCGCCGGACCCAAAGCGAGGCGGCCGTGTCAGGGTCGCGCCCGCGCCATGTCCGCACCGTGTCAGCGTCGTGTCAGCGACCCGCCTCAGGCTTCGTATGCCGTACCACCGTCACGAACAACGGAGGCAGAAGATGACCGAGACGAACGAAACCGGCAACTGGGTCCGGAGCTGGAGTGCCTCACCTCAGGCGGCCCACGACGGGATCGGCTCGTTCGACGACCGCCCGCCCCTCGCCGAGGTGACCCTGCGCCAGGTGGTGCGCATCAGCGGCGGTGGGCGCCGGGTGCGCGTCCGCTTCACCAACGAGTTCGGGACCGCACCCTTCACCGTCGGCGCGGCGCGGGTGGGCCTCGCGACGCCCGGCGGCGGGGTCCGGCCCGGCAGCGAGCGGGTGCTGACCTTCTCCGGCGCGCCGACGGTCACCGTCCCGGCGGGCGCGCCGATCCTCAGCGACCCGGTCGACCTGCGCCTGCCCGCTCTCGCCGAGCTGTCCATCAGCCTCTACCTGCCGGGGCGGGTGGAGACCTGCACCTGCCACGACCCGGCGCTGCGGACCGGCTGGGTGATCCCGGGCGACGCCGTCGCCGCCCCGGCCGTGCCGGAGAACGCCGAAATCCTGCCGGTACGGGCGCTGATCTCCGCCGTCGAGTTGTTCTCCGACGGTCCGGCAAGGACCATCGTCACGGTTGGCGACTCCCGCACCGACGGCGCGGGATCGACCCCGGACACCAACCACAGCTGGCCGGAGCTGCTGGCCGAGCGCCTCGCGGAGCGCGGAGTGGCCGGTTACGTCTCGAACCAGGGCATCAGCGGTAATCGGCTGCTCAACAACGGTATCGGCACCGCCGCCCTGGCCCGCTTCGACCGCGACGTGCTGGCGACACCCGGCCTCGGTTACGTCGTGCTCTTCTGGGGCGGCGACCTCGCCATCTCCTTCGCCCCACGTGACGACGGCTCCCTGACCGACTTCCTGAAGATGTTCCCCGGGGCGCCGGTGACGGCGGACGACGTCATCGCGGGTTATCGCCAGCTGGTCGCCCGGGCGCGCGACCGGGGCGTGCGGGTCTACGCCACCACGACGCCGCCCTACGAGGGCTCGGAGATCCACACGGCGGAGGGGGAGAGGGCCCGTCAGACGGTCAACGAATGGATCCGCACGGGCGGCGCCTTCAACGCCGTACTGGACTTCGACGCCGTCTGGCGTGACCCGGACCGTCCCGGCCGGATCAGGGAGGACTTCCACTGCGGCGACCATCTGCACGGCAGCGACGCGGGCTACCGGGCCCTGGCCGACTCCGTGGACCTGTCACTGTTCGGCTGAGCGGATGGCGGCGGGCCGCCGGGCGAGCCCTCCGACCGGCGCGGACGCTCTCCTTCGCGTCCGCGCCGGTCGGAGCGCCGGGCCGGGGAGCCGTCCGTTCACGAGAGCCACGTCGACGCTCACCCGGTGTCGCTACCCGACGTGATCGCCCGCTGACTTATCGTGAATACATGCCGAGCCGGATCATGACCCTGTCAGGTGTTCCGGCGTGAGCGCGAGGTCGGACGCCGGGCTGCGCCGTGCCGTGTCCCCGCTGGAGCTGTTCTTCGACCTGACCTTCGTCTTCGCCCTCAGGCAACTCGCGGAGCACCTGCACGCCGAGCTGTCCTGGCGTGGCGCCGCCGAGACGGCGGTGATGCTGGTCGCGGTCCTCAGCACCTGGGTCCTCACCAGCTTCGACGCCACCTTCCTGGACATCACGCGGCCCCGGACCCAGGGGCTGGTGCTGGCGGTGATGGGCCTGGGCCTGTTCATGAACGCCCAGATCCCGCACGCGTTCGCGGCCCGCCCGTGGGCGTTCACGGTGCCGCTGGTGGCGATCCTGCTCCTGACCGGCGCGACGGCCGCCCTGACCACCTCGGTGGCCGTCCTGCGGAGCCACTACCACCGGGTGCTGGTGTGGGCCGCGGTCTCGATTCCGCTGTGGCTGGTCGGGGCCGCGGCCGATCCCGGGTCCCGGCTGGTCTGGTGGGCCGGTGCCGCCGCGGTCGACCTGGCCGGGACGTGGCTGAGGCACCCGCTGCCCGGCAGGGTCTTCCCGTCCCGGCACTTCGTGTTCGACGCCGAGCACATGGTGGAACGGATCCGGTTGTTCCTCATCCTGCAGCTCGGTGAGACGGTGCTGACCATCGGATCGGCGATCTCCGACGCCCCGGTCGACGTGCCGACGACGGCCGCCGCCTTCGGGGTGTTCGTCGCGCTGGTGTGCCTGTGGGCCACGTACTTCCTCGGCGGCGAGAAGATCGTGACACGGCAGATCGCGATCACGGCCGACCCGATGCGGTCGGTCCACCGCGCGGTGAACGGCCTGTACGGCACGCTGACCGGCCTGGTGATCGGCGCGGTCGGCTCCGAGCTGGTGATCGGCCACGCCACCGGCCCCGGCAGTGCCCAGGTGGGCCTGCTCCTGTGCGGTGGCCCGATCCTGTACCTGGCCGCACAGGCGTGGTGGTACTACGTCACCACGGGACGGGCGTGGGTCGCACGGCTTCTCGCGTGCGGCGCCTGCGCCGCCGCCGGGGTCGCGGCGCGGTGGCTGCCGCCGCTGGTCTCGGTGCTGATCCTGGACGTCGTCCTCGTGGTGCTGGTGGTCGTGCTGACCCGGGTGCACCGCCAGGTGGTCGAGGCGCTGGACGCCGGAGGCGGGGACCGGCGGGGCGGTTGACGTGCGCCGTCAGGCCTTTCCCGTGATGGTTTCGAGCCCGTCGTCCCAGCGCCAGCGTGCGTGGTGGCCGCTCAGGTGGACGCCGCCGATCCAGCGGTCGAGGCCGTTGAGCGCGACGTGGTCGGCCTCGCCCGCGAGTACCCGTGCCCCGGTTTCGGTCAGGTGCAGGCGGGTGGCGTGGCCGGCTCGGCGGTCCCCTCGCTCGGCGTCGAGCAGCGGGACCGGCGCGCGGACCATCCGGTCGATCATCGCGAAGTACCAGATGTCTCCGAGGTACGGGCGTGTTTCCCGCGCCGCCGCGCGGATGAACGCGGTTCCTGCGTCGGGCGCGCCGTCGGCGACCGCGGCGAGTACCCGTCGTTCGGCCAGCGAAAGCCCGTCGCGGGTGGCCGGGTACTCCCGGCTGAGCCGGTCGAACGCCTCGCCGAGGAAGCGCAGCTCGGCCGAGTGGCTCGCGGCGACGGCGCCGAGGCCGTCGGGGGTAGGCGCCCGGAAGGCGTCCCAGGCGCGGGTGGCGAGCCGCAGCGCGTCCGGGGTCAGCCGGGCGCACGCCTTCGTCGCGGGCAGCTCGCGCAGCTGTTCCACGGTCAGCTGGCCGAGGCCGCCGAAGCGGGCGATGCCGGGATGCTCGCCGATGCAGATCAAGGTGACGCGCCGCGCGGGAACGCCCAGGTCGGCGAGGCGGGCGAGGATCTGGATGATCTGCAGCTGGTCGTACAGGTCCGCCTCGAACCACAGCACGTACTCGCCGTTCCGGTTGTCCTCCAGGACGCGGTCGCGTTCGGCGAACATCGCTGAGGCCTCACCCCGTTCGTCCGCGCCCGCCTCGGCGAGGAAACCGGCCCTGACGCGGCGGAGCTCCTCGGTCCCCACCGCGGGCACCGGGCCGTCGTGCAGGACGTCACGCCAGAACAGCACGCGCCGGGCGAGCCCGGTTCCCGGCAGGGCCGTGCCGTCGCCGTTGCTGACGTGCAACGCCGTGGCCATCCTGTCGCCGACCGGCCGTTCGGCGAGGAGCCTGCCGCGGGCGGCGGCGTACGACTCGCCGGTCTTGGCCATCCGGGCGCGCACGCGTCGTTTGAAGTCGGGCTGCTTCGTCATGGTCGTCTCCCACGCGGCCAACCGTGGATCCCCCAGCGACCGGTACGGCGGCACGCGATCGGCAACGAAGCTCCGGCCGAGAGGTGGACCTCCCTTTGCCTCCGTGGGTGACCCGGCTGGGGCGGGTCGCCGGAGGTTCGGCGCGGACGGTCGCCGTCCCGTCAAGGTATCCCATCTCACCGTGAGAGTCGCGAACCGGCCGGGCCGCCTCAGACCGAGTCTCCCGCCGACCGTCAGGGTTCCAGGTCGGTCACCCCTCTGCCGGTCGCGATGTCGAACGGCACGGAGGCCTGGTCGTGCACGATGAGCCAGTCGCCGTCGATCTTCTGGAAGCAGAAGGTGCCCCTGACCCATATGCCGCTCGTCGCGGTCCCGTTCCTCGACGTGCCACTGAGCCGGCCGAAGCCGTACCCGAACGCCACGTCGTCACCCACGACGAGTCTCAGGTCGCGCACCTCGTAGGTCACGTCCGCGAAGAACGCGAACACGTTCGCCCAGTTCCTGAGTTTCGCCGCCACTCCGACGTGCCTCAGCGGAGGTTCCACGTCGAAGGACACGACGTCCGCCGCGTAGAGACGTTCCAGGCCCTCGAGGTCCTTGGCCTGGATCGCCTCGACCAGCCTGCCGAGGTGCCGCCGGAGAACGGTCTCGTCTGTTTCGCGTCGCGTGGTCATCGCCGCCCGCCCTTTCTTCCGGTGTGGATTTCCTGTCTCTCACCGTTACGACGGCGTGGACGCTCCGAATGTCAGGTCGTGGTGCCGAATCGTCTGCGGTACTCGGTGGGGGTGGTGCCCAGGTGGCGGGCGAAGGTCCGCCGCAGGGTCTCGTCGCTGCCGAGACCGCTGTGCCGTGCCGCCGAGGTGATGCTGTGCCCGTCGAGGAGGAGCTGCTGCGCGCGGTCGAGACGGACGCGTTCGACCCAGCGGGCCGGAGTGGTGTTCAGCTCCGTCTGGAACAGCCGGGTCAGGTGCCGGGTGCTGACCGACGCGGAGGCGGCCATGGCGGGCAGGCTGTGGTCGGCCGCCGGGTCGGCGAGCACGGAGGCCGTCAGTGAGCGCAGCAGGTCGCCGCGTGCCGGTGGGGTCGCCAACGCCGTGGAGAACTGTGACTGGCCGCCTGGGCGCTGCATGAACACGACCAGTTCACGGGCGATGTCCCGGGCCGCGTCCGCTCCGTGGTCGTGTTCCACCAGCGCGAGGGCCAGGTCGATGCCCGCGCTGATCCCCGCGGAGGTGACGTAACGGCCGTCCCGGATGTGCAGGGCGTCCGGCTCGACGCGCACGAGGGGGTGGCGGCGGGCGAGAGCCCGCGCGTGCCGCCAGTGGGTGGTCGCCCGCCGGCCGTCGAGCAGGCCGAGCGCGGCCAGGACGAAGGCGCCGCTGCAGACCGAGGCGACCCGTGCCGCCCGGTCGGCGAGGGCGGCGACCGCTGTCAGCAGTTCGTCCTCGGGGCCCCGCTCCGCGAGGTGGTCGGCTCCGGCGACCACGACCGTGTCGACGGGCCCGGCGTCGGCCGCGGTGGTCGTCGCGGCCAGCGTCGGCCCGGAGGCCGTCCGGACGTCGCCACCGCGGGGGGAGACCAGGACCGAGGTGTACCGGCCCGCCTGGTGCAGCACCTCCAGGGGACCGCTGACGTCGAGCAGGGTCACGCCGTCGAACACCACGAAGGCCACCCGATGCGTCATGTCGGAATCTGTGGTTCACATGGCCGTATGGACATGGTGTCAGGGTATGGCACCGGGTGACCCTGGAGGAGTCAACCGATCGAGGGCGAGGAGAGGCAGTCATGACGGGTGAATCGATCGCGGGTGTGCGGATCCCGGACAGCGCCCTGGCGCGTGAGGCGACCGAACTGGTGCGTGAGGCCGCCTCCCCGCTGCTGTTCGACCATTCCCGGCGGGTGTTCCTGTTCGGGGCGCTGCGCGGCCGTGAGCAGAGGCTGGACTTCGATCCGGAGCTGCTGTACGTCGGGGCCATGTTCCACGACCTGGGGCTGACCGAGCGCTTCCGCCGTACCGACCAGCGTTTCGAGATCGACGGCGCCGACGAGGCCCGCCGCTTCCTGAACGCCCACGGTGTCACCGGAGAGCCGGCCGACCGGGTCTGGACGGGGATCGCCCTGCACACCACCCCGGAGATCCCGCTGCACATGGCGCCCGAGGTGGCCCTGATCACCCGTGGCGTGGAGTTGGACGTCCTGGGCATCGGCTATCACGCGGTCTCCGACGAGCAGCGCGAGGCCGTGGTCTCGGCCCATCCCCGGCCCGACTTCAAGAACCGGATCCTCGCCGCCTTCACCGAGGGCATCAAGGACCGCCCGGAGACGACCTTCGGCAACGTCAAGGCCGACGTGCTGGCCCACTACGTTCCCGGCTTCCGGCGCGGTGACTTCGTCGAGGTCATCAAGGACTCCGACTGGCCCGAGTAGTCACCCGCCCGTGGCGCGGATCAGCGCGGCCACGCCGTCCAGGATCCGGGCGAGCCCGAACCGGTAGTCCAGCCGCCGCTCGTCCGCCGGGGTCTCCGCGGGGTAGTCGTAGGCGCCCGCGTCGACAGCGGCGCGCAGCGCGGGGAAGCGCCGCCCATCGACCAGGCCGCCGAGTAGATCGCTGTAGGCGGCGATCGACTCGCCCGAGGCGGCCTGCCCGAGGTCGGCGCCCAACCGCGCCACGGTGTGCATGTGGCTGGCGACCAGCAGGGCGACCCCCACCTTGTCGGCCTCGCTCAGCCCGGTGTCCTTCAGCGCTCCCAGGGCACGGTCGGTCCACGCAAGCTGGTTGGGGGTGATCGGTGGCCCGGTGATCGGCAGGCGCACGATCCAGGGGTGGGTGTGCAGCATCTCCCACTGCGCGCGGCACCAGCGCTCCAGGCCGGGCCGCCAGCCCTCACAGGGCTCGTCCAGCTCGGCGGGCAGTGCCGCGACCTGGTCGAGCATCAGCAGCAGCAGCTCGTTCTTGCTTCTGACGTACCGGTAGATCGACATCGTGGTGAAGCCGAGCCGTTCGGCGACCCGCGCCATGGACACGGCGTCGAGGCCGTCGGCGTCGGCCAGCTCCACCGCCGCCTGGACGACGCGGGACAGGGTCAGCCGGCTTCTCCGCTCCGGCTCGGGCTCGTCGAACCGGGCCCACAGCGCGCTGAGACCCGCGGGTAGCTCTTCTTCCTTCACCCGCGAAGTGTATGACATAGATTGATGTGTATGACATACACATCACTGGTCGTTGGCGGCGGCATCGCGGGCACACTGAGCGCGATCGCTCTCCGCAAGGCGGGCATCGAGCCGGTCGTCTACGAGGCCTACGAGCACGGCGCCGACAACGTGGGCGCCTTCCTGACGCTCGCGGTGAACGCGCTCGCCGCGTTACGCACCCTCGGCGTGGACGTCCGCGAGATCGGCTTCGAGACGCCGAGGATGACCCTCACCAGCGGCTCCGGCAGGAAACTCGGTGAGCTCCGGTACGGCGATCCCCTGCCGGACGGCACCGTCGGCAGGACCGTCAAACGAGCCGACCTCTACCGCCTGCTCCGCGAGCACGCCGTACGGCAGGGCGTGCGGATCGAGTACGGCAGGCGGCTCGTGGACGCCCACGGCGGGGGAGACGGGGTGCTGGCGAGGTTCGCCGACGGCGGCACGGCCGAAGGAGACCTGCTGATCGGCGCCGACGGCCTGTGGTCGCGCACCCGCGAGATCATCGACCCGGCCGCCCCCGGCGTCCGCTACTCCGGGCTGCTCAACACCGGTGGCTACGCGCACGGCGTCCGGACCGGCGCCGAGCCGGGGGTGATGAGCGCGATCTTCGGCAGGCACTGCTTCTTCGTGCACCTCACCCATCCGAGCGGGGAGGTCTGGTGGGCGGCGAACCCGGCCAGGAAGGTCGAACCGACCCGCGCCGAGCTGGACACGATCGACCCACAGGAGTGGCGGGCCCATCTGGTCGAGTTGTTCCGGCGCGACGCCGGTCCCGCCGCCGACCTCGTCGCGGCCTCCGGCGAGATCTTCCCCGCCTGGAAGACCTACGACGTCCCCTCCATGCCCCGGTGGCACCGCGACCGGATGATCATCATCGGGGACGCCGCCCACGCCACCGCCCCCTCGATCGGGCAGGGCGCGGCCATGGCCATCGAGGACACCGTCGTCCTGGCCAAGTGCCTGCGCGACAGCCCCGGCGTCACCGCGGCCTTCACCGCCTACGAACGGCTCCGGCGCGAACGCGTGGAGCGGGTCGTCGACCAGGGCAACCGCACCGGAGGCTGGAAGGGGCTCGGGCCCCTGGCGCGCATACCGCGTGATCTCGTCATGGCCGCGGGGATGAGATTCATGGCCCGCAGGGGTGCGGATCCGAGTCGCTGGATCTACGACTACCGCGTCGACTGGGACGAGCCGGTCACACCGGCGACCGGCCTGTTTCGCAGTACGTGACGGCGGCCGGGGTGATCACCGGTTCGGCGTGTTCGACGACCAGGGGTGCCGTCCGGTTCCGTCCGAGGTGGTCGTTCATCGGAAGGACTCGCGGTGGTCGTGTGCCCACTGCTGGAAGTCGTACGGCGGACGCCCGGTGAGGCCCTCGACGGTCGAGGTGACCAGGGACGAGGCCGAGCGCTTCTCGGCCGCCGCCAGCAGCGCGTCCACCAGGGCGGGGGGACGGCCGTCGGCGAGCATCCGCGCCCTGGCGTCCGGCACGGGGACCTCCTCGAAGCGGAGTTCACGGCCGATCGCCGTGCCGATCGCCCGGACCTGCTCGGGGCGGCCGATCACCCGGGGCCCGGTCAGCAGGTGGGTCGCGCCCAGGTGGGCGTCGTCGGTGAGCGCGCGGGCGGCGACGGCCGCGATGTCACGCGGGTCGATGACCGCCGTGGCCGCGGTGAGCGGGCCGCGCACCACCCCGGTGGCGCGGATCTGGTCGGCCCAGCCCAGGGTGTTGCTGGCGATCGTGTCCGCCCGCAGGACGGTCCGGGGCAGGCCGGACCTCTCGATCAGGCCCTCCATGTCGGCGTGCACCCTGAAGATGGGGTCGTCCCGTTCCTCGGGCCGGCCGTCCACGCCGATCGACGACAGGTAGACCACCCGCCGGGCGTGTCCGCCGATCGCCTCCAGCACCGCGGGCGCGCCCTGGGTCGTGAGGAAAGGCCAGATCAGGAAGACCGTCCTGACCCCGGTCAGCGCCTCGTCCAGCCCTCCGGGCGCGTCGAGGCTCCCGGGCACGACGCCGACGCCGTCGGGCACCCGGACCGACGCGGCCTTCTGCGGGAGCACCAGGGCGCGGACGCCGGGGGCGCCCGTCGCGCTCAACCGGGTGAGCACGTGCCGTCCGACGTTTCCCGTCGCCCCTGTCACCAGAATCATCGCCTCGTCCTTTCGTCTCGGTACCCGACGAACTCTGTGGCGCGAATGAGCCGCCGGACAACTCAGAAGCCGATTGACGGCCTGAATCCGACATCAATTAGCTTTCAGTGGTGGGAATCGACGTTGCGGACGAGCTGGACCGGCGGCTGATCCACGCGCTCCAGCTCGACGCGCGAGCCCCGTTCAGCCGGATCGCCGAGGTGCTGGGGGTCTCCGACCAGACGGTGGCGCGTCGTTACCGGCGGCTGCGTTCGGCCGATCTGCTCAGGGTCGTGGCGGTTCCGCCCGCCAACTTCCACGCGCACGGACGTTGGCTGCTGCGGTTGCGCTGTGTCCCGGGAGCGGCGGACGGGATCGCCTCCGCGCTGGCCCGCCGCCCGGACACGGCCTGGGTGCAGGTCGTCTCCGGCGGCACCGAGGTGCAGTGCGTCACCCGCGCACGGATGCCCGGCGACGGCGAGCGACTCCTGGAACGCCTGCCCCGTGGCGGACGGGTGGTGGACCTCGCCGCCTACTCGCTGCTGCACACCTTCTACGGCTCGCCCGGAGGCGTCCGGCTGCTGAACGCCCTCACCCCGCAGGAGGCCGACCGGCTCGGCCCCGGGCCTGACGCGGTGACCGGCACCGACCTTCCCCACTGCGACGCCGACGACCTGCGCCTGCTGAACGTCCTGGCCCGCGACGGCCGCACCGGACCGGCCGAGCTCGCGGCGGCCACCGGCTGGTCGCCGTCGACCGTCCGGCGGCGGATGGACGAACTCCAGGCCCAGGGGGCGCTCCACTTCTACACCGAGTTCGACGTCGCCTACCTCGGCTATCGTGCGGGGACGCGACTGTGGGCCTCGGTCCCGCCCTCCGAGCTGACCGCCGTCGGAGAGGCCCTGGCCTCCCATCCCGAGGTGGTCTTCGCCGCCGCCACCACCGGGCCGACCAACCTGGCCGCCACGGTGATCTGCACCGACGCCCACGACACCTTCCGGTACCTCACCCAGCGCCTGGCGGCCCTGCCCGCCATCACCCATGTGGAGACGACCCCGATCATCCAGACCCGCAAACGCCTCGGCCGCCTCCTGCGGACCACCCTCGACGACTGAACCCGGCCCGGTGCCGCCGACCGGTCCGTACTGCCGGGCGAACACGGGGCTCCGGGGTGATCCCGCTTGACCTTCACACGGTGACAAGGTCTTCACTGCTGCCGAGGAGGTGGTCCCGATGACCATTCAGGAACAGGACGCGGTTCTCCGAGGGCTGGAGGACGGCCGCGAGTCCGTACGGCTGCGGGCCGCGATGGCGATCGGCACGACCCCTGACCCGCTGTTCGTCGACAGGCTCATCGAACGATGCGCGATCGAACCCGAGTTCTACGTGCGCGATATGCTGACCTGGGCACTCACCCGCCACCCGGCATCGGTGACGGTTCCGGCGCTGCTCAAGGAACTCCACTCCGAGCGCGCGCAGGCACGAAGCCAGGCGCTGCACACGCTGTCCAAGATCGGCGATCGGCGGACATGGCCGGCGATCACCCATGCGCTTCTGACCGACTCCGACGACGAGGTGGCGCGGAGCGCCTGGCGGGCTGCGGTCATACTCGTGCCCGAAGGGGAGGAGGCCGGGTTGGCCACGGTGCTGGCGACGCAGCTCGGGCGCGGCGAACGCCAGACGCAGCTGAGCCTCAGCCGGGCGCTGGTCGCGCTCGGTGAGGCGATCGTGCCGGCCCTGCGCGCCGCGGCGACGGACCCCGGGCCGCGCGTGCGCGCGCACGCGATCGCCACGGAACGGCTGTTGAACGACCCGGAGACCGGATTCGAGTTCGCGATCGAGGAGGCCAAGCGCGTCGTAGCCCTCGGCACGACCGGCAAGGAGGAGTGACAGGCGGTGTTGATCGGTGATGTGGCACGACGGTCGGGGGTCAGCGCCCGCATGCTCAGGCACTACGACTCGCTCGGCCTGGTACGGCCGACGGGCCGTAGCGGCGCCGGCTATCGGGAGTACTCAAGCGAGGACGTCCGCCGGATCTTCCACATCGAGAGCCTTCGATCTCTGGGACTGTCACTGCGTGACGTCGGGCGCGCGCTCGACGATCCCGACTTCACGCCCTCGGATCTCGTCGACGACCTCATCCGCCAGACGCGGGAACGCATCGCGGCCGAGACCGAGCTGCTGACGCGGCTGCGTCAGATCGACGCCGTGGAGCCCGCCGACTGGGAGGAGGTCCTCCAGGTCGTCGCGCTCCTGCAGGCGCTGGGCTCGAAGAGCGCGGGCAGGCGCCAGCGCGCGGCCCTGTCCTCGGTGTCCTCTGTCGAGGAGGTCGCGGTGCCGGTCGAGGCACTGGTCGAGGCTGCGCTGAGCGAGAAGGACCCCAACGTCGCCGGAGCCCTCCGCTGGGCTCTGGCGCAGTCGGGTGACGACGGTCTGGCGCTGCTGGCGGAAGGCCTCGGCTCACCGGTGGCGGAGGTGCGCGAACGTGCCGTCCAGTCCGTCGCCGAGATCCAGAACGGCAAGGCGACCACGCTGTTGAGAGAGGCCCTCACGAGCCCCGACGGCGTGGTCCGCAGGCACGCGGCGCTGGCTCTCGGGGCGCGTGGGGTGTCCGCCGCGATCCCCGCGCTCATCGACGTCGTCGTCGAGGGGACGAACGACGTCGACGCGGCCGACGCCCTGGGGGCGCTGGCGCGCCGTCCCGCGCTGGCGGACCGGATCGCCACCGGGCTCGTCGACCGCCTCACCCGCGGCGGCGCCGGACCGTCCGTACGCCTGCGGCTGGCCCAGGCGCTCGCGGACATCCCGGGAACCACGGCGTCACAAGCCCTCACGGATCTGTCGCACGACGAGGACCGCGCCGTCGCGCTCACCGCGACATACATCCTCGGCATACGCGACGCCCGATGACGATCCGTCCCCGGAGTTGTGCGCGTATCGTCCGAGGCTCCGGCCGGCCCGGCCCGGTCTAGAATGACGGGCTCGGCCTATATGGTCGCGGCATGAGTTCCTCCTCGAATGTCTCAGGCCCGTGGTCGGAACAACTGGCCGGTGCCTTTGAGATCCTGCTCGGCCGTCCGTTGGCTGGTTTCGACGCCAACGCCGTCTACGCGACGTTCTTCGGCGGCGACCTCGTCAACGAGCTCGGCTTCACGCGGGACTCCATCTGGATGAACCCGGCCGTCCTCCACGGTGCTGAGCCGGTTGTCTGGGACTGCCCGGTCTTCGACCTGGAGGAGCCGCTGCTGGAGTTCGACGCGAGCCGGTCGGTCTTCGAGTTCGACAAGGCGGGGCTTCCGCCGGAGTTCGAGGCGGACCTCGCGGCGGCGTGTTTCTCCGGCCGTCTCGTCCTGGGTGATGACCTGGCTCCTCTGTTGGCGCGACACGACCTCTCCGCGTCCGATCTGCGCGGCACCTGGACCGTCTGCTACCCGCGGCTGGTCTCGGACGGCACGCTCCTCGACGCGATGCGAGTCGCCACCGCGCTCGGCACGGGTCCCGAAAGCCTCCTTCCCTTTGCGGCGGAGGCAGCCGAGGAGTGGCGGGAGGCACTGGCCGACCGCACGTCGCCCGAGTTGTTCGCCCACTTGAGCTTCTTCTGCACCGAGGGCGAAGAGGGGCTGATGTACCTGCGAACCGAACGGTCGGGCGGTGACCTGCTCGCCGACGAGGGCTGCACGCTGATCGCCAACTGGGAGGAGGGCCAGGGTCAGGTCGAGTTCGCGGTCGTCCAGGTCGGCGAGCTCCTGGCGGCACCGCGCCCGTCCTGAGGCGCGCGGCAGGCGGTACGGCGCCGTCGGCTTCTCGAAATGCGGCGCACCGCTGACCGGCGAACGGCGCGAGGATCCGGACCGGCTACTGATTTCGTGCGGGCCCGGTCGCTGCGGACGGGCGATTCGGTGCCGGTGTCCTGGCGGGCGCGGGCTGATCCGGGACCTGCTGGGGCTCCGGGACTTCGCCGCCGCCGAGCAGGAGATCACGGAGTATGTGGCGTCGCGGGTGGCGACGACGCGGGACTCACGGCGGGAGCTGTTCGACCTTGTGGTGCTGCGGCTGATCGAACCTCGGGTGCGGGCGCGGGAGCGGGACCGGGTGCTGACCGCGCTGGGTCTTCCCGCCGACCCGCGTGAGCACCTGGCCGAGCTCGCCGACGTCTTGGACGGTGCGTTTCGGGAGGTTGGCGCGGGTCTGGCCACCGACGACGCGGCCAGGATCAAGGATGGGAAGCTGTCGCCGGCCCGGTCGCGCGACCCGAACGCCGCTCCGGACGATGCGGCCGAGGAACGCCGCACCACCTTCCACGCCACCCAGACCACCATCACGATCGGGATCTACGGGCCGGACGCCGCCGACCGGATCACCCCCTGCGCGCCGCCCTGGCCGTGCTCGTCGCCAAGCACGGGCTGAGCGCCCGCGAGGAGCCTTGGTGATCCTGATCATGCACAGAGGGCGTCGGAATTAGCCGATTTCCCGACACCCTCTGCGCACTCCTCCTGGAAACCGGACATTGAGTTACGAACCATGACGTCGGATGGCCGGTTCCGCACACGAATTGACGACAGGATTTCCCGACAGGAAAAGTCGGGCTCAACCCCTTCCCGAGGAGAGCCCGGTGCGGATCGTCTACTCCCGCGTCTCCACCGTGACCCAGTCCCTGCTGCGCCAGCGCCACATCCTCACCGAGGCCGGCCTCCTCGTCCGCCGACGGGCGGCTGCACCTGGCGGCGCTGGAGCCGGTCCCCGAATCAGACACTCTGGTGGCGTTGCGGGCGGCGGTGGAGGCGATGATGCCCCGGGTGGACCTGCCCGAGGTGCTGCTGGAGGTGTTCTCCTGGACCGGCGCCGATGCCGCGTTCACCTCCGTCACCGGGGAGGCGGCGCGGCTGGCCGACCTTCCGAGCTCGATCGCCGCGCTGCTGGTGGCGCACGGCTGCAACGTCGGGATGGCCCCGGTCATCGGCGGCGCCAAGGCCCTGCGGCGTGATCGGTTGTCCCATGTCGATCAGACTTATCTGCGGCTGGCCACGTACAAGGCCGCCAACGCCACCCTCATCGACGCCCAGGCAGGCATCGGCCTGGCTCAGGCCTGGGGTGGCGGGCTGGTGGCTTCGGTCGACGGGATGCGTTTCGTCGTGCCCACCGCCACGATCCACGCCCGGCCCAACCCCAAGTACTTCGGGCGGGGCCGCGGCGCGATCTGGCTGAACATGCTGAACGACCAGGCCTCGGGCCTGGGCGGCATGGTCGTGGCCGGTACCCCGCGCGACTCGTTGTATGTGCTGGACGTGCTGTATGACCGCGACGGCGGCCGCCGCCCCGAGACGATCGTCACCGACACCGCCGGCTACAGCGACATCGTCTACGGGCTGCTCACCCTGGCCGGGTTCTCCTACGCCCCGCAGCTGGCCGACCTGCCCGACCAGAAACTGTGGCGCGCCGACCCCCGCGCCGACTACGGCCCCTTGCAGCACATCGCCCGCAGCCGTGTTTCCTTGGACAAGATCGAGCGGCACTGGGACGACATCTGCCGCGTCATCGCCTCCATCCACACCGGCGCGGTGCGCGCCCACGACGTGATCCGGATGCTGTCGCGCGATGGCCGCCCCACTCCGCTAGGAGAGGCGATCGCCCACTACGGGCGCATCCCGAAAACCCTGCACATTCTGCGGATGGCTGATGAGCCGGACTATCGGCGCGAGATCAAGGCCCAGTCCAACCTGCAAGAAGGTCGCCACGCCCTGGCCCGGCGGATCTTTCACGGCAAGCGCGGCCATCTGCACCAGCGCTACCACGAAGGCATGGAGGACCAACTCGGCGCGCTCGGCCTGGTCCTCAACGCCGTGGTGCTGTTCAACACCCGCTACATGGACGCCGCCGTAACCCGGCTGAGGGTGCAGGGCTTCGGCGTGCGCGATGAAGACGTCGTCCATCCACGCGCATGTGAACATGCTGGGCCGCTACTCCTTCGCCCTGCCTGAGTTGCCCGGAGGACTGCGCCCCCTGGGAGATCCGGATGACATCCGCGACGATGACATCGGCGGTTGACCAGCCAGGTGCTGGCGTGCCGGGCGCCTCTCGCTCAGGCTGTGGGGTTCTGTGCGAGAGGCTGGTGAGCGGCGGCCGGGTCGGGGTTAGAAGTCGTGCTTTTGGACGAGCATGTAGCGGTCGGCCTTGAAGACGTAGAACTTGTTGCTGCTGAGGTTGAGCTGGAAGGCGGCTGACAGGTTGGAGGCGAAGATGGTGTCCTCCAGGTCGGGGAAGGCGACGGAAATGCGCCAGGGGCCGTCGTAGACCATCGTTTCGGTGCGGACGTTGTAGCGGACGACTTGGTCGCCCTTGAACAGGTAGACGTCGCTGCTGCTGCCGGGAACCTGGCAGGCTGCTTCGATGTCGCTGGTGAAGATGGTGCCCTTCAGGCCGGGCCAGCTCGTGGCGATGTCCTTGACGCCGTCGTGTTCCTCGTCGTCGGTGTCGTAGCGGACGTACTTGCTGCCGCGGAAGAAGTAGACGTCGTCTCCTCCGTCGGGCACGAGGCAGGCGGCGCCGATGCCGCTGGTGAAGGCGGTGCCGTCCAGGCCGTGCCAGTTGCCGCTGACGGTGTCGGGGCCGATGAGGATTGTTTCGGCGTCCGCGCTGTATTTCAGGTACTGGTCTTCCTTGAAGAGCCAGACCTCACCGTTGCGGCCGGGGAGGTTGCAGGCGGTTCCCAGGTCGCGGGTGAAGCCGCTGCCGAACAGGCCGGGCCAGCCGGTGGCGATGTACGAGCCGTCGCCGGAGGGGGGGTTGCCGGGATTGTCGCCGGTGTAGCGGACATACAGGGTGAAGTGGCCCATGCCCTGGGAGTCACGGTTGAACTCCCAGCGCACCCGGCGGTCGCTGATGTTGTGGTAGAGGGCGGCCAGGTCCGCGGGGCCGAAGGTGAAGCCCCGGCTGAGCACCAGGTCGTCTTCGTTGAGGAGATGCTCCCAGATGGTCGTGATCACGTCCAAGCCGAAGTACACGTAGCCGAACAGCTCCATGCTGGGGATGAGGCTGAGGAACAGGTCGTTCCATCTGAGCTCCTCCACGACCTGGCGCAGGGCCTCGCCGAGTTTCTCGTACCACTCGGCAGTGGAGTCGTCGGCCTCCCACAGGGTGACGATGGCCGCGCCGCAGCCGTTCAGGCGGGTGTTGAAGAAGACCGTGTCGCCGGTGATGGCGAACTCCTTCTTCTCGGTGACCGACCCGGTTTCGTTGGTGCGCAGGGTGCGCTCGTGGCCGGCGGCCTTGGCCGCGACGGTCCAGTAGATCTCGTCCTTGCCGAGGCCCTGGTCTCCGACCGCTTTGTGGCAGTAGAACTTCTCCAGCTCCAGCCGGGCCTGGAACGGCTCCGCCGCGACGGCGGCCGTGTCGTCGTCGGTGGCGCTAACAAAGCCGGTCACGCCGAAGCCGTACTCGGCCATCGTCGCGGTGAACTCCGCGCTGTCGAGGATCTGGCCGTCGGTCAGGTGTTTGCGGTCCACCACGGCCAGGTTCGGCATCTGGGCCACCAGCGGGAGCACCTCGGCGAAGGCGGCCTTGTAGGACTGCTCGTCAAAGCCCTCCTGCAGCGGGCGGGAGCTGACGGCCTGGGGCACGGCCTGCGCCGAACGGCCGCCGGACAGCTGCTGGTGGTAGATGCGGCCCAGGCCGTGCAGGTAGTCGGTGCCCAGCACCCGCTCCAGCGGCGCCAGCACCGAGCGCTCCAGCTCGGTCAGTTCCAGTCCCTGGTCGGCGCGGGCTGCGGCGTGCAGCAGCACGCCGGTCATAAGGTTCACCGGGCCGCGCTTGTACAGCCGCTGCGCCTTGGCCTCCTGGGCCTGCTGCAGGCCCTGTCCGGACAGCACCGCCTGCCAGCGCTCCAGGTGCTGGGCGCGCTCCTCGGCGGTGAACGCCGCTATTCCGACCTCGCTCATGATGGTCCTTTCGTCGCGTTGTGTCCGGAGCCTCGGGTACGGCCGCAAGGGGGGCGCCGCGCGCTGTGGGCCTGTTTCGCAGGAGAGCGCGCAGTCCTGTCAGCACCCGTTCGCAACGTAACAGACCATGATCGAAAAGCAATCGAATGAGTGAGTCGCTCCCTGGCCGCGGTGTCTCGTCGAGAAGGAGGGAACGCTCCAGGCTCGCCCGCGCCCCCGGCGCGATCCGCTACCTCGCCCCGGGCGTAGCTTCGGAAGTCCTGGGCCAAACGGTGGGGACGGCCGCATCAGGCGGAGGCACCCCGCGCGATCGCGCTCGGCCACCGGCTGAAGCACCACGTCGATGATCATGTCCTTCTGCCGCCGACGTACACGGCCTCGCCGGCCCGCCGCAGGATCTCGTAGGCGGGTTCCCCGTACCGCGCGGTGCGCGTTCGGTGCGCAGCAGGAAACTGGAGTAGAGGGTCGGTGTAGCCCTGGATGATCGCGCCGCGGTCAGCGAACGGCGGCTGCTTCAGGAACGGCTTGACCGCGTCCTTCGAGCCGTCCCGGCACGCCATAAGGTCCTCACCGCTTACGGGCGGCAGGATCGCGCCTGGCCTGCCAGCGCGCGAGCGCTTCACCAGAGACCCGGGCGTAGCGGGCCAAGGAGGCGACCGAGGTATGCCCGGAGAACGCGAGCAGCGTGGAGGTGTTGGCGCCGTCCTCGGCCGCGTGAGTCAGTGCCGAGTGCCGCAGCTGATGCAGTGTCCAGCCGCCGGTGGCCGCCTCGAACAGCTCGGCCGCCCGACGATACGACAACCGCGCCTTCCCGCTGCCCGCGTCGATGTCGCCCGGCGGCAACTCCACCCGGGCCCGCCGGTCGGTGGTGAACACCGGCCCCGCTCGGCGCCCGCCCAGCAGGCGAGGCAAAAGCCGGGCGGTGCCGGTGCGCCACACGATCACGTCGACCGCGCCGCCCTTGCGCCGTACCCGGGCCCGTCGATTCCGCAGGTCCAACTCCTCAACATCCAACCCCAAGACCTCGGAGGCCCGCGCCGCGGACTCATACAGCAGCCGCCACAGGGTCCGCTCGCGCAGTGCGATCCCCTCCCGGCCGAGCAACTCGGCGACCTCGCCACGATCCAGCGACCGAGTGCGGTCGGGCTCGACCGGGCAGCGCTTAAGCCGACGCAACGGGTCCTCGGTGATCCAGCCCTGGTCCCGCCACCAGCCGACAGCCGAGGCCAGCGCGTTCAGCCGGGCGTTGACGGTGGCCGCCGAGCGCGCCCCCCACCGCTCGATGAACCAGGCGGCTACCCGGTCTGCCGCCACCTCCCCTTCCAAAGCGGTCACCGGCCTGGAAGGGCCGAACCTCTCGACCAGAGCGCGCAGCGCCGTGGCGTAGGACCGGGCGGTGTTGGGGTTGGACACTCCGGCGAGGAACCCCTCGACCGCGTCCTTGAGCACCGGTGCCTGCCGTTCGGCCCCGATCCTGTGGACCACTCCCACGACCGCCCCGCGCTCTATCGCAGATAATCGTCAAGTATCTGCGGTCAATCCTGATCGAAAGGGCTCGACGCGGAACCACACAGCGATGGCCTGCACGGACATGGCTTAGCGCACGATCCGGTTCCGATGTTCCTCAGACCCCTGACTCCACGACTACCGTCGCCGCTGACTCGCCAGATAGGAGAGGGCCTTGGCAAAGGCGGCGTCATGGTCGCCGTTCAGTTCCTCGTCGCTGAGAACGCCGGGAACGGACAGGTGTGGCGGGATACCGGTCACGTCGAAGGAGGTCCCCTCCCGGGTCAGGAAACGCTCGTTGGGCAGCGCGAAGCTCCACCCGTTGGGCAGCTTCCGCCACAGGAAGTCGGAGAAGGCTCCCTGGGTGTTCTCCCCGATCCGCTCAGGCCGGGGCGTCCGTCCTGTCATGGCCTGGGTGAAGGTCTCGCCCGCGCTGATGGTCAGGCTGCTGGTGAGCATGGCGATGGGGCCCGTGTACACCGGCGCGGTCGCCGGCCGTACCGGTATCGGCTGGGGGCGGGTGAACCTGGGCGGGTCATCCGGGGTGTTGCGGGCCTGCTTGGCGTAGGCCAGGTACGGCCTGCCGGTGAGCCTGGAGGCGAGCCGCAGGCCGAGCGCGTCGTAGCCGCCCAGGTTGATCCGGATGTCGAGGATGAGACCGCGCAGCCGGTCGGGACCCGAGGTGCGGGACGCGGTGAAGATCTCGTCGAGCGCCCGGTCCAGCTCGGCCGCATTGGGCTCGAAGCCACCGTCGGCGTAGCCGTCGAACGCGCCCAGCCGCAGGTAGCCCAGCCCGTTCGGGAGGTCGGCGTACCCGATCACGCCCCGTCCCCACTGTTTCAGGGGCTTGTGGGTGTCGTTCCTCTCGATGAACTCCTGGACCCGTTTGTTGAAGGCCATGAAGGCCGGTATTCCGTCCAGCTGCCTGGTGCCCGGCCGCAACGGCCTGGCGAACTGCTTGTCGCCCGCGAGGAGGGCGGTGTGCGCTTCGCCGAGCTCCTTGAGGATGTCGCGCAGCACGGCGAACAGCTCCTCGTCCTCGGTGCTCGAACTGATCTTGGACCGGTACCGGTCCCGGACGGCTCGCCAGTCGACGCCCTTGGTGGCGAAGAAGGGGTAGTTCTCGGCGAAGGTCGTCCAGAAGACGTCGAACACCTTCACCGGATCACCGGGCGTGGGAGTGGAACAGGCTCCGGGCAGGGCGGGCAGCCTCCGCAACTCGATGGCGCCGACGCTTCCCAGATACCGTAGCCGCGCCCGGCCAGGCCCCCTCGTCTGGACGGTGATCCGTCGGCCGCCTTCCTGCGCCGTGAAGGACGCCGAGTCGCGCGTCCCCGCCGTCTGTTTCGCCGAAAGCACTCCCTGCAGGCAGCTGATCGCCGTCATGTCGAAGGTGGTGAGCCGCCCTTGGCCGATGCTGAAGATCGTGCCGTAACCGTCGGCCCGCCAGAGCCCGTCCAGCGGCTCCCGCGCCGCGGAGGCGGCGTCGGCGGCCGGTGCCGCGACCTGTCCCGCTACGGCGATGCCCAGCGCGGCCAGTACGGCGGCCAGTCGCCGGGAAGTCCTTCCGCGCTTCGTGTTCCTGTTGTCGTTCACGGGATCCGACGCTAGGCGGCGACCCCGGCGGGGCACATCACACCACGGAGCCGTCCAGGCCCGTCATACCTTCGAACCATCCGGCCCGCGGGTCATACCCAGGTGGGAGGCCTGAGGTCGGCTGCGGGATGGAGCTCTTCGCGGAGGCCAAGGGCTACTGTGATGGCATGTTGCGCGCCTTCGCCCCGGCCCCGGCCCCGGCCGGAACCGTGGTCCTGCCCGCGCTCCGGTTCGCGAGGGTACGGGCCGTCGCGCCCTGGGTGATCGCATGCTTCATGTTCGCGATGAACGTGGGGATGCTCGCCACCGTCTACGACGCTCCGGTCGAGCTGACGGTGCTGCTCGCCGCGGCCTGCGCGGCTCCGGTGACGATCTGCGGGCACCGGCCGGTGACCGCCTGGCTGATGATCTACATCGGGATGCTGGTCACGCCACCGCTGGTCACGCCGCCGCTGGGGAACAACCCGTGGCCGTGGCTTCCGATGCCCGTGGTCGCCTATCTGATCGTGCTGTTCGCGCTGGCACAGCACCGGCCGCGATGGATGCTGGTGGCCGTCTGGGCACTGTCTCTCCTCGGCGCCCTGGTGGACGTGTCCCTGGTGCCCGTATCGTCCACGAACCCGGCCGTGGTGCTGCAGCTCGTGGCGGCCATCGTGCCGGTACCGCTGATCGTCGGCGATAATCTGCGCTGGCGCCGCCTGGCACAGGCGCGTGTCGCCGAGCAGGAGCAGGTCAGCGCGGCCGAGCGGGCCCGGCGCGAGCTGCTGGAGGAGCGGACCAGAATCGCCAGGGAGATGCACGACGTGGTGGCGCATCACATGTCGGTGATCGCCGTACAGGCCTCCAGCGCGGCGCGCAGGCTCGGTGGGGTGCCCGCCGACGCCGAGCGGGAGTTCGACTCCATCGGGGCGGCGGCCCGGCAGTCGCTGGCCGAGATGCGGCGTCTGCTGGGCGTGCTGCGCAGCGACGACGCGATGCCACAGCGCGCCCCGCTGCCGGGCCTCGACCAGGTGGGCGTGCTGGTGGAGAGCGCCAGGCGGGCCGGAACCCCCGTCGAGCTGACGGTGACGGGCCTGCCCGCGCACGTGCAGCCGGGGATGGAGCTACCGGTCTACCGGATCGTGCAGGAGGCGCTCAGCAACGTGATCCGGCACGCGCCGGGCGCCGCGACGGCCGTGGCGGTCACCGGGAACGGGACCGGGCTGCGGGTCGTGGTGGAGAACGCGCCGCCCGCGGACGCGGGGCGCGCGTTCGCCGAGCCCGCAGGCACCGGTCACGGGCTGGCCGGGATGCGGGAACGGGCCGCCATGGTGGGCGGCGTCCTGCTGACCGGGCCGACGCCACGGGGCGGGTTCCGGGTCGAGCTGACGCTGCCCCTGGTTCAGGCCGAGCACGAGGAGGAGCACACGTGACGATCCGGGTGCTCGTCGCCGACGACCACGCGATGGTCCGGGCGGGTTTCGGCGCGCTGCTGGCCGCCGAACAGGACATCGAGGTCGTCGGTGACGCGGCCGACGGCGAACAGGCGGTGGCCGAGACAAGACGACTGCGGCCCGACGTCGTCCTCATGGACGTCCGCATGCCCGGGATGGACGGCCTGGGGGCGGCCCGGCTGCTCCTGGCGCCGCCCGGCGGGGAGTACAGGCCGCGTGTGCTGATGCTCACCACCTTCGACCTGGACGACTACGTGTACGAGGCGCTGCGCGCGGGTGCCAGCGGGTTCCTGCTGAAGGAGGCTCCGCCCGCGGACCTGGTCTCGGCGGTGCGGGTGGTGGCGGCCGGGGACGCCCTGCTCGCCCCCTCGGTGACCCGGCGCCTCATCGAGGAGATCGCCCGGTGCAGGCCCGCGCTGTCCGGCGCCGCACCCCGGGTGCAGTCGCTGACCGAGCGAGAGTCCGAGGTGCTCCTCCACATCGCCCGCGGCCTGTCCAACACCGAGATCGCCGCGGCCCTCGTCGTCGCCGAGCAGACCGTCAAGACGCACATTGGCCGCATCCTGGCCAAACTCGATCTGCGAGACCGCGCCCAGGCGATCGTCTTCGCCTACGAGAGCGGCCTCGTCGTGCCCCGCTCCAGCCTTCCCTCCCGGTGACCGCCGGCAGGGGACCGTACGGTGACCGTTCACCGGAGAAGCGTGCGGCGGCCGGGAGCGAAAACCCACGTGTGACGGCGTCCGGTCACGCCTACGGGAAGACGCCGTGGGAAACGCCGAAAAGCCGGAAAGGGGGCGCGGCGGCCATGTCGAAAACTGCGGTGATCAGCGGGATCCCCGGCGACTGGGGGTGCACAAGGCGATCGAGGCCTGACGTGACATCCAGAACGAGCTCACCGTCGAGGGGATCGCCGCCGCCGAGGCCGAAGGCCGTTATCGCGGTCGCCCGCCCGCGCTCACCGGGGAGCGCGTGGAAGAGGTGCGGGCGGCCTACATTCAGCAGGGCACCTCGATCGCAGCACTCGCTCGCGCTCACGGGGTGAGCCGGGCCGCCACCCGAACCGCGCTCTCCGATCTACTACCCGATCAAGGAGCCCCTGCCTCCGGGCCATGACCACCGCCCTGAGCTGCGCGTCAGCCATTAGCGTAGTTACCCGTCAGTAGATCTCTCAGACCGCTTCGCCCAGCTTCAGCCGAGTCAAGGTCAGTTCCGTGCGGTTCCACGCTGTCATGTCCAGCCGCGCGACATCCGCCGGGGTCCCATCAGCGCCATGCAGTACCAGCCCGACGGTCAGATTCCACGCGGTGGCCGCCGTTCGAAGCCGTCGTCACCGGGCAGGAGCACGCGCCCCTTCAGGACCCCGCGCAGATCATTGATCGTCATCGTCGTCCCCCTTTTCGAGCTGTCAGAGAATGCGGACGTCAGGCGGACTGCGCGGTGGTCGCCGGGGTGGTGCCGGTCTCGCGGAGGATCAGCAACCCCGTGACCGCGATCAGCGCCGCGGTCAGGCCGTGGATGCCGAGTGCGGCGGCCGTGGATCCGTGGTGGGCCAGGACGTTGACCATGTCGCCGAACGGAGCGACGGCCGTCATCAGCAAGACCCAGCCCAACGGACGGCGGTGGCCCGTCACCAGCAGGACGCCCATGGCCAGGCCCATCGCGATCTCGCGGCTGCCCTTCACGACAGGGAAGCCGCTGCCGTCGGAGGGCCAGTTCGGCAGGCCCGGGAAGGACGCCTCGAGGGGCAGGAGGAAGGACAGCCCGAGGTAGAGGGTGAACAGGACGACGACGGCGGCCAGGACGGTGTTGAGCTTCTTCAGCGACATGGTCGTTCTCCTTGTTTGTACGGACGAGCAGGGTTCAGCCGCGGACACGGCGGATGTGGCGGGCGTAGCGGGGGCGGCCGACGACGTGCCAGATGACGCGGACCGGGGCGGGAAGGCCGCGCAGGACGATGGCGCGCTCGGCCGGGTTCGCGTCCTCCAGGACGGCGCCGAAGAGCGTGAGCAGGGTGAGCTTGGGCGTGTTGTTCACCAGGTGGTCGCCCAGCGAGGCCCACTCCCGCTCGGTGAGGTGCTTGGCCGCGAGCGGGAGAAGAGTGGCCTCCTCGTCGTCGAGATGCTCCAGCACGACCGCGCGGTGCTCGGCGAGGGCGGCCACGAGGGTGTCGCGTTCGTCGGCGCCCGCGCCGGCCTCCCAGGCGGGGAACGCGGCGTCCAGCCTGGTCAGGGTGGCCGCGACGCGTTCGTGCTGGGCCTGCATGCGCAGGACGATGTCGGCCTCCAGGTCCACCCGGGAAAGCAGCGGCGGCCACAGCAGCTCGTCCTCGCCCTCGTGATGGTTGTGCAGGCCCAGCCGGTAGACGCGGAAGTGGCCGGCGATCACCTTGGCGCGAGCGGTGTCACCCGGGGCGACGGCCGCTACGAGCCCCACCAGCAGCCGTGACTCACGGCGGAGCACGCGGTGGACGATCTCCATGTCCTGGGTGTTGACGCTCATCCGTTCCCGCCCCTTCATCGGTTGCGATGCGTTCAGGCTGCTCCTGGGTGCTTGGAGGGGATTTGGAGGGTATTTGGAACGTCCACGTAAGATGTGCGGATCATGGTCTTCATCCGGGTGCTGGGCTCTTTCGAGGCCGAGGTCGGCGGCGAGCCCGTTCCCCTGGGCGGGCCGCGGCAGCGGGGCGTGCTGGCATTGCTGGTGGCGGCGCGTGAGCACGTCGTACCGGTCGACCGGATGATCGAGGACCTGTGGCGCGGGGAGCCTCCCGCTCGGGCGCTGATGTCCCTGCAGGCGTACGTGTCCAACCTGCGCCGGTTGCTGGAGCCCGGACGGCCGCCGCGCACGCCGGCCCGGCTGCTGGTGAGCGCGGCGCCGGGTTACGCGCTGCGGCTGCCACCGGATGCGGTGGACGCGTGGCGGTTCGAGGGCCTGCTGGACCAAGCCCGTACGGTCACCGACCCACGCGCGGCGCAGGCTCGGCTCACCGAGGCGTTGGGGCTGTGGCGGGGGCCGGCGTTCGCCGAGGTCGCCGACGAACCGTGGGCCGCCGCCGAGACCGCCCGGCTGAACGAGCTACGTTTGGTCGCCACCGAGCTGCACGTCGCGGCGGGTCTGCGCGTCGGCGACCCCGCCGCGGTGGTTCCCGCGGCCGAGCGGCTCACCCGCGACGAGCCGCTGCGCGAGGAGGGCTGGCGGCTGCACGCCTTGGCGCTGTGGAGCAGCGGCCGCCAGGCCGACGCGCTGGCGACGCTCCGCCGCGCCCGCGGCATCCTCGCCGAGGAGCTCGGGCTCGACCCCGGCCCGGACCTGACGGCGTTGGAGGGGGCGATCCTCGCCCAGCGCACGGACGTCCTCCGCGCGTCCGTGTTCCTGCCCCCGCCTGTCGTCCCGCTGCCGCAGACGGTTCCGATCACCGAGGCGCCGTTCGTCGGACGCCAGGAGGAGCTGGCGGCATTGGTCGCGGCCGCCGCCGAGGCCGCCTCCGGCGGAGCCCGTATCGCCCTTGTCACCGGCGAGGCCGGGCTCGGCAAGTCGACGCTGCTGGACCACCTCGGCAGGCGACTCGAACGTGACGGGTGGCTGGTCGCCGTCGGTCACTGCCCCGAGGTCGACAGCGCGCCGCCCGCGTGGGCCTGGGCCGAGGTGCTGAGAGCCGTCGCCGCGGCCACGTCCCCGGGCGAGTTCGCCGACGACCTCGCGCCGCTGCTCACCGACACCGGGCCGGTGAGCGCCGACGCCACCGCGGGACGGTTCCGCCTGCGCCAGGCGGTGTGGAAGTGGCTCGCGGCGGTCGCCGCGGAACGCCCGGTCGCCGTCGTGCTGGACGACCTGCACTGGGCGGACGCCGTCACGCTGGAGCTGCTCGGCGGCGGCCCTGGCGTTCGGGCCCCGATCCTGGTCGTGGTGGCTTACCGGGCGGACGAGAGCGGGCACCTCACCGAGACGCTGGCCTCACTGGCGCGCGCCACGCCTCTCCGCCTAGCGCTGCCGGGGCTGAACGACGAGGCCGTCGCGGAGCTCGTACGGGCCGAGTGCGAGGCCGACGAGGAGACCATCGCAGGGATCGCCGAGCGCACCGGCGGCAACCCGTTCTACGTGCGCGAAAGTGCCCGGTTGCTGAACGGCGAAGGCGCGCTGGTCGCCCTCTCCGAGGTCCCCGAAGGCGTACGGGACGTGCTGCGGCGACGGCTCGCGCGCCTGCCCGAGGGATGCGTGGCCGTGCTGCGTCTGGCCGCGGTCGCAGGCCGGGAGAGCTCGGTGGACGTCCTCGTCAAGGCAGCCGACACCGACGAGGACGGGGTGATGGACGCGCTGGACGCGGGCGTCATCGCCGGGCTCCTCAACGAGCCCGGCCCAGGCCGCATCCGCTTCGTCCACGCCCTCGTCAGGGACACGCTCATCGCCGACGTCAGCAGACTGCGTGCCACCCGGATGCACGCCCGGATCGCCGACGCCCTGGAAGGCAGCGGCGACATCGCGGCGCTGGCCTATCACTACGCGCGCGCCGGCTCACCGAAGGCCGTCGGCCACTGCGTCCGGGCCGCCGAGCTCGCCGAGGCCCGCTATGCCCACGACGTGGCGGCCGATCTCCTCACCGACGCGGTCGCGAACTCGACAGGACCGGATGAACGGGTCGAATTGCTCGGCAGGCTGCTGCGTGCGCAGATCAGGGCGGGAGCCGTCGCAGCCGCCCGCGAGACGCGCCGTGAAGCCGTGGAGTACGCAGAGTCTCTGGGCCGCGACGACTTGATGATCGCCGCATTCACCGCGTGGACAGAGCCGACCGCCTGGCAGGCCCGTACATACGGCACGGTGGACCGGCCCATCGTCGACCGCCTGAGCCGCCTGCTGAAGCGTGACCTGACCCCTTCGGTGCGGTCCCGGCTCCTGACTGCGTACGCCATCGAACTGGTCGGCGAGGACGACCCGACCGTTCTGGAGGCGGCGCAGGAGGCACTCGACCTCGCCACCGGACCCTGGTTGCGGGCCGCGGCACTCCAGATCCTGTCTGAAGTCCACGGCGACGCCGAGCTCTGCCGGGAACTCGTGGCGATCGGCACCGAGCACGACCTGCCGGTCTACCGTGTCACCGGGCTGCTCAACCATGCCGGCATCGCCGCCGCCGCCAATGACCCGGTGACCATGCGCCAGGTGATCACCGAGGCCCTGGAACTCGCGCGTACCTACCGAATGCGCGAGGCGATCGCCGCCGCCGAGATCACGCTGGCAGGCCTAGCGCTCATCGAAGGCCGCTTTGCCGCCGCCGAACTCCTCTACATCAAGGCCGACGAGGGCATGCGGCGCGCCGGATCGGTGCACACGGGCTTTCTCCCACTCGCCTTGGCCACGATCTGGCTGAACGACGGCACGCTCGGCGCGCACCTGGACGACGTTCGCGCCCTCCACGCCACGCTCGGCCCTATGGTCTCCGACCTGCTCGCGCTCGCCCTCCACGCCAACGGCCTGGATGCCGAAGCCCGCGAGGTCCGCGCGTCACCCAGCCCGATCCGCCCTGACTTCTTCTTCACCTTTCTCACCACGTTGCGCGCGATGGCCAGTGTCGCCTTGAACGACCGCGACGCAGCCGAGGAGATCTACGCGACGCTGCTTCCGCACCGCAACGGCCCCCCGGCGGGCGCCGCGAGCCTGTCGGTGGCACTGCGCCCGGTCGCCCACACCCTCGGTGAGCTGGCGGTCTACCTCGGCCAAGACGACGAGGCCGCCGCCCACTTCACCCTGGCCGCCACCATCGCCGACCGGTGGAACGCACCTCATTGGGCCGCCGAGGCCCGGTTGCGAACGGCCACCTATGCCACTGCCCATGGCGCCGCACATCTGTGACACAGAACTTGCGTCATCTGCGGTTGAGCGCTTCCTGGAGTCGGCGCAGGCGGCCGCCACCCGCGCCGGCTCCGCCGAGGCCCTCGCCCACCTGACCGCCGCGACCGGGCCCCGGTATCCGGTCCCCGCGGTGATGGAGCGCTGGACGGGCCTGTCCGACGCGTGACGGGGTCACGCCCTGAGCGGTCGCAGCGCCGTACTCCAGGAGACGACCTGGTCGAGCAGCCTGCCCAGTGTGTCCTCCTGGTGCGCGGCGGGTTTGAAGGTGGTGAAGTTCTCGAAGTCGGTGTGCAACAGCAGCTCCACGCCCACCTGGACATCGGCCACCTTGACCTGACCGAGCACCTGCCGCAGATGCTCGGCGGCCCGCACGCCGCCGCTGACGCCGTAGCCGACCACGCCCGCGGCCTTGTCGTGCCATTCGGCGAACAGGAAGTCGATGGCGGTCTTGAGCGCCCCGGTGATCGAATGGTTGTACTCGGGTGTCACGAAGACGAAGCCGTCGAGGTTCGCGACGGTCTCGGACCACTTCTTGGTGTGCGGGTGTTCGTACACCCCGGTGGCCGCGGCGAGCGGTTCGTCCAGATGGGGCAGGTCGTAGTCCTTCAGGTCGACCAGTTCGTAGTGCGCGTCGCCACGTCTGACCGCGTGGTCGTGGACCCAGCGGGCGACGGCCTCGCCGTTGCGTCCCGGACGCGTGCTGCCGACGATGATGCCAATCTTGATCATTTACCCACCTTCAATACGATTTTTCCGCGAATAAGGCCGTGCTCTGCTTCGTGATGCAGGTCAGCCAGGGAATCCAGCGGGCGAACGTCCACCGTGACGTCCACCACGCCCTCGTCGATCAGCGCCACGAGTTCGGCCAGCTGGCCCGGGTCGTTGCGGGCCACGAACCGGACGGCGCGCGGGTGCTCGATCGGCCGGGTGATCGAGACGAACTCCTCGGCCAGCTCCGTCACCGAGGCGGGCACGTCGGCCACCAGGTTGATCAGCACGTCGTTACCGCCCGGCAGGGGAGCGGTGGTGTAGTCGACGATCTCGTCGGCGCCCAGCGCCCGCACGGCGGCGGCGCTGCGCGGACCGGCGGTCGCCACCACGTACGCGCCCGCGTGCTTGGCCAGCTGCACGGCGAACAGCCCGACGCCGCCGCCCGCCCCGTTGATCAGCACCCGGCTGCCGCGACCGATGCGGGCGTGCTCGAAGACCGCCTGCCACGCGGTGAGCCCGGCCACCGGCACGGCGGCCGCGTCCGCCAGCGGAATCCGCCGCGGTGCTTTGGCCAGCGCGTCCGCCTTCGCGACCGCGTACTCGGCGGCCGCCCCTCCGATGAGCCCGATCACCCGGTCGCCGGGGGTGAGGTCACCGGCTCCGACGACCACGGTGCCCGCGACGTCCCAGCCGAACGTGTGCGGAAGCGTGACATCGAGCACGTCCCGCAGCAGGCCCGTTCGCAGCCCGACCTCCGACGGGTTGAACGACGTGGCGGCCACCCTGACGAGTACCTCGCCCGGCCCCGGCCTCGGCACCGGCACCTCCTCCAGCGAGATCACCGAGGCGTCGCCGTACTCATGCATGCGGGCGGCCCGCATGGTGCCGAGGAAGTCGGCGGCGTGCTCGCTCGCCCACGTCTCGAAGGTGCTCGCGGGCACTCCGGTGACCTTCTCCACGGTGTCGGTGGCCGGGCCCGGCTCGGCCAGGCCGCGCAGCATGCCGTCCACGGCGGGAGCGGGCCATCCGAGCCCGAGCAGCCGCAGCCTGGCCTCCTCCGGAGGCTCCTCCTCCCAGCGCACCGGCAGGCCGATCGCGTCGCCGATCGCCCGCGCCTGTTCCCGCTGGGTCAGCGGCCGGGGCCCGGTCAGTGTGTGGACCACGCCGTGGTGCCCCCCGCCGAGCAGCGCGCGCACCGCGACGGCCGCCACGTCCCGCTCGTGGACGGGAGAGAAGGCCACATCACCGTACGGCTGCCGCACGACGCCCTCCCGAACCTGCGCGGCCCACCGCAGGGCGTTGGCCGCGAAGGCGTGCGGGCGCAGCACCGTCCACTCCCGGGCGGTCCCGGCGATCAGGCGCTCTATCTCGACCTCGTGCGGGCGCGCGGCGGCCGAGGACAGGTAGACCACCCGCCGCGCTCCGATCAGTTCCAGCACCTCGCGGGCGCCCTCCGCCGAGGCGAACGGCCACAGCAGGAACACCGCGTCGACGCCGTCGAGGGGCGCGCCCAACGCGACCGGATCGGTCAGCTCCCTCGTCACCGTGCGGACGTCGGCGCCCGCGTCTTCGAGTTGGTTCACCAGAGGGCGGCCGATCGTGCCGGTCGCCCCGCTGACCAGTACTTTTGTCACGCCGTCAACGATATGAGCCACAGTCGAGACAACCAATGCGCCTCTGTCTGTGATTAATACGCGATCGTCTCTGGCATTAGACTCATGTCATGGACGTGCTGAGCGACGTGGTCGCCTTCATGCGCTTGGGCGTGCCCCGCTCGGCGCGTGTCGAGTGGCCGGCCCGGTGGGGACAGCGGTTCCCGTCGGCGCCCGGCTCGGCGGGCTTCCAGGTGGTGCTGCGGGGCTCGTGCTGGGTGATCCCGCCGGAGGGGGAGCCGGTCCCGGTCGCGACGGGAGACGTGCTGTTCTTCCCCCACGGGCACGGCTACGCGCTGGCCGACTCGCCCGCGACTCCCGTCGAGGAGTCCGACTGCGACCCCTACGCCGAGACCGAGCTGTTCTCTTCGGCCTCCGTCGAGGGCGCCGGGCCCGTCACCGTGACGCTCTGCGGTGGCTACCGGCTGGACTCCAGCCGGGTACACCCGCTGCTCAGCGGGCTGCCCGAGATGATCCACCTGCCCGCCAGGCTGGGACGCGACACCGAGCTGCGCGCCTCCGTCGAGCTGCTGGGCAAGGAGATCGAGAACCCTCGGCCGGGCGCGGACCTGGTGGTGTCGGCGCTGCTGGACATGCTGTTGCTGTACATCCTGCGGGCCTGGTTCGACACCTCGACGGAGCACTGCGCGGTCGACAGCTGGGCCGCCGCGCTGGCCGACCCGGCCGTCGGTGCCGCGCTCGACGGCATCCATCGCGACCCCTCCCACCCGTGGACGGTCGAGTCGCTGGGCCGTCGTGCCGGATTGTCCCGTGCGGCGTTCTCCAGCCGGTTCACCCGGTTCGTCGGGCAACCACCGCTGACCTACCTGACCTGGTGGCGGCTGGGTACGGCCGCGCGCATGCTGCGTGACTCCGACGCCGCACTGAGCGAGATCGCCCCCGCCGTCGGCTACGGCTCGGAGTTCGCCTTCGCCAACGCCTTCAAACGCGAGTACGGCATGGCCCCCGGCAGATACCGCCGCCTGGGCTGCCCTCCGGACCGGACGACGACGGCCCCGGAACCTTGAACGGGGCTTGAGGAACGGCGGGACGGAAACCCCGTCGTACCCGGTAGGTCAGAAGCAGCGGCGCCTCGCCTGCGATCGGTTCCGCTGCTATGCCCTCGGATCGAGGAAGACCCTGCCGATCGGGCGGTCCTCGACGACCCGGCGTTGCGCCTCGGCGGCCTGCTCCAGCGGATAGACCCGGTCCGTCACCGGCCGTAGGACGCCTTCGGCCAGGTGCCCGAGCAAGGTGCCGTAGGCGTCGGCGAGTTCCCGCTGGGTGAACGCGGTGAACAGGAATCCCTCCAGCCGTGCGGTCTTCCAGATCAGGTCGGTGACGTTGATGGCCGCCTTGGTGCCGACCGTGTATCCGATGCTGACCACGACTCCGCCTTGGCGCAGCGCGCTGAGCGCTTGGCCGGTGAGCTCGCCGCCGAGGCCGTCGAGGACCACGTCCACTCCCGAGCCGTCGGTCAGCCGGGCGACGCCGTCGGTCAGGGTTTCGGCCTCAAGGTCGATGACGGCGAGACCGTCGGTCCGCGGGATCGCGGCGAGACGGTCGGCGCCGCGGGAGGTGGAGATGACCCTGGAGGCGCCGAGGACCGGGGCCACCTGCGCGGCGGCCGAGGCCACCGCACCGTAGACGCCGGGTGCCAGCACGACCTGTCCCGGTCGGACGCGGGCGACCCTGGTGAGCGCCAGCCACGCGGTCAGGTATCCGGCGCCGGCCGCCAGGGCCGCGGCGTCGTCGTCGCCGACATGCTCGGGGACGGGCACCAGGTGGTCGGCCGGAACGGCCGCTTCCTCACGCCACATGCCGTCGAGTTTCGTGCCGTAGCCCCAGCCGCACAGCAGAACGCGCGTCCCGGGCGCGTGTCCGGAGGTGCCGGGGTCGATCACCCGGCCCACGGCGCTCGCCCCGGGGACCAGTGGCAGCGGTTTGCGCATCCGCGGGGGCAGCACGCCACTGCGGACCTTGTCGTCGAGCGGGCTCACCCCGGCACGGATGATCTGGATCAGTACCTCGGTGCCGTCGGGTTCCGGCCGCGGGACCTGCTCGATCCTCAGGTTCTCGACGCCGCCGAACCGGTGGAATCGTACGGCGCGCATCATGCCAGCCGCTGCGCGTTGAGCCAGACGGTGCCCGGGTTGAGGCGGTCCGGGTAGAGCCTGGTCATCTCGTCGAAGTACGCACGGGGAGTCGGCTTGGCAGCGATCACCTTGAGGGTGGTTCGCAGGTATTCGGCGGTCTCGTCAAGGATGCCGGGATCGTCCGGACGGGTGGGATCCTTGTGCCCGGCCACCACGGCCGCCGGTCGTAGGGCGCGCACCGTTTCGATGGCCTGGAGCCAGGCGTCGACGCCTCCGTCGAACCCGCCGTCGGCGAGGTACTGGTGAACATTGTTGTAGGCGACGTCACCCGCGACGACGAGACCGAGCGCCGGCACGTGCAACACGGTGGAGTCGTCGCCGTCACTGTGGCCGACCTCGACCGGACACAGCCGGTGCCCTTCGAGCACGAGGCCTCCGGCCGGCACCGGCTGGGCGGTCACACGCAGGTCGGGGAGCTGTCCGGGAAACAACGCCTCCCAGAACGACCGGCGCCGCCCGCTGATCGAGGCGTGCATCATCCGGATCGTGCCCTCGGTGGCGACGACCACCGCTTCGGGGAAGCGCTCGACCAGCAGCGACGCGCCGAACCAGTGGTCACCATGGCCGTGGGTGACGTAGATGTGGGTCAACCGCTTGCCGGAGCGATCGATCCGGTCACCGACCCGCCGGGTCTGCTCGACGGTGAACGGCGGATCGACGAGTACGGCGTCGCTCGTGCCGTGGATGAGGGTCGTCGAGAGCGGCGACCACTGCTGGGGAGCACCGGTGGGAAGCGTCCCGCTCGTGGGGATCTGCTGGGAAACCCACACCTCGTACCGTAGCTCGGCGGTTTCGCTCACGTCGGGCATACTCGCTCCTTGTCGATAAACTACTATCAATAAGCAAGAAGCTATCGAAAAGATAGTTAATAGGGAAAGTGAGCCATGTCACATCGCCAGCTGGACCCGGATGACATCCGGCCGTACTGCCCGTACTACGCCGCGGCGATGGACACCCTGAGCCGCCGCTGGGCCGCGACGGTGCTGCGGGCACTGCTCGGCGGCGCCACACGGTTCAGCGACATCGCGGCGGCCGTCCCCGGCATGACCGACAAACTGCTGTCACAGCGCCTGAAGGACCTTGAGGCCGACGGGCTCGTCGAGCGACACGTCCGAAGCGCCGCTCCGGTACGGGTCGACTACCGGCTGACCGAGAAGGGAGCCGCACTCGGCGCGGTGTTACTCGACCTCAACCGGTGGGCTCTGGAATGGATCACCCTTCCCGCCGCTCCCCCCGAAGACCAGGAGTGACGGTGGCGACCTCACCGGGCCAGGCCCCGTGCGGGGCGCCCACGAGGCGACCGGTGCCCGACCTGCTGACCCATACCACCTCAGCAAATGCGACATAGGGCCAACCAATAGACAAATTGGACAATAATGATCGCATGGACAAGGCCGAGCAGGGGACAGTGCGTGGAACGTTGAACACTGTACGGAAAGATCTGTTCACGCTGGCCCCGCAGCCCATGCCGCCCATGGGCGGCCCGAGGTCGCTGAGGTGGTTGCCGCATCTCGCGGTCGCCGCGATGGCGGTGTTCACGGCCGTCTCCGCTACCGAGGACATCTCGATGAGGCCCGTCGGGATGATCCACGCGGCACTGCTCGTGCCGGCGTTGCACCGGCCACTGCCGGTCTGGTGGCTGTCGCTGGTGATGTTGCCGGTTTTCTCGCTCTACCCACCTTTCGGGCCGTACACGGGATGGGCGTGGGCCGTACACGCCGGGCTGTTGTTTCTGATCGCGCTGCGTAACCGGCCACAGGTGATGGCCGAGACGGTGCTGCTGAGCGCCGCGCTGCTGCTGGGGCTGCAGGTGCTCGGCGATGGGATCGGGCCTTGGCGCTTCACGGTGATCGTGCTGGTGATGTTCGCTCTCGTCGTGGCCGCCGCGATCGGGGTGTGCGGGACGAGGGAGGTTCGCGCCCGGCTCGCGGAGCAGGAGGTGGCCTTCGCGCAGGAGCGAGCGCACCGCACCGTTCTGGAGGAACGCGCCCGCATCGCACGTGAGTTGCACGACGTGGTCGCCCACCACATGTCGGTCATCTCGATCCAGGCCGAGGCCGCCCCGTACCGGGTCGCGGACCCGCCCGGGGAACTGGTCACGGCGCTGGCCGACATCCGCCTGGGCGCCTTGGAGGGACTGACCGAGCTGCGCCGCCTCCTCGGAGTGCTGCGCTCCGAGGACCATCCCGAGGGCAACGCTCCCGAGGCTCCGCAGCCCACCCTGGAACGGATCGACGACCTGCTCAACGGCGTGCGTGCGGCCGGGCTCGACGTGAGGGCCGTGACCTCCGGGACCCGCCGCCCGCTGCCCGGGGGCGTGGAACTGTCGGCCTATCGCATCGTGCAAGAGGCCCTCAGCAACACACTGCGCCACGCCCCCGGCGCCACGGCCCGCGTCGAACTGACCTACACCCAGGCCGCCCTTCACCTGCGGATCCTCAACGGTCCCGGCCGACAGGCCGCCCGGCCCTCGCCAGGAGCCGGACATGGCGTCCTGGGTATGCGAGAACGTGCTGCGATGCTCGGCGGAGAGTTCTCCGCAGGCACAACACCCGACGGTGGCTATGAGGTGACCGCTCTGCTGCCGGCGCCCGCCGCCCCGGCTGCCATGACAGACAGGGAACAGACCGCATGACGATCCGAGTGATGATCGCCGACGACCAGGCGATGGTCCGCGAGGCCTTCTCGGTGCTTCTCGGCGCCCAGCCCGGCATCGACGTGATCGCGACCGCCGTGGACGGCCTCGAAGCAGTGACCAAAGCGGAGGAACTCCGCCCCGACGTGATCGTCATGGACGTCCGGATGCCCAGGCTGAACGGCATCGAGGCCACCCGCCAGATCACTCGGCGGACCGACCTGCCCGCCAGGATTCTGGTCCTGACCACCTTCGATCTAGACGAGTACGTGTATGAGGCGCTGCGGGCCGGCGCCAGCGGGTTCCTGCTCAAAGACGCTTCCGGAGTCCAACTGGCCGAAGCCGTACGCGTCGTGGCCGCCGGGGAGGCTCTGCTGTCCCCTGAGATCACCAAGCGGCTCATCACGGAGTTCTCACGGCTGAGCGGCTCGGCGAAGCCGTCCGCCCAGGTACGGATCGACGTACTCACCAATCGTGAGAGTGAGGTGTTGACGCTGGTCGCCCAAGGACTGTCCAACGCGGAGATCTCCGCCGAACTCGTCGTCGCCGAGCAGACCGTCAAGACCCACATGGGCAGCATCCTGCAGAAGCTCCAGCTGCGGGACCGTACCCAGGCGGCCGTCTTCGCCTACGAGACGGGCCTGGTCGTTCCCGGTCGCACCAACCTGTGATCCCAAAGTGGTGAGCAGCGTGGGCTCTGACATCTCTCACAGGCCCCCTACCTGAGAGCTACGTCAAGGAATGGCTCCGCAGCGTGAGGCCGAAGCGGGTGCCCGGTTTCTACCTTTCTTGGTGAGTTGGTTCTCGCTGCCCCGCACGTGGTTTCGAGGACTTCACAGCTCATGACAAGTCCCGTAGGCGGTGGAACCCGCCCCACACGCCATCGCAGGAGTGCAGCCTTGACCACACACAGAACCCCCGCCGCGCCGACCGGCCGGCCGGTCCGGATCCTGCGGGCCGCCTCCGCCGTCCTGGCCTCGTTCCTCGCGTTCCTGGCTCTCGCCATCGTTCTCGGCGCGTACTTTCCGACCATCCCCAAAGCGGGAGTGATCGGGCCGGTCCTGGGCGGGCAGTACCCCTTCCACGTAGCTCTGATGGCCCTCGTCGCAGCCGTCCTCGCCGCTCTGGCCTGGCGGACCGGCCTGGTGCGCTGGGGTCGCGCGGTCACCGTCATCACGGCTCTGTGCGCCTTGGGCGCGCTGGCCATCGGCGGAATCCAGTTCCGGGCCGCCCAGAACGCCGGCGTCGACATCTCTCTGAGCCAGGTGTTCACCGAACTCACCTACCCGGCGGCGAAGCCGGACGCGACCGAGACGTACGCGAGTCCCGAAGGCGAGCCACTGCGGGCGGACGTGTACCTGCCCGAGAAGACCCCGGGTAAGAAGGCCCCGGCCGTCGTGCTCGCCCACGCAGGCGGCTTCCACACCTTCGACAAGAGCGACCTGCGCGGCACCGGCCGCTGGCTCGCCGACCACGGCGTCGCCGTCTTCGCCGTCGACTACCGCCTGGCCGGTCCCGGCCGTCCCACCTGGAACAAGGCCCCTCAAGACCTCGTCTCCGCCTTGAAATGGGTGCAGAAGAACGCCGACGAGTACGACATCGACAACTCGCGGATCTCGCTCGGCGGCATGTCGGCGGGCGGCACCCTGGCGATGAACACCGCCTACCGCCTCCGCAACGGCACCATCGAGGCCGCCGACGGCACCGTCCCCAGCCCTCCGGCCTCCGTGATCGGCTTCTACCCCGGCACCGATGTCACCCGAATGTGGAAGGACGACGTGGCCGGGACCCGCGAGGCGGCGGAGATGTTCACCGGTGGTACCCCGCGGCAGTACCCGGACCGCTATCGCGAGGTGTCCCCGACCTCTGACGTTCGCGCCGGCCTGCCCCGCACCCTGCTCGTGGTCGGGGACCGCGACCGCAGCGCCCGCCCCGAAACCGTCACCGGCTTCGGGGACGCGCTCAGGAGGAAGGGTGTCCATGTCGAGGTCGAGGAACTGCCCTTCGCCGAGCACGCCTTCGACGACGCGTACGGCAGCCTCACCTCCCAGACCAGCCGACAGATCCTGCTCGATTTCCTCATCAAGGACGCACGCTAGGACCTGCCGGCCGGCCGAACCCCGCCAAAGGCCGGACCGTTGCCCACCCAGGCCGGAAACACCCCCAGAACGGCGCGAACCCCGGTTCAGGCGCGTCAGAACGACCATCCGCACCACACCGGCTCCACCAGGACCGCCAACGCGACCATTCGTTCTGATGCGATGCCGGCATATCCGCCGTCCAGGTCCGCCGCGGCACGTCGCGATCCAGAGATCCGCGCAGGTCCCCGGTTCGTCAGTCCCCGGTTCGTTCCGAACGCGGGCGGAGGCCGTCCAGCAGGACGGTGAGATAGGCGTCGGCGAGGTCCTGGGAGGGGGGCCGGGTGCGAGCGACCGCCAGGGCTGTCTGGCCGATCAGAGTCGTGGTGACGGCAGGGTCGATGTCGGTGCGAACCGTACCCTCACGGCGTGCCCCGTCGATCATTTCCTCGACGGCCCGGACGAGATCGGCGCGCAGTGCCGTGGTGGCGGGCAACTCCAGGCCGCCCAACTGGTCGTTGACGGCGTGGTGCGCCGCCTGGAAGGCGATCAGTTCACGCAGGAAGACCCGCAGGGCCCGCGTGGGCGTGGTCTCGGCGAGCAGGTCACGGGCGCGTCGCACCACCGGTTCGAGCAGGCGTGACACGGCGGCGTCCAGCAACGCGTCCTTGCCGCCGAAGGCGCGCACCACGGTCGCCGCCCCCAGGTCCGCCTTCCTGGCGATGGCCTCGACGGTGAGGGAGGCGCCGGGTTCGGCCATCAGGGCGGTGGCGGCGTCCAGGGCGAGCTGACGGTTGCGGACGGCGTCGGCTCGGCGTCGGGATCCAGCGGGCGTTGACAAATGGAATGTCCCTTCCACATAATAAATGGAACATGCATTTCATTTACTCTATCGCGGAGGAGTCCTGTGAACGAACGCATCCTGATCTCCGGCGCGAGCATCGCCGGCCTGACCCTGGCCCACTGGCTGGCCCGGTACGGCTTCAGGCCCACCGTGGTCGAGCGCGCCCCGGCACCGCGCTCCGGCGGCAACGGGGTCGACGTGCGCGGCAACGCCACCGAGGTGGCCGAGCGGATGGGCATCCTGTCGCGGATCCACGAGTTCGCCACCGACGTCCACGGCATGAAGTTCGTCGACGCCGCCGATCGGGCCGTCGCCCGGATCGACACCAGGGACCCGGCCTCCATCGAGATCATGCGCGGTGACCTGGTGACCCTGCTGCACGAGGTGACCGATGTGGAGATCCTGTTCGGTGACTCCATCCTCGGCCTGGAACAGGACGACGACGGCGTGTCGGTCACCTTCGAGCACGCCCCCGCCCGTCGCTTCGACCTCGTCGTCGGCGCCGACGGAATGCACTCTAACGTCCGCAGGCTCGTCTTCGGGCCCGAAGAGCGGTTCGTCCAGTTCAAGCACCACTACTTCGCCTTCGCCGACACCGACGCCTCGCTTGGGGAGAACCGCTGGGTGACGATGTTCAACACGCCGGGCAGGATGACCGGGATCTACCGATCCGGCAACCACCCCCAGGCCAAGGCGTACTTCATGTTCCGCTCCGCGCCGCTACGGTACGACCACCGGGACGTCGCCGAACACAAGCGCCTGATCAGCGAGGCGTTCGGGCGAGAGTCGTCCTGGCGGACCAGGGAACTGCTCGACGCGGCCCTCGCCGACCCCGACTTCTACTTCGACGCCCTGGGCCAGGTGCGGATGGCCTCCTGGTCCGACGGCCGTGTCGCCCTTGTCGGCGACGCCGCCTGGTGCGCCTCTCCCGTCTCGGGCGCGGGCGCGGAACTCGCCCTGGTCGGGGCCCACCTCCTCGCCGGGGAACTCGCCGCGTCGGGCGGCGACCACCGTGTCGCCTTCGCCCGCTACGACACGGCCCACCGCCCACTGGTCGACGCGAAGCAGCGGATCGGCCCCAACGTCCGCCTCATGGTGCCCAGGACCGAAGGCGGCCGGTGCGTCCGCGACGTCGTCGCCCGCCTGCCGCTGATGAAGGCCATCGGCGCCGTTGAGCGCCGGGCACAGGCCAGGAACGCCCGCCCCCTGCCGGAATACGCCCTTGGGCGACGCGGGAACGGCGCCTGAACCGCCCTCACCAGGTGACGGGCAGGTCGCGGACTCCGTAGAAGACCGCGTCGGGTTTGAAAGTCAGCTCCTGTGGCGGTACGGCCAGCGCCAGCGTGGGAACACGCCGGAACAGGGTGCCGAAGACGACCTGGAGTTCCACACGGGCCAGCGACTGGCCCAGGCACTGGTGGGCGCCGTAGCCGAAGGCGACGTGATGGCGGGCGTCACGGTGGACGTCGAGCACGTCGGGGTCGGGGAAGACGGCGGGATCGCGGTTGGCGGTGCTCTTCACCGCGATGACGCCCTCACCCCGGCGAATCAACTGCCCACCGATCACAAGGTCCTCGCGGGCGACACGACGGGCCTCGGTGTGGGTGATGGACAGATAACGCAGGAGTTCCTCGACGGCGCCCGCCACCCGGGCGTGGTCGGCGCCGTCGCGGATCGCGCTCAGCTGCTCCGGATGGGTCAGCAGCGCCGCCGTGCCCAGCGCGATCATGTTCGCGGTGGTGTCGTGCCCGGCCACCAGCAGGAGCTGCCCCAGTGTGGCGATCTCCCTCCGGGTCATCGCGCCGGTACGGTACTGCTCGACGGCCAGCCCGCTGAGCATGTCGTCGCCCGGCGCCGCGTTCTTCTCCTCCAGCAGCCTTTCGAGATAGACGTTCAGCTCCTCGCTGGCGGCCAGGGCGTGGGCCGGGTCGCCCTCGTCCATGACGAGCTCACCGGCCACCCGCTGGAAGAAGCCACGGTCGGCGTAGGGAACGCCCAGCAGCTCACAGATCACCAGCGAGGGAACCGGAAGGGCGAACGCCTCCATCAAGTCGGCCGGGTTCGGCCCGGCGAGCAGGTCGTCGACGAGATCGTCGACGATCCGCTGAATCGTGGGCCGCAGCGCCTCCATCTTCTTGACCGTGAAGTCCGCGGTCAGCCGACGCCGGTGAACGATGTGCTCCGGCGCGTCCATCTGCATCAGCGTCTTCATCCGCGCGTCACGCGCCTTGCTCACCGCGTTGGTGTGCGGAAAGCCAGGCTCGGCGACGTCGACGCTGACCCGCGGATCGGCGAGCAGCGCGCGTACGTCGGCGTGGCGGGTGACCATCCACGCGCCGCTGCCGTCCCAGAGCCGCACGCGCGAAACCGGACTCAGCTCGCCACGGCGGCTCAACTCCGGAGGCGGATCAAAAGGGCAGCCCATCGCACGGGCCATCGGGAACGTCGGCGTCTCGGACAGGTCGTCGGGCATGGCGTCTCCATCGGGTCGTACACGGACATGGTCGAGCCGCGGTTCAGCTCGCATCGGTGGGCGGGACGGATCGCGGAGCGGACCGATCGGCCGGTGCCGAACGGCTGAGGCGAGCCGCCGTATGGGCGGTGACGGCGCCGACCGCGCAGACGGCCGCGCATCCGAACAGCATGTAGCGGGCCGAGTCGAGCACCGAGGCGCCGCCCAGGTTGACCAGGACCCCGGCGACCGCCGTACCGAACGCGATCGACAGGCTCGTCACCGTGGCGATCGCGGCCGCCGCCCGGCCGCCTTCCTCCGGATCCCGGGTGCTGGACATCACCGCCACCGACAGGTGCGGATAGGCCAGCCCGATACCGGCACCGGCGACGAACAACACCGGCACCCACACGAGGACCAGCCAGACCGGCGAGTCCTGCCGCTGCAGCAGCCCCTGGACGAGGAGACCGGACGCCAGCAGCAGCGGGCCCGCGACACGCGACCGGAGAACCGTGCGTTCCCTGACCGCCGAGGAGCTGACGATCTGGGCCGCCGACCACCCAAGTGAGATGGCCGCGCCGAAGAACCCCGCCGCGGCCGGGACCAGCCCGCCCAGCCGCTGTCCGAACAGCGGCAGGAACGACTCGACCGCGACGCCGAAGGCCAGCAACGCCAGGGTCAGATACAGCCACTTCAGCGGCGAACCCGGCCGGTAGGCGGCGTACGGGAAGACCCGCGGCTCACCGCGCCGCTCACGAGCGACGAACGCGGCCACCAGCAGTAGCGCGACCGCGACACCGGCCGCCATGGCCAGGGGGCCGGGCAACACCCCGGCCACGCTGACCGCGGCGGTGGCAGCCGTGACCAGCAACAACGACACGACCGGGACCGGCGCCCCGGCTCCACCCCGCTCACCGGCGGGCAGCACCCGGCGCACGAACGAGGCGCACACCGCCGCGATCACCGCCATCGTCACGAATGCCAGCCGCCACCCGCCGAACTGGGCGAACAGCCCGCCAAGCGCAGGGCCGACGAAGTTGCCCACGCCGTACATCGCCGACATCAGCGCGTTGCCCCGCGTCCACAACCGCCTCGGCAGGGCGGATCGGACAACGGCGAAACCCAGCCCGGACAGCAGCCCCGCCCCCAGTCCCTGAACACCGCGACCGGCCAGCAACACCGGCATCGCCGGACTCACCGCACAGGCCAGCGAACCCACCAGGAACACGGTGAAGCCGAGCAGGTAGGCACCGACGTTGCCCCAGCGGGTCAGGAGACGGCTGACCAGCATCGTCGCGACCACCATCGCGACGAGGTAGATCGTCATGTTCCACGCGTAGAAGCCGGCGCCGCCGACCTCGGACACCGCGGTCGGCAGCAGGCTTGAGGCCAGGTAGATGTTGACCGCGCCGACGAGCACCCCCGCGGCCAGCACGATCGCGGCACCGGCGTGCTCCGGGCCCAGCAGTTCCCGCCACGAGGGCGGCACGCTCGTCACGCCGTCACCCTCGTCCCACCGGGTACGGCACGCCTCACGGGGCCGTGACCACTCAGGTCCTCGACGAGAGTTCGTTCTCTGTCGCAAACACTCATGACATCAAGGCTGTCGTTGAACGAATCCCGGAGGCTTCCGTCCCCTGCCACCCGCTCCGGCCAGCGGACGACCCGTGAGAACCCTCAAACCGGGGGAGAGCCCGCACGCCGGCCGGTCACGGCGACATGTCAAGCGATGTGTCCTGTCGTCGGTCGGCGGCCCGCCTGATCCGAGGCGCGCAGCCAGATCTCGCAGCCCAGTGTCTGCACGAGGGGATAGAGCGGATCGAGCCGGGGATGCGTGCGCGACAGGACGTCGCGCAGGACGGTGGCGTCGATCAGGCCCAGCCGGGCCAGCGCGCTGTCGCCGAACACCTCCAGCAGCTCTCCGCCGTGACGGCGCATCCCGGCGTACCACTCGGCGGCGTACTTGCCCTTGGTGGAGCGACTCAGCAGCGATTCGGGCACCACGGAGCGCATCGCCGCGGTCAGTACCGGTTTGTAGCGGCCCGGGACGCTGCGCTGGTCGGTGCGGATCGACAGCACGGCGGCGATGACGGCGTCGTCCAGGATCGGAGCGGCGTGCGGCAGGCCTATGGCCGTGGCGGCCTGGTCGATCTGCCGGAGCCCGTCGCCACCGAGACGCGCGTTGTACAGGGTGGTGTGCTGGCCGCGCAGCGGCGACAGCGGCTCCGGCCGCTGCGCGGCCAACTGCCGGAGAAGGTCGCGTACGGCGTGCAGGGCGTGCTCGGTGGCCCAGCACGGCATCGGCGCGGTCGGCCCCCAGCCGGGGGAGAACACCTTGGCGGCCCTCCCGGGCGACACGGTCGTGACCGGGCCGTCGACGGTCAGGTCGGTGGCGAGGCGGTTCAGCCAGGCGGGGAACCCCGTGCGGTCGGCCAGCTGGGCCAGCCGCCGCCACAACGGTTGCCCGCCTCCGGCGGGCTGGGCGCGCAACCGGGTGAACGCCTGCCATGGCCGGGTCCGGAACAGGTCGTGCAGGTAGTGGGGTCGAGCGGCGAACAGTTCGTCACCACCGCCCCCGATGAGGTGCAGGCGCGACCCTTCGCCCGTCATCCGCTCGGCCACCTCGCGCATGAGCGCCCAGTCGCGGACCCATCCGTGTGGCTCGTCGGTCGGCGGGGGAGAGCCGTTCGCCTCGGCGAACCACAGCGGCAGCAGGCCGGGTTCGAAGACGAGGTGGCGCGCGTGTGGCAGTGCCGCGGCGGCCTTGCCCGCCCACCCTCTGTCGTCGTTGGCCGCGTCCATCGGGACGCGATGGGCGGTGACGAGCCGAGCGGGACCGTCGGCGGCCAGGAAACACAGGCTGGTGGAGTCGAGGCCTCCGGACAGGTCCGCGCTGACGGTCCCACCGGCCGCGGTGATGGAGCCGACGGCGGCGCGCAGTGCCTCGCGCACCGGCGCGGCTCCCTCCTCAGCGCTCAGCACCGGCTCGGGTACCCGCCACCAGCACCGGCTCCGGGCTCCGCCGTCACCGTCGATCAGCAGGCAGTCCCCCGGGTCGAGGCGGTGCACACCATGCCATATGGGCAGCTCGTACAACCGGTACACCGGCACCGGCAGCAGCCGCGCGGCCATGACGCGTTCGTCGATCCCGGCCCCGGTCACGGCCGCGAGGACGTCGGCCCGGCTGCAGGCGACCGTGACGCCGGCCAGACGCGTGTGGAAGACCTGCCGGACCGCCGAGGCGCTGCCCCGCACCCGCACCCGGCCGCCGATCGAGGCCACCAGGTGGAAGCTGCCGGCCACGCCGTCCACCAGCCGCTCGACGTCGTCGACGCCCCGCACCCGGCCGAGCCGTCTGGTCAGCTCGGCCTGGTCGATCGCACCGCGGCCGATGACCGCGGCCCGTGACCGCCCCGCGCTCGCCACCACGACGGTGTCCGGGCTCCAGCGACCCAGCAGCCACGGTCGGCCGGAGGCGTGGCGGACCGTCGTCGTGGCCCGCGAGCCGATCATTCGTGCCGCGTCCAGCGCCGGCTCACCGTCGCCGAGGGCCGCGAACCACTCCTCAACCGGTACCGGCCGCCTCGTCTTCCTCTCGGACCCGGCCCTCGGAACCGGGCGTGGCGGATTCCATGCCAGTGACCTCCTTCGACGGTGTCCCGTGAACGGCGGGGCGGGGGCCCGGGGCGGATCCCCGCGTGAATCCTTCACCCACCTTCAGGAGTTACGTAAGGTAGTCGATTGGATACTTTTGGCTACCTCGCCTGAGGGGCGGATGATGCCGTGGTCCTTCGGGAACCGCGTTGGGCCGGTCTCCCGTACGGCCCGGCGGGCTCAGCCGCCACCGAAGAGGCAGGCCACCGGGTGCCCGGCGCCGCGTTCGGTCAGCTCGGGGAAACGCTCGGCGCAGGCGTCCACCGCGTGCGGGCAGCGGGAGCGGAACGCGCAACCGCTCGGCGGGTTCATCGGGCTCGGCGGGTCACCGCGCAGGATGATCCGCTCGCCCCGGTGGTGGGGGTCGGGCACCGGCGCCGCCGACAGCAGGGCGCGCGTGTAGGGGTGCGCGGGCCGTTCGAAGATCTCGGGCGCCGTGCCGGTCTCCACGATCCTCCCCAGATACATGACCGCGACGCGGTGCGAGATGTGCCGCACCACGGCCAGGTCGTGCGCGATGAAGACGTAGGCCAGCCCGAAGTCGCGTTGCAGCTGCCTTAGCAGGTTGATGACCTGGGCCTGGATCGACACGTCCAGCGCGGAGACCGGTTCGTCGCACACCAGGACGTCGGGGCGGAGCGCGAGCGCGCGGGCGATGCCGATGCGCTGGCGCTGCCCGCCGGAGAACTGGTGCGGGTAGCGGTCGATGTGCTCGGGGTTGAGACCGACCGTCCGCAGCAGTTCCCGCACCCGGCCGCGCCGGTCGTCGGGCGCCGCGTCACGGTGCACCGTGAACGGCTCCGCGATGATCTGGCCGACCGTCATCCGGGGGTCCAGCGACGAGTACGGATCCTGGAAGACGATCTGCACCTTGCGGCGCAGGTCGCGCAGTCCGCGCCCGTCCAGCGTCGCGATGTCGGCGCCCCGGTACCGGATGTGCCCGCCGGTCGGCTGCTCCAGCCGGATGAGCAGCTTCGCGAGCGTCGACTTGCCGCACCCGGACTCTCCGACGACTCCCAGTGTCTCCCCGGCCCGAAGCTCGAAGGACACGCCGTCGACGGCCTTGACCACCCCGGCCTGTCGTCTGACGACGTGCCCCCGCCGTACCGGGTAGTGCTTGGTCAGGTCCTCGACCGTCAGCAGTTCCTCGCCGGTCATGACGCGCTCCGGCGGAAGCCGTACGGGTGGGAGGTCATCGGCGTGGTGTCCTTTCGGCGGTCAGGTGCAGGCAGGCGGCGAGGTGCCCGGCGGACACCGGGCGCAGGCCGGGCTCGCTCTCGGCGCACTCGGCGGTACGGCTCGCGCAGCGGGGGGCGAACGCGCAGCCGGACGGCAGCGCGGTCATCGTCGGCGGGGAGCCGGGGATGGCCCACAGCTCCTCCTCGGCGGGCCGGTCCAGGCGGGGGACCGACTCCAGAAGGCCGCGGGTGTACGGCATGGCGGGACGGTCGAAGACGTCCGCGGCGGTGCCGGTCTCCACCAGGCGGCCCGCGTACATCACCGCGATCCGGTCCGCCACCTCGGCCACGATGCCCAGGTCGTGGGTGATCAGCAGGATCGCCGCCCCGGTGCGTTCCCGTACGGCCCGCAGCGCCGCGAGCACCTGCGCCTGCACGGTCACGTCCAGCGCGGTGGTCGGCTCGTCGGCGATGATGAGGTCCGGGTCGTTGGCGATGGCCATGGCGATCACCACCCGCTGACGCATCCCGCCGGAGAACTGGTGCGGGTAGTCGCGCAGCCGGTTGCGGGCGTCGGGCACTCCGACGATGTCCAGGAGTTCGGCGGCCCGGTGGCGGGCGGCGGCCCAGGAGCCTCCCTGGTGCACCCGCACGGCCTCCGCCACCTGGTCGCCGATCGTGTGCACCGGGCTGAGCGAGGACATCGGGTCCTGGAAGACCATCGCGACGCGCCGCCCGCGCAGCCGCCGGAACCGGGACTCGGCCAGCCCGACGAGCTCCTGACCGGCCAGGCGGATGGAGCCGCTGACGGTCGCGGCCGGCGGCAGCAGCCCCATGATCGCGGCGGCACTGACCGACTTGCCCGAACCGGACTCCCCGACCAGGCCGACCACCTCGCCCCGGCGCAGGTCCAGGTCGAGGTGGCGGACCGCGGGCACGTCGTCCCCGGGGGCGGCGAAGACCACGCTCAGGTCCCGGACGGACAGCAGCACGTCGTCGGGGATCACGTCGGTGCGCTCGACCGGCCGGGCCAGGTACCGGCGCCTGCGCGGCCCCCTGGTCTGCGCCGGGTCCAGCGCGTCGCGCAGCCCGTCCCCGATGAAGTTGATCGACAGGGCGATCAGCAGGATGACCACGCCGGGGGAGTAGAACAGCCAGGGCCGGGTGCCCACCGCGGACTGGGCGTTGGCGACCAGGAGGCCGAGCGAGGTGTCCGGCGGCTGGACGCCGAAGCCGATGAACGACAGCGCGGTCTCGGCGAGGATCGCGCCGGCGACCAGGACCGTCACCGAAACGATGATCGGTCCCGCGATGTTGGGCAGGATGTGCGAGACCATGATCCGGGTGTTGGAGGCGCCGAGCGCGCGGGCGGCGGCGACGAACTCGCGTTCCCGCAGGCCCAGCACGACCCCCCGGACGACCCGGGCGACCGTGGTCCACATCAGGGCGGCGAGCACCGCGGCGATGAGGAACCAGCCGCTCTCCCCGGCGAAGTTGTGCCCGAGTACGGCGGCGACCGCGATCGTCGGGACGGTGAGGAACAGGTCGACGACCCGCATCAGCAGCGCGTCGGCGCGGCCCCGGTGGAACCCGGCGACGACGCCGACCAGGGTGCCGATCAGCGCCGCGCCCAGGGCCACGCTCAGCGCGATGAGCAGCGACTGCTGGGTGCCGCGCATCACCTGGGCCAGCAGGTCGTGGCCGAGCGAGTCGGTGCCCAGCGGGTGGGCGGCCGACGGCGGCCGGGAGTTGTCCGGGGTGATCTGGTCGTATCCGTAGTGCCACAGCGACGGCCCGACGAAGGCGAACAACGCCACGAGTGTGAGTACGGCGAGCGCCGCGACGGCCGGCCGGTGCCGTAGGAAACGGGCGGCGACGGTGCGCCACCGGCCCGGCTCAGTGGCGATCACAGCGGGGGGCAAGGGTGCCGGTGAGGAGTCAGCGGACATGACGGATCCTCGGGTCGAGGGCGGCGTACAGGATGTCGGCCACCAGGTTGAACACCATCACCGCCAGAGCCGCCACGAGCAGCCAGGCCATGACGGCGTTGACGTCCCGCGCGTTGATGGACGACAGCAGGTAGTCGCCCATGCCCCGCCACTGGAAGACCGTCTCGGTGATCACCGCGCCGGCGAAGACCGCGGTGAAGTCCAGTGCGATGACCGTGATCAGCGGGGTGAGCGCGGTGCGCAGCGCGTACTTGCGCAGCACCGTGCGCCGGGGCAGCCCCTTGGCGGTGGCCAGCCTGACGTAGTCGCTGTTGAGGACTTCGAGCATGGACGAGCGCTGGAAGCGGCTCCACACCGCGAAGTGGATCAGCACCAGGGTGACGGTCGGCAGGATCATGTGCCCGGCGATGTCGGCCAGCTGCGCCAGGAGGGTCGGCGGCGGCGGCACCGACCTGTCGCCGATCATGTAGAAGGTGTCCGTACCGGTCGCCCGGTTGAACTGGATGCCACCCTGCTTGAGGAGGATCGCCAGCCAGAACGACGGCATCGCGAGGAACAGGAACCCGGCCGAGGTGAACAGGTGGTCCAGCCAGGAGTACTGGCGGACCGCGCTGACGACCCCGACCAGGATCGCCAGCACGGCCGCCACCAGCATCGCGACGAGCACGAAGCGCATGGTCACGCCAAGGCGTGTACCGATCTCCACGGCGATGGAGGCGTTACGGTTGACCGACGGCCCGAAGTCGCCTCGCACGACCCCGGTCAGCCAGTGCCAGTACCGCTCCAGCACGGGGTGGTTCAGCCCGAGCCGTACCTCCTCGGCGGCGATCGTCTCCGGAGGGACCGGCGGCTGACGCTCCCGCAGCTCGGTCAGCGGGTCACCCGACCCGGCGACCGTGAGGAAGATGAGGAACGTCGACACGAGCAGCACCGGGACGGCGACCAGCAGCCGCCTCAGGGCGAAGCCCAGGATCTCCATGGCAATCTCCGTGCCCGTCGTCCGTCAGTCCTCGCCGCCGGCGATCCTGCGGATGCGGCCCCAGTGCCAGAACGGGACCCGGAAGTCGATCTGGTCGGCCCATCCGAAGTACGCGTCGCTGCGCAGCAGGTAGATGCAGTACCAGAAGAGCGGGACCACGCTGACGTCGCGTGCCCACACCTCCTGCAGCCGCCGGTAGTGCGCGACCCGTTCCCGCCGGTCGACGGTCGCCCTGGCCGCGGCGTAGCAGGCGTCGGCCTCCGGGTTCGACAGCTTCAGATGGTTGCGCTGACCGCCGGTGGACAGCCTGCTCGCGGTGATGTCCGGGTCGGGCATCATGTTGCCGCCGCTGATCGTCAGGTCGAAGTCCCCCTCCCCGGAGATCTGGCGGCTCCACGTCTCGGAGTCGAGGCCGCCGTGCTCGACGCGGATGCCGACCGCCGCGAGGTCCTCGGCGACACTGGCCGCCAGGCCGCCGTGCCCGTCGAAGGTGGCCATGTAGTACAGCCGGAGCGACATCCGCCAGCCGTCCGCGTCACGCGGGTAACCGGCCTCGTCGAGCAGTTTCTCGGCCTGGGCGGCGTCGTGCCCGACCGCGGTCACGTCCTCGGCCACGGCGAAGCTGCTGCCGGGGAAGAAGTTCGCCCACGGCTCCGACCAGCCGGGTTCGGCGAAGCGGCGCAGCCGTTCACGGTCGACGGCGTGGGCGAGCGCCAGCCGCAGCCTGCGGTCCGACCAGCGTTCCTGGCGGTAGTTGAAGCCGAGCAGCGCGATGCCGGGGCCGCGCTCGCGGTACACCTCGGCGTGTTCCGCGCCCTCGGCCAGCGGCAGCCGCTTCATCGTCAGCACGTCCTGCGGCGCGTAGTGCGCCCGGCCGTCCGCGATCATCCGGACGCACTCGTCGAGGTCGGGTTCGATGAGCAGGGTGACCCGGTCGACACCGGCGGGCGGGCCCCAGTAGCCGTCCCACCGTTCGAGGACGATCCGCTCCCCGGGGACGTGTTCGGCGAATCGGAACGGTCCAGAGCCGACGGGGCGCTGGTTGTGCGGGTTGTCGGCCCAGTCGGTGCCCTCGTAGAGGTGCTTGGGCAGCACGTGGGTGGCGGCGAAGTTGCCGAGCTGGGTGAGGAACGCGGCGTTGGGCTCGTGCAGGACATACTCCACCAGGTGGTCGCCGAGCACCGTGATGTCCGCGATGCCGTGCAGGAACGAGGCGGCGTGATACCCGTTGGCCAGCGCGGTGAGGTGGGTGTAGGCGACGTCGTGCGCGGTGACCGGACGGCCGTCGTGCCAGCGGGCGTGCCGGTTGAGCGTGAACCGCCAGCGCTGCCCGCCGTCCAGGCACTCCCAGTGCTCGGCCAGGTCCGGGTAGGACGCCGCGCCGCCGACCTCGGTGACGACCAGGCGGCTGTAGACGTTGTTGGCGACGAAGTAGCCCGCGCCTCCGACGACGTTGCGGTACGACTCGTTGATCTCGGTCGCGTCCACGGGTACGACGACGATGTACTCGTCCAAGTCCCTTTTCCTCTCCTTCGTGAAATGCCTGGATCTCAGGCGGGAAACGGTTGGTCAGGGGGTGGCGGGGCGGATGCGGCCCCAGTGCCAGAACGGGACCCGGAAGCCGATCTGGTCAGGCCAGCCGAAGAAGTCGTCGCTGCGCAGGTAGTAGGCGGCGTACCAGAACAGCGGAACCCAGTCCACGTTGCGCGCCCAGACCCGCTGCAGCTCCCGGTAGTGCTCGCCGCGCCGTACCCGGTCGACGGTCGCGCGGGCGGCGGCGTAGCAGGCGTCGGCCTCGGGGTCGGACAGCCGGGTGTGGTTGCGTCCGCCGCCGGTCTCGAACCGGCTGGAGGTGATCTCCGGGTCCGGGATCATGTTGCCGCCGCTGATCGACAGGTCGAAGTCCGCGTCCCCGGCCACCTCACGCGACCAGGCCGGTGAGTCGAGCCCGGCGACCTCGACGTCCACGCCGGCCGCACGCAGGTTCTCGGCCACCACGGCGGCGATGCCCGCGTGCCCGGTGAAGGTCTTCATGTACACCAGCCGCAGCGGCGCCGTACCGGTGACACCGCACTCGCCGAGCAGGCGACCGGCCAGCTCCGGGTCGAAGCCGGGCGCGGTCGCGTCGTCGGCGTAGGCCCACTCGACGCTGCGCGGCAGGTAGTGCGCGTACGGCTCCGACCAGCCGGGGTCGGCCAGCGGTTCGAGGCCGCGCCGGTCGACGGCGTGCGCCACCCCGGCCCGTGCCCGCCGGTCGCGCCAGCGTTCCCGGGTGTGGTTGAAGCCGAGTACCGCGATGCCGGGGCCCCGCTTGCGCCACAGCGAGGCGGTCGTGCTGTTCTCGGCCAGGTGCAGCCTGGGGAAGGTCAGCACGTCCTGGACCATGTAGTGCGCCCGGCCGTCGGCGACCTTGCGGACCGCCTCGTCGAGGTCGGGTTCGATGTCCAGCACCACCCGGTCGACGCCGGCGGGCGGCCCCCAGTAGTCCTTCCAGGCTTCGAGGACGATCCGCTCCCCGGGGACGTGTTCGGCGAACCGGAACGGTCCAGAGCCGACCGGACGCTGGTTGTGCGGGTTGTCGGCCCAGTCGGTGCCCTCGTACAGGTGCCTGGGCAGCACGTGGGCGAACACCAGATTCCCGAGCTGGGCGAGGAACCCGGCGTTGGGCCTGCGCAGCGCGTACCGCAGCGTGTGGTCGTCGATCACCTCGATGTCCTGCACGTCCTGCAGGAAGGAGGCCGCGTGGTAGCCGTTGGCCAGCGCGGTGAGGTGGGTGTAGGCGACGTCGTGCGCGGTGACCGGGTGCCCGTCGTGCCAGCGGGCGTTCCGGTTGAGCCGGAAGCGCAGGGTCCGGGCGTCCGGCGCCATCTCCCAGTGTTCGGCCAGGTCGGGGAAGGCGGCCGGCGAACCGGTGTCGTAGACCACTAGGCGGCTGTAGACGTTGTTGGCGACGAAGTATCCGGCGGAGCCCACGAAGTTGCGGTAGACCTCGTTGAACTCGACGGCCGGGGCCGGGACCTCGACGACGAAGTCCAGGCTCGGCGGACGGTCAGCCGCCATTCTTGACACCCCATTCCTGGACGTTGTAGCCGGTGCCGAAGCGGGTGGGGTTGACCCGGATGTTGCCCAGGTCACCGCGGTAGGCCAGCAGGGTCGGCGTCTGGTACAGCGGCAGCGTCACGGCCTGGTCGCTGATCCGTTCGTCCACCTTGTTCAGCAGGTCGACGACCTGCTTGGGGTCGAGCGTCTGGGCCGCGTCGGAGAGCCAGCCGTCGATCTCGGAGTCCTTGTATCCGGTGTGGGTGCCCTTGGAGCCGAACACCGACTGGGCTGTCGCGGTGGGGATGACGTCGAGGTTGGTGCCGAAGACGATCAGGTCGAAGTCACCGGTGTTCACCGTGGTGCCGAGGCTGTCGGTCTCCTGGAGCTGGAGTGTGATGCCCAGCTGCTTGAGCTGGTTCTGCACGAGCACCGAGGTGTCCAGCCGCATCTGGTTGCCCTTGCTGTAGCGCATCCGCAGCGTGGGGACCGGCTTGCCCTTGGGGTCGGTGAGCCCGGCGTCGCCGATCGTGTATCCGGCGTCGGTGAGGATCTTCTTGGCGGCGTCGATCTGGCCGCCGCCCAGGCCCTTGCCGGTCACGTTGTCCTTGTAGGCGTCGGCGCCCTCAAGTTTCTGGCCCGGCATGAAGTTGCGGTTGCCCAGCGGTTCGGTGTTCGGGGAGAACTGCCCGATGGTCTTGTCCACGATCGCCTTCCGGTCGACCGCGGTGAAGACGGCGCGGCGCAGCGCCTGGTCGGACAGGGCCGGGTGCGCGGTGTTGATGTCCAGGTGCTCGTACAGCAGGCCGGAGGCCATCATCGTGGTGACGCTGCCGATGCCCCTGAGCTGCTCGACGAGGTCGAGGGTCGGGCGTGGCGCCACGACCTGGATCTCGTTGTTGGCCATGGCCGTCACGGCCTGCCGCTCGTCGGTGAGGATCCGGAAGATGAGCTGGTCGAGCCGTGGGCCGTCGCCGTACCACTTGGGGTTCTTCTTCATGGTGACCGACTGGTTCGGCACGTGCTGCTCGATGAGGTACGGCCCGCCGGACCAGGTCGGCACGGTGGTGGAGAAGAAGTCGTTGAAGGAGGCCGCCAGGTCTCCGTGCTGGGCGGCGACGTGGGCCGGGAGCAGGTACGGGAACATCAGCCGCCACGGCTGGTAGGTCTTCTCGAAGGTGACGGTGACGGTCTTGCCTTCGCCGCCGGTGACCGAGGCCACCTGGTCGTATCCGGCGGTGGTCGCGGGCTGGCAGGTCGAGCACTGCCCGGGGTCCTGGACCTGCCAGGTGTACTTGAAGTCCTCGGCGGTGATCGGTGTGCCGTCCGACCAGGCGGCCTCGGGCCTGATCGTGTACTCGACGGTCTGCGGCGACTCCTTCACGACCTTGGCGTCGAGCAGCAGCGCGTCGTTCTTCGCCATCGTGAAGTCCGGCATGGAGATCATCGCGTGTGGCAGGACGGGGTTGAGGATCTGCCGGTAGCCGAAGACGTCTCCGGTTGCGTGCAGGATGTTCCAGTTCTTGACGTCGACCTCTATGGAGTAGGTGACCGCGCCGCCGTCCCGTACCTCGGCCTGGTTGGCGTCGACCTGACCGGCCTGCATGCCGGTCGCCACGGTCTGGCCGCCCTCGGTTCCGTCCGTGGTGCCGCACCCGGCGAGCACGGCGACCGCGGCCAGCGCCGCGCCGTATCTGATCCGTGCACCTTTGATCCGCGTCATCGCGCTCTCCCTCGTGCGCCTCGCCGGCGACAGGTCGTCGGCCTGGTCCGGGCATCGGCCGCCGTGGGGGGCGGGGCCGACCCGGAGTAAGCTCGGACCGTACGGAACGTACACACAGCACGTCAATGCACTTATGTACACGTACATATACGCGACGGCCCGATCCGGAACGGGGGGAGCGTGGAGCCCGACGAGCTTCGCAGGCTCATCGCGACCCGGACGCCGCTGCACAACGCGAACGTACTGGCGCGTACCGTGCTCGAACTGATCGCCTCCGGTGAGATCCCACCGGGGACGCGACTGCCCACGATCCGCGAGCTGGCCCACGAGCTGAGGATGAGCCCGTCGGCCGTCGCGCAGGCCTGGCGTGTCCTCGCCGACCGCCGTGTCGTCGAGACACGCCGCAGGGGCGGCACGATCGTCACCGGGCCGCCGTCCGTTCCCCGCGCCTCACGGCTTGAGCGCATGTTGCGGGCCGGCGCCGGGATGCCCGTCGACCTGGGGAACCTCAACTACGACCCGGAGCTGCTGCCGGACTCGCGGGCGGCGCTGCTCGCGGCGGCGCGGACGCCCAAGCTGCACCTGCTCGAACCTGAGCTGATCACCCCCGAGCTCCGCGGCGCGGTCGAGCCGATCTGGCCGTTCCCGGCGGAGGACTTCCTGGTCGTGCACGGCGGAATGGACGGTGTGGACCTCGCGCTCGGCACATCGGTCAAGGCGGGGGACCGTGTGATGGTCGAGGAGCCGTCGTTTCCCCGGATCTTCGACATCGTCGAATCCGTCGGGGCGACTCCCATCTCCATTCCCTACGGCGAGGAGGGGCCGGACCTCGACATTCTCGAAAAGGCGCTGGCCGACAAACCGAGTGCTTTTCTCTATCAGCCGTTCGGCCACGTCCCGCTGGGGCGTTCGGTCACTCCGGCCTGGCTGGAGAGGGCGGCCTCGTTACTCGCGGGATTGTCCGTCACCGTCATCGAGGTCGTCATCATCCCCTTTCTCGCCGAGAACGGCGTGCCGTCGCTCGGGCCGTATCTGGGCAGGCAGATCGTCCAGGTCCAGAACTTCATCTTCTCCCACGGTTCCGACTCCCGGGTGGCGGTCGTCGGGGGAACGCACCACCACGTCGAGCGGATGTGGTTTAAGATCACCTATTCGAGCAGGTGGGTGAGCCGGATTCTGCAGAACGCCCTCGCGTTCCATCTCACCGACGCCGGTTCCGTCGCGGCCGTCGCCTCCTCGGCCGCCACCTACCGGCGAAGGCACGCCGATTTCGTCGAGGCGTTGAGAGAACGCGGATTCGACATCGGAAGCGACTCGGGAATCAGCGTCTGGGTGCCGGTTCCCGATGAGCACTCGGTTTCGACGCGGCTGGCCAGGAAAGGCGTCTCCATATTGCCGGGGTTCCTGTTCAGGAAACAGCCCGCCGCCCCGGACCACATTCATGTGAACGGCGGCACGGCCGCCCAGGCGACCGAGTACTTCGCGGACGCGATCGCCGACGCCGCCGACTTCGCCCTGGGGTCCGGCCCTCGATCCCGCCGGAGGCGGTGACCGCGCCGGCCCGCGAGGCTGCCCCCGCCGGCACCTCGTGGACAGCCGCGCCCCGATCGTCGCCGGAGTCCTCGGCTTCCATCCGCCACCACGGCCAAGCTCGCCGCCGAGACCGGAGCCACCTGCAACCGCTACACCCCCGGGCCACCTCCGCCGAACTCGCCAGTCCAGGATCCCGGTACCGGCTGGTGGAGCCCCGGATCTGCGGTCTGTTCACAGTTCGTCGGCCGCCCCCAGCTTGTCGAGGGCCGCGCGGACCCGGGACGTCAGCTCTCCGTCCGACATGTCACCGGGCTCGCGGAGGTCCGGGTCCGCGGTGTAGTCCTCCAGGTCGTAGAAGACATCCGTCAGGACCCGATCCACCGGGTCGGGGACGTGTTCACCTTCGGTGAGCGCATGTCGGCGTGCGGCCAGCCATGCCGGCATGAAGGCGGCGGCGGACATCTCCCCCCGTGCGAGCGACCTCATCAGGGCGAGCTGCTCGGCGACGCCCGATCCGGGGGCCATCCGGTCAGGTACGGGCTGCGTCACCCGGTGCGGCGGGAATTCCCCGGCAATCGCCGGCAGGTCTGGCCGCGAGCCTTTCAGTCTCCGCGCGTACCTGGCGAACCTCGCCCTGGCTCTGTCGATCCCCTCGTCCAGACACGCCCGTACGAAGCGGCTGTCGCCCGCGATCAGCGCGTAGCCCTCCTGCGTGACAAGAACCGCTCCGGAGAGGTCGGCGAGTGCGAGCAGGAGGTTCGTGTCGCGCGGGGGGAGGTTCGGCGGGCCGCTCGGGGCCGTGGGGATCCGGATGACGTCCTCGCCGGCATGCCGCTCACCGACCTGTCCGGCCAGCACATGATCGACGCCGACCTCCCTGGCGCCCACGCAGACGCGGGCCGCCAGTTTCTCTTCCTCGGACGGGGACGCGGGTACCGGAACCACCGTTCTGGAACCCTCGTCCAGCCACTGTCTTTTGAAACGGTGCGGATTCGCCAGCAGCGCCCCGGCGAGGTCCCCGCTCGTCAGGGGGCCTCGCCGGCCTGTCTCCGCTCTTACCACAGGAAAGCCCTGTCTATGATGCCCATCAGTTGTTTGTCGCCGAGTCTGTAGGCGGTCCAGAATGACCCGTTCGTATGGAGCATCACCATCTTTCCCGAGCTCGGGTCGATGAAGCCGACCGCGATGCCCTGATTCCGGTAGTTGAACCGGTAGATCTTGGTTCCCGCCGCTCCCATGTGGTCACGGAGAGCTTTCTCGAACGCCTGCAAGGCGTTATTGTTCCAGTTTCCCTGGAGGCCGAAGTCGGCCTTGTGGGCGTTGTACTTCTTCTGCATCGTGCTTTTATTGGTGAAGTCGACCTTGCCAAGCCAGGCCGACTTCGGACAGGCCGCGTTGTGGACGAGGACGTCCTGACCGCCGACAGCCACATGATAGGTGTGCGTCCGGCCGACGGTGAGGTTGTAGACGCGCTCCCATCTGAAGGATTTCTGGACCGCGGCGACCTGGAGGTGGGTCCCCGCCGAGGTCCGCAGCCACGTTCCAGGAACGAGTTTTCCGGCTTCGACCCATTCGCCGCGGTCCGGGACCCAGAACGGGTGGCCGTCGGTCGCGGTGACCGTTCCGGTGGCCGTTCCCCGGTCTCCGTCGAGGTCGACGGTTATCCGTACGAGGTTCTTCGGCCCGATGCCCTGGATGACGGCGGTGACGGGCTCGCTCAGGGTGATCCCGGTCTCCGGGTCGGTCGCGGAGACCCGATCACCGACCTTGACGTCGCTGATCGGTCTGCGTGTCCCGTCGGCCATGAGGACCGGGGTGTCGCCGGTGAAGCTGTTGCCTGTGCACTGTGCGAGCTTGCCGAGTTGGAAGGCCTTGCCGGACATGCCGAGCCCGCAGCCAAAGGCCGCCTGCGTGCCGACTTCGCCCCAGTCGACCTTCCGGCCGGAGAGCCGCTGTGTCAGGTACTCGAGCCCGCCGCCTGACAGCGCTCCGCCCGCGCAGGCGACCAGCAGCGGGTTGTTGCCGCTCGGGTCGGTCGCGTTGACGGGGTCGCCAGCCGCGTAGCCGTACAGGTTCGCCCCTCCGTCGACACCGACCGGATCCTCGCTGATGAAACGACCGAGGGTCGGGCTGTAGTAACGGGCCCGGTAGAACAGCAGACCGGTGCCGTCGTCCTCACGGCCGGTGTAGGTGAAACCGTTGCCGTCGGCGTCGCCGGTGACCGTGGTGCCGCCGTACGGGTCGTAGGCGTAGTCCGCTCGCAGACTGCCGTCGTCCGCGCCCAGCGCCAGTGTGCTGCCCTGCAGGTCGGTGAGGTAGGCCCGCGTCCCGGACGCTGTGGTGCGCCCGAACCACTGGTCGACCACGCCGGACATCAGCTCGGCCGTGACGTTCCCCGAGGCGTCGGTCTCGGCTATGGGGTTGTCGCCGGCCGACAGGAAGCCGGTGACGGCACCGTTGACCGTACGCAGGTCGCGTCGGCCCTCGGCGTCGTACCGGAATCCGGCTGTCAGGCCGGCACGGCTGAGCCCGGAGAGCTGACCCCGCGCGTTCCAGCTGTAGGTGGTGCCGCCGTCGCCGGTGAGGTTGCCGTCGAGGTCGTAGGAGAGGCTCTGCCCCGCGCTGCCGGTCAGTCGGTTGGCCGCGTCGTAGACCCTCCCGGTGACCGCCGACGGCAGCGCGACCTTGGCGAACGAGCCGCTGACGGAGCCTATGCGGCCGAGCAAGTCGTAGGTGTAGGACAGATCGCCCTTGTCGGTGGAACCGTGCCGGTAGGTGATCGTGGTGACCCGGCCGGCATCGTCGTAGCCGTAGTGCTGGCTCCATCCGCCGGGCAGGCCGAGACGGTCCTGCCGGCCGGTGTCGTCGTAGTGCGGGACGACCGCGACGGTGCCGCGTTCGATCCGCTTGACCGCCCCGCTGTCGTCGAAGCCGTAGGTGACCGGGTCCCGCCCCGCGACCGTGACGCTGGTCCGCCGGTCCGCCGCGTCGTATCCGTAGTCGATTCGCCCGGACGGCCGCGTGACCCGGGTGACGCGGTCGAGCGCGTCGTAGGTGAAGGTCGTGTCGCCTCCGGCTGCCGTGTCCGCGATACGCTTCAGCAGGTCGGCCTCGTAGGTGAAGACCACGGTCGACTCGGCGGTGGTGCTGCTGACACCGTAGTCGACCTGTTTGGTCCTGCCGAGGGCGTCGTAGGCGAATCTGGTGACCTTGCCGCTCCGGCCTGTCGTGGTGGCGACCTGGCCGCCGTCGGTATAGGTCGTGGTCGACGACCTGCCGAGCGGGTCGGTGACCTTGGTCACCCGATCGGACGCGTCGTACTCCCAGAAGATCGAGTTGTTGCGCGGGTCGGTGAGCCGGGTGCGGTTGCCGTTCGCGTCGTAGCCGAATGTGTACGACCGGCCCAGGGGGTCCGTCGCGGCGGTGATCTGGTTGCGGGCGTCGTAGGTGATCGTCGAGGTGGCTCCGGCCGGGTCGGTGGTCTGGGTCACCCGACCCGCGCCGTCGGTGAAGGCCCGGGTGACGCCCCCCGTCGGGTCGGTACTCGTCCGCAGGTCCCCAAGGTCGTAGGTGTTGGTGGTGACCTTGCCCGCCGCGTCGGTGACGGTCAGGATCTGACCCGCCGCGTTGTACGTCGTCCGGGTCACCCGGCCGAGCGGGTCGGTCTCCTTGACGAGGTTGCCGCGGTCGTCGTAGTCGAACGTGGTGGTCTTGCCCAGTTCGTCGGTGACGCTGGAGGCCTGGTCGTGAGGTCCGCCGTAGACGGTCTTCTCCCCGTCCACGGCGCCCGGTGTTCCGGACAGGCGTGTGGAGTGGGTGACCCTGCCCTCGCTGTCGTAGGAGTAGGCGGTCACCTGTCCCTCCGCGTTGGTCACGGATTCCAGGCGCTCGTCCACACCACGGGTGAAGGTGGTGGTGCGTGCCTCCGGCGTGCCGTACGCGTCGGTCTGGCTCGTCACGGCCCCCGAGGCGTTGAAGACGACCCGCTGCACGGCGCCGCCCGGTTGGGTGATCCGGGTTTCGGTGATCTTCTCGGCGGTGTCGGTGACATAGGCGAACCGGTAGACCTGGCCGTTGGTCAGTGTCTGTTTGGCCACCCGGCCCGCGGCGTCGTACTCGTTGGTCAGATAGGTGATGCCCTGCGCGTCGGTCGCGGTGAGCATCCGGCCTGCGGTGTCGTAGGTGTACGACATGGTCTTGCCGCCGGTGTCGGTGACCGTCTCCAGTCTGCCACCGGCGTTGTAGGTGTAACTCACCGTGCGGCCGATATTGTCACGCAGCCCGCTGACCCGCTTCTGCGCGTTGTACGCGAGCTTGATCCACTTGCCGTTGGGCGAGGTGATCTGAGTGAGGTTGAGGTCGCTGTCGCGGGTCAGTGTGATCGTGTTGCCGTTGGGGTCCGTGATCTCGGTGAGCGGTTCGTACTGTGGGAAGAAGTACCGCATGCCGTCACGGCGCCGCAGTTCCCAGCCGTTGCGTGGGTTGTCGCGATTGATCGTCGAGCCGCGGTACTCACTCGGGGTGTCCCGGGCGGCGAAGATCGCATCACTGTACCCGGTGCCCGGTGAGGTCCGTTCGTAGTGGATGACCGCGCCGCCCGGCAGGTAGAGGTCGACCTCCTGATATTGCTCCTCGGAGTGCAGGAATGCGTTGTAGTTCCCGATCTGCCCGATGCCGAAGTCACGGTCGGCCGCGTCGCCCTGGTAGAGCGTGCGGGTGACCTCGATCGGCATCACGTCGTCGAGGGCCAGGTCGGTCCGCGAATCCATGAGCTGACCGGTGGACAGCTGCACCGGGTCGCCGCTGACCCAGTTCCAGACGTCCTTGAACCACTTCTTCAGCCACTTGGGGATGATCGAGGTGTTGAACATCCCGCCGTAGAACGACCACACCTTGGTACCGGGATCCGGTACAACCTGCCTGCCGTCCTCGCTGACCTTGCCGTGGCCGTAGACATGCCAGCCCCGCCGCTCGGGATCGTAGTTCCAGAAGTCCACGGTGTGGCCGGGTGGCAGTTTGGTGTAGTTCGGATAGACCACCCGCGCGCCGTCGGGGAAGACGAACGTTCCGCCGGGCTGCACGGTGAAGTACACCGGCACGATACCGTTCGGCGGCAGCGGGAAGGGCGGCCGGTCGATCGGGATCGGCGTGATGCCCAGCTCAGTGACGACCTTGCCCGCCTTGTCGCGAATCACCGACCCCGCCGGGATGTGCACCTCCAGGCCGGGGATCTTCGGGGTGGTGAGCACGACCTCTTTTTTGGTGGGTGAGTCGAAACGCACCATGTGCTCGGTGTCGAGTCGCTGCATCCAGATCGTGTAGGGCAGCACGGTTGTCTGCCCGGCGACCAGATCGACCTTGACCGAGTAGAAGCCATAGCGGTGACCCCTGGTGCTCGCCGTGGCGCCCTCGACGTCCAGGGTCGACGTTCCAGCCGGGAGATTCGCCAGCAGGAAACGCCCCTTGTCGTCCGTGGTCGTTCTGGCCCTGCCCACACCGGCCGAGACCTTTGACAACGGCTTGCCGTCGATGGTGCGGATCACGCCGGACAGCGCCGTGACTCCGGCGGGGGCCTTCAGGGGAGCGACCCGCACAGGTTCTGCCCGGCGGATGTTCCAGTCGACGCCCCGCAGGTTGCCCTTATCGGGCTTCCACGCGGCGTCGGTCTCCGCGGGTTTCTCCCCGCTGAGGTAGGCGGGCCCGGCCTCAGCGGAGGCCGCCGGTGGCGGGGCCGGAGTCCCCTCCGGTCTCGCCGGAGCGGTCAGTACGGTGGCACGGGTGGCGAGAGCGATGCCGACCTGCCCGGTCACCGCATTGGTCGGGTCGACCACGACCGTATACGTGCCGGTCGCCGGAAGATCCGCCAGGTCTATGCTCTTGTCGGCGGTGACGTAGGTGTTGCTGAGCCGGGTCGCGTCGGGTTTGTAGACGTCCACGTAGATGTAGCCGCCGGTGAAGGTCGGAACTCCCGTGACGTTGAGCCGTACCTTCTGCGCGGCGGTCCCGCTGAAGGTGAAGGCCGCGTCCTGCCCGGCACGGGAGATCGTCGCGCTGACGGCGGTTCCACCGAGTGCCAGCGAGCCGCCTGTGACCCGTCCGGAGACCGTGAGCGTGATCGAGCCGACGCCTGCCCGCGTGGGATCCAGAACAACTCTGTACGTCCCGCTCTGCGGGAGCCTGGCGATGTCGATCTCTTCTGGGGATCCCGCCGAGACGTAGTGGTCGTTGACCACGACCGTCCCGTCGGGGGCCACCACGTCGACATACGTCGACTGGTTCATCGAGTTGGCGGTGAAACCGACGCTCACCGCGTCACCCGCCGACCCCGGGAAAGCGAGGACGGCGTTCTGACCCGGCCGAGCGACGGTCGCCGTCGTCGCGGCGCCGGTCAGGGAGAGCGTCCCGCCGTCCACGGGAGTGGACAACGTGAGCGAGATCGAACCGACGCCTGCCCGCAGAGGGTCCAGAACAACTCTGTACGTCCCGCTCTGCGGGAGCCTGGCGATGTCGATCTCGTCGACGGAGCCCCCCGAGACGTAGTAGTCGTCGACCACGACCGTCCCGTCGGGGGCCACCACGTCGACATACGTCGACTGGTTCATCGAGTTGGCGGTGAAACCGACGCTCACCGCGTCACCCGCCGACCCCGGGAAAGCGAGGACGGCGTTCTGACCCGGCCGAGCGACGGTCGCCGTCGTCGCGGCGCCGGTCAGGGAGAGCGTCCCGCCGTCCACGGGAGTGGACAACGTGAGCGAGATCGAACCGACGCCTGCCCGCGTGGGATCCAGAACAACTCTGTACGTCCCATTTTGCGGGAGCCTGGCGATGTCGATCTCTTCTGGGGATCCCGCCGAGACGTAGTGGTCGTTGACCACGACCGTTCCGTCGGGGGCCACCACGTCGACATAGGCCGGCTGGTTCATCGAGTTGGCGGTGAAACCGATGCTCACCGCGTCATCCGCCGATCCCGGAAAGGTGAGGACCACATTCTGACCCGGGCGAGCGACGGTCGCCGTCGTCGCGGCGCCGGTCAGGGAGAGCGTCCCACCGTCCACGGGAGTGGACAACGTGAGCGAGATCGAACCGGTACCCGCCCAATCGGGGTCCAGAACAACTCTGTACGTCCCGCTCTGCGGGAGCTGAGCGATGTCGATCTCTTCTGCGGATCCCCCCGAGACATAGTGGTCGTTGACCACCACCGTGCCGTCAGGCGCCACCACGTCGACATACATCGCCTTATTGATCGAGTTGGCGGTGAAACCGACGCTCACCGCGTCACCCGCCGACCCCGGGAAAGCGAGGACGGCGTTCTGACCCGGCCGAGCGACGGTCACCGTCGTCGCGGCGCCGGTCAGGGAGAGCGTCCCGCCGTCCACGGGAGTGGACAACGTGAGCGAGATCGAACCGACGCCTGCCCGCATGGGATCCAGAACAACTCTGTACGTCCCATTTTGCGGGAGCCTGGCGATGTCGATCTCTCCTTCGCTTCCCCCCGAGACGTGGTGGTCGTTGACCACCACCGTCCCGTCGGGGGCCACCACGTCGACATACGTCGACTGGCTGATCGAGTTGGCGGTGAAACCGACGCTCACCGCGTCACCCGCCGACCCCGGGAAAGCGAGGACGGCGTTCTGACCCGGCCGAGCGACGGTCGCCGTCGTCGCGGCGCCGGTCGGGGAGAGCGTCCCGCCGTCCGCCGGGACTGAAAGGGTGACGCTGATCGCTCCGGTAGCGGCGTACAGGGGGCTCACCAGAACCCTGTAGGTTCCGCTCTGCGGGAGCTTGGCGATGTCGATCTCGTCGACGGAGCCCCCCGAGACGTAGTAGTCGTCGACCACGACCGTGCCGTCCGGCGCCACCACATCCACGTAGGCGGCGCCGCTGAGGGTGTTCGCGGTGAAGCCCAGGCTCACGGCGTCGGCCGCCGTCCCCGCGAAGGTGATCTTCCCGTGCTGACCCGCGCGCGGAAGGGTGACCGTGGTGGCCGCACCTGTGGCGGACAGAACGCCCGCGTCGACCGGCTCGGACGATGTCACCGTGATCTGGCCGACCGCCGCGGCCGAGTTGGGGTCGATCAGGAGCTGGTATGTCCTGCCTTCGCGGAGGCCGGTGAGTCTGACCGAGCCTGCGCCACTGGTGTAAACACTGGTGATCTTCTTGCCCGCGTAGCTGTAGGCGATCGTGTCGACGCCGCCCAGGGTGTTCCCGGTCAAGCCGATGTCGGCCTCTCCCGATGCAGGCGCGTCGAACACGACGAGCGCGGACTTACCCGCAGTGGATATGGGGACCGGCTGAGCCGGGCCGCCCACCTGCACACGGGTGGTGCTTTCGATGGTCACCGGGTCGACACCGGGTAGGGGGACGGGAAAGTCCGTGGCGGACACCGCCTTCCCCGCAGGGGTGGTGATCACCAGTCTGCCGGTGGTCGCCCCGTCGGGGATCACCAGCTTCAGCTCGGTCGCCGTGACTGAAGTGATCTCGGCACGAGTCCCGTTGACGCTGACGACGTTGTTGGGTAACGCGCTCGCGAACCCGGAACCGGTGACCGTGACCTCGGTGGTCGGCAGGCCTGATTGGGGGCTAATCGCCGTGATAGCCGGGCCGGGCTCGCCGAGGGTGAACGTCCCGGCCTGCGCGGTGGTGCCACCGACGGTGACGGCGACCGGTCCCGTCGTCACGTTTGGAGGCACGATCACGGTGAGCGTGGTGGCGGTGGCGGCGGTCACAGTGGCGGCGGCGCCGTTGAAGGAGACCGCGTTGGCGGCCGGTGTGGAGGAGAAGCCGGTGCCGTAGACGCGAACGGTCGCTCCGGGCCGGGCGGAGACGGGGACGAGGCTCATCGCCGACAGCTGCGCCGCGGGGTATCGCTGAATGCCGAGCAGATTGCCTGCCTCGTCGTAGTTGTACTTGGCCGCCTCACCGCCCGGGTGCGCGACGCCGGCCAGCTTGCCCGCCGCGTCATAGGCGTAGATGGCGGGACCGGCCGCTTCCACGTTCGAGGACCTCGGTGTGCCGATCTTCGCGGGCGGGCCTGTCACCGCCGAGGTCGTCGCCGGCGGTCCGGCGCCGCCGTCCACAAGAGGAAGCGCGACCGGGCTTGCGACGCGAGAGGGCTTCGAAGGTGGCTCGCTCTGCCCATGAGCCGGGAGTGACGAGGAGGCAACGCTCAGGCCGAGCAAGGTCGCCAGAAATTTCCTACGCGCGGAAAACGACATGTTTACTCCCCGTGACGAAACCCGCAGAAAATCGGAAACTTCCGACCCTGTCGTTTTAATGTGGGCTTTACTCGACAATCGGGAAGACTATGTCGAATGATCACGGAAAACAAGGCCAATTGTTTTGGTATCTCAATAAGGTAACGAATCTTGATTTATTAGAAAACGTGGTGTTTTGTAGCGTGTCGAACCCGGAAGCGGACACCCTGGAGAGCCTGTGACACGACACCACCCGGCACCTCCGAGGAGGTCGTGAGTCCCCCCGACGGCCGGGAGGCCATCACGCGGCGCGGGGTCATCGCCCTCGGGGGCTTGGCGACCCTCTGCGCGATGACGTCCGCCGACTCCGGAGACGACCCCGTGTTCGTCTCCGACGGCTCGCTGCCCGCCGTGCTCCTGCCCCCTGCGCCGCACATCGTCATGGCGGCGCTCGACGTGCCCGCCGGCCAGGAGGCCGTACGCGCGTTCGCCGCACTGGCCCGTCTCACCCGAGACCCCGGCGAGGGAACACAGGCCGCCGTCGCCCTTGGAGCGTCATGGTTCGACAAGGCCGGGCTGACGGGCGCTCGACCCACCGCCCTGACGCGCATGCCGCTCTTCCCCGGTGACGTGCTGGATGATGGACTCACCCATGGCGACCTGCTGCTTCAGGTCTCGGCCGCGACCGCCGAGCGTGCCCATCGGGTGAGCGCCTCCTGGCGGCGTACGGTCCCGTCCGCGCGGGTCCGATGGGAGAAGCGGGGGTTCCGGTCGGACAGCCGCCTGAGCGACGGCCGGGCACTGGCACGCAACCTGTTCGGGTTCGTGGAGGGGCACGGCAACCCATCCTTCCTGGGTGGCCCGAGTCCGGCGGAGGTCGTGCGCGTGGCCTCCGGCTCGGGCGAGCCGCGCTGGGCGGCGGGAGGCACCTACCAGGTGGTGCGCGTCATCCGGTTCGCCACCCGGCTATGGGACGCCGAGCCCGTCCAGGTACAGGAACAGGTGATGGGGCGGCGCCGCGACGGCACATGGTTGGACGGCACCGCCCCTGTCGGTCGGCCGGCCTTCGGCGCCGACCCCGACGGGAAACTCACCCCGCTGGACTCCCACACCCGTCGCGCCAATCCGGGCACACCCGGAGTCGCGCCTCCCCGGATGCTCCGGCGCGGCTATAACTTCCATGAAGGACCCGACTCGCAGGGCATGCTCTTCGTGGCTTTCCAAAGTGACCTGGAAGGCGGTTTCGCCGGCGTCCAGCGCCGACTGGCCGGACAGCCCCTTGACAGATACACCCTTACTGTGGGGGGAGGTTACTATTTCATTCCCGATCTCTCTCGCAGCGATCCCTTTGAATTCGTGACCTGACTATGACAGAGCGTCATTTCTGTTTTATCACTGAGACGAATTGATTTGGCTGCCCTCGGAGTCCGGCCCGGTGCCATGGTCTCCGTGTAGCCGAGCCTCATCGCGCGCCGAGGTGACCGCGGCTCTGGCGTCCTCCGTGAACTGTTCGGACACCGTTTCCCTCCTTCCGCGCTTGGCGTGGACGGACTGACGGGACACCCCCAGGGCGTCCCTGCTGCCTGGCCTGTGTCACCGCTGCGGCCTCGACCTGTTCGGCCGGCCGATGCAACGCGTTCACCGCCCGCAAGAGGACTGCCGGGTCGTGCGACTCGAGCCTCTTCGCGAGCCCCCTTCTTCCGTGTTTGTCAACTGGGGTTGACGCGTTGGTGGTTGTCAACCCAGACTGACAAACACCTCGAGGAGGCGCGCCCCCGTTCCACGGCACGCCCGCTTCTTCGCGGCCGGGTACGCGAAACCGCATCGTCACCCACTCCCAAAGGGGCAATGCCATCCATGTCAGCGCGAACACATTCCCGATTGGCCGAGGCGGCACGGACCGCCCCCCTCCTCGTCTGCGGGGTGATCGCAGGTCCGCTGTTCGTCCTCACCTTCCTCGTCGCGGGCGCCGCCCGAGCCGGCTACGACCCGTTGCGCCATCCGGTCAGTTCACTCGCCCTGGGTGATCTCGGATGGGTACAGGTGGCCAACTTCCTCGTCGCGGGCCTGCTCACCCTGGCCTTCGCCGTCGGGTTACGGCGCGCGCTCCAGCCGCTCGGGGGCTCGACCTGGGGGCCGCTGCTGGTGGCGGCCTGGGCGCTGGGACTGCTCGGCGCCGGAATCTTCGTCACCGACCCGATCAGCGGTTATCCGCCGGGCACCCCCGCCAGGCTCACGCATTACGGCAGCGCGCACGCGGCCCTGCACGACGGCATCTCGTTCGCCACCTTCGTGGCGCTGGTGGCGGCCTGCCTCGTCTTCGCCCGGCGCTTCGCCGGCTGGGGAGAACGCGGATGGGCGGTCTACTCCGTACTCACCGGGATCGCCTTCACGGCGGCGATGGTCCTTTCCAGCCTGGGCTTCGAGCAGGCCGAAGGGCTGGTCTCCCTCGGTGGGCTGTTCCAGCGTGCGGCGATCGTCATCGGGTGGTGCTGGCTGAGCCTGTTGGCCCTTCACCTGCTGCTCCGGAGCGGGGCCCTTCGCCCGCCCCCCTCAAGGCGCCGCGGCCCCGTTGCGAAGATCTAGAAGTAGGTACTAATCTCCATTCTCACTATGAACGACGTACACAACTACGGGCACGACGAGGACGGGACCCTCTACGACCCCCGCGTCAGAGAGGCGATGGCGCGGTTCGCCGAAGACGGCGACCAACTGCTCGCCTTCGAGGCGGGCGCCGCCGTCCGCACCGCCTACCACTCCGTCGAACGCATGCGCGCCCAGGGCTCCGAGGGCAGGGGGGTCAGCGCGGGCGCCCTCGACCTGCTGATCCGGCTCGGCGCGGCCGGTCAGGGCATCAGCATCGGTGACCTCGCCCGCGCCGCCGGGGTCAGCTCCCGCAACGTCACCGGCCTGGTGGACACCCTGGAACGCGACGGGCTGGTCCGCCGCGTCCCCGATCCCGAGGACAGGCGCTCGGTCCTGGCCGAGATCACCACCGCGGGGCAGGCGTGGATCGAGGCGTTCCGCCAGCCCGCTCGGATGGCGATGCGGGCCATGTTCCAGGGGTTCACCCCCGAGGACCTCGTCACCTTCCGTGACCTGTGCCTGCGGCTCGCCGCCAACCAGCACCGTCTCACCGGCCACCTTCACCAGACGGGACCCCACTCATGACCACCTCCTCTCCGGAACGAACCCGCCACGCCGTACGCGGCTATCACGAGGCGCGCTTCCGCGGCGACGTGACCGCCGCCGCCGAGCACCTGGGGGAGCCGTTCCACTTCCAGAGCCCGTTCATCAGCTCCGACGACCGGACGGGCCACCTGGCCACGCTCCCGGGATTCGTGTCGATCGTGACCGGTGTGGAACTGATCAGTGAGCTGTACGGCGAGGCGGAGGCGACCCTCGTCTACGACGTGCACACCGCCACACCGGTGGGCACGCAGTGCACCGCCGAGCACTTCCGCCTGGAGGACGGCAGGATCGTCTCGATCACGCTGCTGTTCGACGCCTCCCCGTGGCAGTCGATGAGGGCCCACATCGAACCGTGACAGGCGGGGCCGCCATCCTGTTCGCGGGCCGCTCGGCACCTGTCGCCGGCTCCTGTGCTCAGCCTCTTCGAGGGCCGAACCGATAGCGGAGAACACGTGCCCCTTGCCGGGACAGGGCGGTGCTGCGGGCAGTGAGGCGGGTCAGCGCGCGTAGGGGCTGTGGGAATCCGGCCACCTCCGGAGCGCGGGTGAGGATCTGCTCCTCGACCAGTTCGAGGCCGGGGCCCCAGGACTCAGGTTCGTGCGCGTCGTCGAAGCCCTGGGCGGCCTTGATGCCGAGTGCCTTGATAGTCGGGTGGTACTTCATGGCCCAGGCGGCGAAACGGGTGTATCCGTTGAGCGCGAGCTCACCCGAAGGGAAACGGCCGGCCAGCTCGCGGGTCATCGCCTGGAAGGAGTCGCCGGGCATGAAGGGAAGCAGTCCTTCGGCGACGATCATCGCCGGTCGGTCACCGGGGACGGCCGCGAGCCAGCCGGAGCCGGTGAGGTCGGCTCCGACCAGGTGGGAACGGCCGGGCAGGCATTCGGATCGCAGGTCCACCACTTCCGGGAAGTCGATGTCGTACCAGTCGACGCCTGGAGGCGGATCGCAGCGGAACATCCTGGTGTCCAGACCACAGCCCAGGTCGAGCACCACGCATCCGGGGTGAGCGGCGATGTAGGCGCGGACGACGTCGTCGAGTCTCTTGGCGCGCAGTGCCGTGGTGACGACGAGGTTGGGCTTGACCTTCAGCCTGCCGAAGTCGTAGTCGATTCCGTCGACCAGGTCGGCGGAGAACGTGTCGCCGAGGATCGGGCTGGGCCGCCCCGCGTCCAGGGCTCGGGCGTAGAGCGTGAGCAGCAGCGTTTCCTGGATCAGGCCGAGCTTGGGTTGCCGGCGGCGCATGGAGATTCCTTAACGGCGTAGTGGATGGCGGGCCGCGAGGTTCTGCAGCCATGTCAGGGAGTCGTGGGCGGCCTTGATGCGCTCTGCGCGTTGCCCCTCGCCGCCCGCGAGGTCGAGCCCTTCGTCGGCGATCTCGCCGAACGCGCTCAGGCTTTCAATCTTGCGCTGAACGACCTTCTGCCAGGCGTCGTCCTCGATGCGGTAGTAGGAGGTGCGATCTCCGGGCCTTCTCACCTTCTTGACCAGGCCGATGGTCGTGAGAAACCGCATGTTCGAGGTGAGCGAGGCCCGGCTGGCCTGGATGACCTCCGCGATCTGGCCGGCGGATTGCTCGGCCGGATCACAGATCATGAGCCAGCCGAGGATGCGTCCGGTGATGGGTGGCAGCCCCCACTCATCGACGCAGAAGGCGGCCACCCGCTCCACCCATCGAAGCAGCCGGTCCCGCTGTTCCTCGGCGCTCATCGTCGCGTCCTTCCTTGCTGATCATGTGCCGGTTCAATGCCGCCAGTCATTTCAATCATGACTGAAATAACTAGCAAATTCAATACGATTCGCCGTTCAGGGAGTCCCCGTAGTACTCGCGGAAAATCGGGCGGATACAACCCGATGGGCTCCTGAGCTGGGGATCTTCGGACTCTGGCAGGAAGCGGCCGGTTGGCGACGCGGGTGTTCGCGGACCAGGAACCGGAGGCCCTGCGGAGATTCCCTGAGATCGGCCGGGAGGAGCTGTTCCGGTCCTTCACCTTGGCCCCGGCGGACGTGGCGTTCATCGCTCCCGGTCGTGGCCGGGGACCGACGGATCGGCTGGGGCTTGCCGTGACGTCGTGCACGTTGCCGTGGCTGGGGTTCGTGCCGGACGACGTGGCATCGGCGCCGCCTGCGACGGCGCTGGAGGTGAAGGAGCTGGATGAGTTTCTGCCGGCGCGGGAGATGGGGCATGACTCGCCGACGCCGTTGTTCCGGCTGGCGTGGGAGTACCTGATCTCGGCGAAGGCGATCCGGCCGGGGCCGGTGACCTTGGTGGAGCGGATCGCGCATGCTCGCCAGATCGCGCGGGCTGAGACGTTCGACCGGCTGGCGCACGAGCTCAACGCCGAGGACTACAAGGCTCGGTATGCCGTCGAGTACGGCCAACCGTCTCAAAAGGAACCGGACTGTGGTCACGAGATACGACACGCTCGCGGGCCGCTACGAGGCCACTCCTCGTAGCGGCCATCAATGAGTGGCTGTGACCGGCTCATTCAGGGATGGCGGACGGCCAGCCCGTGGAGTCTTGGCGGTTCAGGCATTGATGGCATGTTCGACGAACTGGCCGCAGGCGCGGAATCCCAGGCGGCGGTAGACGGGTTCGCCGTCGGCCGACGCCTGCAGGACCGCGATGCGGTGGTCTCGCTCGCGGGCCGTGCGGAGGGCCGCGAGCGTGATGGCTCCGCCGTAGCCGCGCCGGCGATGGGCGGCCAGGGTGGAGATGTTGTAGATGCCGGCGACTCCCGCGTGGTGGAACACCTCGGCGGAGCAGACCGGGCGGTTCTCCACGTAGCCCACCAGATACCGGGCCGGGCAGGTCGCGGCCAGCGCCTGCGAAGCGGCCCGGGCGAAGAAGTCGCGGACGGTTTCAGCGGGTGGATTCCAGTTCGCGGCGAGGACCGTGGCGTAGTCGGCGAGCTGTTCAGGCGTGGTCACCGTCCGGATGCCCAGTCCCGGAACGGCGGGAGGCGGCAGGGTGTCGTCCAGCTCGGCCCACATCGCCGTCTCGCATTCGGACACCGGCAGACCGGCCGCCGTCAGGCGGGCAGTGAGGTCTGCCGGTGTCGAGGCAGGGCCCACCCACCAGGAGAAACCGCGACCGGTGCCGGCCAGCGTCCCGACGGTCTCGGTGATGCGGGCCGTAGTGTCGGCGGCAGTGAAGCGGGCCGCCGCGACGATGTTGAACGTGTCGTCGTCCAGGCCGCTGTCCGCGACCAGGAGGTCACCGGTCTCTGCGACAGTTGCATTGGGCATACTCCGGTGCAGATGACAGGCGTGTTCCGCCAGGTTCCGTTCCATCCTGTCCGCCAAGTCGGCTTCGTCAGGGAAATAATCACTCATAGCGATTGATCCCAGCACGACCGAGTGATGACCGCATGCCATTTAGGCAGTGCCACGCCGGCGGCCGGCACTTTCGATACACGCCCTCAACCTCGCCCTCACACCATGACCACGACAGTCACCACCCCGCCCCGACCTGCCTAAACACCACCTTCTGCAACAAGCTTAGGACCGGCCCAGGATGGCGCCGAGGGCCTCCCGGAGGGCGCCGACCGGGTCGGTGGTGCCGGGCTCGGCGCGCCAGGCCACGTAACCGTCCGGCCGGACCAGCACCGCGCCGTCGGTTCCCAGCTCGTACCTGCGGGCGAACTCCGACTCGCTGTCCACCAGATCCACGTCCTCGCCGGCCACGCCGACGCGGTACGCCTCGACCTCGTCCGCCGCATCCAGCCACGCTTTCCCGCCGCCGCCAGTGAGCAGGACGAACGAGCGGGCGAACAGGTCGTGGACCGCGATGCGCTCGCCGTCGCGCTCCAGCCACAGGTGCGGCGCCCGCGTCCCGGGCCGACCGCGCAGGTCTAGACCGTCGCCGAACACGCTCCCGTACGGCGCGCCGAGCACGGCGGGCGAGGTGTAGCGCTGACCGAGCGCCCAGTGCAGGTCGTCGACCTCGTCCCGCTCCGGGCTATGGCCGGAGCGCCTGGCCTGCCGCAGCTCGGTGAGTTCGGCGAGAATCTGGGCGACCGGCCGGCGTTCCGGCTCGTAGCTGTCGAGCAGCGCGGGCGCGGCCCGCCCGTCCATCACGGCGGCGAGCTTCCAAGCGAGGTTGTGCCCGTCCTGGACGCCGCTGTTGGCGCCGATGCCACCGGCGGGCGACCAGGTATGGGCGGCGTCGCCGACCAGGAAGACGCGTCCCTGCCGGAATGTGTCGGCGATCCCCACCTCCTGCGTCCACGGGGTCACGTCCTCGACGACGACGGGGATGTCGTCGCGGCCGAGCGCGCCGTGGATGATCTCGGTGCAGCGCTCCGCCGTGAAGTCGGCGGGTGACCGGGTGGCCGGGTCGTAGCCGATGCCGAGCGACCACCGGCCGCGCCGGGCGGTGGTGGTGAGGACGGCGACGCCAACCTTCCGGTTCACGATGAACCACAGGATCGCACGCCGCTCGACGAGCTGGTCGAGGTCGGCCTCGAAGATGACGCTGAGAAAGTTCAGCGTCTGCCCTCGGAGGGGTTTGGCGATGCCGAGCCGCTCCCGGATCGGGCTGCGGCGGCCATCGGCGGCCACCATGTAGTCGGCGCGCAGCGTGCTGGTCTCGCCGGTCGCCCGGTCGCGGATCGTGGCGGTGACGCCGTCATCATCCTGCCGGAAGTCGGTCAGTTCGGTCTCGAAGCGCTGGTCGGCGTTCTGGTCGGCCAGGCTGAACGTTCCCGCCGTGTGCTCCGGCCATTCGCGCGGCTGGTCCGGTTCGAACAGCCACTGCCACTCGCCGGCCAGGGTCTCGCAGCGCACGCCGCCGGCGTCGTCGGCGAATGGCCGGCCCGCCTCGGTCACGGCGTCGGCGACTCCGAACGCGCGGTAGATCTCCATCGTGCGGGGGTTAATGCCGCGCGCCCGTCCCTGCAGCGTGACCTCGGGGTGCTTGTCGACGAGCAGGTGGCGGACACCGTGCCGGGACAGGAACATCGAGGTGGCCAGGCCGACGAGGCCACCACCGACGATGAGAACGGGTACGTGCTCGTGGTGGGTGGTCATGACCCGGTCTCTTCCTGGTCGTCGATCTGGTGGGCGTACTTGGCCGCGATCTCCCGTAGCCACTGGTCGTTCCAGGAGAGGGCTTCGGTGCGCAGGTCTTCCAGGACGGACTCGAGCCAGCCGAGTTCGGCCTTGACGATCGTGCGGCGGAGCCCCTCCTCGAGGAGGAAGACGCGCGGAAGCTCGCCGTACCGCGCGAACGCCGCGTCGAGCTCCCCGGCCTCCGCTCGCAGGCGTTCGGCGCGGGCGGCCAGTTCGTGCCGTACTTCCTCGGGGGTGAGCACGGTGAGGAAAGAGATGCCGACGAGGAACTCGGGGAAGTCGTTGCCGGTGTCGGTGAGCATCTCCTTCAGCCACTGGCGGGCGGCCTTCCTGCCCTGCTCGGTGATCTCGTAGACCCTGCGCTCGGGCCGGTTGTCGACCCGGCCGCTCTCGCGTACGGCGATGAGCCCGAGTCGCTGCAGCCGGTCGATGGCCTGGTAGATGCTCGCCCGGCCGCGCACGTTGACGACGCGGTCCTTGCCGCGGGCCTTGATGAGCGCGTGGATGCGGTAGGCGTGCATCGGCGCTTCGAGGAGCGCCACCAGCACTACCAGCCCGAGCCCGGAACGCCGTTCCGTCACTTTCATAGTCATGAACTTACTATTCATGTCATTACTATTCAATCCGGCGCGGGTCGGCCCGGGGTTTCGGCTGTGGATGGTCGTGCCCGGCGTGGGGCCTGATCGGCCCCTGCAGCAGCTCTACTGCGTTGACCTGGTCAGACATCGTCCCGGGAATCGGACGGAACAGGGCTTCTGTCCGGTCGGAGACCCGGCGGTACGGTTCCCGCGTATTCCGGCCGTACCCGCTCAGGAACCGGACAGGATCAAGATCCTAAGCGGTCGGCGCTAGTTGGCGGCGGGGAACATGTTCAAGGCGGAGGGCCTACAAGCCGCGGGCGGCGTAGTCGTAGCTGTCGTTGAACCGGACCCAGGCCTTCTTCCCCTCGAAGGGCTCGAAGTGATCCGGCTGCCACTTCTTCTTGTTCTTCAGGAAGTAGTTGGCGGCCGGGCAGCCGCCGCGCGCCCAGAACGAGGAGACCTTATCCCGCCAGTAGGGGGTGAATTCGAACTTCTTGCAGTTCGTGGCGGAGGCCCGCCACGCGGCCATCGCGCCGCGCCAGTACTGGTGCTCATAGACGCAGTAGTAGCCGGCCGGGCAGGACCTGGCGGTGGCCTCCAGCACCACGCGGACGTCGCCGCCCTGCCAGGAGATCTCGTTGTTGCCGACCTTCGTCCCGCCGGGAAACGCGGCCATGTAGGCGTCGACTCGGGCGCTGCTTGAGGCTGCCTGGGCCGGGAGCGCGCCGCCGACGATGACACCGGCGCCGATGACGATGGCGGCCACTCTCATGAAACTCATTTCGTCTCCTTCTTCGTGTGGTGAACAGGAAGATAGGCAGGCCGATGTTGAGTCCATGTTGAGTGCGTGTTGACCCCGCTCGGTCAGTCCGTGGGCAGGAACGCGACAGCACCTCATGTGGAGCATGCCGCAGGCGTGCTGTTCGGGCAGTCCATGGCCGGCGACCCAACCGGGGCCACCCGGCGAGTGGAGGGCCAAGAAACGCGTCACCGGCCCCAGCGACAACAGCGATCGGCGCACCGGACAGAACCTCGGTTCTGTCCGGTCGGCGTCCCGGCGCGGCCCGTTTCCGCCGTATTCCGGCGGCACCCCATCCCGGGAAGCACCGCTGAAGAGCGACCATCGGGGAATCTGCCGCGCCCCCAAACGCGAATTTTTCCTGCCTCACCGGAAACGGTGTGTATTTCCGCAGTTCAGAGCACCGTTAAAGGCGGAACTCTCCACAGCTGAGGAACTTTCCACCGCACAGGAGCCGCGTGCGCCGGATACAGCTCCGACTCGGCGACCGTCCACCTCTACGAGGACGACGATGGCACAGAGGAGTGAGCGGCTGCGCGTCAGGCGGAGCCCGGCGACAGTGCGCCGAGAACGGCCGCGAGGCTGTGCGAATCGCGGCGGGCGATGCTGTGGCCGACGGGGATCTCGTGAACCTGCCAGCTTGAGTCGTTGCGCAACCGTTCGGTCAGGGTCACGAACGGGCTACCCGGCCATGCGCCACCACTGATGAACGTTCGGCCGAGCGCGCGGCTGGGGTTGCCTTTCAGCCTGATCGACTGGACGAGGTTCGCCAGGGGGTGCGGTCGCGCGGGGGTCGAGTCCTTCGGGGACTGCGACCCATCGACCGTCGGCGCGGGCGCCGACTATGAACAACTCGCGGAAGCTGTCGCTGGTCAAAGACCAACATGAATCCCCATCGTCCGGGACGTAGGCGTCGATGAAGACGAGCTGATCGAGGTGGTCGCCGGCCGATTCGCGCCATCGCAATCCGGCGGGGCTTCGCCGACGCCGCGGCCTTCCACACACCTTCCGCTCCGCCTGCGCTTACTCAAACCGGAATCCAGTTGGCGTGGAAACCCGCGGGGATGCGCACCGGGACGTGTACCTCGGCGAGCGGAGGCGCGGCCAGGTTGGCGGCGTCCAGGACGGCCAGGTAGCCCGTGCCGGTGCTGCGGTCGTGAGCGAACGTCATCAGGAAGCCCTCGTTCTCGCCGGCCCCGGCCCGGGGTACGAAGACGGCCTCGCCACAGGTGTGGCCTCGAGGGAGACGGTGCATCGTCCGTTCGCCACCGCTGGTGAGGTCGTAGCCGTAGATCTCTGACCGCTCAGGCTCGGCGTCCAGGGAGAAGCTCGTCGTGTAGCCGTAACGGTGGGGCAGTCCGAGCACCGAGTCGGCCACGCGGGGGTACTCGCTGGGTGCGTCGTCGAACGGTTCCTCGGCGACCGCGCCTGACCTCAGGTTCAGCGTCCAGCGGTGCACGACCGGGAGCCCTCCCTCCAGGTCGTCGGCGCCGCCGCGCCACAACGTGGGGACGCGGGTGCCGGTGACGGTGATCGTGTCGCCTTGCGGGTCCTCGAAGGCGTTCATGGTGTGCCACACGTAGCACGGAGCGACGTCGAACCAGCGTATGGGCGCGTCGTCGCCGGCTGTACGTGCCAGCACGCCGAACCGGGCGCGGTGCGCGTCATCCCAGCGCCACGGCGGCCCGCCCGCCGCGGCCTGGACGTAGTCGAAGACGACCGGCAGGTCCATGAAGATCACATGGTTGCGGGTGATCGCGAAGTCGTGCGTCATCGTCGCGCGCGGCACGTCCACGACCCGCGTCTGCACCACCTCACCGGCAGCCGAGACACGGTAGTAGGTCAGGTACGGCGGACGTAGCTGATATCCGAAGAACAACAGCTCACCGGTGATCGGGCAGGTCTTCGGGTGCGCGGTCATCGGGGTCTGCAGGCCCCCGCCGAAGGTGTGCACCCCGATCGTGGCGAGGTCCGGCGTCACCTCGTACGGAAAGCCGCCCTCTTCCAGGGCGAGTAGTCGGCCCGCGTGCGCGATCAGGTGGGTGTTGGCCGTGGTCACCCGGTAGTCGATCCGGCCTGTCTCCTGGTCGAAGGCGAGGGCGAAGCGGGACTGGCCGGGGTGCTCATACAGTGGCGTACGCACGTACCGGTTGCGGTACCAGCGTGCCCTGCCACCTTCCAACGCGATGGTGTGGATCATTCCGTCGCCCGCGAAGGAGTGCGGTGACCAGCCGGTACGCGGATTCGGCCCGTTGCGGAAGAACTGCCCGCTCAGCTCGGGCGGGATCTCGCCGACGACCTTGGACGGTTCCAGGGTCACTTCCTCGGCGACCGGCGCGTTGTTGCCCGCGAGATGCAAAGGCATGATTTCGGGCATGCTGGGACTCCTGTCGGCGTAGGGGAAGACGCCGACAACCGTGCACGAAAAAATCTGCGGGCAACAGTCTTGTTCTTCCTGCACGCCTCAGCCGCCCGGCGGAGTCCCAGGTGAGGGCCGCCTCAGAAAATCCTGGGTGGAGCCGCTGACCATGCCGGTCAGGCCCGGGCAGTCGCTCGTCGGCGAACCGGGGCAGCGGGAAGATCCGGAGGAGGGCAGACCAAGTAGGCCGGAAAGGGCTACCAGGGGTCCCGGTAGCAATGGGGCAGAATCCGACGGTATTGCTTCCGGCCTGCGGGAACTCCTGGAGAAACACGATCATGGCACGGCGGGCCCAGAGCCCATCCATGCAAGCCAGGCCCATATCTGTTGGATTTTTCGCGATCGCTACCGGGAGCCCTTCAGAGAAGGTCGATCACTCCGGCGCACGGGTGCGGCTCGCCGCCAACCGGCACCGCCTCACCGGCCGCCTTCGCCGGACGGAGCCCCGCTCATGACCACTTCTTCTCAGGTGGTCCTTCTGCGGGAGGTGGCCGACGGCACACGGGAACGCAGCCGGGTGCGCACGCTGTCCATGATGTCGGCGAGCTGGGCGACCTGCTCACCGGTCAAGAGATCGATCAGGCCGTCACGGACCGCCTCCACATGTCCGGGCGCGGTCTTCGCAAGGAGTCGCCGACCGTCTTCGGTGATGACGACCATGGCCCTGCGTTCATCGTTGGTGTCGGTTTCGCGGCGCAACAGTCCGGCCTTCTCCAGCTGGGCCACCTGGTAGCTCAGGCCGCTGCGCGAGGTGATCATCAGGTCGGCGAGCTCGGTGATGCACCGGTGCTGGGGGGCGCACTCGTTGGCCCAGTGCAGGATCTCGTACTGGATCATGGTGAGCCCGGCGTCCTCTCGAAGTTGCCGTTCCACGTGGCGCTGGAGCAGGCCGGAGGTTTCCAGGAAGCCGGTCCAGGCGCGCATCTGTGTCTCGTCCAACCACCGCGGTTCGCTCATGCCGGAAGCCTATCGAAGTTGCGTCGAATTCGACGCATCCGTACCATCGATCCCGTTGCACAAATGCGTCGAATTCGACGCATTTCGTGTCGTGCCATCGACGCGCCTCGCATCTCGGAAAGGGCCACTCATGAAGATCGGCATCATCGGCAAGGGCAACGTCGGCTCCGCTCTGGAGCACCGCCTCACCGCGGCCGGGCACACGGTCAGCACGGCGAACTCCTCCACCGCTCCGGACCAGGTCGCGGCGCAGGTCGCCGAGGCCGACGTCATCGTGCTGGCCGTACCGTTCCCCGCCGTCGCCCAGATCGACGCCAAGATCAAGTCCGCTCTGCGGGACAAGGTCGTGATCGACGTCACCAACCCGCTGGCGGCCGACTTCATGTCGCTGACCATCGGGCACACCACCTCGGCGGGGGAGCAGGTCGCCGCCGCACTGCCCGGCGCCCGAGTGGTCAAGGCCTTCAACACCGTGTTCGCCTCCACCCTGGACACCCCTGGCCTGTTCCTGCCGGTGGCCTCCGACGATGAGGCCGCCAAGAAGACCGTGCTGGAGTTGGGCGCGCAGCTCGGCTTCGACGCCGTGGACGCAGGACCGCTGGCCAACGCCCGCTACCTGGAGCCGGCCGTGGAGCTGCTGATCCAGCTCGCGTACGGCTTGGGGATGGGCGCAGGCATCGGCTTCACCCTGGCACGGGCATGACGGTCCCGACGTGGACGGTGGGATTCCGCCCGGCGGTCCTCAGCCCGTACGAGCGGATCCCGCCCATGCCTTCGGCGAGGAGATCACCCGGCAGACCTTTGATCCGCCGGTCATCCGTACAACCGCGGCGCGCAGGGAAGGGCGGGGGATGAGCGATCACGATGTGTCCGGCAGGGTGGCCTTGCTCACCGGGGCGTCAGGCGGCATCGGCCAAGCACTGGGCCGACGCCTCATCGCCGCCGGTGTGAAGACCGCCTTCGTCTACGGTTCGCACTCCGGCCCGGCCCATGAGCTGGCCGCTCAGGCCCAGGACGCGAGGGTCGACGCGGTCGCGCTCGCCGGCGACCTCGCCGACCCTCATATCCCGGCCAGACTGCTGGATGAGGCCGCCGACGCGCTCGGCGGCCCCGTCGACATCCTGATCCCCAACGCCGGGCACGCGCTCCAGCAGGACTACACCACGCTGGACCTCCAGGCGTGGGACCGCACGCTCGCGATCAATCTGCGTGCCCCTTTCCTGCTGGCCCAGCACGCCCTGCCGGGCATGACCGCACGCGGGTATGGGCGCGTGCTGTTCATGTCCTCGGTCGCCGCCTTCACCGGCGGCGTCGTCGGCGCGGACTACGCCGCCTCCAAGGCCGGGCTGCACGGCCTGACCCACTTCCTGGCCGCCCGCGTCGCCTCCCGCGGCGTGACGGTCAACGCCCTGGCGCCCGCTCTGATCGCCGACACACGCATGCTGCCCGGCAACGCCGATCCCCGCGCCTTGCCCGTCGGCCGGTTCGGCCGGCCCGAGGAGGTCGCCGACCTGGCGCTGTCCGTCCTGCGCAACGGATACCTCACCAACCAGGTGCTGAGCCTGGACGGCGGCGCCTACCCGCGCTGACCTCTCCCCATCGCTGACAGGAGCCCCTCATGCCCGTGGCTCTGCTCGCCCTTGCGATAAGCGCATTCGGCATCGGAACCACCGAATTCATCATTAACGGCCTACTGCCTGAGCTGGCCGCCGACTTCAATGTCAGCGTTCCGGCCGCCGGGCTGCTGGTCTCGGGATACGCCGCCGGCGTGGTCATCGGCGCGCCCCTTCTCACCATCGCGGGGACGCGCCTGCGCCGCAAGACCATGCTGCTCGCCCTGATGGTCCTCTTCCTGGCCGGGAACCTGCTCTCAGCGCTGGCCCCCACCTACGGTGTGCTGATGGCCGGGCGGATCGTCGCGGCCTTCTCCCATGGCGCCTTCTTCGGCGTCGGCGCCGTCGTCGCGGCCGACCTGGTGGAACCGGCCAAGCGCGCCCGTGCGCTGTCGGTGATGTTCTCCGGCCTGAGTCTGGCGAACGTCCTCGGCGTTCCCGCCGGCACCGCGATCGGGCAGGCGTTCGGCTGGCGCGCCACCTTCTGGGCCGTCGTCGCCGTCGCGGCTGTCGGCCTTGCCGGAGTGGGGGCGCTGGTCCCCTCCCACCCGCGCCCCCAGGGACAGAGCCTCCTGCGCGAACTGAGTGTCTTCCGGCAAGGGGGCGTTTGGCCGGCGCTGGCCATGACCGTGTTCGGATTCGCGCCGGTGTTCACGGTGATCACCTTCATCGCACCGATGATGACCGACGTGGGCGGTTTCTCCCCGGGCGCGGTGCCCACCGTCATGGGGCTGCTGGGGATCGGCCTGGTCGCGGGCAATCTCCTTGGTGGTCGCCTGGCCGACCGGGCCGTGCTACCCGCGGTCTACGTCTCCGTCGGCGCCCTCACCGTCCTGTCGGCGATCGTCGCTGTGGCAGCGGGCAACCAGCCGGCCTTCATCGCCGCGATCGTCCTGTTCGGGGTGGCCGCCTTCGCGACGATCCCGCCGCTGCAGACGTGGGTGCTGGACAGTGCCTCGCAGGCTCCCTCGCTGGCCTCGGCGGCCAACATCGGCGCCTTCAATCTGGCCAACGCCCTCGGCTCCCTGCTCGCCGGGCTCACCGTCGAGGCCGGGTACGGATACGCGGCACCGGCCTGGATCGGCATGGCGCTGGGCCTGGCAGGCCTGGCCGTGACCGGGCTCGTAACCCTACGCGTCCGACGCCAAGCCCTGCGAGCGGATGCGGACGACCAGAAGTCGGCACGGTCGTTCACCTCCTCCGGGCTGGCGGATCCCGTGACATCGGACACCGGCACCGCCAGGCGGTGACCCGGCGTGGCACGTCCGAGCCGGGCAGGACGTCTCCGCGTCCAGGAGATGGGGGAAGCCCGCCACGGCTGACAGCCGTGCAGGCGACCAGGACAAGGCGAGAGCGGCGGGTGGGCGGCGATGGTCGCAGCGCAGAAGGCCCTTGGGCCGGGAGGGACGAGCGCAGGGTGCACGAGATCCCGACATCTCTTCCTCTGCCCCCTGCGACGTTTCGGTTCTGGCCGAAACAACCGGATCCTAGGCTGCGCACCATGAACACGGCATCTCCCAGCTCCCTGCCCGCGCAGACGGTCGTGACCCACCTGGAGATCGAGCCGAGCATCCTGTACTTCGGGACGCCGGTGGTGCTCTTGACGACGGAGAACCAGGATGGCTCGTTCAACCTCGCCCCGATATCGTCCGCGTGGGCCCTCGGGCAGACGGTCGTGATGGGGCTGGGGCTTGACGGGCAGACCGCGTCCAACCTCGGTAGTCGTCCCGACCTGGTCATCAGCCTGCCTGCCCCCGCCCAGTGGCCGGCCGTGGAGCGACTGGCGCCACTGACCGGCCGGAACCCGGTTCCCTCCGGCAAACCCAAGGGCTGCCGCTTCGAGCCGGACAAGTTCGCCGCCGCAGGCGTGACCGGCGAGCCCTCCCATCTGGTCCGGCCGCCTCGCGTCGCCGGATGCCCCATCCAGCTGGAGGCCCGTGCCGAGCGGGTGCGGCCGGACCTCTTCGAGGACTTCCTCATCGTCGAGGCCGTCGTGTGCAAGGTGCACGCAGACTCCCGCATCGTCGTTCCTGGCACCGACCACATCGACCCCGCCGCCTGGAGTCCGCTCATCTACAACTTCCGCCACTACTTCGGACTCGGCCCAGAGCTCGGCCACTCCTACCGCACCCAGACGCCCCGCGGCCTCGGGGGACCTGCCGCGGAGTACGCGCTGAGCGACACGGTGCCCAGCTGAGATCAGGCAGCATGGCCAAGGACAGCTGAACAGGCACCGAATCTGGCGAGCAATATCGGGGGCTGTCTACGCGAACAGGGCACCGGCCCAACCGGGTAGGTGATCAGCGGACCACGAGCCGGCACCCCACCGAATCCATGAGCTCCGCCCACACCCGACCCTCCCTCCGGGCGTCGGCCGCCGTCGACAGGGCGTCGAAGAAGTAGGACAGGGCCACGTGGGGGTCTCGCAGGGGTCAAGGCGAAAGCCTGCCTTGACCCCTGCGCGTACCCGCAAGTGAGCAACATGCCCGACTGACGACAGCAATGCGTTCGCCCAGCTCACAGCGGTTGCCTGTTTCCTACAACAGGCCCTCCGGCTTGACGGCGACGCTGACGGCAACAGGGGCGTGCACGAGCGACGACCAGCCACCGAAGGGGATCAGCGGTCTCCATCGGTGGTTACTCAGGCTTGAGGCGATCGCTCGAAACTCACCCATCAACCGGCAGTGTCATCCATTCAACGATGGAGTTCAAAGCATCCTGGACGTCTTCTTCTGTCGCCAATTCACGCATTATGGCGGAGATTTCCCCTGAGGCAACCTCTGCGAACTGGAGTTCAGCGTGACCGTTACTCCAGAGAATAATCTCAGCAAGCCGATCATCTGACTCCAAAATCCACCAAATCGACTGGGGATTCCGATCTTCGGGCGACTCGGTTAGTTCGTGCTGTAGACCTACGGCAGACAGGTCAGAACCACGAGAAGCCACCCAGCCCTTCAACTCAGCGAGCAGCTCAGCGCCGGTCAGCACGGGGACCTCCTCCGAGCCGGATGTTCTGAGCCGCTGGCGGCTCCGGAATTGGCAGACCCTTTTTGGCGGCAAGTCGCCCTTCAAATGATGTCGGTCCCGGTCACGTCCAACGGAGTGGTGTATGAGTTGATCTCCGCGTGATCCTGTTTCTGCAGGTTAAGCGGTAAGTGTCTGCGGTAGCGGATTATGGGCCGGTGTGTCGCCGGTAAGGACGCGCATCCGGCACTTGGCCAGCACGTCGAGTCCCATGTAGCGGCGGGCCTCGGTCCACTCATCGGTCTGCTCGGCCAAAACCGCACCGACAAGACGGACGATCGCGGCCCGGTCGGGGAAGATGCCGACCACGTCGGTGCGGCGGCGGATCTCCTTGTTCAACCGCTCCTGCGGGTTGTTGGACCAGATCTGCTTCCAGACCTCGCGCGGGAAGGCGGCGAACGCCAGGACTTCCTCCCGGGCGGCGTCCAGATGCCCGCACGCGGCCGGAAACTTCGCCTCCAGCGCCTCGATGACCCAGGCGTGCTGGGTGCGCACGGCCTCGGCGGCAGGCTGGTCGAAGATGGTGCGCACCAGAGTCGCCACCCACGGCTGCGCCGATTTGGGCACCGTCGTCAAGAGGTTGCGCAGGTAGTGGGTGCGGCATCTCTGCCAGGACGCGCCCGGCAAGGTCGCGCCGATCGCCTCCACCAGGCCCGTGTGAGCGTCGGAGACCACCAGCCGCACCCCGCCCAGGCCGCGGGCCACCAGGGTGCGCAGGAAGGCCAGCCAGCCCGCGCCGTTCTCAGCCGAGGCGACCTCCAGTCCGAGGATCTCCCGGTTGCCGTTGGCGTTCACGGCGGTGGCCACCAGGACGTGCACGTTGACGATCCGGCCGCCCTCACGCACCTTCTGGGTCAGCGCGTCCAGCCACACGAACGCATATGGCCCGCCGTCCAACGCCCGGGTGCGGAAGGCCTCCACCTGCCCGTCCAGCACCTTGGCCATCTGGCTGACCTGGCTCTTGGAGATGTTCTTGATATCGAGCTGCTCCACCAGCTTGTCGACCCGCCGGGTGGAGACGCCCAGCAGGTAACTGGTGGCCACCACACTGGTCAGTACCTGCTCGGCCCGGCGGCGCCGCTCCAGCAGCCATTCGGGGAAGTAGGAGCCCGAACGCAGCTTCGGGATGGCGAGCTCAACGGTGCCGGCGCGGGTGTCCCAGTCGCGGGTGCGGTAGCCGTTGCGCCGGTTGGTGCGCTCCTCGGTCCGCTCGCCGTAGTCGGCGCCGCACAAGCCGTCGGCCTCGGCCGACATCAACGTCTCGGCCATGGTCTTCACCATGGATCGCAACAGATCCGGGTCCTGCTGCTGGATCCGCTGAGCCAGCCAGGTACCGGGGTCCACACTGTTGGGTACGGCCATCGCTTGCTTCTCCTTCGATCTTGGTTTCGCAACCTGAAGGATCACGCGATGGCCGTCTTCATTTCACGACGCCACGCCTGTCACCAGCGAAAACTCGTACACCACCTCCGTGGACGCAACCTCGGTCCCGGGATCCGGAACCAACCCGGAGCGCCACCAGGCCTAAGGGCTTGCAGATGATTAACTCGCTGAGTTGATCATCTGCAAGCCCTTAGCCTGGCCTCGATCCGGCCTGGCGCGGGGCAGGGTCGCCGACCTGTTACCGACCTACCGGCCAAACCGGGAAAGCCTTGCAAGCTTCGCCCGGCCGGTGCCTCGCGACCCCGTGAAGACAGGAAGCTTCCGGCGCGGGCGGTTGCCGGAAGACCGTGCCGGGAGTACGCCCGAAGCATGAGCAAACACAGGTCCACGTCATGGGACCAGCGAGCCAAGGCGCGCATCATGTCCGCCACGGCGAGGAACCCGGACGGCCCGAGCACCCGGGACCGACTCGACCGGGAGGCGCGGTCACAAGCCGACAAGAACGAGCACCGGCGGCACCGGAATGGTGCTGACCCAAGTCGAGGCCTTGAGGGCACTCACTGGCCTTCAAAAACGATGGTTTCTTGAAGGATCGTGTAAGGCGCTAGCCTCCCGGCATGGTCCAGCCCCCTCGCTCCTTGCAGATCGTCACGCGGCTCGTCGACGGGCAGATCTGCGCCTATGAAACGGCGTCGCCCTCCCGCGGTGTGCTGACTCCGTCCGCGGTCTTCGTGCCACGTCCCGGGGACGATGTCGTCGAACATGCCGCATCAGCCGATCTTGGTTGGGTCGTCTACACGACGCTGAACGCGGCCGTCTGCGTGACGAGTTCGGGCGACGAGCGATGGCGGGCGGCGTTCGAACCGTTCTCTGATGACCGGTATGGGAATCGGCCGGGATGCGTCCTGTCGTTGGACGACCGCAGGGCGTGGATCTACCGGCCAGACGCCATGGCCGGCCGGGACCTGCCGGACCAGTGGGTCGTGCTCGATGCCGAGAGTGGAGCAGTCGTGGCTCAGGCGGACCTGGAGACCAGCGGGCACGGTGGCTGGCAGTTCCGGCATCCAACCGACGAGTATGTCCTCCTGGATATCGGCGAGGGCCAGGACGGCTCGATCATCTACCTGGCCACCGTCTCAAACGGACACCTGGCGCCCGTCCGCTATCCGTGGGCGGACCGAGTTCTGATCGATCTGTCGCCCGACGGGAAGCAGTTCATGACGGTTGATCACGGACAGGCTGACGTCGCCTTCCACTCCTACCCTTCCGGCGAGGTGACGGGCACGTTGCAGGTAGAGGACTTCGGCCAAGACCCGGACGAGGCGGTCCTGGAGTGGAGCGGCGGCTACCTCGACCTGGACACGGTCGTTGTGGCCCTGATGGGAGAGGATGAGGACGGGGAGGAATGGTTCCGCCACTACCGGGTCAACGTTCCCACGGGCCGAGTCGAGGCGGAGCTGCTATCCAATGCCCGACACGCCGACGACCTGCAGCTCCTCGGCGACGGAACATGGCTCACCACCGATCCCTCCGGTCGTCCCGTCCGATGGTCCGCCTGACGGTTCGGGGAGGACGGTCCATGACGGGCAACGGTGCCGGCTGGTCGTTCGCGTCCACCCGGGAGCCCGCCCGGTTCGGGGCCGTTGTGCGGCGACGGTCGCCAAGGACGGAGCATGCGCTCGGCGGTGACTGCAGAACTCTACGCGGTATCCCCGAGACGCGGCTCGTGGTCCACACGCACCCGTTCGAACCCGCAGGGCACCGCTGAGCTGGGCTAACTCATACCCTTGTACCTGGTTGCACGAGCCATACCGACACCCGGCCACGCCGGGCTCCCCGGCAACCGGAACGGCCTTCACCATCCCGCCGTGTCGTTCAACGCCCTCCTTCCTCGACGGGGAAGCTCCTGGTCAGCAGGGGCATGAGCAGGTCGTCCACCAGGTCGGTCAGGAATTCGTGGTCGAGTGGGCCACCGAGGATCATCCGGCGCATGATCTGCCCCTCCGCCACCTGATGCGCCGGCTCGGTCGATGTGCTCGCGGGCACCTCGCCACGGGCCACGGCACGCTCCACGATCACCTGGAAGGGCCCCCGGTCCTCGTCGGCCACGTGTGAGCGCAGGGTCTCGGCCAGTTCGGCGTCGGTCCGCATCGCGTGGATCAGCCCGGTCATCATGGTCAGGTACCGGTCGTCGGCCTGGGCGCACAATGTGTCAAGGGCCGCCAGCAGGTCACCGCGCAGGGTGCCGGTCGAGGGGATCTCGGTGACCTGTACGGCGTCGCGCGCGTCCAGTGCGGCCTTGACCAGCTCGGGTTTTCCCCGCCACCGGCGGTAGATGGTCTGCTTGCTGGCGCGCGCCTGCTGAGCCACCGCGTCCATCGTGAGCGCCTGATAGCCGATCTCGCCGAGCAACTCGATCGTCGCCGTCAAAATCGCCTGTTCGCGCGCGATCCCTCTGACCATGCCCACCTAACCGAACGAGACCGTACCGTACACTTCATATCCTAGCCGTACCGGTTCGCGTGCGGCAGCGACGTCTGCTTCCACCGAGGACGGGGCGAATGAGCGGCAAGTCAGCGATCGAGTGGCATGACGACGCGGTGACCTCCGCGGACGGGACGACGATCGCGTTTCTCAGCCAGGGACACGGGCCGGGGCTGGTGGTGATCCCCGGCAACAACCGGCGCGCCCATCACTACGGCGTCCTGGCTCGGGAGCTGTCGGACACCTACGCGGTGCATGTGATCGAGCGACGGGGACGTGGCCTGAGCGGACCGCAGGGTCCGGGTTACGGCGTCGAGACCGAGGTCGACGACGCGGTCGCCGTCATGGAGCGCACAGGCTCGGACCTGGTCTTCGGGCACAGCTACGGGGGCCTGGTGGCCCTGCATCTCGGGCTGCGCAGGCGGGTGGCCGCGTTGATGGCGTACGAGCCGGGCGTGAGTGTCGAAGGGTCGTTCGACACCCGTTGGCTGCCGGATTTCACCCGTCTGCTGGGGGAGGGCAGGCAGGTCGCGGCGATGGCGACCTTCCTCAGGAGCACTCGCCTGACCCCGATCGGAAACGCGCCGACGCCGGTGTTCCGCGCGCTGGCGTTCATGATGCTGAGCGGGATTGAGGGACGCGACATGCGGGCGATGATGGCGACCACCCCGGCGGAGATCGGCGAGATCGGCCGCCTCGACTCCGACGGCACGAGATACGCGGGCATCGCGTCCCCGGCGTTGCTGCTGGGCGGGGAGAAGACGCCCGGCTACCTGACCGGCGTGCTGCCCCGGCTGGCGGAGGTGATGCCCGACGCCCGGTACGTGATCTCGCGCGGGCTGGACCACAACGCCCCCGACCTGAACGCTCCCCAGGCGGTCGCCGGGCAGATCCGTGCCTTCCTTCGGGAACGTCTGGTCGCGCCTTGATCGGAGATTCCGTTTCCACGGCCGGGCGGCGGTTGTCCCACGGCGCTTCAGGACGCCTTGGGGATTCCGGGCGTTCTGAGGGCGGGTTTCGTGTGCGGGTTGGGCGGGCGCCCGTACGGGGACCGGCCGGTCCGCGTTGTGGGAGCGCATGGCGAATCACCTTCGGCGTGGAGAACGACGACGGGGAAACGGATCGGCGGGCGTACGTGGCTCGCCCGCCGATCCGGGCCTGGGGGAGAGGGTCGGTTCCTCACGCGCCGCCGTACGCGAAAGGTCTCGCGGTGGGGCTGTTCACGAACCGATGGGACTGGTCTCCTGCGCGACCTGTCCCTCGTTCGGGAGCAGCTTGTGATTAGTTTGTTGGCTTATGGCCGATATGTCATTGACAGCTGCTGTACCTGTTATTGATGGTTTCTGCACGACCCCCGGAAAGGGCGTGTTCTCCGGTGGCGGCAGTGGCCGCTTACCTCCGCGTCGGTCACGGCCGCGCCACACCCATTCGCGCGACGAGCGATACCCGGCGGGGGACAGGCCGTAGGCGGCGCGGAAGGTGCGGCTGAAGTGGGCGTTGCTGGCGAACCCCCACCGGGCGGCGATGGCGTGGATCGGCAGGGAGCGCTGGGCCGGGTCGGCCAGGTCGTGACGGCAGCGTTCCAGGCGGCACCGGCGTATCCAGGCCGCCACGGTCAGGCCCTGCTCCTCGAAGAGGTGGTAGAGGTGGCGGACGGAGATCCCGTGGGCGGCGGCGACGGTCTCGGCGCACAGCGCCGGATCGCCGAGGCCGCGCTGGATGAAGGCGTGGATGCGCGTCTTCAGCACCTGCCGGTGGGTCTCGGGGGGCAGGGCCTCGGTGACCTCAAGGTGGTGGGCGCACATCGCGGTGAACAGGGCGACGGTCACGGCCGACAGGCGGGAGGCGTCGGCCGCGGTGTAGCCGGAGGCGTTGCGCATCAGCTCCTCCAGATAGCGGTGCAACAGGGCGCCGACGCCGTCCCGGGAGGGCAGGCTGACCGAGGCCAGGGAGGTGAGCGCGTCGGGGGGCAACGACAGCGCGGCCTTGGGGACCTGCAGGACCAGTCCCTCGAAACTGCCGGTTTCGTCGGCGACGATCTCGCCGTGACAGGGATGTGAGTTGTCGTAGAACACCATGTCCCCGGGCCCGGCGGTCGCCTGCCTGCCGAACTGGGTGATCTGCGTGGTACCGCGCCGGGCGAGCGACAGACAGTACGTCTCGGGATCGGATCCGCGAACCTGCGCGGAGGTACGGCGTGACCGCAGGGACGGACAGGTCACCGCGTACACCTGTGTCGAGCCGAGGTCGAGCACACGCATGGTGGCACGGAAGTCGGCCTCGTGGTCGCTGTGCACCACGGTGGGCATCAGGGACCGGTCCGCCGTTTCGTGCCACCGGACGAACCGGTCGGAGGCGGGCAGGTCCTCGCTGTGGAACACGGCCTCGTTCATCGCTGGTTTTCCATGACAGAATTCGCCACTGTCAAGAAAACTGTTATCGGTCTCCCGTATTCACTGACGCACACGAAACGATCCTTTCGCGTCTCAGATGGTGCGGGTCTCCCGCGACTGTTTAGACACGGGTGACCGGTGAATTGTTTGGAGAACCGGCGCCGGATATGGGAAAGGCGCGATACGCGTCGGCGGAGACCCCCGCCGGGCACACCCGAAACCGTCCCATTCTTCGCGAAGCCGTACCAGGGCCGCCCCCGGAGGTCGTGCGGCGGGTGGCCAGAACTGCCCCAACTGTCTCTGGCGTCACATCTTCATCGCTTCGTGACAACCATAAGTGACTTATCAATCACTTTCTGTGGTGTCAGGATGAAGGGGCGCGCGAGGGATCCCGAACGGGCCCGACCGCGTCTCCATCTTCAACCGAGCGAAGGAGACAACAGTGGCCAGGTACAACACCGAGATCCACACGGGTGGCGGCGGATGGCAGCAGGACACTCCTCTCATCCTGTCCATCGCCAGCCGCGGCCAGGTCGTCCCCGGCGACGGTCGCCCGGCCACGGGCACCACGGTGACCTGGAGCAGCGACAACGCCGGCAACGGCTCGGTGACCTTCTTCGACAACGGCACCAAGTTCGAAGGGACCGCCCGTTTCCCCGGTGAGGGGCCGGTCGGGTACCGAGGGCAGATCGCCTGATTCCCCAGCACGGACGGGCGCCGGTGACCGGCCGGTGTCACATCGCTCTTCCATCGGGCCGCGCGGAATCCGCGCGGCCCGATGTGTTAGTGGCGGCCGGAGCGGCGAACCGGTCTCACCGGACGGGCGGCGGCCGGGAAGTCATCCCCGAGGACGGACCCGGGTGGATGCCACCGAGGGTTCCGGCGCCGAGATCATCACGATCACCGCCTCTCGGAGTCGGCGACCACCGCGTACGGCAAAAGCCGATCACTCCCCGTGGCGACCGTGGCCGGCAGGAGAGAACGCGGCACCCTCGGTGAGCTGGGAGTGAAGGCGCCTGCACTCGTGGACGAGGCGGATCCTCCGGCGGCTGCGCGCGAAACCGGCGACGACCGGGATCTCTCCGCTCGCACCGGTCCAGCGTGCCACGTCGGTGGCGAAGGCGACGAGCTCGGCGTGGGTCACGGTGATGCGCTGTCCCTCGCCCGGCAACATCCCGGGCAGCAGAGCGCACAGGATGCTCCACACCTCCTGGTGGCCACCGGCGTCGGCCAGCCTGGTCAGGGCCGCGATGGCGGAACGGGTCTCCAGCCAGGTCCTGCGCAGCACCAGCGCGAGCTGACGGCCGATCTCCTCGGCGGGCAGTTCGCCCCTGGCGGCCATGCTCAGGACCAGCGGGATCACGCCCGGAACGCCTCCGACCAGGAGGTAAGCGAGGATCACCGCCGTGGACTCGCCCATCGGGCCCTGGGCGATCTCCAGGCCGGTGATCTCCGTGGGCGTCCCCCACGTGCCCCAGCGGCCGCGCAGCAGGAAGGGCAGGAAGTTGACGGCCACGACCTCGCGGTGCGAGGGGAGCATGGCGGGCCACGCCTGGAGCGTGCCGCCGTACTCGTCGACCGTCCAGTCGAACGGCTGACGCAGCAGCACCTCGTCGATCAGCCGATGGCCGGTCGGGACCGTCACCCGCAACACCGGCTGCAGCCTGACCTCGGTGAAGTGCTCCGGTTCGCCGTCGCCGAAATCGACCATGGACGCGTTCACCATGTGGCGCCACACGTGGCCGCACTCGGGGTCGGCCATGCCGTCACCGGCGAGCCAGCGGGCGGCCGAACGCGCCGCCTCCGAGTCGACCTTGACGGCCCGCTCTGCCGCGGCCTGATGGCTGCCCCGCGGCAACCGCAACAACGCCTGCGCCAGGTCGGCCGGGGGCGGTTCGACTCCGGCGGCGGCGCAGGTCTCCAGCCGGTCGACCAGCACGTCGGGATCGAGATGGCCGCTCATCCAGGTCGGAGTGGCCAGCAGTACGGGCGGCAGGGTGCCGTTCCTGAGCGCTTCGACGAGTTCCACGTAGCGGTGCAGCAGGAAATCATGAAGTGGGGAGACGCGATTGGGGTGGGGCAGGTGGTTGCGTCGCCGCCACTCGTCGTGCTCGGGCAACTCCTTGGGCATGAAGGAACGCAGCCGGGACGGGACGAAGACGACGGTCACCTCCACGAGCGGCTCGTCCGGGCCTGGCGGGGGTACCCGCTCACCCGCCCGCATCGCCGCGATCCGGGCGGGGTCCAGACCGAGCTCGGCCATGCGCTCGTAGGCATGATCGAGGATGAAGGACGGCATGGCCTCGGCGGAGTCGTCGTACAGGACGCCGGGCCTCCTCCGCGCCGGATGGAGGCGATCCGGCAGCTCGTCGTCGTCGATCTCCTCGTCCTCCTCGTCCTCCTCGTCGTCGAAGGCGTCGGAGGGACACGACTGCTCGACGTCGGCGGGGGAGTCGTACAGGTGGATCCGCCCCCCGGTGAAGGGGACCCGTTCGTCGCCCTCGCGGGCAGTCGCCCCGTCCGGGCCGTCGTCGCTGTTCCAGGTGATGAAGAAGGCGCGCAGCGGAGCGTCGTCGTCGAGGTAGCGGCCGGGCCGGTAGACGCCGCCTATCGTGATCCCTCGGATCCGCTGCTCCGGATCGGGCTCCTCGCCACGGGTGAGGACACGTACTCGTACGGAGTGGTTCGCGCTGTCCCAGAACTTCCGCGGCTCGACCGGCGGCAGCTCTGGAACGCTCCCAGGAGTGACGAGCTCGGCGGACAGCGCCGACTGCCAGTCGCCAGGGTCGAGGCGCGCCTCCCCGGAGCGCCGGTACCCCTGGTTCTGCTCGGCACGAGGCTTGAGTCTGCGGCGCAGCTCCACCCGGTCGTCGGCGGCTCCGGCGACGAAGGCCGCCAGCCAGCACTCCTGGCCGATCCAACGCTCATGGTGGTTGGGGGAGATCGACGGCTCGGGGAACCTCCGCGCCTCCGGCGGCTCGGGCAGCGGCGGGAACTCCTTGCTCTCCAGCGGTTCCTCCACCGGAGCCTCCCCGCCGAACCTCTCGGCCAGCTTCACCCCCAGGTCGACGGGCAGCTGGTGGACGCCGTCGAGGATCGCCTCAGGGCGGCCGGCGAACAGGCCGGCGTGCTTCAGGGTCAGCTCAACCGCGCGGTTGCGCACGTCAAAGGACTTGTGCGCGTACGCCGTGGTCAGCGCGGTCACGAAATCGGCGGCCGTCTCGGGAGTGGCCCGGATCGCCTGGTCGAGCCAGCGCAGGCCCGTGGCGGCGAGCTTGGCCTCATCCCGGAAGGTGAGCGCCTCGACCGCCTCGACCAGGTCGGCATGGTCGAGCGGCATCGCCCCACGTACCTGCTCGGCGGCCAGTTCGGCGACCGTTCCCGGAGCCGACGGCAACAACCGCAGGTAGTCACGCAGGCGGGGCGCGGACTCCTCGGGAGTGGGGGCGAGGAGCGTGTGCAGCCGGACGAAGAACCGCAGGTCCTGCGCCTCGCCGCCGCGCAGGAAACGGCTCACGCAACCGTCGAGCGCCTGTTCCCTGGGCAGCTGGCGGGCGGCGGCGGCCAGCCAGCGGGTCGGCCGGGGCTCCAACCGCTCGTCACGGAGGGCGCGGCCCGCACCGTCGGCGTCGAAGACACGAGGCAGCAGCACGGGGGTCAGCGGGTCACCGGCCACGCTCGGCGCGGCCAGCCAGGCGGCCACCAGCGGGTCGTGGTCGGGCGGCACCGCGCCGGACTCGCGCAGTAGCGCCACAGCCAGCGGCGCGATCCGGTCGCCGGGACGGCGCACCCGCTGGACCAGCCGGACCGCGACATCACGACGCCACTGTTCGGGGCGGGTGGCCGCCACCCGGCACACCTGGGCGACGTCGACAGCCTCGGCCCAGCGGCGATTGACGTCGCGTCCGGTCATCCACGTCACCGCCGCCGCAGGGCCGGTGATGACGCCGACACCGGTCAGCAGCAGCCCGCCCGCCAGTCTGTCGAGCAGGTCGCCGACCTCCCAGAAGACCGTCTCCTCGAAGTCGTCGGGGTGATCGGCGCGCATCTGCTCGGTGAGGGTACGGCGCAGCTCCTTGACGAGGCCGGGCAACCGCCCGCCCAGTTCGGCGCGCTCCTCCTCGGTGAGCGTGACCAGCCGGGCGGCCAGGCGGGTGACCTGGTTACGGGCGACCAGGTCACAGATCTCCGCCCAGAGAGTCATCGGGAGACCTCCACGGCGGCACGGGCGACGATCCGGGCGGCCAGCACGTGTTTGCACGGCCCACGGGAGCCGCGATGGTCCCACCACCACTCACAGGTGCAGGACCCGTCGGTCAGCGAGACCCGGCGCTCGCCGCCCGAGGTCCGGACGGTGGCCAGCTCGCCTTCGAGGCGTACGGCTCCCGCGTCGACGAGCTTGCGCGCCTTGGCCAGCCGTGGGTTGAGCAGGATCACGTTGTCCTTGTCGTAGGGCAGCTCACGGTGGAAGTGGGCGGCCTCCGACAGGTCGTAGCCGACCCGTCCTGCGACACCGAGCTGCGTCAGCGCGGCCCGCACCCGGCCGGCGGGGATGCCCGCGCGGTCGGCCAGCAGGCCGATCTCGATCTCGGGCTCGAAGTTGAGCAGCATGCCCACCACGTCGGCGTCGTTCTCGGCCTCGTCTGTGGCCAGGTCGTCGAGCACCGCGCCCTCACCGGAGAAACCGCGCCAGCGCTCAGGCGAGAGGGTGAGCGTGTAGCGCATGCCGGGGAGCTCCAGTTCCCAGGCGCTGCAGGCGGCGTCGGCCGGGCCGTACATCCGCAGGGACTTCGCGAAGCGCAGCAGCGGCAAGAGGGTGCCGAGCCGGTTGGGGCCGGCGAGCTGGACCGAGCCGGGGACCCTCCGGTCGGAGACCTTCAGCTCCCGTCCCACCTGCGCCACCCACACCGTGCCTTTCTTGGGCAGCCCGCGCAGGAACCGCACCGCCGCCATGCCGGTCAGCTCACCGCGCTGGTCCATGCCCGAGGCGATGACCTGCACCTCGGCGAAGCCGCGTAGCCAGCGCTCGGGCAGCGGCACCTTCTTCTCCACCACCGCGCCGTCCATCGTGGTCACGACCAGTTCGTCGAGCCCGACTCCCAGGTGCAACGGATCACGCGCGCCGATACGCGCCAACGCCTCCCGGAGCGGCGCGTTCACATCGACGTTGGTGGTGCCCCGGTCGAAGACCTCACCGTCGAGCGCGCCGCCCAGCAGATCAAGCCGGGCGTACACGCCTCCGCAGGCCGAGAACGACTCGAACCGCAACCGGTCTCCGTTGCACGTCACCACCGGGTCACGCACCCAGCCAGGCCGCGACTGCGGCTGGTGGTAGCGGGCCAGCGCCACGTCGGCGACGCCGAGCAGGGCCGCCGCGGCAGGGGCCGCCTGGGTCACCACGCCGCTGAAGAACCGGGGGGCCATGGCAGGGCCGGACAGGGCCCGCCCGCCGGAGGTCGCCAATCCGAGACGCCCGTCGACAAGGGAGGAAGGCGCGGCGTACGTGTACGCCTGCGTCGCTGAAGTCATGGCCGGGACACTAGATCACCCCACCGACAACCCCGAGGGACGACGACCGGCGCCGCGTCCGGGCGATGTGCACCTTGACAGGGACCAGAGATGCGAAGGGGTCTTTGAGATAGTTTCCCCATGTCCTCTTCGCAAGTCGTCCTCGTCGTCGTGCTTGTGTTGCTGATCGCCACGAACCTTCCACGCCGGGGCCGGGCGACGTCGTACAAGGACGCGGACCACAAGGGCGTGGTCGTCTACTGGCGCCCCGGCTGCAGGTACTGCATGAAGCTCCGCACACAGCTGCGCTTCACACGGCTGCGCTACAGCGAGGTCAACATCTGGAAGGACCCTGACGCGGCGGCGTTCGTCCGCTCGGTCGCGGATGGGAACGAGACCGTGCCGACCGTGACCGTGGCCGGGAAGGCGATGGTGAACCCCTCGAAGAGCCGGCTGTTCGAGGCGGTCAGGGAGCACGCCCCGCACCTGATGCCCGGCGCCGGGAAGCCGACCGGAACGTGACCGACGGGACAGGCCTGATATCCGGCCCCGGAGGTGTCGATGTTCGTCTGGGCGGGTCCGACCCCGCCCAGACGGTGGAGACGGGTGCGTCAGGCGTGGTCCCCAGCGGGGATCGAGCCCAGGCGGCCTGCCTTGTAGTCGTCGAAGGCCTTGACCAGTTCCTCGTGGGTGTTCATGACGAACGGTCCGTAGTGGGCGACCGGCTCGCCGATGGGCTCGCCGCCGAGGACGATGACCTCCAGGCCCGAGGTGGGTGAGGCGGTGATCGTGATGGTCTCGGCGTCGGTGGCCAGGCCGGGCCGGTTGCCGAAGCCCTCGAAGACGGCGAGCTGCCCGCCGGTGATGGACGCCTTCTCCGCGCCGACGCTGCCCTTGCCGGACAGCGCGTAGACCAGGGCGTTGAAGTCCTTGCGCCAGGGCATCGTGAGCTGCGCCCCGGGGCTGATGCTGGCGTGCAGCAGGGTGATCGGGGTGTGGGTCGCACCGGGCCCGGCGTGCCCGGCCACGTCACCGGCGATCAGCCGTACCAGGGCGCCACCGTCGTGGCTGCTGAGCAGGGCGACGTTGGCACGTCCGATGTCCTGGTACTTCGGGGTGAGCATCTTGTCCTTTGAGGGGAGGTTCACCCAGAGCTGGATGCCGTGGAAGAGACCACCCTGCTGGACGAGCCACTCCGGCGGGGCCTCGATGTGAAGCAGGCCCGATCCGGCGGTCATCCATTGGGTGTCGCCGTCGGCGATGACACCGCCGCCGCCGTGGGAGTCCTGGTGGACGAACGTGCCGTCGATGATGTAGGTGACGGTCTCGAAGCCGCGGTGCGGGTGCCACGGCGTGCCCTTGGGCTCACCTGGCGCGTAGTCCACCTCGCCCATCTGGTCCATCATGATGAACGGGTCGAGGTATTCGAGCTTGATCGCCGCCAGGGCCTTGCGGACGGGGAAGCCCTCGCCCTCGAAGCCGCTGGGCGCGGTCTCGACGGCGAGCACCTTCCGGCCGATCCCCAGGTCCTGCGGGATGCGGGGCAGGGCCAGGACGTTGTCGACGGTTACGGCGGGCATGTCTGCGCTCCCTTCAGCGTGGTTCGCCACTCACAACTCAGTTGATGTTTCAACTATTCCGGGGCGGCGGGCCGCCGCGCACAATGATCGTCCGGTGGCGGGGCTCGGCACCAGGTGATCTCCGGGCACGGGCATGCCGCGAGGCACCGCTCTTGGTGGTGCGGCCACCGGCCGCGGGCACGGACCCGCCGAGCCGACCCGAGGGTCTAGCCTTGCCGGCGTGCGCGTTTCCCGAGGTCGCGACCGGCCCGGGCAGGCGGCGCGCATGTGCCCTCGGGACGAGAGGAACGAAGAGACACCGTGGACATGAGCCGAGCCGTGGAGTGGTGGGACAGGCGCCAGATCCTCCTCTATCTGGCCGCGATCGCCGCCGGCGCGTTCGCGGGACTCACCGCTCCCCGGATCGCCCCGGCTCTGGAGCACGCGATCAACCCGGTGCTGGCGCTGCTGCTGTTCGCGACCTTCCTCGCCGTGCCGATGGCCGAGATCGGACGGGCCTTTCGTGACGTGCGCTTCCTGGCCACGGTGCTGGTGGCGAACTTCGTCGTCGTACCGGTGATCGTCTATGGCCTGTCCCGGTTCGTCGCCGACGACCGGGGGCTGCTCCTGGGGTTGCTTCTGGTGCTCCTGACCCCGTGCGTCGACTACGTGATCGTCTTCACCGGCCTGGCAGGTGGGGCACGAGCGCGGCTGCTGGCGGCGGCACCGCTGCTGATGCTCGCGCAGATGCTTCTGCTGCCCCTCTACCTGCTGGTGTTCGCGGGCTCGGACGTGCTCGCCGTGGTCGAGGTCACCCCGTTCCTTGAGGCGTTCGGCGTGCTCATCGCCGCGCCGCTGGCCGCCGCGGCGATCGTGCAGACGCTCGCGCGCCGCCACCGGGCCGGCCGTACCGTCGAGGAGGTCATGGCCGGAGCCATGGTGCCGCTGATGATGGCCGTCCTCACCGTCGTCGTCGGCTCTCAGATCGCCGCGGTCGGCTCCCAGGCCCTCGCCCTGGTGCGCCTGATCCCGCTGTACGCCGCCTTCGTGGTGTTCGCCGTCGCCGTCGGCAGGCTCGCCGCCCGGGTGGCAAGCCTCGATGTGGCGGCCACCCGGGCGGTGATGTTCTCCGCCGCCACCCGCAACTCCCTGGTCGTGCTGCCGCTCGCCCTGGCCCTGCCCGCCGTACTCGGCATCGCGCCGCTGGCGGTGGTCACCCAGACCCTGGTCGAACTGGTGGCGATGGTCGTCCTCGTCCGCCTCGTTCCCAGACTGGTTCCCGAACCGCTGACGGTCTGAGAGAGGCTCCCGAAACGACGGAACCCCCGGCCCGCCCTCCTTCTAGTGGTCGTCGCAACACCCCAGCTTGGGGAGTGCGATGGGGTTCGAGATCCGAGTGGATCGAAAGCCGCAAGGGCCCAAGAAGCT
>NZ_JBIAVG010000025.1:0-125625 GCF_042893955.1 Streptosporangium sp. NPDC001559
CGTCGAGGCCCAGCAGAAGAGCTCCGGCTCCCTCCTGCACTGGACCAAGCGCATGATCGACATCCGCAAGCGCCACCCGGTCTTCGGCCTGGGCGCCTACACCGAGCTGAACTCCTCCAACCCGAGCGTCCTGGCCTACGTGCGTGAGCTGGGCGACGACCGGATCCTGTGTGTGAACAACCTGTCGCGGTTCCCGCAGCCGGTCGAGCTCGACCTGCGCCGTTTCGAGGGTTCGGTGCCGGTGGAGACGATGGGTGGAGTTCCGTTCCCGCCGATTGGCGAACTTCCGTATCTTTTGACGCTTCCTGGGCATGGGTTCTACTGGTTCACCCTGCCGCCCACATCCCAGGAGGCGTGAGACCGTGTTGACGGAGCTCCTTTCCGGCTGGATCACCCATCAGCGATGGTTCGCCGGTAAGGGGCGCCCGATAGACGAACTCGGCGTCGACTCCGACGTCGAACTGAGCCCCGGTCTGCGCCATCTGATCATCTCGGTGCGCCAGGCCGGGGACCACGACCGCTACCAGCTTCTGCTCGGCACGGACGGCGACGCCTCAGGCCGCTACAGCCACGCCAGGATCGGCGGCGACTACTACGACGCCGTCTACAACCCCGACCTCACCGGGCCCCTGCTCACCGGGATGGCCGAGGGCCGTGACCTGGGCCCCCTGCGCTTCCGCCACCTGGAGGGCGCCTCGATCGACACCTCCCTGCGCAGTCTGGTGCTGAGCGCCGAGCAGTCCAACACCTCCCTGGTGTACGGCGAGACCTACATCTGCAAGCTGTTCCGCCGCCTCATCCCCGGGGTCAACCCCGAGCTTGAGATCGTCACCGCCCTGGCCCGCCACGGCGCCGGGCACATCGCACGGCCGTACGGGTGGATCGAGACCGACCTCGACGGGGAGACGACCACGCTGGCGATGACCCAGGAGTTCCTCGCGACCGCGAACGACGGCTGGTCACTGGCCCTGGCCAGTGTCCGCGACCTGTACGCCTCACTCGACCCCTCGGCGGAGGACGCGGGGGGCGACTTCAGCGCCGAGGCCTACCGGCTGGGCGTGGCGACCGCCGAGGTCCACCGTGAACTGGCCGTCGCCTTCCCCACCGGAGTGCTGGAGTCCCAGGACGTCAAGCAGCTGGTCGAGGACCAGCGCCGCCGCCTGGCCCAGGCGATCACCGAGGTGCCCGCGCTGGCCGCGCACGCGCGGGTGGTCGAGGACGCCTACCAGCGGATGGCCGACGTGGTCTCCGAGATGCCCGTCCAGCGTGTCCACGGTGACTACCACCTCGGCCAGGTGATGCGCACGACGACCGACTGGGTCGTCCTCGACTTCGAGGGCGAGCCCGGTCAGCCGCTGGCCGAACGCCGCGCGCTGTCGTCCCCGCTGCGCGACGTGGCCGGGATGCTGCGCTCCTTCGAGTACGCGGCCCGCCACCTGCTCGCCGACAATCCGGACGCCGAGGCACTGCGCCCCAGGGCGGCCGAGTGGGCCGCGCTGAACCGCGCGTCCTTCCTGGACGGCTACGCGGCGGGCGGCGGCAGGCTCCACCCCCAGGACACCGTCCTGCTGCGCGCCCTCGAACTGAGCAAGGCCGTCTACGAGGTCGCCTACGAGGCCCGCAACCGCCCCACCTGGCTGCCCGTCCCCATGGCCGCCTTCGAAACGGACCGCTGAGAGGCCCCGCCAGGGACGCACCGCCCGCGTCCGAGGACGGGCCGAACGGCCCCCTGCCCGTCACCGACCGCGAGCGTGGGCCAAGCCGCCCGCCGGTGCCCTGACCCGTACCGGGCCTCCGCACGAAGACTCATGGAGCACGGGCTTTCAGGACTCCAGCCGGCCCAGGTCGGCCAGGGAGCCGTTGAACAGGAAGTCGGAGGTCTGGGTCATGGCCATGACGACAAGGTCGCGGGCGGGGTGGTTGAACCAGAAGGTGCCGTAGCCGCCGTTCCAGCCGTAGCGGCCGGGGACCGAGGAGATCTCGTCCGGCTCGGTGACGACGGCCACGCCGTACCCCCAGCCGTGACCGGCGAGCACGATGTCGCCCGACGCCCGCTGCCCGGCCGTCAGGTGGTCGGTCGTGATCAGCTCGACGGACCGCTCGGACAGCACCCGGCGTCCCTGGTGGACGCCCCCCGCCAGCAGCATGCGGGCGAAGGCCAGGTAGTCGTCCACGGTGGAGACCAGACCGGCCGCTCCCGAGGGGAAGGCGGGCGGCCTGGTCCAGTCTTCGTCGGTGGTGTGCGTCTGCGGCGTCAGCTCGCCGGTCGGACCGGTCATGTAGTGGACCGGCAGCCTGCCGAGGTGTTCCGCGGGCAGGTGGAAGCCGGTCTCGGCCATGCCCAGCGGCTCGAACAGGCGTGTCCTGAACAGGTCGCCGAGCGACATGCCCGTGGCGCGGGCGACCAGCACGCCGAGCACGAGGGAGGCGGTGTTGTACTGCCAGCGCTCCCCCGGCTGGCACATCAGCGGCAGCGTGCCGAAGCGTCGCATCCACTCGTCGGGGTCGTGCGGCGTGCGGGGGTCGGGCGGGCCGGTGACGAGTTCGAGCTCCTGGGCCGCCTCGATGACGGGATAGGGCAGGTCGATCGTGGGGTACGGCGAGTCCGGCGTGACCCCGAAGACCAGGCCGTATCCCATCCGGAAAGTCAGCAGGTCCTCCACCGTGATCGGGCGTGCGGCGGGGACGGTGTCGTCGAGCGGGCCGTCGAGGCGCCTGAGCACCCTACGCCCGGCCAGTTCGGGAAGCAGCCGGTCGACCGGTTCCTCCAGCCTCAGCGTGCCGTCCTCCACCAGCGCCATGGTCGCCGCGGCCAGGACGGCCTTCGTCATCGACCCGACGCGGAAGATCGTGTCGCGCCGCATCGGCTCGTCGCCGCCCAGGGCCTTCGCCCCGATCGGCTCGACGAGCGTCTCGTCCCCCTGGGCGGCGAGAAGCACCATGCCGGGCAACTCGCCCTTCTCGACACGCGCGGCCATCGCCTGGCGCACCCGGTCGAACCCGGCTCGCAACGGAGAGGTTGTCATCGTCGTGCCTCCACGCTCAGGGCTCCCACCCACCGGTACGGCGTCACCCCAACCCTGCCATCCCCGACCGACATTTTCCGTGCGCCTTCGGGGTACGGCGGTGCCGTACCACCACTTCCGTCTCCGGAGAGAGGCGAAGAAAAGGGTGCCGTAAGCCGGAGAGAGGTTGGGAAAGAGCGGACATAAGGCTTTCCCATAGCTTTTCGCAATCGCCTGACGGGTTCACGGAAATTACCAGGACAAGCCCTTGCCGTCCTCGCGAACCGGTGAACGGGTGGGCACCGCCCATCTCAGGGCATGAATCCGGTCACGCCCTCACCACCCGTACGGCCCCGCGACGCACCAGGTGTTTCGGCTGCCCCATAGTCCTCGTGACATAACACGCGCCACGCACGCCACTCCCGGAACGGATTGAATTCACAAACCCTGGCGGACCAATTCACTGACTTCCGCGATCGCCACGGGAGGGGCAATCTTGACGGTGATCCTTCCGGCCGAAAAAACCTTCTCATCGGCTCGGGGAAAACACGAGAAAACTCATCGGAAGTCTGGAGAATCGAACATGGATCACGGAAGGAAAACAAAGGGAATCTTATCCGGATCGGGGGTGCTGCTGGCGTGCGCCCTGCTGGTCGCCGGCGTCGGAGCCGTACCGGCGCAGGCGAGCGCGGCCGCGGTGAACTGCGGCGACACACTGACCGCGGACGCCGCCCTGACCGCCGACCTGGTGTGCGCCGGCGGCGGGCTGACCATCGCGACCGACGGCGTGACCCTCGACCTGGGCGGGCACGTCCTCACCGCGACCGGCCTCACCCTGCGGGCCTCGGGCGTGACCGTGAAGAACGGCAAGATCGTGGGAACGGGCGGAGAGGCGGTGACCGTGCAGCCGGGCGCCGCCGGCGGCACCGTGGAGGCGACGCTCTCCGACGTGCAGGTCACCGCAGGGGCGACCCGGGTGCAGGACGCGACCCTGACCGTGGCGGGCAGCAACCCGGCCCTGTGCCTTCTGACGGGCCTGACGGTGCTGAAGTCCACGGCGACGGTCGAGCAGTGCGTCGTGCACGGGGAGGTCAGCGTCCAGGACTCCCCCGAGGTCACGGTGGCGTCGAGCACCCTGGCCAACGGGAAGCTGACGACCGCCAGGTCCGGTGGCGTCTACAACGGGACGGTCTTCGACAACTTCCCGGTGACCGTCGCCGCCGACGCGGGTGAGAACGTCTTCCAGGACAACCTCCTCAGGAACACCGACACCGCCCTTGAGGTCAAGGGCGGGCAGCGGACCACCTTCGACGGCAACGTCTTCATGAACAACTCCGTCGGGCTGCTGAGCACCGGCGGGTTCGCCCTCACGACCGTGAAGAACAACGTCTTCCACAGCAACAAGACGGTCGGCCTGCTGGTCAACCAGAACCTGGCCGGGGTCAACCCCGACCCGATCGCCGACAACATCTTCTTCGCCAACGGCATGACTCCCCGCAAGCTCACCGACCTGGGCGGGAACACCGTCCGCGGCGGCCTGCACCTGTTCACCGGCACCGTCACGCAGGCCGCCCTCACCGTGGCCCGCAGCACCGGCCTGGCCAACGGCGGCTTCCTCATCTGGGCCAGGCCCGGCTCGGTGACGGACGGCGGCGGCAACCGGGGTCCGTGCGGTCCCAAGCCCAAGTCCGGCCTCACCTGCGCCTGACCCTGCTCCTGTTCCGCGTGTTCCACGAAGGCGTCCGCGCCTGACCCCACTCTTTGAAGGCCTCTCGAAGGCCCCCTGAAGCGGCTCCCGCCGGGACACGGCGGGAGCCGTTCAGTAGTCCGAGGTGATCCGTCGCTCGATCCGGTGGCGGATCCCGGCCGCACGGGGGTCGTCGTAGTCGGCGAGCAGGCCGAGCGCCTTCGTCCAGTGCCGTCTGGCCGCCTCGGGGTCCTCCTCCACCAGGGACGCGCCGAGTGCGTCGAGGTCCAGGGCCTCGTGCCAGGTGTCACCGAGCATGTGGTGGATCGAGGCGGCCTGGCGGTGGAAGTCGGCCGCCTCCCCGTGCCGGTCGAGCGCGTAGAAGGTCTCGCCGGTGCCGTACCAGGCCAGTGCCTCCCGGCTGCGGTCCCCGAGGCGTCGGTGGAGCGTGGCCGAGCGCTGGAAGGAGGCCAGCGCGTCGACGAACTGCCCGGCCGCCCGCTGGGCGTTGCCGAGGGCGATGAGCCAGAAGCCCTCAAGCCGGTTGTTCCTGAGCACGAGGGCGATTTCGACCGCATCGTTCGCCGTGGCCAGCGCCTGTTCGATCTCGCCCCGCTCACGCAGGATGTCGCTGAACAGGCGCAGCGCGTTGCCCTCACCGCGTTTGCTCTCAAGAAGGCGGTGCATCTCCAGTGCGCGCCGTACGGCCTGCTCCGCCTCGGTGAGCCGTCCGGCGTGGTAGTGGGTGCTGGCGAGGTTGGCCAGGGTGGTGGCCTCCCAGTGCGCGGAACCCTGCTCCCGGAAGGCGGCGACGGCCCGCTCGAAGTGCTGCGCCGCGTCGTCCAACCGCCTCCTGCGGAGGTTGACCAGCCCGATGAGGTTGAGCGAGTGGGCCTGACCGAGCCGGTCGTCCACCTCGGTCCAGATCTCCAGCGCCTGGCGGTGGCTCTCCAGGCTCTCGTCCAGGCGGTTGATCCGGACGTAGCCGATGCCGAACTCGGTGAGCAGCCGTGCCCGCGCGGGCAGGTCGCCGAGCCGTTCCGTCGCGGCCAGGCCGAGCCTGCCGACCTCCAGCCAGTCGGCGACCGGCGCCGAGGGCGGCTGGCTGTTGGCCAGCACGACCGCCAGCTGCCAGGTCAGCTCGTCGTATCCGGCGGAGATCGCGGTCCTGGCGACCTGCAGGAGGTTGGCGTGCTCGCGTTCCGACCAGTCGACGGCCGTGTCGTAGTCGGCGAAGGTCAGCGGTCGCACACCCTCCGTGGGAGGCGTGAGCCGTATCCGGTTCTCGGCGGGGCCGATCCAGTTCTGGGCGGCGTCGGCGGTGTGCAGGTACCACTCCAGGACGCGGCGGAGCGCGGCCTGCCGGTCGTCGTAGGAGCCGTCCCGCTGCGCCTGGTCGGCGGCGTAGGCGCGCAGCAGGTCGTGGAACTGGTAGCGGCCCGGCGTCGTCTGTTCGAGCAGGTGGGCACCGACCAGGGAGTCCAGCAGCTGCCGTGTCCTGCTCGGGGTCAGCCCGCCGAGCGCGGCGGCGGCGTGCAGCCCGAACTCGGGGCCAGGGTGCAGGCCGAGCAGCCGGAAGAGCCGGGCGACCTGGTCGGGCAGCGCGCGGTAGGACCACGCGAACACCGTCCGCACGGCCCCGGCCTCCTCGTCGTCCCCGGTGCTCAGGGCGTCCCACAGGGCGGACTCGTCACGCAGGTCGGCGATCAGGTCGTCCAGCCGCATGTGGGGGTAGCTGACGGCCCGTTCCGCGGCGATCCGCAGGGCCAGCGGCAGCCGGGCGCACAGTCTGGCCAGCTCGGTGAGCTTGCTCTCGTCGTCCTCCGGACGGTATCCGGCGGTGACGGCCCGCAGCAGGGCGACCGCCTCCGGCTCGGGGAGCGTGCCCAGCGTCAGGCGGTGCGCCCCGTCGCGTACGGCGAGGATCGACAGACGACTGCGGCTGGTGACGACGACCAGGCAGCCCGCGCTGCCGGGCAGCAGGGGGCGGACCTGGCTCACCATGGCCGCGTTGTCGAGGACGACCAGCATCCTGCGGCCGGCCAGCAGCGAGCGGTAGAGCGCGGCGGCGGCGTCGAGGTCCTGCGGCACCGAGTGGGCACGGACGCCGAGGGCGACCAGGAACCGGTGCAGCGCGTCGTAGGCGGTTACCGGCTCTCCGGGGTCGTAGCCACGCAGGTTGACGTAGAGCTGCCCGTCGGGGAAGCGCTCCTGGATCTGGTGGGCCCAGCGCAACGCGAGCGAGGTCTTGCCGACACCCGCCGTCCCGGCGATCACGCACACCGAGATGACCCTGGGGTCGCCGTCCTCACCGGTCAGGACCGCGTTCAGCCGTTCGAACTCCTCGACGCGGTTGACGAACCCTCGCACGTCCGCGGGAAGCTGACGCGGAACCGGAACCGGAGCCGGGGAGGCGCCCCTGTTCCTGCCGCCGTGGTCGTGGAAGTGCACTCCCCCGCTGACGTTCCTGGCCTGCACGACGTCACGTGAGGACCCCGACAGTTCGGAGTACGAACCGCCGGGGTTTTCTTCATCTTCTCTGTGCTTTTTGACGGCTACTCCGTTTTCGACCCGACCGTGGACGAGGAGAGGGAGGTGAGCTCCCGGTCGACATAGGACCTGACGTCCTCGCCCGTCTCGTAGAGGCCTCTGATGTAGTCCTCCCAGTCCCTGACGAGGTGGGGAGTGGTGTAACGGAACGCGCCGTCGGGGACACCGCCCTCGGTGTAGAGGACGCGGTAGAGAGTCCGGCCGCCGAGGACGACCACCTCGGGAAGCGGGCCGCCGCGTTCGAAGACCGCGACCGCCTCGGCGGCGACCACCCGGATTCGCTCGCCGCACTCCGCGCGCATCCGCAGCGAGCGCAGCTCCCAGCGCATGTACGGCGTGAGCGGCGTCTCGACGACCCGCACCCGGTGGAAGAAGGAGTTGCGGAGCTCGTCCTCACGCGTCATGGCGAGCAGGCTGTCCGTGCGCTCTTCGAGCAGCCGCATCGACTCGTCCCAGTCACCCCGGCGGAAGGCGTCGTAGCTGGGAACGGCCTGCTCCTCGAAGTGCTGGCGCCGTTCGAGCTTCCAGGAGTCGCGGTTACGGAGGACCGCCTCCCGCTGCCGGAAGTCGCGCCGGTAGGCCTCTCTGACGAGCCTCTCGCCCTGGGCCGGGATGAGATGGGGAGCGCGGAGGTCAGACATCGGCGATGTCCGGCTTCGCGACGCTGAGCATGATGCCGGGGATGACGACCAGTCGCTCGTCCGGAGCGAGGGAGACGCCTTCCGGCAGACGTGGCCCGTAGACGGCGGTGAGGTCTCTGCCGATCACCGCGATGTCACCGTTGTCCAGCTGCCAGATGTCGGGGCACTCGTCTCGACCGTCGGAACGGTCAAGCTCCTTGGCCGACTTTCCCAGGCGCCGTTGGAACAACGCGGACGGGTCAGCCTCCCAGGAACGAGCCATGCCTGCCTCCCAGTCGGCTTGGCCGTACGTGTGACTTGCACGGAGCATATGCGAGACGGCCTCCCGGAACAATGGAAAGTTCGCCTTCGCCGCCGAACATCACCCAAAAAACAAACGGCTAGCCCTAAACAGGATGAAAGCAGACCAATAACCGGCAATCATCCAACCCAGCCGAGAGGCCATGGAGGCCCCTGACCTGGGGATCAACTCCACAGAAAGCCTTTTTCCCGCAAACGATCATGACCTCGTATTCCGACGTCACCCCCTTTGGGCGCCGTTTCCGGCAGACACCGGACGCCGAAGACACCAAGCACGGCACACCCGCGATATCAGCCTCCGAAAAGCCGCTTCCGGCACTCGCGGGCGCCGTCGTCCCGAGTACAGCCAGCACCACGAGAAGAGAGGTGCTGGTGGGATGTCTCCGGGTACGGCGTCGCCGTGAGGATCGACGGGCTCTTCCATCGTCCAGAAACAGGAGAGGCCCGTGGCGAAACGACATATCCCCATCGCCCTCATGATCGGCGCCGCCCTGGCCGCCGTGACACCCGTACTGCCTGCCCTGGCGGGCGGATCGCGCCCCACGGCCGCGGCGGTCTCCGACGTCCCCTGCCCGGTCGTGAAGGGAACGGCGGCCCGCTGCGGAGAGATCACGGTGCCGCTGGTCCGCGCCGACCCCTCAGCGGGCACGAACCGGATCGCCTACGCGCTCCTGCCGCGCACCGACGTCGGCCGTCCCCCTGCGGGAACGGTCATGGTGGTCAGCGGCGGTCCCGGCGAACCGGCGATCGCCTACGCGGAACGCTTCGCCGAGGACATGACCGCCCTGCGCGACGACCACGACCTGCTCCTGGTCGATCCGCGTGGCACCGGCGGATCGGAGCCGGTCGGCTGCGGTGTCCCCGCGGACTACGACCTGCTCCCCCGAGAGCGGCAGATCGACGAGGTCGAGGCGTGCGGACGACGGCTCGGAGAGCGGGCACGGGCCTACACCTCGGCGGAACTGGCCGACGACCTGGACGCCGTCCGCTCACGCCTCGGTGTCGACAGGGTCGATCTGTACGGCGTGTCCTACGGCACCTATCTGAGCGCCGTCTACGCCTTCCGGCACCCGGAGCACACCCGCAGCGTCGTCCTGTCCGGGGCCTATCCCCTGCGCTTCGACCCGCTGGGCCGCCCGAACGCGCGGGCGGTCGAACGGGCCCTGCTGCGGCTGTGCGCGCGCAGCGACGGCGCCTGCCAGGGCGAGAAGGCGGTCGCCAACCTCGAACGGCTGGCCACCCGCCTGCGGGAACGCCCCATTCCCTTCGAGATCGAGGTCTCAGGGCGCCGCCGTACCCTGCTACTCGACGAGCACATGCTCGCCTTGATCCACTTCTACGTGGCGAGCAGCAACGGCACCCCGCGAGTCTGGTCCGAGCTGCCGGCCATGGTCTCGCGGGCGGTCTCCGGTGACACGGCCCCGCTCGTCGCCCTGGCCGGGCAGCTCGCCGAGGGACTCGCCTCCCAGCCGCCGGAGAAGCGGGCCACCAGGGCTCAGGCCCTGTCGATCGTCTGCAACGACTATCCGACCGTGTGGGACCGGCGGGCCACCGTCGAGGACCGCACCGCCGCCTTCACCGGGGCGCTGCGACGGGCCGAGGGGCGGTTCGGGCCGTTCAGCGCGCGTGGCTGGACCGAGGCCGTGATGGACGGCGCCGACCTGTGCCTCAAATGGCCCCGTACCGACCGGCCCACGGGCCACGGCACCGCGCCCCGCGTCCCGGTGCTCGTGCTCTCCGGTGAACTCGACACCAACACCCCCGTCTCCCAGGGGCGCCTGGCCGCGGAGCAGTTCCCGGTGAGCACCTTCGTGGAGGTTCCCTCCGCCGGACACGTGCCGACCTGGGAGGAGACCGGTTGCGCGGCCAAACTGGCGACGGCCTTCATCCGCACCGGCTCGACCGGTGACCGCTCCTGTCTGAAGGCCATCCCGCCCCTGCCGGTCACCGGCCTCCGCTGATCTCGCCGTACGGCGAGGCCCTCTCACACGGCGGGCCTCGCCGTACGAAAAGCCGTTGAGAGGTTGTCGGGCCTCCGTGAGAGGCTGGACGGCGGTGATCAAGGCCGATCAAGATGAGAGGACCACGAGTCATGACCGACAACCGCGTTTCCCCCGCTTTCATCGCCGACGAACGCGCCATGCTGGACAACTGGCTCGACTGGCACCGCGAGACCCTGGCCGTCAAGTGCGCCGGCCTGCCCGACGAACGGCTTCGCGAGCGTTCCGTGCCGCCGTCGACCCTGTCGCTGCTCGGCCTGCTTCGTCACATGGCCCATGTGGAACGTGTGTGGTTCCGCCGGGTGCTGAACGGTGAGGACGTCCCGCTCCTCTACTCCAAGGCCGACGACTACGACGCCGACTTCAACGCCGTGGACACCGCCTCATCCGAGGAGGCCTTCGCCATCTGGCGGGCCGAGATCGACGCGGCCCGCGAGATCTCCGCCCGGGTGCCGCTCGACGCCATCGGAAAGCAGCAGCGCCACGGCCAGGACGTCTCGCACCGCTGGATCCTCGTCCACATGATCGAGGAGTACGCCCGCCACAACGGCCACGCCGACCTGCTCCGCGAACGCCTCGACGGCGCCGTCGGCGAGTAGCCCACTTCTCTCTGTCACCAAGGAGTCGCGGCCAGGTTCGTCGAAGAGAGGTGAGATTCGCACCCTGTCCGCGTGGTGGCGGACTTCGGCGACGCCGAATACACCGTCGCCTGACCGACCCGTTCACCCAGCCGTTGGTGAAGGCGCTGGGCACCATCGGAGAGCGGCAGGGCTCTCGCACCGCTGGATCCTCGTCCACGTGATCGAGGAGTACGCCCGCCGCAACGGCCACGCCGACCTGCTCCGCGAACGCCTCGACGGCGAGTGACCTTCTCCAGGGACAGACCAGGTAAGCCGGAAAGGACCGGCGGCCGTTCCGGTGGTTGAGAGCCGGTCTCCCGGTGGCGCGAGCACCGGCTTTCGCCGCCCCGCCTTGACGTGGACGGTTCCAGGTCGTCCATGGGCTGCCGGGCTGCGGATGTCGAAGTCGTCTCCCGAGGCGGGGAGGTCACCTGCCGGACGGCGAAACGACTAAAAGGGCAAGAGGGATATACACCTCCTGCCGCTACCAAGCTATAGCGCATGGGGGGGCTTGCCACAAGGCCCCGGTTCTGCCGCACAATCCTCCTTCGACACCGGAACGTACGGACATCGGGGGCTGTGGAATGCGCGTTGTGTTGGTGACCTACGGGTCGCGCGGGGACGTCGAGCCGATGACGGGGCTGGCGGTGCGGCTACGGGCGCTCGGCGCCGAGGTGCGAGTGTGCGCGCCGCCGGACTTCGCGGAACTGCTGGACGATGCCGGCGTGCCGCTGACTCCCCTCGGCTGGCCGATCCGCGCGCTGGCGACGGGGGCGATCCCCGACAAGGCGAAGGCGGGCCTGGCCGGAATCGCCGCCGAGCTGACCGCCATGGCCTACGAGGCGGTCGCCGAGGTGGCCGAGGACCGCGCCACGGTGGTGGCGACCGGTTCCTTCCCCGCCGTGGCCGGTGCGCGGGCGGCGGCCGAGAAGCTGGGCGTGCCCTATGTGTTCACGTCCCTCTCCCCGTCCTACCTGCCGTCGCCGCATCACGCGCCTCGTCCCTGGCCGGGCCAGGCGATCCCCGAGGGGGTGACCGGCAACCGGGAGCTGTGGGCCCTCAACGCCGAGCACAAGGACGCGTTGTTCGGCGAGACGATCAACGACCACCGGGCGTCGGTCGGCCTGCCCTCGGTGAACGGCATCCGCGACCATGTCTTCACCGGCCGCCCGTTCCTGGCGACCGACCCGGTCCTGGGCCCCTGGCAGGAGACGCCGGAGCTCGACGTGACGCAGACCGGCGCGTGGATCAGGCCGGACGAGCGTCCGCTTCCCGCCGACCTGGAGGCGTTCCTGGCCGCCGGGGACAAGCCGGTGTACGTGGGCTTCGGCAGTATGCCGATGCGGGGCGCGAGCGCCCAGGAGATCTCCCGGGCCGTCATCGAAGCCGTTCGGGCACGGGGTCGCCGTGTCCTGCTCGGGAGCGGCTGGGCCGACCTGACAGCGATCGACGACCGGGACGACTGCCTCGTCGTCGGCGAGGTCAACCAGCAGGCGCTGTTCGGCCGGGTGGCCGCCGTCGTGCACCACGGCGGCGCGGGCACGACAACGACGGCGGCCCGTGCCGGAGCGCCGCAGGTGATCGTGCCTCAGGTCGCGGACCAGCCGTACTGGGCGGGCCGGGTGACCGGGCTGGGCATCGGCGTGGAGCACGATGGTCCGACGCCGACCGCCGATTCGCTGTCGGCCGCGCTCAAGGTCGCCCTGGCTCCCCGGACGGGTGCCCGCGCGGCCGTCGTGGCCGAGACGGTCCGCACCGACGGGGCGGAACGGGCCGCGAGGCTCCTGCTCGACATGGCTGACCGGAGTGGGTCCGCGCTTCCCTAGAAGACGGCCCCACTCGGGTTCACCGTCAGAAGTCGAACTCGCCCTTCTTGGCGCCGTCGATGAAGGCGTCCCACACGCTCGCGCTCACCACGAACGGCGCCTGACCAGGGGCCTCGGTGTCACGGACCCCCACCCGGCCACCCGACAGCGGAGCCACCTCGATGCAGTCGCCCTGGTCGGAGCCGCTCTTGGTGGCCTTGCGCCAGGACGCGGCCTTCAGCTCGTCGCTCAGGTCCACAGTTTCTCCGCCTCTCTGATCAACGCGATGGAAACAGGCTGGGGGTGCGCCTCGGCTCGTAGAGCGTCGTATCTGCTGTGGACGAGCTCCACGTCCTCCGGGCGATCCGACACCTGCCCGTGAGCCGCAGACTGGATATACACCGTATCCGCCCGCCCAGGAAGCCTCGCGATCACGAAGCCGCCGAGGATGCCGGTCGTCACCCCGAGCGCCATGGGAACGACCTGGAGGCCGATCCGGGGGGACTCTACCGCCTCCAGCAGGCGTTCGAGCTGCCTCCGCATGACCGCCTTGCCGCCGATGGGACGGCGCAGGACGCCCTCGTCCAGGATCGCGCGGAACAGGGGCGGGGCGGCGCGGGTGAAGATCTCCTGCCGCTTCATCCGGGCGGTGACGGCCTTCTCCACCTGCTCCTCGGTGATGCCGGGTTCGCCCCGGATGACCAGCCGGGCGTACTCCTCGGTCTGCAGCAGGCCGGGGACGACGAGTGGCTGCCAGGTGTGCAGACTCTGCGCCTGCTGTTCGACGTCCAGCCAGGTTCGAAACCAGTGGGGGCTGGTGGCGTGGGTGAGCTTCTCCCACAGCAGGACCAGTTCACCGCCCGCCTGGATGGCGTTGTCGTAGCGCTCCATGAAGTTGCGGCTCGGCCTGCGCTCGCCCCGCTCGATGAAGCCCACCAGGCTCTGGCTGAACTGGGTGACCTCCGCGACCTGGTCCTGGGTGAGGCCGAACCGCACACGGCGCTGACGCATTTCAGCCCCCAGGATGACCAGAGGCTTGGCCGAAGGGTCGGACTTGGTTATCACGGACATTTCTTCTCCGTCCGCCAGGGGGATTATTACAGCGCCAGCACACCAGCACAGTCTCAGCACACGCCAGCACAATTTCAGCACAGCGCAGTACAAACTGTGGCCACGATGTGGTTCAACTTTCCGTGCCCAACGTAGCCAGTCAGGGGCACTCTGTGAAGTGGGCGGGGACGCGAAGAAGCCCCTCTGAGAGGCCTTGTCATGCAAGTAGTGCGCCCCCTCATACCGTCACCATAAAAATCACCGGATATGTCCGGATCAAAGGGGTGAAAAAATGCGCGTCGAGGGTCGGGAAACGCATTACCAGGACGGCGGCCCACCGGACAGGGAGATGTCGCTTCTGGGTAAGGAGAACGCGGAAACGGCCCTCCGGCCCTTGGCGTTTTCCAAGGACGCGCTCTCCCCCGAGAACACTCTGCTCTCCGAAAGCGCCTCCCCCGGAACCGCCGCGTTCCCCGGTGCCGCCTCCCCCAGGAATGTCCCGCTCCCCGGCGCCGCGTCCTCTCAGGAGGTGCCCTTCCTCGAAGGCCCGCCGTACGCCGGAAGCGTGCCGTACCCGAGGGAGGGGGCGTGATCTGGCGGGAGGGCTGGGGGCGGCTTGGGGGGCGGCATCGGCGCGGTGAGCCGCTCTCCGGGCCTCGGACGCGGCGGTGGGACCCCGCCAACCGGGCCGGCGCCGAGCAGCTTGACCAGATCGAGCCCGCCTGGGCCGTCTGGTACGGCGTGGCTACCCGGTGCTTCTACGCCGCGGCCGTCTGGCCGACCCCGGAACCCCTGGTCGTGTGCGCCGGTTCGGCGGACGAGCTGTGCCGCCTGATGCGCGCCGCCGAACAGACCGCACCGCCCCGCCCCAGCGTCCCGGCAAGCCTCCCGGGAGCCGTCCCGGCCGGTCCGGACGTCACGGCCCCCGGAGTTTCCCGGGTCACGGGAACTGGACGCGGGCCCTCCATCCCCACGACCCCGGGAGCCCCAATGCGCCGGACACAGGACGGGCTGCGTACCGCCTGCTGGGACCTGCCGTACGATCCGTCGATCGTCAGTGGGGCACGCCGTTCTGTGGGGGCCGCGCTGGAGTCCTGGGGGCTGGCGCATATGACGGACGACGTGGTCCTGGTGACCGGCGAACTGCTGGCCAACGCGGTCACCCACGGCGAGCCCCCGGTCAGGCTCTCCCTGTGGCTGGGGGCCGGGGAGCTGTGTGTACGGGTCACCGACCACGGCCCCGACCGGCCCCGCCACCTGGACCTGGGGGTCGAGGCCGTACACGGCAGGGGGCTGGGCATCGTGGACACCCTCGCCGACGCCTCCGGTGTCACGCCCCTGCCCGACCCTCCGGGCAAGACCGGCTGGGCCCGCTGGCGTCTGGCCGCCCGTCCCCGGCCCCCGGCCGGATGAACGAAACGGCCGTGGAGGTGGTCCCTCCACGGCCGTGTCCCCCGTCGCCGATTGGTCAGGCCACCTCGGGCACTCCGGGGTCACCCGCTCCTTCTCCGGCCGCGACGGCCGCCCGCACCGTCACGGCCCTGGCGTGGTCGTCAGTCGACGTAGTCGTTCACCTGCGACTCGTACGTGGTCAGGTTCTCGGTCGTGCTCGCCTTCAGGCCCCACCAGTGGATCGCGGAGGGCGCCACGTCGTAGGAAACGACGGAGAAGCTGCTCTCCCCGGAGCAGTCACCGTTGAGCAGGAACGTGCGGTAGATGTTGAGCGCGGGGATCTCGTAGTGCACTCCCACTTTCCATCCGTCGCCGCAGAAGGTGTCCTTCACCGTGAAGGAGTTGCGGCCCTTGGCCATGTTGTGCGTGCCGGCGTTGAACCACACCTCCCCCGCCCAGTTGCCGTCGGCGTGGTAGACGACCTGGTGGGACGTCGCCGCGTGGGCGACCCCGCTGGTGGTGGCGAGGGTGAGCGCCACGACGGCGGTGGGCACCGCGACGCGCAGTAGTCGGAAACGCATGTGAAAGTCCTTCCGATGCCGATCCTGATCCGGCCGCCGGTTCCGTTCACCGGCTGACCGGGATCCGTTTGCAGGGACGCCGGTGCTGTGGAACGGCCTCACGGTGCCGCCACGGTGCCGCCGGGGCAGGCGAGCAGTGGTGGGCCGGGAGGCCGGTCGCACCGGCCTGGCCCTGTCGTACCGTCCGGGCCGACGGCGCGGGAAGAGATCGGACAGCGGGGTGGACATCCATGCACAGCAACGAACAACCGGTGTGTCGTCGCAGGTCAACGACGTGTCAACACACCGGAGGAGAACACGGGCTTCCACCGGGAACCACAACGAACACGCTCATGCCGGTCAGGGTCCCGGGGTTGACGCCTCGAACTCCTTCGTCTCCCCGGTCGGGAACCTCACGTAGCCGAGGGCGGTCGTGGACCGGTTCATGCCGAACAGCATGCCCGACCAGAGGGGCGGGGTCTTGTCGTAGAAGCTCACGCAGTCCATGGGGTAGCAGTCACGTGTCGTCGCCGTGACGATCTCGACCCGGCCCCGCCATCCCGTGGGCATCCGCAACGCCGCCCAGTTGGTGCCGCACTCCGCCGAGTACCAGTTCTCCAGCTTGCCCACCACCTTGCCCTTGTAGGAGAAGGTGGAGGCCGCGGCCAGTTGCGCGTTCTTCCAGCATCCTGAGGCGTCGGGGTCCTTCTTGTGGCATCCGTAGCCCGGGGTGGCGCCGCCGCACGCCATCACCGGGGTGGGGTCGGGGCCCGGCGGGAAGGTCGGCCCGGACTGGTTCGTCAGGGGCTGGACGGCCGTCGCCGGGCCGCGTGCCGGGGAGGACCCGGGGAGGATCGTCGGCAGGAGCAGGAAACCCGTGGCCGTCAGGAGTGAGGAGGCCACGCTCGCCGCCAGCAGGTGCCACCAGCGCGGCCCGCCCCGGCCCGGTCGTTGGGAGGCCGGAGTCACGGGGGCGTCGGGTACGGCGGGAGCCGGCGACACGGAGCCGGGCGGGTCGTCCGTCCCGGCCGCGTCCGATACGGGCGACGACGGAGGGTCGGTGACGGGTTCCGGCCCGGCGCTCGCCGTGACGTCCGGGACCGGAGCGGGCCGAGCCGCCTCGTGTTCGGAGGCGGCGTCCCACCAGCCACGCCACCGTTCGAGGTCCTGGGAGCCGCATGCCTGGACGAACGCGGCGGCCACCTCCCAGGTCGGCAGCCGTCTGCCGCTCTCCGCGATGGACAGGGTGCTGTGCGAGTATCCCGAGACCTCCGCCAGCCTGCGCAGCGTGAGTCCCGACCTCTCGCGGGCCTCCCTCAGCCTGGCGGCGAAACGCATGGTCGGCCCGTCGCCTTCCAAGGGCGTCTTCCTTCGCGCCATCTCTCTCCCCGGCTTCACAAATGATCTTTACCGATGAGCAAAACGGTGTTGATTGTCCACGGTTACTCGATCATGTCAATTTCTCATGGATCGCAGCCATATGTTCGCCGCCTCGACAGCCCGCCCACCGGCTGCGATCGGCACGCCGGGCGGTTGACACGTCTTCGACGCCGGGGTTTGTGAACCGTTCCAAACAGGTGGGTCACAAGGAGGTTCCGGATTCGTTTTTGGGATTGCCCCGCCGGGAAAATCCCTCTAAATCCATTTAAATGCGATATGGGGATGTAGCTCGAGGTCGTGTGGTGTTAGCGGCGGCGGTGGGGGCGCTGGCCGCGGGAGTTCTGGGAGGCCTCGCGGCCCGGCTGCTGATGCGCGGGGTAGCGGTCGCCGTGGGCGTGGACACCTCCTTCACCCTGGTGGCGACGGTGATGATCACCGTCGTCTTCGTCGTGCTCGCCGTACCGGCCGCGATCACCGCGACCGCACGGCCGGGCATCAGGCGCGGCGGCAGGTGGGTGACCGTGCTGGTCACCGGCTGGACCTCGGCCAGGACCGGGTTCGCCGACGCCAAGTCCATCCTGCTGGCCGAAGAGGAGCGGCTGCCTTTGCTCGCGGCGCTGGCGGTGGCCTTCGCGGCGGTGGTCACGGCCCACGGACGGTTCGCGCAGTGGCTGACCCGCCGCCTCGCGACCTCGGGGGAACCCGCGAGGCCGTACGCGACGGACTCCGGACGCCCGGAGCCGGGGACGGAGTTCGCCGACGGCGAGGCCTTCATCCGGGGGTCCTGCCAGAGCCCCGCCCCGCCGGTCCGCCGGGCCGGCGGTCACTGAGCCCGTCAGCCTCCGGCCGCGACCCGCGCCTCCTGGAAGCGGGTGATCCGTACCACGACGATGGCCAGCAGGGCGGCGGCCAGCAGTGTGGGGATCCAGGTGAACGGGTCGAGGCCGAACCCGACGAGCGCGCCCACCTCCTCGGGCGGGCGCCCGGCGAGGCTCAGCAGCGTGACGGACGACAGCGGGATCACCCAGAAGGCCAGCAGCCACGCGATCCACCAGGCCCACACCAGCCAGGAGTGCGGTTGCCTGCCGATGCTCTCCCCCCGCACGCCGCCGGGACGGGAGGCGGCCCAGACGTCGTCCACGATCTGTTTGGGGATCCACCACCCGACGATCGGCAGCGCCCAGCCGAGCACGATGAAGATCTTGAACCAGCGGTGCGGGACCCGGGTGAGGGACTCGGCGTTCAGGCGTGCCCGTACCAGCCAGACCAGGAAGACGACGACCAGACCGGCCCTGACCAGGGCCCTGGAGGCCGTCAGCGCGACCAGGAACGCGGAGTTCGACAGCAGCGGGAGGGCGCCCTCACCCACGACCTCGACGACGGTGGCCAGGGGGTCGGCCGCGACCGCCCAGGCGGCCCCCACGAGGGTGTCGAGGCCGAGCAGGGTCAGTACGGCCGTCGCGAGCCCTCTGACCGGCCGCAGCGGGCGGGGCGGCGGAGGAAAGGCCGTCTCCGCGGGGAGCGGCCAGTGATGAGGGCGCGTGGGAACGGGTGCCCCGGCCGTGTCACCGCACATCGCCGCCCTCCAGGTGATCAACGGAACCGACGGCCAGTATTCCGCACCGCGTGATAGCGACATACAGGATTTTCCTCATCGCATATCCGCACATTTTCACGACACGCATGGTGATAGCGGACAAGGGCATGGGTCGTAACGCCCGAGTAGGGCAGGGTTAGGGGATACCGATCTACGGGAGTGATCCATGAACGCGGACTTGGACCTGGAGCGGCTCGCGGGCGGAGCGCACCACGATCCGCACTCGATCCTCGGCGCGCATCCGGGAGCCGGCGGTGTGACCGTCAGGACGCTGCGACCGCTGGCCGAGAAGGTCCAGGTCGTCGTGGACGATCGCACCCATGACATGGAGCACCTGGCCCACGGCGTCTTCGCGGTGACGATTCCCGGTCTTGACAAGATCCCCGACTACCGGTTCCTGGTCACCTATCCGGGCGCGGAGCCGTACGAGATGGCCGATCCCTACCGGCACTGGCCGACGCTGGGCGAGGTGGACCTGCACCTGATCGGCGAGGGGCGCCACGAGCGGCTGTGGGAGGTGCTCGGCGCGCGGGTCATGCGGCACGAGGACGTCGAGGGTACGGCCTTCGCCGTCTGGGCGCCGAACGCGCGGGGCATCCAGGTGATCGGCGACTTCAACCACTGGGACGGCACCGCCCACCCGATGCGTTCGCTGGGCAGGTCCGGGGTCTGGGAGGTGTTCGTCCCCGGGCTCGGCGAGGGCGAGCGCTACAAGTTCAACGTGCTCGGCGCGGACAGCGTGTGGCGGGCCAAGGCCGACCCGATGGCCAGGCGTACCGAGATCCCGCCCGCCACGGCCTCGGTCGTCGAACGGTCCTCCTACGAGTGGCACGACGAGGAGTGGCTGCGCGGGCGCGCGGCGGCGGACGCGCTGAAGGAGCCGATGAGCGTTTACGAGGTGCACCTCGGCTCGTGGCGGCCCGGCCTGTCCTACCGGGACCTGGCCGTCGAGCTGGTCGAGTACGTGGTGGACATGGGGTTCACCCACGTGGAGTTCCTGCCTGTCGCCGAGCATCCGTTCGGCGGCTCGTGGGGTTACCAGGTGACCTCCTACTACGCGCCCACGTCCCGCTTCGGCGGCCCGGACGACTTCCGGCACCTGGTGGACAGCCTGCACGCGGCGGGCGTCGGGGTGCTGGTCGACTGGGTGCCCGCGCACTTCCCGATGGACGACTGGGCGCTGGCCAGGTTCGACGGCACCGCGCTCTACGAGCACGCCGACCCGACCAGGGGCGAACACCCCGACTGGGGCACCTACGTCTTCGACTTCGGCCGCAGGGAGGTGCGCAACTTCCTGGTCGCCAACGCGCTGTACTGGCTGCGCGAGTTCCACGTGGACGGGCTGCGGGTGGACGCGGTCGCCTCGATGCTCTACCTGGACTACTCGCGGCGCGAGGGCGAGTGGCGGCCCAACGAGTACGGCGGGCGGGAGGACCTCGACGCGGTGGCCTTCCTGCAGGAGATGAACTCGCTGGTCTACCGGGACCAGCCGGGCATCATCACCGTGGCCGAGGAGTCGACCGCGTGGCCCGGGGTCTCCCGGCCCGTGCACCTTGGCGGTCTCGGCTTCGGGTTCAAGTGGAACATGGGCTGGATGCACGACACCCTGGCCTATCTGGCGCACGAGCCGGTCTTCCGGCAGTACCACCATCACCAGATGACCTTCTCCCTGATGTACGCCTTCTCGGAGAACTTCGTGCTGCCGCTGTCGCACGACGAGGTGGTGCACGGCAAGGGGTCCCTGCTCGGCAAGATGCCCGGCGACGAGTGGCAGCGGTTCGCGAACCTGCGCGCGCTCTTCGCCTTCATGTGGGCCCACCCGGGAAAGCAGCTGCTGTTCATGGGCGGCGAGTTCGGGCAGGGGTCCGAATGGTCGGAGGTCCGAGGTCTCGACTGGTGGGTGCTCGACTTCGACGGCCACAAGGGGGTGCAGCGGCTGGTGCGCGACCTCAACCGGATCTACCGGGAGACGCCCGCGCTGTGGACCCAGGACGACACCCCGGACGGTTTCCGCTGGATCGACGCCGACGACGCCCAGGGGAACGTCCTCTCCTTCGTGCGTCTGGCCCCCGACGGCTCGGCGCTGGCCTGCGTGGTCAACCTCTCCGGCGCGCCGCACGAGAACTACCGGCTGGGGCTGCCCCTTCCCGGCACCTGGGAGGAGGCGCTCAACACCGACGCCTACGACTACGCGGGCAGCGGGGTGGGCAACATGGGCGCGGTCGAGGCGGTCGAGGAGGAGCGGCACGGCCTGCCGTACTCGACGCGGCTGCGCGTGCCGCCGCTGGGCGCCGTCTGGCTCCGGCACGACGCGCCGCCGGAGAGCCCCGCCACCGAGACAGCCGGGAAGACAGCCGAGGAGGCGGCCGGGGACACCGTGAAGAAGACCTCCGGAAGGAAGGGCACCAGGAGGACCACCCGCCACTGAGGGTCCCTTGACCGACGGGACAACCGCCGGGTCAACGTCACAGGAAGATTTTTTCGGCCGGGCCGGGCCGGTCACGCAGCGTGTGACCGGCCCTTTTCCGTTCAGGCCGGGTTCGCCAAGGCTTCCGTGAACCTTAAATCCGCCTTATATCGGTCAGCGAGCCATTGACCGCCCACGAAGGAGAACCTACGCTCTGGAAACTAATAGGAAACTTTCCTATGAATTCGGGGGCTAGGAACTCTTTGACCTGGAGCGACCCTTGCGACGAATGACCATCGGCTCCTTGATCGCAGCCACAGCGCTGATAGTCCCGGTGGGGATCGGGATGGGCAGCGCCACGGCCGCCACCTCCGCCACCGCCGTCTACACCACCACCTCTGACTGGGGCACCGGCTTCCAGGGCAACGTGACGGTGAAGGCGGGCTCGACCGCCCTGACCAGCTGGAAGGTCGAGTTCGACCTCCCCGCCGGCAAGTCGATCGCGTCCGCGTGGGACGCCGACATGACCAAGAGCGGCAGCCACTACACCTTCGCGAACAAGTCGTGGAACGGCGCGCTCGCCTCGGGTGCCACGGTGAGTTTCGGCTTCACCGGATCCCCCGGCGGAGTCTCCGGTGTGACGAACTGTAAGTTGAACGGCGCGCCTTGTGAGGGCGGGGACGCCACCCCGACGCCCACTGTGACGCCGACCGTCACCCCCACCGTGACGCCGACCGTGACGCCCACGGTCACGCCGACCGTGACCCCGACCGTGACGCCCACGGTCACCCCCACCGTGACCCCGACCATCACGCCCACCGGCCCCGCCGGGAACAAGAAGGTCGTCGGCTACTTCACCGAGTGGGGCGTCTACGGCCGTAACTACCACGTCAAGAACCTGGTCACCAGCGGCACCGCGCCGAAGCTGACCCACCTGCTCTACGCCTTCGGCAACACCGCCGGTGGCCGCTGCGCGATCGGCGACGCCTACGCCGACTACGACAAGTCCTACGGTGCCGGTGAGAGCGTCGACGGCGTCGGCGACACCTGGGACAACGGCGCCCTGCGCGGCAACTTCGGCCAGCTCCGCAGGCTGAAGAAGATGTACCCGAACCTCAAGGTCATCTACTCCTTCGGTGGCTGGACCTGGTCCGGTGGCTTCACCCAGGCCGCCGCCAACCCGCAGGCCTTCGCCGACTCCTGCTACAACGTCGTCAAGGACCCGCGTTGGGCTGACGTCTTCGACGGCATCGACGTCGACTGGGAGTACCCGAACGCCTGTGGCCTGACCTGCGACAGCAGCGGCCCCGACGCCTTCAAGAAGGTCGTCTCCGCGCTGCGCGCCAAGTTCGGCTCCAGCGCCCTGGTCACCGCGGCGATCACCGCTGACGGCGCCGACGGCGGCAAGATCGACCTCGCCGACTACGCCGGTGCGACCCAGTACCTCGACTGGTTCATGCCGATGACCTACGACTTCTTCGGTGGCTGGGACGCCAAGGGCCCGACGGCTCCGCACTCGCCCCTGACCGCCTACCAGGGCATTCCGAAGGAGGGCTTCAACACTGACGCCGCCATCCAGAAGCTGAAGGGCAAGGGCATCCCCGCCAGCAAGCTGCTCATCGGCATCGGCTTCTACGGCCGTGGCTGGACCGGCGTGACCCAGTCGACCCCGGGTGGCACCGCCACCGGTGCCGCTCCCGGCACCTACGAGGCCGGCATCGAGGACTACAAGGTCATCAAGACCAAGTGCCCCTCCAACGGCACCATCGCCGGTACGGCCTACGCCTTCTGCAGCGGCCAGTGGTGGAGCTACGACACCCCCGCCACCATCACCAGCAAGATGGCCTGGGCCAAGAGCCAGGGCCTCGGTGGCGCGTTCTTCTGGGAGACCAGCGGAGACACCCCCAACGGTGAGCTGATCACCGCGCTCTCCAACGGCCTCAAGTAATATTTCGGACACTCGGCCCTCCGTGCGCGACACGCCGCGGGGGGTCGAGCCATGTCCGGCCCCGAGATGAACCCGGGCTGAGAAGATCCTTCAAATCCGGCACGTGCTATTCACTGACGACAAAGCAGTATTTAAACTCCGTATCGCATGATCAGCAGCCGGAGCTGTCCTTATCCCCCGGAGGACGTGTGCGACTTCGAGCCCTCGTGGCCCAGGTGATCGTGCTCGGCGTCGTTTTCGGCGGGGTCCCCGCCGTACCGGCCCTCGCCGAGGAGCCACCGGCCGAAGCGGTCCAGACGGCACCGAAGCCGGAGAAGCTTGAGGCCGGGCTCGCCTCCGACGAGGACGGCGCCCGCGCCATCGTCGAGCTGGCCGTCCCCGCGCAGGCCGAACAGGTCGCGGGTGAGGCACGACTGTTGCCGGAGACCGACGTCGTGCTCCAGCCCCAGGACACCTCCTTCATCGTCGTGCAGGGCACCGGTGAGTCGCTGACCGAGCTGGCCAAGGACCCCCGGGTGGTCTCCATCCGCAGGGACCGCACCTACTCCCCCAGCTCACTCGCCTCCGGCCTGACGCTCGTCGGGGCCGACCGCGCCCACACGGAGGGAGCCGACGGACGCGGCACGACGATCGCGATCGTCGACACCGGGATCGACGCCGCCCACCCCGCCCTGGGGAACAAGGTCGTACGGCAGGCCTGCTTCTCGGTCGTCGACGTGGGCGCGCGCTCCCTGTGCCCGAACGGGCAGGACACCGACACCTCGGAGCGCGCCGCCGACGCCACCACGCCCGCCTGCCTGGACGGCCAGGTCAACCTGTGCGAGCACGGCACCCACGTCGCGGGCATCGCCCACGCCGTCGCGCCGGGGGCGGACATCGTGGCGCTCCAGGTCTTCAGCCGTGTCGACGACTGCGGGGAGGCCGGTGAGCCCTGCGTCACGGCCTACGAGTCCTCGCTCCTGCTCGCCCTCGAATACCTCACCCGGCTGAAGGACACCGTCCCCGGCCTCGTCGCGGTCAACATGAGCCTCGGCGGCGGCCTCTACGGCGGCTCCTGTGACGGCGAGCCCGAGGTCCAGGAGATGAAGGGACGCCTCGACGCGCTGCTCGCGAAGGGCGTCGCGGCCGTGGCCGCCGCCGGGAACGAGGGCTCCCCCGGCGCCGGGGCACCCGGCTGCCTGTCCGACGCGGTGACCGTGGGCGCCACCGACGACGCCGACCGCGTCCCCGACTGGTCGAACCACGGCTCCGTCCTCGACCTGTTCGCCCCCGGCGTCGACGTCGACTCCTCGGTCCCCGGCGGCAGGACCGAGATCTACAGCGGGACCTCGATGTCCACCCCGCACGTCACCGGGGCGCTGGCCGTACTGGCGCAGCGGGCCGCGGAGACGGGCGCGGACGCCTCGGCGGGCGCGCTCACCGGCAGGCTCGTCGCCGCGGGCCGCCCGATCGTCTACGACGGGGTCGCCGTCCCCCGCCTCGACCTGTACGGCGCGCTCACCGGCGCCGCCCCCTCCCCCGGGGTGACCCAGAACCCCGGCGACCCGGGTGATCCCGGTCCCGGAGACCCTGGAGACCCCGACGTCCCCGAGGAGCCCGGCGACGACCCGAGCCCCGAACCCGGCACCCCGCCCGTCGGGCCGACCCAGGCGCCCGTCCCGATCCCGCTGCCGACGGTGACCGTCACGGTGACCGTGACCGCCAGTCCGGTCGATCCGCCCGCCGTCGTGGCGCCCGTCAGGCCCACGATGTGCGTGCGCGGGACGTCGAAGAAGACGCTGAGCGCCGCGAAGTGGGCCGCCGAGCTTGGCACGGGCAAGGGCACGCTGACGGACACGACGCTCCGGTGCTACCTCGGCATGGTGGGCAAGGCCAGCAGGGTCTTCCCCGAGCTGGCCGGGGCCTCGAACCCGGCCGCCGCCCGCCGGGTGCTCAAACCCGCCAAGCGGACGAAGCGGGCGGTGTTCGAGAGCGAACTGCTGGCCGCCTGGCTGAACTGGGCCAGCGGCTCCGTCAACCTCACCGCCAAGGTGAACGGGACCACGTCGGTCGGGGACGCCCTCACCACGGCGGAGGCCAGGCGGCTGCGGGGGTCGTTCCCCTCGGCGTCGGCCTCACTGCTGAGCAGGCACGTCAACGCCCGCCGCACCTGAGCCGCCGCGGGATCGGGGTGATCGGCGCCCCCGCGCCGGTTCAGAGAGGTTCGCCGCCACAGGACTCTGTCGCGGAGACGTCGCTTAGGGTGTCAAGCATGGATGCGACCAAGGTGATCATCGACACCGTCGACCGGTTCAGGCAGCGGCGGACCGCTCCGCTGGTCCTTGAGCTCGACCTCACCGAGGGGCTCTTCGAGGGGCCTCCCGCCGACCCCCTGGGCGCGATCCTGTCCATGCGCAAGACACGGCTGGCCGACGTGCTCTCCGGCCTGCGGCGCGCGGCGAAGGACCCCAGGGTCAGGGCGCTGATCGTCAAGGTCGGAACCCGGCCCCTCGGCCTGGCGACGGTTCAGGAGCTACGCCGGTCGGTGACCCGGCTCAGGGAGGCGGGCAAGCTGACGGTGGCCTTCTCCGAGACGTTCGGGGAGTTCGGCGCGGGCACCGTCCCCTACTACCTGGCCACCGCCTTCGAGAAGGTGTACCTGCAGCCCTCCGGCGACGTCGGGCTGACCGGCGTCTCCCTCGAACAGCGCTTCCTGCGGGGCGCGCTCGGCAAGCTCGGCGTCGAGTACCAGATCGGCCAGCGGCACGAGTACAAGACGGCCGCCAACACCTTCACCCAGGACCACATGACCGACGCCCACCGCGAGTCGCTGGGCCGCATCACCGAGTCGATCGTCGAGCAGGTCGTCGCGGGTGTCGCCGAGGGCCGCGGCCTCGAACCCGCCAAGGTCAGGGAGCTGATCGACCGGGGGCCGTTCATCGGCGCCGAGGCGGTCGAGGCCGGGCTCGTCGACCGGCTCGCCTACCGCGACGAGGTCTACGACGAGGTGCGCAGGGCCGCGGGCGAGGAGTCCCTGCTGCTCTACGTCGGCCGTTACGCCAAGGGGCCGATCGCGGGCAAGCTCCCGCAGCCGGGCGGCCAGACGGTCGCCCTGGTGCACGGCAGCGGCCCGATCCGGCTGGGCCGCAGCGGGCGCAGCCCTCTGGGCGGGGGCGAGGCGATGGGGTCCGACACCGTCTGCGCCGCGCTGCGCGCCGCCCGGCGCGACGAGCACGTCAAGGCCGTCGTCTTCCGGGTGGACAGCCCCGGCGGGTCCTACGTGGCCTCCGACGCCATCTGGCGTGAGGTCGTGCTCACCCGCAGGGCGGGCAAGCCCGTGGTCGTCTCGATGGGCGACGTCGCGGCCTCCGGCGGCTACATGGTCTCGATGTCCGCCGACGCGATCGTGGCCCAGCCGGGCACGCTCACCGGCTCCATCGGCGTGTTCGGCGGCAAGGCCGTCATCGGCGGCCTGCTGGACAAGATCGGGGTCTCCACCGAGTCGGTCGGCGAGGGCGCCAACGCCGGGATGTTCTCCTCGACGCACGCCTTCTCCGAGGCCCAGTGGGAGCGGATCAACGTCTGGCTCGACCGGGTCTACGACGACTTCGTCAACAAGGTGGCCGACGGGCGCGGCCTGTCACGGGAGCGCGTCCACGAGCTGGCCAGGGGCCGCGTCTGGACGGGCGCCGACGCCCACGAGGGCGGGCTCGTCGACGTGCTCGGCGGCCTTGAGGACGCCCTCGCCCTGGCCAGGCGCAAGGGTGGTCTGGCCGAGGACGCCCCGGTGCGCGCCTACCCCCGGCTCAACCCGATCGAGCGCCTGCGCCCGGCGGACTCCAGCGAGGACAAGGCCGCCGCCATGACGCGGCTGCGCCTTGAGTCGTGGGGGCCGCTGGCCCACCTGGCCGCCGAGCTCGGCCTGCCGTCCTACGGGCCGCTCATGCTTCCCGGGTCGTGGACGATCCGCTGAGCCGTACCGGCTCTCCGTGACCCTGCCACGGACGGGCGAACACCAGGGCCAGGGCGGCCAGCACGAGGGCGGCCAGCATGACCGCGGCCGTCGGCGTCGGGCTGTCCGTCCCGAACAGGCCCGCCAGCGGGGAGGCGGCGGCGCCCAGCACGAACTGGGTGCCGCCGAGGAGGCCGGAGGCCGCTCCCGGGGCGTCGTGACCGAGGGCCTGGACGATGGTCGTGCTCGCGGGCAGGACGAGACCGAAGCCGACGATGACCAGGAAGAGGCAGACCCAGGTGACGACGAGCCCGCCGCCCGTGATGAGGAGCACCGCGAGCAGTACGGCCGTCGCCGCCAGGGCGGTGCCCAGGCCCACGGCCAGCAGGGTGTTGATCCCGACCCGGGAGGCGACCCGCCCGAAGACGATTCCGCCGACCAGCATGCCGAGGGCGTTGACAGCGAAGATGAGGCTGTACTGGGTGGGTGAGACGCCGTAGACGTCCTGGAACACGAACGCCGAGCCCGCGATGTAGGTGAACAGGGCCGCGCCGCAGAAGGAGGAGGTGAGGACGTACCCCATGAGGGCGCGCCTGCCGAACAACCCGGCGATGGCCCTGAAGGTCGTGCCGACCCCGCCCGAATGCCTGCGGGAGGCGGGCAGGCTCTCCGGCGCCCAGGCCAGGACGCCCAGCACCAGCAGGACGCCGAAGCCCGTGAGCGCCGCGAAGACGACCCGCCAGGAGGCGACGCCGAGGATGGCCCCGCCGAGCACCGGGGCGGCGATCGGGGCGAAGGACACGATCACCGACAGGGTCGCGAAGTGACGCGGGGCCTCGGGAGTACCGTGGAAGCGGTCGGTGAGGACGGCACGGCCGACGACCATGCCCGCCGCTCCCGCGACGCCTTCGAGCAGGCGGGCGACGTTGAGCACGTCGACGTTCGGGGCCAGCGCGCAGACCAGCGAGAACACCGTGAACAGCGTCGCGCCGCCGAGCAGGACCTTACGGCGGCCGACGGCGTCGCTGACCGGGCCGAGCAGGATCTGCCCGACGGCCAGGCCGATGAGGAAGGCCGTCATGGACAGCTGGACCGACGACTCGGTCGTGCCGAGAGACCTGACCAGCCCGGGGAAGCCGGGGACGTACATGTCCGTGGCCAGCGGGGCGACGGCGCCGAGGGCCGCGAGCACGACGAGCAGCCGTCCGACGCGCTCCGGCGGCCGTTCACCGGTCGCTGTGTCCGTCACTGTGTCTGTCACTGTGTCTGTCACTGTGGGGGCGACGAGAGGGGGGTCCTTGGGCATGGGCGCGAACTGCTTTCTCGCCACCGGGCGAACGTGACGCCGCTACGATGGGCGACATCGGCAACAGGTAGTTAACTAGTTAACGGATATAAGTAGTTTACAGGTTAACGAATTGGAGGGCTCATGCAAGCCCCCTCCCACCGTGCGTTCGAGCGGTGGCGGCAGAAGTATCCGGGCCTCGACACCTCCTCGATGGAGGTCGTCGGCCCGCTGAAACGGGTTCAGGCGCTGCTCGACCTGGCCATCGAGCCGCTCTTCGCCGGCGCCTCGGTGACCTCCCCCGAGCTGGACGTGCTGCTCCGGCTGCGGTACGCCGAGCAGCCGACGATCGCCAGGCAGCTCGCCAGGCAGATGAGCCGCTCCCCCGCCGCGCTGAGCAAGACCCTGGCCAAGCTGGAACGGCGTGGCTACATCAGCCGCACCGCCAACCCCGCCGACCGCAGGGCCGCCCTGGTCCACCTCACCGACGAGGGCAGCGAGGTCGTGAACACGCTGTTCCCGCAACAGCTCGCCGTCGAGGTGCGTCTCCTCAGCGGCATGACCGCCCAGCAGCGAGCCCAGATCATCGAGGGGCTCACCCAGCTGGTCGAGGTCATGGAGGCGGGCCTGCGCGACATGACGGCCCCCTGAACGCGCCCCGGTACGGCGGGCTCAGCCGCCGGCCGGGCGGTAGCGGGCGCGTAGCCGTACGAGAGGGGTCAGGCCGGGGGTGACGTAGTCGACGGCCAGCACCCTGGCGACGAAGAGCGTGTGGTCCCCGGCGGGGACGACCTTGACCGTCTCGGCCTCCAGGGCGGTCACGCCGCCGTCCACGACGAGCGCCTCGCTCAGCGCGCCCCGGTGGTGCGGCGTCCCGGCCAGCAGGAGCCGGGCGCCGGGACGGCCCGCGGTGGCGAACCGGCTGGCGATCGCCTTCTGCCCGCCGGACAGCACACTGGCGGCCCAGCGGTCGCGGCGCAGCAACAGTTCGTTGAGGTAGCCGCCGCTGTCCATGCTCACCATGACCAGCTGCGGATCGAGCGAGACCGAGGTGAAGGTGCCGACGGTCGCCCCCACGTCGTCGCGCTCGTCCTTCACCGTGACGACCGTCACGGCGGTCGGCACCTGTCCCATGGCCTCGACGAACTCGTTCATTGGTCAATCATGGCGAAAACGGCGCACGGCCCGCGCCGCGGGGCGGCACGGGCCGTGCTCGAAGACCGGCGAGGGTCAGGCGAGACCGTTCTGGGTCAGCCAGTCCTTGGCCACCGTGGCGGCGTCGGCCTTGTCGATCGAGACGCGCTTCATCAGCGTGAGCAGCCCGGCGGTGTCGAGCTTGGCGGAGACCGCGTTCAGCGCGCCGGTGACGGTCTCGTTCACCCCGGCCTTGTTGACCAGGGGCGCGACGTTGCCCGCGCCGAAGACGTGCTTGGTGTCCTGCAGCGAGACCAGGCCGTTGATGATCACCTTGGGGTCGGTGGTGAAGACGTTGCCGACCTCGATCGTGCCGTCCTTGATGGCGTCGGCGGTCGCGTCACCGGTCTTCTTCCACTCCTTGAACTCCAGGCCGTAGACGTCCTTGAGGTTCTTCTCCTGGCGGGTCTGGAACTCCGGCGGGCCGCCGACGGTGGAGTTCTTGGCGATCTTGGCCAGGTCCTCGATCGTGACCAGGCCGACCTTCTGGGAGAGCTCCCTGGTCACGGTCAGCGAGTCGCTGTCCTCGGCCGCGGCGGGTTCGAGGACCTCAAGCTCGGCGGGGAGCTTCTCCTTGAGCGCGGCGACGACGTCTTCCTTGCTCTTGGCGGTCGCCGACTTGTCGATGAAGGCGAGCAGCGAGCCGACGTACTCCGGCAGGATGGTCAGGCCACCGCTCTTGACCTGCCCGTAGAGAACCTCGCGGCTGCCGATGTTGAGCTTCTTCTCGACCTGGACGCCCTTGGCCTCAAGGGCCTGGGAGTAGATCTCGGCGAGCAGGACGTTCTCCGGGAAGTTCGCCGAGCCGACGACGACCTTGCCCCCGCCACCCCCGGACGCCGGCGCGGCCCCGGAGTCTGCCGGGGTCGGGGAGGTGTTGGTGAGCGGATCACCGCCACCGCACGCGCTGAGTGTGAGCGCCGCGGCGAGGGTGACCACCACGGTGCTGAAAAGGCGCTTCATCGTGCTTTTCCCTTCTAAGGCGGGAGGTAAAGGTGACATTACCGTACGGCGTTACGCCGCCTCACCCCCGGTGAGACCACCAGTCTCTGGATCAGAACGAAGACGAGTTGGATGAGCAGGGCGAGCAGCGCGACGAGCACCGCCCCGGCGAGCGTGCGGGGGTAGTCGTTGGTGGCGAACCCGTCGACGACGTAGCGCCCCAGGCCTCCCAGCCCGACGAAGGCGGCCACGGTCGCGGTCGCCACCACCTGGATCGCCGCGAGCCGCAGGCCCAGCAGGATCAGCGGCAGCGCCACCGGCACCAGCACCCGCCCCAGGACCTGGCCGCCGCGCAGGCCCATGCCGTACGCGGCGTCCCTCAGGTCGGGGTCGACGCCCCTGATGCCCTCGTAGGTGTTGACGAGGACGGGCGGCACGGCCAGCGCGACCAGCGGGATCAGCACCGGCAGGTCGGTGCCCAGGCCGGCCAGCAGCACGACCAGCACCAGCAGGCCGAGTGTGGGCAGGGCGCGGGCGGCGTTGGCGCTCAGCACGACCAGCAGCGCCCCCCTGCCGGTGTGCCCGATCCACAGCCCGAGCGGCAGCGCCACCAGCATGGCCAGCAGCAGCGCGACCGCGGAGAACTGCAGGTGCTCGGCCAGCCGTACCGGAATGCCGTCGGGGCCCGACCAGTTGGCCGGGTCGCCGAAGAAGTCGACCAGCCAGTTCATGTCGTCCCCCTCGCCCGTGACCACGGGGTGAGCAGTCGCTGGGCCAGCACGAGCAGCGCGTCGGCGATCGCGGCCAGCAGCACGACCAGCACCACGCCCACGATGATCGGGGTGTAGAACTGCCGCTGCCAGCCGTCGATGAACAGGTAGCCGAGGCCTCCCCTGCCCACCAGCGCGCCCACACTCACCAGGCTGATGCTGGAGACCGCGGCCACCCGCAGCCCGGCCAGCACCACCGGGACCGCGATCGGCAGCTCGACCAGCAGCAGCCTGCGCAGCGGGGTGAACCCCATGGCGACCGCGGACTGGCGCACGTGGTCGGGCACCGAGCCGAGCCCGTCGACCACCGCCGGGATGAGCACCGCCAGTGAGTAGAAGACGAGCGGGACGATGACCGTCGCCCTGGTGGCCAGGCCCGTGACCGGGATGAGCATGACGAAGACGGCCAGTGAGGGAAGCGAGTAGGTCACGTTCATGACGCTCATGGTCGGCTGGTAGATCCCGCGCCAGCGGACGCAGGCCAGCCCGAGCGGAAGCGCGACGAGCAGCCCGACGACGATCGGCACCAGCGACATGACGACGTGATCTTCGAGCAGGGACTGGATGGAGGGCCAGTTACGCCCGATCCAGTCCCAGCGGACCAGCGGCTCCTCACGCATGGGCGCCCCCGGCGACCCGGTCGAGCGCCTCGTTCAGCGCCTCGCGGGTGACCACGCCCTCGGCCCGCCCGGCGTCGTCGACCGCGATCGCGCACCCCGACGGGGACAGCAGTGTCGCGTCAAGCGCCGCGCGCAGCGAGTCGCGCCCCCTGACGAACGTCCCGTACGGCGCGGGCCGCACGTCGGCGAGCGTGCCCGAGACGGGCAGGTCGGCGACCTTGACCCAGCCGAGCGGCCTGCCGTCCTCGTCGAGCACCGCCAGCCAGGGGTCGGTCGCGGCGCGCAGACCGGCGACCTCGGCGGAGACGGGCGCGGTGAGGTCGGTGCGCAGCCGTACCTCCTGGCCGGGGACGAACGACAGGCGCCTGATGCCCCGGTCGCGGCCGAGGAACTCGCGGACGAAGTCGTCGGCGGGCCTGGACAGGAGGGTCGCGGGGTCGTCGAGCTGGGCGAGGTGGCCGCCGACGCGCAGCACGGCCACCCGGTCGCCGAGTTTGACGGCCTCGTCGATGTCGTGGGTGACGAAGACGATGGTCTTGTTCAGCTCGGCCTGCAGCCGCAGCAGCTCCTCCTGAAGGCTGGTGCGCACGATGGGATCGACCGCGCTGAACGGCTCGTCCATCAGCAGCACCGGCGGGTCGGCCGCCAGCGCGCGGGCGACGCCGACACGCTGCTGCTGCCCACCGGAGAGCTGGAAGGGGTAGCGCTCGGCGAGCGCGAGGTCGAGCCCGACCCGTTCGAGCAGCTCCATCGCGCGGTCGCGGGCCTTCTTCCTGTCCCAGCCGAGCAGGTGGGGCACCGTCGCGACGTTGTCGACGATCTTGCGGTGCGGGAAGAGGCCCGCCTGCTGGATGACGTAGCCGATGCCCCGGCGCAGGGTCGGCGGGTCGATGGTCGTGACGTCGACGCCGTCGAGGAGGACGCGGCCCTCCGACGGGTCGATCATCCTGTTGATCATGCGGAGTGAGGTGGTCTTGCCGCATCCTGAGGGACCCACGAAGACCGTGATCTCGCCTGTCGGCGCCTCAAGGCTGAGACGGTCGACGGCCACGGTCCCGTCGGCGTAGCGTTTGGTGACCCCGTCAAATGTGATCATGCGCAACCTCATGCTTCTCGGCAGGGCCGCGGCCCCCCTGCCACAACCGCCCCATGATCTGTCCGACCGACAGCCTACGGTGGCCCTCCGACATTCGACCCCGTCCCCCCGGGCCAAGTCATCCGGGATCGTGAGATATCGAGCAAAAGAGCACTCAATAGTGCCCAGAATCTCGGCGTCTCACCACGATTACCCATATCGTGGACATCGACCCCTCCAGTCACACGCACCACGGGCTTTTCGCCCTCGCTTCTCACCACGACCCCAGAGGAACCGGTCTCGTGAACCAACCGATCCTCGGTCAGCGCTCGCGCGGCGAACTGATTACCGAGCTCTATGACACGCACGCCGCCGGGCTGTTCGCCTACTGCCACGACCAGCTGGGCGATCCGGGGGCCGCGGGCACGGCGCTGGCGGCCGTCTTCGCCACTGTCGCCTCCGCAGGCGCCTCCTCAGGCACCTCCGCTCTCTCCTCCTCGGGCGCCGTCTCCGACGCACGGCCGCCGCGCGCCGCGCTGTACGCGCTCGCCCGCCGTGAGATCCACCAGCGGGACGTCGTCCACTCCGTCCCGCCGCCCGGCGCCGACCCGGTCTCCCTCTTCGTCGACCGGGTGCTGCACGACCTGCGCCCGCACCAGCGCGAGGTGCTGTACCTGTCCGGCGTGTGTGAGATGGACACCGCCGAGCTGTCCTGGGTGCTCGACGTGGCCGCCGACACGGCCGACGAGCTGACCGTGAGCGCCTGCCGCCGCTTCGCCCAGTCCCTCCAGCTCGCCCTGGTCTCGGCCAGGGTCCCGGCCCACCTGGCCGACTCCTTCGGCGCGCTCGGTGTGGCCCCGATCAGGGACGTGCTCGTCCGCGCCCCGTGGGCCGTCCCGCCCGCCGGGCTGCGCGCGGCCGTCCTGGGGCTCCCCGGTGCGCCGGCGCTCCCCTCGGCCTCCCCCACACGGGCCCCCGCGCTGCCGGTGTCACTCAGGCCCCTGTGGCCGACGCCGCCCGCCTGGCCGCTGCCGCTGGCCGACACCGACGCCCTGACCAGCACCAGCGTCTTCACCACGCCGGAGCTGCCGCCGCCCTTCTCCCCCGCGGACTTCTTCCCCGCCGCGCCCTCGCGGGACAACTTCCCCGACCCCTTCTCCCCGCCGGACCCAGAAGCGGTCTCCGCGCACGAGGCGGCGACCGAGCCGATGCCCAAGCTCAAGGACTCGGTGCTGAGCGCGCTCGACGAGATCGTCCCGCGCACTCCCCGGCGCAGACTCCAGCGACCCAGGCCTCGCGGGGCGAAGCCGCTACCCGCCCCGATCCCGGGGGACGTGCTCGACGACGCGCCCGCCACCCGTCAGGAGGGCGCCGCCGAGGACCTGTTCCAGCCGTTCACCCCCGAGCCGAGGCCCCGGCAGCACTCCGACAAACTGGTCGCCGCCGCCCCCAGGGAGACGGCCCCCGAGGACTTCGCCGCCTTCGAGGCCTCCGGGGCCTCCGGGGCCGTGACGCCGCTGCCCGGCTGGCCGCTGCGGGCCGAGGAACTGGACGTCGCCGCCCCGGTCCTCCCCGAGCCGGAGGCCGTACGGCCCGGCCCGGCCGGCTGGCCGCTGCGGACCGACGAGCTGGGCGCCGCAGAGGCTCCTGCGGCCCCCATGGACTCTGTGATCCCCGTGGACTCTGTGGACTCCGTGGGGCCCGACGCCTCCGGTGACCGTGCCAGGCACGCGAGAAGGCCAGGCCGGAGCGTCAGGAGAACGGGCGCGCACCGCGGCGCGAACGCGGAGCAGCCCGGCGACGAGACCCCGGTCTCCGCGCTCCTCCACGAGAGCCTTCCCGAAGACCTTTCCGGTGCGCCGGACTCCCCTCGTGAGATCCCCGCGGAACCCGAGACCGTCGGCGTCCCGGAGAAGGCCCCCGCCACACGCCTGTCGCGGTTGGGCGGGAGGGCACGCCGCAGGCGCGGGCAGGCCAGGCGGGGCGGGCAGCGCCACGACTGGGCGTGGGAGCTGTTCGGTTTCGTCATCTGCGTGGTCTGCGTGGCGATCGCGATGCTCGTCTTCTTCGCGATGCCCACCCCGCTGACGCCCTGACGCCCGGCCCGGCGCTCTCAGTGGTCGGGGAAGGCGAGACGGACGGTGCCCGAGACGTGTGTTCCGAGGCCGATCTGTCCCAGGATCCGCACCGTGAGCCTCTCGCCCTCACGGGACATGACGGTCCCGGTGAGGGCCAGCGTCTCCCCTGCGTGGGCGGGAAGGCCGAGCTTGACGTTGATCCCGCGGACCAGCGCCTCCGGTCCCGCCCAGTCGGTGACGTACCGCTCGACGAGGCCCATCGTGGTCAGGATGTCGAGGAGGCCGCCCTCAGGGTGGTCGCGGTGCGGTGGGGCGAGGCCCGCGGTCGAGGTCAGCGTGATCGTGGCGGTGGGCAGAAGGGTTCCGACCTCGACGACCGCCGCCTCCTTCCCGGGAGACCCGCACCTGCGAGCCGACTCGTCATCCTGCTGGCGGTACGTCACACACGACGGCATACCGATACCCACTTCTCCAGGTGGGCGGCCCACGACGCCGCCACCGCCCACACACCTTCCGGCAGTTACCACCACCGTCCCTCCCGGCGCCGGGGGTCACGGCGCACGGCGAGGCCGCGGGTCCTCGCCGTGACAACCGCGCTCCCGCGACGTGCCACGCCGTACGGCCCGGCGGCCCGGTCGGTGGGGGAAGGACCGCACCCGACGCGTCCCGGGCCCGGCGTCCGCCCCCGGCACACCCTTCCAGAAGAAGGCGGTCCCGCCTTTCCCCCTGTCTTCCGGAGGGTACGGCTCGCATGTGTCGGGCTGGTTTTTCCCTCCCCAGGGCGAAAATCCAGTACCCGAGGGCTTCCATGCAGTTGGGTAGAACCAATTACATTTTTCTTCCCGCCCCATACCTGCCCCAGGTTGGCAACAGGGCTCCATAACACGCGTGACATGTGGAGACAGGGGCCCCTGTAACTGACAGATAACCCACCGGAGCGGGCGAAGGTCAGATAACGTGTTCTCATGCGTACCCCGCGTGCGGCCATGGGTCTCCCGGTCACCCCGCGCCCCGGCGGAGCTCCGGCCACCGGCGGCGCCGGACCGGCCATGATCGAGGGGGCACCCGGCATGCAGAGCGAACCGCACCCGAGCGGTGTCCGCGCGAGAAGCCAGCACCAGCGCCGCAGGCGCATCGTCCAGGCCGCCGCCGCGCTGGCCTCCCGCGGTGGCGTCGAGGCCATGCAGATGCGCACCGTCGCCGAGCGCGCGGGGGTCGCCCTCGGCACGCTCTACCGCTATTTCCCCTCGAAGATGGACCTGGTCGTCGCGGTCGTCAGTGACGAGATCGACCTGATCGAGGGCAGCATCGAGCGCAGACCCCCGGCCACGACCGTCCCCTCTGGCCGTGCCGTGGACGTGCTGATGCGCGCGACCCGGGGCCTGATGCGCGAGCCCGAGCTGGCCGACGCCCTCGTCCGTTCGCTGATCACGGCGGAGATCGGCACCCCGTTCGCCGAACGGGTGACCGGCCTGCTGCTGCGCGTCTCCGGGCACGAGCTCGACGCGCGGACGGCGACCGAGGAGCAGCGCGTCCTTGCGGGTTCGCTGACGAGTGTCTGGGTGCACGAACTGCTGGCGATGCTCAGGGGGCAGCGGACCCACGACCAGGTCCAGCGCCATCTGGAGATCACCGCGACCCGGCTGCTCGCCGATTTCCCCGCCCCGCCTTCACCCTGAGCGCCGGCACGCGTTACTGTCGGCGAGGCGAACAGACTAACGTTCTAGAGCGACGCGCCGGGAATTCCCTGGACCGTGGAGCCGCCGGGACGACGCCGACAGACAGGGAGCGCCGCCGTTGAAATCCCTCCGCAGGCCCTACAGCGAACAGCGTCCGACCGACATCGGCGGCGGGGTGTGGAGCGTGCCCGTGCCGATCCCCGGCAACCCCCTCGGATACACGTTGATCTACGCGATCGAGTCCCCCGCCGGGCCGGTGCTGGTCGATGCGGGCTGGAACCACCCCGACGCCTGGCTGGCCCTGCGGGACGGGCTGGCCGCGACCGGCATGGACATCCGCGAGGTCAGGGGGGTCGTCGTCACCCACTTCCACGCCGACCACGCCGGACTCGCCGGTCAGGTGCGGCAGGAGTCCGGGGCCTGGATCGCCATGCACGAGGCCGACGCCGAGCTGGTCAGGACCATGCGCGAGGCCGAGGAGGACGCCCAGCGCACCCAGCGGGCCGGGATGCTGCGCCGGGCGGGAGCCGGTGCCGCCGAGATCGAGGCGGTGACCACGGCCTACCGTCCCGAGCCCCCCGCCGCACCGGACAGGACGCTGCGCGACGGCGACATGATCGACCTTCCCGGGCGCAGGCTCCGCACCGTCTGGACCCCCGGTCACACCCCGGGTCACGTCTGCCTGCACCTGGAGGACGCCGACCGGCTCTTCACCGGGGACCACGTGCTGCCGAACATCACCCCGCACATCGGCGTCTACCCCTACGACCGGACCGACATGGACCCGCTCGGTGACTTCCTGGCCTCGCTGGAGAAGGTGGCGGAGCTGGGACCGCTCGAAGCCCTGCCCGCCCATGAATGGATATTTCAGGACACGGCGGAGCGGGCGCGGGCGATCCGCGCTCATCACGAGGAGAAACTCACCTCCCTGATGGCCCTGCTGGCCGAGGCGGGTGAGCCGCTCACCATCTGGGAGGTCGCCTCACGGATGACCTGGAAGCGCTCCTGGGACGACCTGCCCTCCATGCTGCGCGGCATGGCCGCCGCCGAGGCCGCCGCCCACCTGCGCGCCCTTGAGGTACGGGGCCGGGTCCGCCGTACCACCGAGGGGAGCGCCAAGGGGGACCCCAAGGAAGATATGGTGCGCTTCGCCGTACACTCATAGACATCCGATGTCTGAGAGTGACCAGGGAGGACGAAGCGTGGCGGTCACCGACACCGCTATCGACAGGATCAAGCAGATGATCCTGGAGGGCGAGATCCCCCCTGGCGGCAGGCTTCCGAAGGAGGCCGACCTGGCCGAGCGACTCGGCCTGTCGCGCAACTCCCTGCGCGAGGCCGTCCGCGCCCTGGCGCTGATCAACGTGCTGGACGTACGGCAGGGCGACGGCACCTACGTGACCAGCCTGGAGCCTCGTCTGCTGCTGGACGCGATGGCGTTCGTGGTCGACTTCCACCAGGACGACACGGCGCTTGAGTTCTTCCAGGTCCGCCGGATCCTGGAGCCCGAGGCGACCGCGATGGCCGCCACCCGGATGACCGAGGCCGAGATAGCCGAGCTGCACGAGATCCTCACCCGGCTGCCCGAGAACCCGAGCGTCGAGCAGCTGACCGCCAACGACCTGGAGTTCCACCGGCGCATCGCGGCGGGTTCGGGGAACGCGGTGCTGTGCTCCCTCATCGAGAGCCTCTCGGGACCGACCACGCGGGCCAGGCTCTGGCGGGCCCTGACCAGGGAGAACGCCCTGACCAGGACGCGTGAGCAGCACACCGCGATCTACGAGGCCATCGCCGCCCGGCAGCCCGAGGTCGCGCGCGCCTGGGCCACGGTCCATGTCGCCGGAGTCGAGGAGTGGCTTCGTAGCGTGCTCGCCTGAGTGGATATCGCATCATAAAAGATCACAAAGCCGTACTCTTGGGGCGGAACGATTCCCCGACGACGAGGATGCCCCCCATGCAGCCACTCGATGGAGCCGACTTACGGGTGGTGGCCGCCCTTCAGGTGAACGGACGCGCCACCTGGGACCGCATCGGAAGAGTGCTGGACGAGTCGACCCGCAACGTGGCCAGACGGGCCACCCGGCTGACGGAGGCGGGCGTCCTGTCCGTCGTCGGAGTGGTCGACGACCGCCGGATCGGCTCGGCGATCCTGCGGCTGCGCTGCCGGCCCGGTTCGGTGATCGACGTCGGCGCCGCGCTGGCCGAGCTGCCCCAGACCCGGTTCGTCTCGCTGGTCTCCGGCTCCGCCGACTGCACCGCGGAGCTGTGCGTGGCCGACGACGCCCTGGTCGATCTGATCTTCCGGGACATCCCCTCGATCGACGGGGTGGTCGAGAGCACCACCTACCCGGCGCTGCGTTACTTCAAGACCCCCCAGGAGTGGCACGTGGACGTGCTCACCCCGCAGGAGGTCGAGGGACTCCTCGAACAGTGGACACCGCTGCCCGAGCGCTTCCAGCGCGCCGGTGACACCCCCTCCGCCGAGGACGAACGGATCATCGCCGCGGTCGCCGCGGACGGCCGGGCCACCCACGCGGAGATCGCGGCGGCCACCGGCATCAGCGAGTCGACCGCCCGCCGCAGGCTGGACTCCCTGCTCCGCAGGGGCATCCTGCGCATCCGCGCGGAGATCGAGCCCGCCTACCTGGGCCTGCCGATCGAGGCCGCGCTCTGGCTGCGGGTCGCGGAGCGGGAGGTCGAGGTGGTCGGCCACGCCCTGGCCAGGCTGCCGAAGGTGAGATACGTCCTGGCGGTCGCGGGCGACCACCAGCTCGTGGCCCACGTGGCCGTCCCCGGCCGCTCCGAGCTCTACGAGATCCTCAGGGAGATCGGCGGGCTGACCGGGATCAGGGCGATCGAGACGACGATGACGCTCCTGCCGCTGAAACGCGGCTTCATCATCAAGCGGGACGGCATCGCCGACCGCTGGGCGGGTCCGGTCGGCTGATCCGGGTCTCTCAGGCCGGTGCGGGGGCACCGGTTCTCGCGGACCGGAGGCCACGCGCGCCGCAGGGAAGATGCGCATACGGTTCGCCCTAGGAGGGACTCAAATGGACATCAATCTTGTGGACAAGGACGTCTACGCGCGCGGCGGCGCACCCCACGACCAGTTCCGCTGGCTGCGCGCCAACGCCCCCGTCTACCTGCACGAGGGCGAGCCCGAGCGGGAGTGGCCGCCGTTCTGGGCGGTGACCAGGCACGCCGACGTGGTGCACGTGTCGCGGCGCTCCGACCTGTTCTCGTCGAGCAGGAGACTCGCGCTCTTCGACGAGATGCCCGAGGAGCAGCGCGAGCTCCAGCGGCTCATGATGCTCAACCAGGACCCGCCCGAGCACACCCGGCGGCGCTCCCTGGTCAACCGGGGCTTCACCCCGCGCATGATCAACGCCCTCGAGCAGCACATCCGCGACATCTGTCACCAGCTTCTCGACGAGGTCACCGGGCTCCCGACGGTGGACTTCGTGCGTGACATCGCGGCCCCGCTGCCGCTCTACGTGATCTGCGAGCTGCTCGGCGCCCCCGTCGAGGACCGTGACAAGATCTTCAACTGGTCCAACCAGATGATCGGGGCCGACGACCCCGAGTACTCCTCCGGCCCCTCCGCCGGTCAGGCGGCGGCGGCCGAGGTGTACGCCTACGCCAACGCGCTGGCGGCGGAACGGCGCGAACGGCCCCGCGAGGACATCGCGACCAAGCTGCTCCTGCCGGACGTCACCGGGGAGACCCTCGACGAGAACGAGTTCGACCTCTTCGTGCTGCTGCTGGTCGTCGCCGGCAACGAGACCACCCGCAACGCGGCCTCCGGCGGGATGCTGGCCCTCTTCGAGCACCCCGAGCAGTGGCGGCGGCTGGTGGCCGACCGCGCGCTCGCCGCCCCGGCCGCCGACGAGATCGTCCGCTGGGTCTCCCCCGTCAACCTCTTCCGCCGTACGGCCACCGCCGACACGGTGATCGGCGGCCAGGAGATCAAGGAGAACGACAAGGTCGTGGTGTTCTACGGCTCCGCGAACCGGGACGAGGAGGTCTTCACCGACCCCGACGTCTTCGACATCGGCCGCTCTCCCAACCCGCAGATCGGCTTCGGCGGAGGTGGTGCCCACTTCTGCCTCGGCAACCACCTGGCCAGGATGGAGCTCCGGGTGCTCTTCGAGGTTCTCGCCGAGCGTTTCCCCGGCCTGGCCCAGGCGGGTCCCGCCCGGCGGCTGCGCTCCAACTTCATCAACGGGATCAAGGAGCTGCCGGTCACCCTCTCCTGACCTGCGCCCCCGCCTGCGGCGGCCGCCCACCGGTCCGCCGCGGGCCCTCAGGCGCGCAGGCCCAGCGTGAGCCGCAGGGTCAGGCCGGTGTTGCGGCGCAGGCCGAGGCGGCGCACGGCCAGTTCGAGCGCCTCGCGCTGGCCGACCAGCACCACCCACGCCTTCGCCCTGGTGACCAGGGTGTAGAGCAGGCCCCTGCGCAGCATCACTCCCCCGGCCTCGGCCACGACGGGCGCGACCACGAAGGGGTACTCGCTGCCCTGGGAGCGGTGCACGCTGATCGCGTAGGAGTGGGTCAGCTCGTCGAGCTCGTCGAAGGTGTAGCGGACGGTCTCCCCGTCGCCGGTGCGCAGCTCCAGCACCCGGTCCTGTGGGAGCACCGCCGTGACGGTCGCGGTCTCCCCGTTGAAGACGCCCTTGTCGTAGTTGTTGCGGATCGGCATGACCCGGTCGCCGACCCGGAAGACCGACGGGCCCGACCAGTGCTCGGCCGTGCCCTCGCGTGCGGGGTTGAGCCGCTCCTGAAGACTTCGGCCCAGCTCGGCCGTACCGGTCGCGCCCTTGCGCATCGGGCACAGCACCTGGACCTGGTCGCCGCCGACGCCCTGTTTGCGGGGGATGGCCTCGGTGGCCAGGTGGACCACCCGGTCGGCGACCAGCTCCGGGTCGTCCAGCTCCTCGAACCAGAAGCCGCCCCCGCCGGGCAGGTCGGGCAGCCGGCCCGACCTGATCCGGTGGGCCGCCCTGACGATGCCGCTGTCCTGGGCCTGCCGGAAGACGTGGGTCAGCCGGACGCGTGGGATCTCCTCGACTCCGAGCAGGTCGGCCAGCACGTTGCCCGGCCCGATGCTGGGCAGCTGGTCCCCGTCGCCGACCAGCAGCAGGTGGCCGCCCGAGGGGATGGCCGCCACCAGGCGGGTGGCCAGCTGCAGGTCGAGCATCGACGCCTCGTCGACCACGATGAGGTCGGCCTCCGTCGGCAGCCGCTGGAAGAGCGTCCCCTCCTCGGGGTCCGCCCGCTGGGCGAGCATCCGGTGCACGGTCATCGCGGGCAGGCCGGTCAGCTCGGACAGGCGCTTGGCCGCCTTGCCGGTCGGCGCGGTCAGGGTCACCCCGCCGCCCATCGCCCGCACGGTCGCCGCGATCACCCGCACCGTGTGGCTCTTGCCGCAGCCGGGGCCTCCGGTGAGGACCGAGACGGTGCTGGTCAGCGCGAGGTTCACCGCGGCCCGCTGGTCCTCGTGCAGGCTCTCGTCGTCGGGGAAGGGCCGCAGCGGCAGCGTCGAGGCGGCCCGCAGCAGCCTGGTCAGGTGCGTGGCGAAGGCGACCTCGCGACCGTGCTGCTCCTTGGCGTAGACCACGAGGCCGGGCCCCGCGGGTGACTCCTCGACGACGACCGCGCGCTCGGCGGCCAGCGCGTCGACGGCCCGTCGTACGGACTCCTCCTCCTGCTCGACGAGGGCGGCGGCCGAGGGGAGCAGGACGGTCAGCGGCAGGTAGCAGTGCCCGTCGCGGGCCGCGGCCGTCTCCAGGCGGTCGAGCACCGCGGCCTGGAGACGGCGCGGGCTGTTCTCCGGCACCCCGGAACGCAGCGCGATCCGGTCGGCGGTGTGGAAGGCGATGCCCCTGACCTGGCCGATCAGCCGGTACGGATCACGGGTGAGGATCTCGCGGGCGTCGTTTCCATAGACCTGGTAGATCTTGGCCGCGAGCAGCGGGCTGATCCCGAAGCCCTGCAGGACGACCATCAGCTCGGCGACCGCCTTCTGCTCGGCCCACGCCTGGACGATCTGCGCCTGCCGGGTCGCGCCGATGTTGACGACCTCGGTGAGGCGTTCCGGCTCGGTGTCGATGACCGTGAGCGTCCGCTCGCCGAAGTGGCTGACGATGGCGTGGGCCAGGCGGGGCCCGATGCCGCGGACCAGGCCGGAGCCGAGATAGAGCCTGATCGCGCGCACGGTCGAGGGGACGACCCGCTCACATCGCCTGACCAGCAGGCGGCTGCCGTGACGGGGGTGCTCGTCCCACTCACCGGTCAGCCTGAGCGTCTCGCCCGGCTGCACCCCGGCCAGGGCCCGCCCCGAGGCGACGAAGGCCGCCGGGGCGCCCTCCTGGTCGTCCGCGCTCATCCGCGCGACGGTGTACTCGTCGTCGCGGACGTAGACCAGCTGCTCGACGGAGGCTTCGAGCTCCGTCGCGCGCGCTGTGGCGAGCACGGTCACCGTGCGCTCCCCGGGAATCGTGTGCGGCACCTCTTCTCCAGGACACTAGCGGGCGACTGCGACAAGTCTCAGGTGGCGCGGGACTCCAGCGCGTCCAGGATGAGGTCGACGGCGGCGTCGAAGGTCGTCTCCGCGTTCCCTTCCGGGTCCAGCCCGGCGAGCAGGCCACTGGTCTCGGCGGTCAGCAGGCCGGAGACGAAGGTGTAGAGCACCGTGCGGACGCGCACCAACTCCCCGGCGGGGACCCCGGCGGCGGCCAGGACCCGGTTGAAGACCTCCCACATGCCGCCCTCCTGTTCGACGAGGTCGGGGTGGGCGTTGACGTAGGACCACAGGGCCGGGTGCGAGAGCGCGATGGAGCGGTAGGCGTGGGCCAGCGCGCGCAGCTGGTCCTGCCACGGGGTTCCGTCGTCGGGGGGCAGGCGCAGCCCGAGGGCGACGGCCGTACAGGCTCCGCGCAGCAGCGCGTCCTTGTTCTCCACGTGGTGGTAGAGCGACATCGGGTTGACGGCGAGCTCGGCCGCCAGCTTCCGCATGGACAGGCCCTCGACCCCGCCTTCGTCGACCAGCCGCAGAACGGCCGCGTATATCTCCTGGGTTGTCAGGGGCTGTCCCCTTCGCGCACTCACTGCCATACACCGTATGGTAGCTTGAGACATACAGTGTATGGCTGGCGGTTCCGGGAGGCCGCCCGGTAAAGGAGGAGTTCCATGTCGGTGACCCGTTCCATCCCCTCCCCCCAGGGGCTCCCTCTGCTCGGCAACACGCTGCAGATCCCCTCGCACTCGCCCGACGAGCACTTCAGGAAGCTCGCCGCCGAATACGAGAAGGAAGGCCTCTTCCAGCTCGAACTGCTCGGCCGCAAGGTCCTGTTCGTCTACGGCCCCGACATGGTCGCCGAGCTGTGCGACGAGACGCGCTTCTACAAGGGCATCGACCCGCCGCTGTCCATCGTCCGCGACTTCGGCGGCGACGGGCTGTTCACCGCCCGCCACGACGAGCCGGTCTGGGGCCACGCGCACCGCATCCTGATGCCCGCCTTCAGCCAGCGCTCGATGAAGGCCTACTTCCCGCAGATGCTGGAGATCGCGCAGAACCTGGTCGGCAAGTGGGCCGTCTCCGACGAGGTCAACGTGCCCGACGACATGACCAGGCTGGCCCTGGACACGATCTCCCTCACCGGGTTCGACTACCGGTTCGACTCCTTCCAGTCGCCGGAGCTGCACCCGTTCCTGCAGGCGATGGGCCGCTCGCTGACCGAGGCGATGCTCCGCAACCGGCAGCTCCCCCTGGTCACCAAGCTCAAGAAGCGGCAGGACACGGCCTACCGGTCCGACATCCAGGTCATGCAGGACCTGGTCGACGACGTCATCAGGCAGCGCAGGAGCACGGGCAGGAGCGACACCAAGGACCTGCTCGGCCTGATGCTCAAGGCCGCCGACCCGCAGAGCGGCGAGCGGCTCTCCGACGAGAACATCCGCAACCAGGTCCTGACCTTCCTCATCGCCGGGCACGAGACCACCAGCGGCCTGCTGTCGTTCGCGCTGTACAACCTGCTGCGCAACCCGCACGTGCTGGCCAGGGCCTACGCCGAGGTCGACCGGCTGCTGCCCGGCGACACCGTCCCGACCTACGACACGATCATGAAGCTCGACGTGATCCCGCGCGTCCTCGAGGAGACGCTGCGCCTGTGGTCCCCGATCCCGGCGTTCTCCGTCAAGCCCTTCGAGGACACCGAGCTCGGCGGCTATCCGATCAGCAAGGATCATGTCGTCGTCGTCCTGCTCGGTCAGCTGCACAAGCACCCCGGGGCGTGGGAGCGCCCCGAGGAGTTCGACATCGACCGCTGGCTCCCCGAGAACAGGAAGGGCCACCACCCGGCCGCCTACAAGCCCTTCGGCAACGGCGAACGGGCCTGCATCGGCCGCCAGTTCGCGCTGACCGAGGCCAGGCTGGCCCTGGCCATGGTGCTGCAGCGCTTCGCGATCTCCGACCCGGACGCCTACCGGATGAAGATCAAGCAGACGCTCACCCTCAAGCCCGAGGACTTCACCGTCCGGGTCAGGGAGCGCAGGGCCCACGAGCGGGGCACCGCGGAGACCGCGGAGACCGTCCGGGAACAGCCGGTCGAGGTGGCCGTCACGGGAGTCGGCCTCACCGTGGCGTACGGTTCCAACCTCGGCACCGCCGCCGACGTCGCCGAACGGCTGGCCGAGGTCGCGGGACGCTCCGGCTTCGCGACCACGCTGACCACCCTGGACGAGCTCGAACCGCCCTCCGAGGGGCTGCTCGTGGTGATCACCTCGACCTACAACGGCAAGGCCCCCGACAACGCCCAGCGGTTCGACGCCCTGGAGGGGCTGCCCGCCATGGACGGGGTGCGCTTCGCGCTGCTCGGCTGCGGCAACACCCAGTGGCCCACCTACCAGGCCTTTCCCAGGCGTGTCTTCGACAAGCTCACCGCGGCGGGAGCCGTACCGCTCGTCGAACGGGGTGAGGCGGACGCCGACGGCGACTTCGACGGCGACGTCTCGGCGTGGACCTCAGGGCTCTGGGCGGCGCTGGCGGCCGAGTACGGCACGTCGGCGGCCAAGGCCGGTCCCCGCTACGAGATGGACGTCCTCACCGAGGCCGACGTGCGGCCCGCGGTCGTCTCCCCGCAGGCGGTCCCGCTGACCGTGGTCTCGGCCGAGGAGCTGACCGGCGACCCCACCGGCCTGTGGGACTTCTCCCGCGAGCTGCCGAGGCCCGGGGTGCGCTCGATCGTGGCCGAACTGCCTGAGGGGACGTCCTACACGGCCGGCGACCACATCGCCGTCTTCGCCAAGAACGCCCCCGAGCTCGTCGAGTGGGCGCTGCGTCAGCTCCACGTCCCTCGTGACCAGGTCGTACGGCTGCGCGCCAGGGGGACGACCCACCTGCCCGTCGACACCCCGGTGACCGCGGGACTGCTGCTGACCGAGTTCGCCGAGCTCCAGGAGGTGGTCACCCGCTCCGACCTGGCGACCCTGGCCGAGCACACCCGGTGCCCCTGGACCAGGGGCCAGCTCGCCGAGCTTGAGGCCTCCTACGCCGACGAGATCCTCGCCAAGCGGGTCTCGGTGCTCACGCTGCTCGAACGCCTCCCGGCGATCACCCTGCCGCTGCCGGTCTTCCTGGAGATGGCCGGGCCGATCAGGCCGCGCTACTACTCCGTCTCCTCCTCTCCGCTGGCCGACCCCCGGCGGATCAGGATCACCGTCGGCCTGGTCGAGGGTCCCTCCTGGTCGGGTGGCGGTTCCTACCGGGGCATGTGCTCGGCCTACCTGGCGGACCTGGAGCCCGGCGACGTCTTCTATGGATATGTACGGGTTCCCAGCCCGCCGTTCCGGCTGCCGGACGACCCGGCGACGCCGGTGATCCTCGTCGGCCCCGGCACCGGTTTCGCCCCGCTGCGCGGCTTCCTTGAGGAGCGGGCCCTGACCGGGGCGTCCGGTCCCGCCGAGGTCTTCTACGGCTGCCGCCACCCCGAGCACGACTGGCTCTACCGCGCCGAACTGCTCGGCTGGCAGGAGGCCGGGATCGCCCGGGTGCACACGGCCTTCTCCGCGCTCGACGGGCACCCCTTCAAGTACGTCCAGGACGCGGTCACCGCCGAGGCGGACCGGGTGTGGGAGCTGCTCGAACAGGGCGCCCACGTCTACGTCTGCGGGGACGGCCTCCGCATGGCGCCCGCCGTACGGCGTGCCCTGGCGGAGATCCACCACGACAGGACCGGAGGCGACGGCGAGGCGTGGCTGCGCGAGCTGGAGGCCCAGGGCCGGTACCAGCAGGACGTCTTCGCCTGACCCGGCGGTGAGATAGGACATTCCACCCCATATCTAAAGTGCCCTTTCGCGGAACGTCGACTATGGTCGAGGTGATGAGGGAACCGCGGTGGGGCACACCCAGGCCCACCGCGGTCACGGCGGTGGGTCTGCTTCTCGTTCTTCTGCTGGCCGCCGTCTCCCCCTCCCCGTGGTCCGGCGGCTGGAGACCGGCGGACGCGGGCACCGGCTTCTGGGTCCCCGGCACCGACACCGCCGGTCACTCCACCGCGCCGAGACTGCTCGCCGGTGGGACCGAGCACCTGCCGACGCCGGGACAGCTCCGCTCCCTCCTCGCCGTCGGCGCCACGGTCGCGACCCCCGGGCCGCTGCCCTCCACCTGGCGCCCGACCGGCCCCGCCGCCGCGCCCAGACACGACGTCCAGCGCGCCGTCACCTCACGCAGCCCGCCGTACGCCTGATGGCGCCCTTGATGCCCGCTGGCTCTCCGTAGGCGAGACGACGCGTGGAAGGCCCGTCCCCGGGCAGTCCACGTCCATGATCGCGTCAACGACGACGGCCTGAGGGGGCAGCGCTGCCCCTTTTCTCTTCTTCCCTGCCCCGACGGGGACCGCGTCGAGCGGTGGCCGGCCGGGGTCCCACAGTCGTGCGGTGCTTTCGCGCCGCCCTGCCTTTCGAGTTCCGGCTTTCCCGGCGGCGACCGTGTCCAGTCGTGACCGGCCCCGACCGCCGTGAGTCATCCAAGGAGTCGATGTCCCATGGGCGACATCAGGTCGACAAGCAGGCTGCTTGAGGACTACCAGCGTCACACGACGCATCTGGAGGAACTGCGCGCGCTCCTACACGAACGGCTCGGCGCCGCGCGGGACGCCATGACCGAGAACGAGACCGAACCCGGGACCGGGAGCGAGCCCGCATCCCCAGGGGAGCCCGTCTCCCTGTCCACCAGGCGTGCCGCCCGTGCGGCGCGGACCGTCGTGGAGATCGAGGCCGCGATCGAACGGCTCGACTTCGGGGTCTACGGCACCTGCGAGCACTGCGGGACCTTCATCGCGCTGCGACGGCTGCGGCAGGTGCCGCAGACCCGGCACTGCGACGACTGCGACACCCCGCGCGCCCGCCCCTCGGGGCCGGCCCTGGCGAGCTTCCCGACCCTCAGAAAGGACCAGAACACCATGATCTCCGACGTCCACCTCAGCAGCGTCCAGCTCGACAGCATCCGCGAGGAGCTCGAAGGACAGCTCCTGCGGTGGACCAGGCAGCTCTCCGAGCTGGAGGCCGCGGTCGGCGACGACTCGGTCGAGGTCTCGGAGAAGTCGGCCCTGCTGGCCGACATCGTCTCCGCCGAGCGCAGCGCCTCCGTCCTGCGCACCACGCTGGGCGAGATCGCCGAGCTGACCTACGGCCGCTGTGACGGCTGCGGCTCCGGCATCCCGTTCGAGCGGCTCAAGGCCCGTCCGCTGGCGCGCTTCTGCATGCAGTGCCAGCGGCGCCACGAGAACGGCTGATCCGGCCCCGGCGACCGGGGTCCGTCGAAGGCGGTCCGCTCAGCCGCCGACACGGGCCTCGGTCCACGCCCGGGCGAGGATCTCCTCGACGGTCTCCTCGGGGGTCTGTTCCGAGGTGTCGAGCCAGAGGCCGAGACGCGGGGTCCGCTCGCGCAGAACGGCGTCGAGCGGACCGGCCTTCCAGTGGACGTAGGCGTCCTTGGCCCGCGCGGCCTCACGCGCCTCGACGACCTCGGCCCTTGGGGCGAGCACGACCACCAGCAGGGGACGGGCGCGGACAAGCCTGGTCATCTCGGTGAGGTGCTCGCCCAGCACGACGTCCTGGGCCACCACGGTGAACCCGGCCGCGAAGTACTCGTCGCAGGTGGCCGCGGTCAGCCGGTGCCGCAGACGCAGTTGCGCCAGTGCCTCGGCGGAGGGTTCGGGAGTCATCTCGGCCCTGCCGCCGACCACCATGCGGCGGAACACGTCGCCGCGCACGTGCGCCGAGCGGGGCAGCCGCTCGGCCAGCCGCTGCGCCACCGTGGACTTGCCCGCCGCCTGGATACCCGTGACCAGCAGGACGGCCCGCCGCCCGGCCTCCCCGCTCAGGGCCATGAGGAGTCCTGCTCGGGGTCTCCGCCCTCGGACAGCAGTTTCAGGTCGGACTCGACCATCATCGTGACCAGCTCCTCGAACGAGACCGAGGGCTCCCAGCCGAGCTGTTCACGGGCCTTCTTCGGGTCGGCGCACAGGAGGTCGACCTCGGCCGGGCGGTGCAGGGAGCGGTCGGTGACCACGTACCGCTCCCAGTCGAGCCCGGCGGCGGCGAAGGCCGCCTCGACCAGCTCACGAACCGTGTGCGTACGGCCGGTGCCGATCACGTAGTCCTCCGGCAGGCCCGCCTGCAGCATCAGGTGCATCGCCCGCACGTAGTCGCCCGCGTATCCCCAGTCGCGGCGGGCCTCCAGGTTGCCCAGGCGAAGCCGGTCGGCGAGGCCGAGCTTGATGCGGGCGGCCCCGAGGGAGACCTTGCGGGTCACGAACTCGGCGCCCCTGCGCGGGGACTCGTGGTTGAACAGGATCCCCGAGACCGCGAACATCCCGTACGACTCACGGTAGTTCTGGGTGAGGAAGTGGCCGTAGGCCTTGGCGACGCCGTACGGCGAGCGGGGGTGGAAGGGGGTGATCTCGGTCTGCGGAGTCTCCCTGACCTGGCCGAACATCTCCGAGGACGACGCCTGGTAGAACCTGATCTGGCCGGATTCCGCGGGGGTGCGTGAGGAGGAGACACCCGAGCAGACCCTGATGGCCTCAAGCATGCGCAGCACGCCCATCCCGGTGACCTCGCCGGTCAGCTCGGCCTGTTCCCACGACATCGGCACGAACGAGATGGCGCCCAGGTTGTAGACCTCGTCGGGCTGGACCTTCTCAACGGCGGAGATCAGCGAACCCTGGTCGAGGAGGTCGCCCCGGACGAGACGGACGTCCCGCAGCAGCCTGCGCACCCGGGAGACACGGGGGTTGGCCTGTCCCCTGACGAGCCCCCAGACCTCGTAACCCCGATCGAGCAGGCACTCGGCCAGATAGGAACCGTCCTGCCCGGTGATACCGGTGATCAGCGCGCGCCTGGCCAAGGCGTCCTCCTCGCTTGTGAAGCTCGTGAAGTGGGACTTCCGCTCGGCTGAGTGCCGTGTGACGGCGAATGTACCGCCACTCCCGTCGCCGGGCACGACTCAGGGCCCCAGTACCCTAGAACACGTTCCACCGAACGTCGTTCGGTTAGTGTGATGCCGCAGTTGGCGCGCGACAGAAGTGGCTTTAGCACCGTTTCCACATTAGGTGGAAGAGAGATACCGAATGGTAAGATCCGAATACTGAGGTCATCTTTCACGGTACCTGTCCCCTTCCGGACAGGCTGAGGAAGGGGTTGCCGTGCCTGACGCGGACTCCCTGCGGGTCGCGCTGCTGTCGTACCGGAGCAAGCCGACCTGTGGCGGGCAGGGCGTTTACCTGCGTCATCTCAGCCGTGAACTGGTCGCCCTCGGGCACCACGTCGAGGTCTTCTCCGGCCAGCCGTACCCCGAACTGGACGAGGGGGTCGTCCTCAACAAGATCCCCAGCCTGGACCTCTACCGTGACGAGGACCCCTTCCGCACCCCCAAGCTGGGCGAGTACCGCGACTGGATCGACCTTCTCGAGGTCGGGACCATGTGGACCGCCGGGTTCCCCGAGCCGCTGACCTTCACCCTGCGGGCCCGCCGCGAGCTGGCCAAGCGCGTCGGGGACTTCGACGTGGTGCAGGACAACCAGACGCTCGGCTACGGCCTGCTCGACATCCAGAAGCTGTTCCCCGTGGTCGGCACCATCCACCACCCGATCAGCGTCGACCGCAGGATCGAGTTGCGCGAGGCCCCGCTGCGCAAGCGCCTCACGCTCAGAAGGTGGTACGGCTTCGTCAAGATGCAGGCCAAGGTCGCCCCCAGGCTGAACCCGATCCTGACCGTCAGCGAGTCCTCGCTGGCCGACATCCACCGCGACTTCAACGTGCCGCAGGCCAACATGCGGCTCATCCCGCTCGGGGTCGACACCCGCTACTTCCACCCGCGCCCCGAGATGCCCAAACGGCCTGGCTCGATCGTCGCGGTCGCCAGCGCCGACTCCCCCATGAAGGGCGTCGCCACCCTGCTGCGGGCGGTCGCCAAGCTCGCCACCGAGCGCGAGGTGAACCTCACCGTGGTGAGCAAACCGACCCCCGGCGGACCGACGGAGAAACTGGTCTCCGAACTCTCCCTGCGCGAGCGGGTGAGGTTCGTGCACGGCATCTCCGACACCGAGCTGGGCGAACTGATCGCCACCTCGGAGGTCTCGGTCGTGCCCTCCCTCTACGAGGGCTTCTCACTGCCCGCCGTCGAGCACATGGCCTGCGCCACCCCCCTCGTCGCCTCACGGACGGGGGCACTGCCCGAGGTCGTCGGCGACGCCGCCGTCCAGGTCGCCCCCGGAGACCCCGAGGAGCTGGCCGCCGTACTGCGGCGCCTGCTCGACTCCCCCGAGGAGCGGGCCGAGGTCGGGCGCAGGGGCTACGACCGGGTCATGGAGCGCTACACCTGGCGCGTCGTCGCCCAGCGCACCGTGGACGCCTACCGCGAGGCCATCGCCGCGCACAACGCCCGGTGACCGACCACTTCACAAGGAGCGGCAAGTGCTGACCGTCGACTTCGACCGGCTGCCCGTCGGACCCGGCCTGCGCGTCCTCGACCTGGGCTGCGGGGCGGGACGGCACGCCTTCGAGGTGCTGCGCAGGGGCGCGGACGTGGTGGCCTTCGACATGGACGCCGAGGAGCTCGAAGGCGTCGCGGGCATGTTCGCCGCGATGGCGAAGGAGGGCGAGGTGCCCGAGGGCGCGGTCGGCGAGACCGTGACCGGCGACGCGCTGAAGATGCCCTTCGAGGACGCCACCTTCGACCGGGTGATCGCCGCCGAGGTGCTCGAACACATCCCCGACGACATGAGCGCCATGCGGGAGATCTTCCGGGTGCTCAAGCCCGGTGGCCGGGCCGCGATCACGGTGCCGAGTTTCCTGCCGGAACGGATCTGCTGGGCGCTCGACGAGGCCTACCACACGGCCCCCGGCGGACACGTGCGCATCTACACCCTCGCCGAGCTGAGCGCGAAGCTGAAGGCCGTCGGCATGGAGATCGGCTCCCACCACCACGCCCACGGGCTGCACGCGCCGTACTGGTGGATCAAGTGCGCGGTCGGCGTCGGCAACGACGACCACCCGCTGGCCAAGGCCTACCACGAGCTGCTGGTGTGGGACATCATGAAGCGTCCCGCCGTCACCCGGATCGCCGAGACACTGCTGAACCCGTTCATCGGCAAGAGCGTGGTGCTCTACGTGCGGAAGCCCGCGTGACCCGGTACCGCCCCGCGCCCCGAGGCGACCGGAGCGGCCGGTGAGGCGGGAACTGGTCGTCGAGACCGCCCTGAGCATCGCGGCCGTGCAGGAGGCCGACGGCGGCGTCCCCTGGCCCGAGGGGCACGTGGACGCCTGGAACCACGTCGAGTGCCTGATGGCCATGGGCGTCGCCGGGCTGAGCGGCCCCGTGCGCAGGGGTTACGACTGGCTGGCGCGCCACCAGCGCGCCGACGGCTCGTGGCCGATGAAACTGGTCGGCGGCCTGGCCGTCGAGCGCGGCGGGGAGTCCAACCACGCCGCCTACGTCGCGGTCGGCGTCTGGCACGAGCTGCTGGTCACCGGGGACGACGGCTTCGTCCGTGAGATGTGGCCCGTCGTCAGGTCCGCGCTGGACTTCGTGGTCGGGCTGCAGACCACCCGGGGCGAGGTCGTCTGGGAGCGCGCCGCCGACGGCGAGCCCGCGGGATACGCCCTGCTGACCGGCTGCGCCTCCATCCACCAGGGGCTGCGCTGCGGCGTGCTGCTCGCCGAACACCTCGGCGACCCGCAGCCCGACTGGGAGCTGGCCGCCGACCGGCTCGCCCACGTGCTCTGCGACCACCCCGAGGCGTTCGCCGACAAGAGCCGCTTCTCGATGGACTGGTACTACCCGGTCCTCGGCGGCGCGGTGCGGGGCCCCGCCGCGCGGGCGCGACTCGCCGCCGAGTGGGCCGTCTTCGTCGAACCCGGCCTCGGCGTGCGCTGCGTCTCCGACCAGCCGTGGGTGACCGGCGCCGAGTCGTGCGAGCTGGTGCTCACCCTGGACGCCCTCGGCGACCGGGACGAGGCGCTGCGGATCTTCACCGACATGCAGCACCTCAGGCACGAGGACGGTTCCTACTGGACCGGCTGGCAGTTCGCCAACCAGAAGTGGTTCCCGCACGAGCGTTCCGCCTACACCGCCGCCGCCGTGGTCCTCGCCGCCGACGCCCTGTACGGCCTCACCCCGGCCTCCGGCCTGTTCAGGGACGTGCGCGGCGCCGTGGACGGCCGAGCCGCCGACCGCCCGGCCCAGGACTGCGGCTGCAGCCACGCCGGTTCACCCGCCTGACGGCCCGCGTCCGAACCCCTTCACCCGAATCTCTTCACCCGAATCCGAGGCGGTACTTGAAGGCTCGGGGACGGCTCACTACGTTCGGGCACGTGAGCGACACGGAGGGCGACGGAGAGTTCGCGAGGAGCGACGGCGGCGTGACGACGGTCGCCGCACCCCATCCAGGAGTGCCCGATCCCGGGGCGCCGGAGCCGGAGACGGACGGGCGCACCGTCCCCGTCCGCCCTCCCTGCCCTCCGCCCCGTGCCCCGTCACCCGCCCTGCCACCCGGCGAGCCGGCACCGGGCAGGCCGCGCGGCCTGCCCGGATTGTTCTGGCAGGACCCCGATCAGACCGGGTTCGGGGTGCGGCGTTTCCGGCTCGGCCCGGCCAGGGAGCACCTGGAGAGCGCCGGGCGGGCGGGCGTCGCCGGGCACAACGCGGTGATCGCGGGCGAGCCGGAACGGATCGACGGCCTGCGTGAAGAACTGCGCGGCTTCGCCTACGAGGGGGCGGGCATGGCCTGCGCGTCCCTCGACGTGCTCACCGCGTCCGGCGGCAAGCGGCTCAGGAACCTGCTCAGCGGCCAGGGCGTGCGCTACCCGCACATGATCCACCTGGGCGCGGGCCGGGGATACGCCCGGCTGCGGATGCGCCCGATGTGGGGCATCCACTCCGTCCACCCCCTGCTGCGCTGGCTGGCCTTCGACGGCTTCGGCTTCCACCAGGGCTTCTACGCCGCCGACCGGACGGTCGGGCGTCAGCGTACGGCGGGCCTGCTCGACCGGACCAGGCGGGCGATCTTCGACCAGGGGGTCGGCCGGATGCTCTGGTTCCACGAGTGCGCGGGCGTCGAGGACGTCGTCCTCCGGGTGGCCGAGTTCCCCCTCGGCCGCCGCGCCGACCTGTGGAGCGGGATCGGACTCGCCGCCGCCTACTCGGGCGGCGCGCGGGCCTCCGAGCTGGAACGGCTCAGCGCCGCGGCGGCCGAGGACGGCTTCCGCGCCCACCTCGTGCAGGGCGCCGCCTTCGCCTGCTCGGCCCACCTGATCTCAAGAACCGTGCCCGAGCACACCGCCGAGGCCGTCCTCACCCTGTGCGAGGTCGGCGTCGAGGAGGCGGGCGGCTGGACGGACACCGCGCTCGTCGCCCTCGGGCACAACGCGCACACCGGCGACCACTACCAGGCGTGGCGGGCCGGGGTCAGGAAGGCCTGGGCGAGGCGCAACCGCGGCTCGTGACCGAAGCACGGCCGGGCGCGACGTCCAGGGACACGGCGAACGCCGTGCCCCCGGTTCGTCCGGCCGCCCTGGTGGCGCTGGCGGCCGTCGCCGTCGGGTGGGCGCTGACCGGTACGGCGGAGCCCCCCGCCCCCTCCCCCACCACTCCGGTCTTCTCCTTCGCCGCCGACCGGCTCGGCGGTTCCGCGACGGGAGTGGCGCTCTTCGACCTCGACGGCGAGATCGTCTCCGACGACGTCTGCCTGGTCGACCCCCGTCACGGCGGGGTGACCGTGGCCCCCGTGCCGGGCACCCACGGCGGCTACCGGCCGTTCAGGCTGACCTCCCCCGGCCCGCGCGGGGTGCCCGTCGGATGCCTGCCCGCCGACCTCGACGAGAACGGCGCGCAGGACCTGATCGTCTTCTACCGGGACCGTTCCCCCTCCCTGTTCGTCCGCCTTCCGGGAACACACCCCTCCGCCACCGCCTTCGCCCATCGTGAGCCCGCCGTACGGCCCGGGCCGTGGGACACGGCCGCCGCGACCGTCGGCGACTTCGACGGTGACGGCCACCTCGACCTGGTCCTCGCCGCCGGGACAGCCTCGGGCGGCTCGTCGCCGGACGTCCACGACGGCGGGGCGCGGCTGTACCTCGGGACGGGGACGGGCACGTTCACCGAGGCTCCGCGGGCGTTCGGCGAGGCCGGACGGGCGGGCGGGACGCTCGCGCTCGGCACCCGGGACCTGGACGGCGACGGGCTGCCGGAGCTGTACCTCGCCAACGGCCTCGGACCCGACACGCTGCTCGTCAACGAGTCGACACCGGGCAGGGCCGCCTTCCGGACGGCGTCGGGCACCCGGGACCTGACCACGCCGAGGTCGTCCGTCCTGGGCCAGGACTCCTCGGACAGCGGGGCGGTCGCCTTCACCGACCTCGACGCCGACGGCGCGCAGGACATCGTCATCGGGCGGGGCCCCGACGAGATCGGGCCCGTCTTCGTCTCCACGGCCCTGCCCGGACTGCGGGAGCACCTGCACGGGGGCGAGGCGCCGTACGAGGACCGAGCCGGGGAGCTGGGGCTCGGCCGTACCGGACGGGTGTGGGACATCGAGACCGCCGACCTCGACAACGACGGCCACGACGAGATCATGTACGCGGTCGCGGCGCCCGGGGGCGTCGCCCTCTTCACGAGGAGCGCGGACGGCCGTCACACGAACGTGACCGGACCGGTGCCTCCCGGGGGCGACTCGACGGCCCTGGCGGTCGGCGACGTGGACGACGACGGCCGTCTCGACGTCGCGGTCTCCGGCCCTCTGACCCCGGCCACGCTGTACCGCAACCACGGTGTCACGGCCCCCTTCGTCGGCCTGCGCCCCCGCCTGCCCGCCGGCCCCTGCGGTGCGGCGCGCGGCGCGGGAGGCCTGACGCGCCCGGCGATCGGGGCGGAGGCCAGACTGCGGCTGCCGGACGGAGGCACACTCGCCAGGCAGCTCTACCCCGCCGCCTCGGCCCCCGAGTTGCTCCTCGGTCTCGGCGAGACCGACACGGGCGAGGCGGCCCTGCCCGTCGCCCTGTCCTGGCGTGACGAGTGCGGCGTCCCGCGCACCGCCACCGTCTCCCTTGACCCCGGCTGGCACGACCTCCTGTTGACCCCCCAGGGCGTGTCGGAACTGAGGAGCCCATGACCGTGCCCACAACAGTGCCCATAACAGTGCCCGTGACGGTGACCGCTCTGCGCGGGCTGGCGGTCTCGGTGACCGTGGTGACCCTCGCCGGACACCTCCTGCTCGGGTTCGAACAGGCCTACCTGGCACCGGTCGTCGGAGTCCTCACCGGCGTGACCGCCGAACTGGCGCTGGAGACCGTGCGGGCCTGGACGTCCCGCGACAGACCCCGCTACCTGACCGACCGCGCCTTCCTGCTGCCGTCCTACGCCGAGAGCCTGCTGTGCGCGATGCTCCTGTACGGCCAGGCCCACCTGGCCGGGATCGCGCTGGCCGCCCTGGTGGGGGTCGCGAGCAGGCACGTCCTGCGGGCCGGGCGGCCGGGGACGCCCTTCGTGAACCCGGTCGCCCTGGGGGTGACCGTCGCGGCGCTGCGCCCCGGGGTCGAGATGGCTCCGCCGTACCAGTTCACCGCGTGGGTGCCGGAGGCCCCGCAGCCGTTCGTACCCCTGGTGCTCCTGGCCCTCGGCATGACGTTCGTACGGTCCTCCGGGCGGTTGCCGCTGGTGCTGGCCTGGGCGGGGAGTGTGGCCCTGGCCCGGCTGGTCACGGGTTCCGGTCTGGGTCACAGCCTCTTGGCGGTGACGGACGCGGCGTTCGTCCTGCACACCTGCTTCGTGCTGCCCGAGGCGCGCACGACGCCGTCCCGGCCACGTGAACAGGTCGTGTTCGGCCTGTTCGCCGCCGTGCTGTACCTGGCGCTGCCCGGCCCCGGGCCCATGGCGGCGCTGCTGGTGGTCTGCGCGCTGCGGGGGGCCCATCTGACCGTGCTGAGGCGGCGCGGTCAGCCGATGCCGGGGCCGACACGCTCCAGGACCCGCAGTGAGCCCTCCCGCCTGACCTCCCTGAACGCCCCGGAGGCCAGGGCGCGCAGATAGACGCGGTGGGGCTCCTGCCCGCCCTCGGCCGGGTCGGGGTAGATGTCGTGGAAGACCAGCGCCCCGCCCTGGAGGACGTGCGGGGCCCACCCCTCGTAGTCGCCGGTCACCGGCTCCCGCGAGTGACCGCCGTCGATGAAGAGCATCGCCAGCGGGGTGCTCCAGAGCGCGGCCACCCGCTCGGAGCGGCCGACGACGGCGACGACCTCCTCTTCGAGGCCCGCGGCGGCGATCGTGTGGCGGAAGGTCGGCAGAGAGTCCATCCTGCCGAAGCGCGGGTCCATCAGCGTGGGGTCGTGGTGCTCCCAGCCTGGCTGGATCTCCTCCGAGCCCCGGTGGTGGTCGACGGTGACGACCACGGAACCGGCCAGCCTGGCCCCCGCTCCGAGGTAGACGGCCGACTTCCCGCAGTAGGTGCCGATCTCGCAGATCGGACCGCGCGGGCCGTACTCGACGGCCGTCTCGAAGAGGGCGAGGCCCTCGGCGTGGGGCATGAACCCCTTGGCGCCGAGCGCGGCGTCCAGCAGGTCCTCGGGCATGGTCACGTCGCTCACCGCAGCAGGCTATCGGGGACCGATCAGCGTTCCGCACGGTCCTTGCCCCGTTATGCAACGTGTTCCACTTCCCCCGCGAACCGGCGCGCCCGCCGTCACGCCCAGGAACGAGCCGCGAAGAACCCCCCTGCGGCAGACCACACGCGACGTCCGTGCCCTACGGTCTGACCCAGGGGCGGGTTCCCTCATCTGACCTGTCCCCCGCGTAGGAGGTTCACATGAAGGTCAAAGTCGACCACATGGTGTGCGAGGCCAACGCCGTCTGCACCGGACTCGCCCCCGAGGTCTTCGAACTCGACGACGACGACCAGCTCCACGTGCTGCTGCCCGAACCGCCGCCGGAGGCACAGGACCGCGTCCGGCACGCCGTACGGTCCTGCCCGAAGGCCGCCCTCTCCATCGAGGGCAACTAGGAAGGCTTCCCCCATGCGTGGTGCGTTGCTGCACGCCGTCGGCGACGACCGTCTCGACATCCGTGACGACCTCACCCTCGCCCCCGTCGGGCCCGCCGACGTCCGCATCAGAATCAGGGCGACCGGCGTCTGCCACTCCGACCTCTCGGCGATCAGCGGAGTGCTGCCCATGCCGCTGCCGGTCGTACTGGGGCACGAGGGCGCGGGCGTGGTCGTCGAGACCGGGGAGCGCGTGACCTCGGTCTCCCCCGGCGACCACGTGGTCGTCAACTGGACCCCGGCCTGTGACACCTGCTCGAACTGCCTGGCGGGCCAGCCCTTCCTGTGCATGAAGTACATGAAGGACGCCTTCGTCAACGCCCGTTTCCGCTACGACGGCGGGACCCCGGCGTACGGCATGGCCGGGTGCGGCACCTGGGCGGAGGAGATCGTCGTCCCCTGGCAGGGCGCGGTCAGGATAGACCCCGAGCTGCCCTTCGAGATCGCGGCGCTGATCGGCTGCGGCGTCACGACAGGTGTCGGCGCGGCGCTCAACACCGCCCGCGTCAGGCCCGGCTCGACCGTGGCCGTGGTCGGTTGCGGCGGCGTCGGGCTGTCCGTGGTGCAGGGCGCCCGTGTCTGCGGGGCCACGACGATCCTGGCGATCGACCCCCTGGAGTCCAAGCACGAACCGGCCCTCAAGCTCGGCGCCACCCACGCCGTCACCCCCGACCGGCTCTCCGACGCCGTCCGCACGATCACCGGAGGACGGGGCTTCGACTACGGCTTCGAGGCCGTGGGCGGCTCCGCGACCATCATGACCGCCTGGAAGGCGACCCGCCGCGGCGGCGACGTCATCGTGGTCGGCGCGGGCGCCTCCGACGACCTCGTCCCGCTGAGCGCCTTCAACCTGCTGTTCGAGGGCAAGAACATCCTCAGTTCCCTGTACGGCGGCGCGGACGTCCGCAGGGACTTCCCGCTCCTCGCCGAGCTCTACAAAGCAGGCAAACTTGACTTGGAAAGCATGATTACCACTCGCCTTCCACTCTCAAACCTTAATGGAGCCATAAATGCACTGAAAACCGGCGAACCCCTCCGCCAGATCATTCTCATGGACTGACTCACCCCGCCCCAGAAAACCTCCTGATTCGGCCTCTCCCCACCCCGGTTTTTGCCGTGGCCCCCGACACCAAGCGTGAAGGATTTCGGCTCGCGCCTTACCAAGGCCAAACGCGAGGAGCGTCGGCTCATGCCTTACCGGCACCAAGTGCGAAGAGTGTCCGAATCACGCTTTATCGGCCCTCAGCATGAGGAGTGTCCGGCTTGGGCGCGTCGGTGCTTGGACTGAGGAACGCAGGAGCGCAGCGACGGAGAGACGAGGGAAAGCACCGACCCGAAAGCGCCCAAGCCCGCGACGCCGCAGGCGGAGCAAAGAGACACAGAGACGAGGGAAGACACCGACCCGAAGGCGCCCAAGCCCGCGACGCCGCAGGCGGAGCAAAGAGACCCGGCTTGGACGCGTCGGTGTCTGGACTGAGGAACGCAGGAGCGAAGCGACGGAGTGACGAGGGAAGACACCGACTCAGGGCGCCCAAGCCCGCGACGCCGAAGGCGTCGCAAAGAGACAGGGCACGGCCTGCGTTCACTCTCAGGTGAACGCAGGCCGTACCGTCGCATCCGCCCCCCACCGGGTGGATGCGGGTTCTCGGGCCACCGGCCGCCCGCCTTGTGGGCGGGGGCGCCGGTGCCCGAGTGGTCGTGCCGCCGGTCAGGCGGGCTGTCGATGTGCCGTACCGTCCTCGACGTCCTCGTCGGCGAGGGCGGCGCGGTAGTCGCTGGGCGCGCAGCCGTAGATCCGCCGGAAGGCCCGGCTGAAGGAGGCCGCGTCGGAGAAACCCCAGCGCGCCGCGATGGAGCTGACCCGGTCGGCGCGCAGGTGGGCCGTGGACAGTTCCCTGCGGCAGCGGTCCATTCTGCGGGTTCGCACGTGGGCGGCGACGGTCATGCCGGCCGCGTGGAAGATCCGGTGAAGCTGGCGCACCGAGACGTGGTGGGCGTGCGCGATGACGGCGGGCGACAGGTCCGGGCGGTGCAGGTTGCGCTCGATCCAGTCGGTGATGCACTGCAGCAGCTCGGCGCCGGCGCCGGGTACCGGCGATTCGCCGCTGAGCCGCTCGCTCAGGGCGGAGGTCACCATGTTGACGATGGCCTCCCCGAGATACTGGCCGTGTGGCCCGTCGACGGCGTCTCCCTCGGCGGCCAGGGAGGTCAGGAAGGAGACGGTCAGTCTCCCCGGTCCCTGCCTGCTGGCCAGCAAGGTGCCCGCCAGGTCGGCCACGTGGGCCGCGGGCAGCGGGATGGCCGAGCGCGGCACCGTGAGGGCGAGCAGGTGGTGGGCGTCGAGGACGAGCTCCATCGGACGGCTGAGGTCGTAGAAGACCAGGTCTCCGGCGCTTGCCACGACGCGGCGCCCCGCCTGCTCGATGACTCCGGAGCCCCGCAACAGCAGGCAGAACTTGTAGTTCTCCCTGCCTCCCCTGGTGGTCATGTGCCGTGCGGCACGGCTGACCACATGCGCGGGGGCGCGTACGTCGCTGACTTGGACGGGGCCGAGGGTACGGCTCGCGATGCGGCCGGCGAACCCCCCGGTGTCCCCGGCCCGCAGCTGTAGCGGGCCGAAGGCGTCCGACACGACATTACGCCAGAACTCGACCTGCTCCCTTGGGGGCAGGCCGGCCGTACTGACGAGTGTGGGCATGACGCTCTCCTCGGCGTTAATGAGGCGATGACCCTAGCTTCACCCCTGGTTTCTACTTGGCGGCAATCCCATTCAGATCCAACATCGCGTTATGCCCGGCACGCCCTGACAACAGACTGGCACTTAGAGTCAACCTTGCAAGTCAGGTGAATGGATATACACATCTGGAGCCGTGCGCACCCCCAGCACGGCCACCACCTCGCTGAAGGAGAACCTCGATGTCCGAGATTCCTCTCACCCCAGAAGAGGAAATGGAGTCCGGCCTGAGCCGCAAGCAGTTCGTCGCGGCGGTTGGCCTGGGCGCGATCGCGGCCCCGGTGGTCGCGGGCGCGATTGCGGGTCCCGCCTCCGCGCTTCAGGGACAGGACCTGCCCCTGGCCTGCACCCCCGGCGGCTCGACCACCATCGCGCAGACGGAGGGGCCGTACTTCAAGCCCAACTCCCCGCTGACCGGCAACATCGTCCCGGCGGGAGCCGGCGGCACCAAGCTGACGGTGACCGGCCGTGTTTACAGCCGTTCGTGCAAGCCGCTGGCGAACGTGCTGCTGGACTTCTGGCAGGCGGACAACGCCGGCAACTACGACAACTACGGCTTCAGGTTCCGTGGCCACCAGTTCACCGACGCCAACGGCGCCTTCTCCCTGACCACGATCGTCCCGGGCCTCTACCCGGGGCGGACCCGGCACATCCACGTCAAGCTGCAGGCGCCCAACAGGCCGATCCTGACCACGCAGCTCTACTTCCCGGGTGAGCCGCGCAACCAGACCGACACGATCTACGACCGGCGCCTGCTCATGACCGTGCAGTCCGTGCCCGGCGGGCGTGCCGCCTCCTACGAGTTCGTGCTCAACGTCCCCTGACGGGCCGCCTGATCTCCTGACGGCCTCCTTGGACCGGCCGGGCCGTCGTTCCGCCTATCCCGTAGCCAGGCGGAGCGGCGGCCCGGCCTCCTCTTCTCCGCCATAACTCCGGCGTTCACCGACCATGACTTCGGGCCGTTCCAAAACGACCTGACACATCTTCTGTCAAGGCCGTTGTCAAGCATGACGTTTGTCGCAAATGTCGCATCAAGGGTGTTTTGTCGGGCATCACAGCACTTCACAGAGTATGTCGCTGCCCTTCCGGGGTGTCTTCCCGGGCGCCCGGTGAGCCATGATGTTCACATCCGCGCCCTCCCGAACACGGAGGAAACGACAGGATGTCAGACCGTCGCGGATAGTGATCGAGCGTGTGAATTTCTGCTAAAGTTTCTGCACTTACCGGGCGAGGGTAATCAATGCAACTCCTCCCAGTACGGCCTTGCCCAAAGACCCCGGGCTGGAGGCCCCCATGCCCCCACCGCCGCCCCTCCGCGTGGTCCAGTGGGCCACGGGCGCCGTTGGCAGATACTCCCTGCGCACCCTGATCCGCCGTCCCGAGTTCGAACTCGCCGGAGTGTTCGTCTACGACCCCGGCAAAGTCGGTCTCGACGCCGGTCCGCTCGTCGGACTGCCGGAGACCGGCGTCCTGTGCACCGACGACGTCGAGCGCATCCTCGCCCTCGACGCCGACTGCGTGCTGCACATGCCGTTGCCCTCGGCCGCCTTCGACGGGGATCCGACACCCGACGTGGAGACGTTCTGCGCCCTGCTCGCCTCGGGCAAGAACGTCGTCACCACGACGGGGTTCGTCTACCCGTGGTGTTACGGCCCGGCGGTCGTCGGACGGATCGAGGCCGCCTGCGCGGCGGGCGGTTCCTCCCTGCACGGCACCGGCATCAACCCGGGCTTCGTGAGCGACATGCTCCCGCTCGCGCTGAGTGGCCTGTCCAGCAGGATCGACCACGTCTACGTCCGTGAGTGCTCCGACTTCAAGGGGCATCCGTCCCGCAGGCTGGTGGTCGACCTGTTCGGCTTCACCCGCTCGGCCAGGGACTACGCGACCGCGGTGCGCCCGTTCCGTGCGTACCAGCGCGGCCTGTTCGCCGAGAGTGTCCAGCTCGTGGCGAGCACCCTCGGCGTGGCCCTCGACGAGGTCGACGAGAGCGACGAGTTCGACCTGGCCTCGGAGGAGTTCGAGATCGCCGCCGGCCTGGTCAGGAAGGGCACGGTCTGCGCCTCCCGCTGGACGTTCAGCGGGCTGGTCAGAGGCCGTCCCTTCATGACCGTCGAGTGCGTCTACAAGGCGGACGCCAACAGGGTCGACCGCTGGTCGGCCCCCGGTTTCGTCGTCCACATCGAGGGTGTGCCGCAGATGACGGTCTCCCTCGACGCGATCTCCCACGGCCTGGCCGGGGCCGCGGCCCACGCGGTCAACTCGGTGGCCGCCCTGTGCGCGGCGCCGCCCGGCATCCGCACCCTCCTCGACCTGCCTCCCCCCACCGGGCGGGGCACCGTACGGCTGGCCTGACCTGCGGGGACGTCCTTCGGGCGTCCCCTCAGGACGGTCAGGTGTGCGGGGTGAAGCGGCCGAACCTGCCCCGGTGATAGAGCAGGGGGCGGTCGTCGGAGACGAGGTTGGTCTCGGTGACCAGGCCGACGACGAGGACGTGGTCGCCGATGTCGACGGTCGAGTGGGGGACGCACACCAGCTGGGCGGAGACACCTCCGAGGATCGGGACTCCCTGAGGGCCCGGCCACCACTCGGTCGGGGCGGCGAAGCGGTCGACGCCTTTGCGGGCGAACCTTGAGGCCAGTTCCGCCTGGTCGCTGGCCAGGACGTTCACCGCGAAGTGCTCCGCGAGCCTGAGCGAGGGCCAGGTGGTCGAGGACTGGTCGACGTAGAAGGAGACCAGCGGGGGTGTGAGGCTGACCGAGGAGAACGATGTGGCCGTCAGACCGACGGGAACCCCGCGCGCCTGCGCGGTGATCACCACGACACCGGCCGCGTGTACGGCCAGCGCCTGCCGGAAACGGTCGGCGTCCACGGCCCGGCCGGAGAGGGTCTCGGTCACGAGTCCTCCCCCGCGAGCCGTTCCACGCCGGGAAGGCCGGAGAGGATCTCGGAACCGGTTGCGTCGTTCCGCTCGGTCACTTCTCCTCCTCCAGGGCGTAAACCACGCTTATGATTCGCAACCTATTCATAACGCCTTCTCTTCCCGATCTCATCGGGGGCTCCCTCCTTGCCGCGTTCACGCCCGGGTCACCGAGTCCACCGAGTGCTTCGCCGTGAGCGCCGCCCTGACCTGAGGGGCGACCCTGTCGGCCCAGGGACCGAGGACCTCGTCCAGGGTGGGGATCTGCGACTCGACCACCGCCAGGCCGGGGGTCGGTACGCTCGCGCCCAGCTCGACCAGGAGAGGACGCAGGTGGACCTCCACGGCCAGGGCGTGCCTGGCGTCGCCCAGCACCAGCAGCGGGAGCGCGACGACCGAGGCGAGCGCACCTCCGGGAAGACGGTCCAGGAAGACCTTGAGCAGGCCGGTGTAGGTCCCCTTGTAGGTCGGGCTCGCGACCACCAGTACGTCGGCCCGCCGTACCAGGTCGAGGGCCGCCTCCACCTCGGGTGAGGCCTGGGGGGAGAGCAGCGAGGGGGCCAGGACCGACAGGTCGACGACCTCCTCCTCGGCCTCCCGCCCCGACCACTCGTCGCCGAGCCGCCCGGCCACGGCCCGCGCCGCCTGGACGGCCACTGTGTACGTGCGCGACCCGGTCCGCGGGTTGCCCACCACTGTCACGATGCTCATGAGGCCACCGACACCTTCTGCTCAAACTGCTCAAAACTGGACACCGGTCGCGCCAACCCGTAGTTCTGGCGCAGGGTGCGGCCTTCGTACTCGGTTCTGAACAGGCCACGGGCCTGCAGCTCGGGTACGACGTGATCGACGAAGTCCGCCAGGCCGCTCGGCAGGACAGGCGGCATGATGTTGAAGCCGTCCGCCGCGCCGCTGGTGAACCACTCCTGGATCTGGTCGGCGATCAGTTCCGGGGTACCGGCGACCACCCGGTGTCCCCTACCCCCCGCGAGCCGGCCGATCAGCTGACGCAGGGTCAGCCGCTCACGCCTGGCGAGATCGGTGACGAGTTTGAACCTGCTCTGCTGACCGTCGCTCGGCTCGGGAAGCTCGGGCAGCGGCGCGTCCAGCGGGTGGCCGGTCAGGTCGGCGCCGAGCATGGTGGACAGCTGCTGCACGCCGTACTCGGGGATGATCAGGTCCTGGAGCTCCCGTTCCAGCCTGAGGGCCTCCTCCTGGGTCGAGCCGATGATCGGTGAGATGCCGGGCAGGACCAGCAGCTCGTCGGGGCGCCTGCCGTACCGGGCGAGGCGGGACTTGAGGTCGGTGTAGAACCCCTGTCCCTCGGCGAGGGTCTGCTGGGCGGTGAACACGGCCTCGGCGAACCGGGCGGCGAACTCCTTGCCGTCCTCCGAGGAGCCCGCCTGCACCAGCAGGGGATGGCCCTGCGGGGGACGGGAGGTGTTCAGCGGGCCCCTGACCCTGAAGTGGGTCCCGACGTGGTCGAGGGCGTGGATCCTGCCGGTGTCGGCGTAGCGGCCCGCGGCGCGGTCGTTGAGGATCGCCCCGTCCTCCCAGCTGTCCCAGAGCTTGGTGACGACCTCGAGGAACTCCGTGGCGCGGGCGTAGCGGTCACCGTGGGAGGGGCGTTCGATCCCGAAGTTGTGCGCCTCCGCCTCGGTCGCGGAGGTGACGATGTTCCACCCCGCCCTGCCGCCGCTGATGTGGTCGAGCGAGGCGAACTTGCGCGCCACGTGGAACGGCTCGTTGTAGGTGGTCGAGACGGTCGCGATCAGGCCGACGTGTTCGGTGACCGCGGCCAGCGCGGCCAGCAGCGTGAGCGGTTCGAGCCCGCCGAGGGCGTTGTGCCGGACGTTTCCCCACAGGGCCAGCCCGTCGGCCAGGAAGACCGAGTCGAGCCTGCCCCGTTCGGCGATCCTGGCCAGCTCCTGGTAGTGCCGTACGTCGGCGATCAGGCCGGGGTCGGTTTCCGGGTGCCGCCAGGCCGCCTCGTGGTGGCCGACGCCCATCAGGAACGCGTTGAGATGGAGCCTGCGTTCGGTCATCGGGAGGTCCTCCACGTCGAGAAACGGCGCTCCAGACGGACGAGGAGCTGGTTGATGAGCAGTCCGAGCACCGAGATGGTGAGGATGCCCGCGTACATCTCGGGCACCCGGAAGTTGAACTGCGCGTAGTTGATCAGGTAGCCGAGGCCGGCCTTGGCTCCGACCATCTCCGCGGCGATCAGCACGAGGATCGAGTAGGCCCCCGCCAGCCTGATGCCGGTGAAGATCGTCGGTACCGCCGCGGGAAGGATCACCTTCTGGAACAGCCGGAACGGCCCGAGCCCCATCGACCTGGCCGACTTGACCAGCAGCGGATCGACCCCGCGCACCGCCGCGATCGTGTTGAGCAGGATCGGCCAGGCGCAGGCGTACAGGATGATCGAGATCTTGGACGTCTCGCCGAGCCCCAGGATCAGCACGAACACCGGGAGCACGGCCAGCGCCGCGGTGTTGCGGAACAGTTCGAGCAGCGGGTTGAGGAACTCGGCGACCGGCCGGTACCAGCCGATCAGCAGGCCGAGCGGGATGGCCACCACGATGGCCAGGACGCATCCCGCCAGGGACCTGACCAGGCTGGCCTGGGTGTGGTCGAGCAGCTCACCTGAGACGAGCAGGTCCCACCACGCCGTGAGGACCTGCGAGAGCGGCGGCAGGAAGGTGGGGTCGACCACGTCGAGGCGGGGCAGGATCTCCCAGATCGCGGCCAGCACGGCGATCGCGGCCGTGCGCCTGCCCACCGCGACGGCGGCGCGCGCCGTACCGCGCAGCAGACGGGTACCGGCTCCCGGGGTGGCGCCCGCCGTACGGGACGCCTCCTGGAGCGCCTCCCTGGCGAGACCCCGCGTGGTGACCTCGGTGGAGACCGTCCTGGTCGAGACGCTAGCCAACGGGGACCGCCTCCTCGGCCCTCGCCTCGATCTTGGCGGCCCCGGCGGCCTCGTCGCGCAGCAGCGTCCACACCTCGTGGCGGTACGCGCCGAAGCGGGCGTCGGCCCGCAGGTCGCCCTCGCGGCTGTCGAACTCGATGTCGAGGATCTGCTTGATCCGGCCGGGACGGGAGGTCATGACAGCGACCCGCTGGCCGAGGTAGACGGCCTCGTCGATGCCGTGGGTGATGAAGACCACCGTCTTGCCGGTCCGCTGCCAGATCCGCAGCAGCTCCTCCTGGAGCGACTCGCGGGTCTGGGCGTCCAGCGCGGCGAACGGCTCGTCCATCAGCAGCACGTCCGGGTCGAAGGCGAGGCTCCTGGCGATGGCCACCCGCTGGCGCATGCCCCCGGAGAGCTCGTGCGGGTAGCGCTCCTCGAATCCGCGCAGCCCGACCAGCTCCAGGTGCGCCCTGGCCCGTTCGGCGCGCTCCCGCTTCGGTACGGCCTTGGCCTCAAGCCCGAACTCGACGTTCGACAGCGCCGTGCGCCAGGGGAAGAGCGCGTACTGCTGGAAGACGACTCCCCGGTCGAGACCCGGCCCCTCGACCGGGGTCCCGTCGAGGAGGATGCGGCCCCTGCTCGGCACGGCCAGTCCGGCGAGCAGGTCGAGAAGGGTGGACTTGCCGCAGCCGCTCGGCCCGACCAGGGTGAGGAACTCCCCCTCCCGCACGTCCAGGTCGACGTCGTCGAGGGCGGTGAAGGGCCGGTCGGCGCCGCGGACGGCGAACTCCTTGCCGACGCCCTGGATCTGGAGCTTCATCCCTTGCCTCCGAACGGGTTGTAGGCGTTGGTGAAGAGGTCCTCGGTCTTGACCTGGCCGGGCTTGATCTCACCGGCGCGCTGCAGCCAGTCGACCCAGATCTGGAACTCCCTGGGGTCGATCACGCCGCCCTTGCCCGCGACCCCGCTGCTCTTCCAGAGCTTGATGGTGGCGGTGTCCTCGTTGCGGTGCCGTTTGGCGATGATCGCCTCCGCCCTGGCGACGTACTCCTCCCGGGAGTGGGTCTGGGTCCACTCGACGGCCTTGGCGACCGCCTCGACGAACTTCTTCGTGGTGTTGGGGTTGCGGGCGATGAACCTGTCGGTGAGCACGTAGCTGCCCGCGGTGAAGGGGCCGAACAGGTCGATGTCCTTGAACAGGGCGCGGACGCCGCCGCGTTGCAGGGCCGTGTCGCGCAGGACGCCGTTCAGCGCGGCCACGTCGATCTGGCCCTGGCGCAGCGCCTGCTCGGTGCTGATCGGGGGCACGACGACCAGCTCGACCTGCTTGATCTCCTCGGGGGTCAGGCCGCCGCGCTTGAGGTACTCCTTGAGCACGGCCTCCAGGTGCGCCCCGAGGGTGTTGACGCCGATCTTCTTGCCGATCAGGTCGCGGGGGCCCTTGATCGGCGAGCCGTCGGGGACGAAGTAGCCGACGTAGCTGTCGGCGTCACTGCCGTAGTAGCCGACGACCGCCTTGATGGGAGCCTTGGCGGCGGCCAGTTTGATGATGGCGCCGTTGAACGCGCCGCCGAAGTCGGTCTGCCCGGTCGCGGCGGCCTGGATGTCCTGCGGCCCCGAGATCGTGTTGCCGATCCACTTGAGCTTCACAGGGGCGAGGTAGCCGAGATCCTCGGCGAGCTCGGGGAAGGTCACGGCGCCGACGTTGCCCTGGTAGCGCAGCTCCAGGGTCTCCGGCGCACCGGGTTTGGCCGCGGCCTCCGCGCCGCAGCCCGCGAGGCCGAGTGCGAGCAGCACAAGGAACGGGACGTTTCTGAACTTGATCACGAACGTTTCCTGAGGGACGAAGGAGGGAGGACGGAGGTCGGTTCGTGATCACGGACACAGAGCACTGAACACGCGGCAGAAGTCGACATGTGCGCACCGGGTCAGATAGAGGCCCATACCGGAGAAGCTACGCACGACTCCACGCTTAGTCAATATTTCCTACTTGTTTTGCATGAAATCGTAGGTGAGAAGTATGTGACAGGGGACGACCTAGACTGAGGTCCGTGATTGAGGACATCCGGGTCGACCCCGCCGTCAGCGCGCTGCGGCCGGACTTCGCCGTCCTGGCCATGGCCGTGTACGGCCTGCGCAACGGCCCGACCGACGACAGGTCGAGGGCCTGGCTGACGACGGCGGCCCAGGAGGCCGTCTCCGTGGACGACCCGAAGGTCGAGGCCTGGCGGGAGGCCTACCGGGCATTCGGCGCCAAACCCCAGCGGACCAGGCCGTCCGTCGACGCGTTGGTCAGGCGCATGCCGCTGCCGGAGATCAACCTGGTGGTCGACGCCTACAACACGGTCAGCGTCAGACACGGGCTCCCCATCGGCGGAGAGGACCTCGGCCGCTACGCCGGGGCGGCCAGGCTGGTCAGGGCCACGGGCGACGAGCCGTTCGAGGTGATCGAAAAGGGCGAGGCCGTGATCGACACCCCCGAGATCGGCGAGGTGGTCTGGCGCGACGACCTGGGTGTCACCTGCAGGCGATGGAACTGGCGGCAGTGCGTGCGGACCCGGATCACCGAGGAGACGACCGACGCGCTGTTCCTGCTGGAGCGCCTGACCCCCATGTCCCTCGACGAACTGCACGCCGCGGGCGAGGAGCTGAAGGTCCTGCTCGAGGCCGTGACGCCGGGCGTCAAGATCGAGTCCAGGCTCGTCGAGCATGAATGACCAGACCGGTACCACCCAGATGGACCCCCCGGGGATGACCGTTTTGAGCTGTCCTGAGAGGATCAGGCGGAGAGCTGCGGTCAGACTGGCGCAGGTCCGGGTCCAGGCGAGTAGCCTTGGACAGGTTCTCTATCATCAACGCCGATCTGCGGAAGAGGGCGATTTCCGCCGTGTCGTCTGAGTCGTCGCGGACAAACCCGCTGGCAGCCTTTGGTCAAAACGAATGGCTGGTCGACGAGCTATATCAGAAGTACCTCCAGGATCCCGAGTCTGTGGACCGTGCCTGGTGGAACTTCTTCGCTGATTACAGCCCTGACTCCGGGGCGGGCAGAGCCGCGCCCCCCGGGACGGCTCAGGCCGTTCCCGTTCCCCCGACCTCCGCTGCGGCGCCGGTGACCCCGGCGGCCACTCCGGCACCCCCCGCGCCGAAGCCCACCTCGGCGCCGGCTGCCCGACCCAAGCAGGAGACCCCGTTGCCCGCCGGTACCGAGGAAGTCAGACTCCGTGGCGCGGCCGCCCGTACGGCCGCCAACATGGAGGCCAGCCTCGAAGTACCGACGGCGACCAGCGTGCGTGCCGTACCGGCGAAGCTGCTGATCGACAACCGCATCGTGATCAACAATCACCTGTCGCGGGGTCGCGGCGGCAAGGTGTCGTTCACGCACCTGATCGGTTACGCGGTCATCAAGGCCCTCAAGGTCCTGCCGGAGATGAACCACTCCTACACGGAGGTGGACGGCAAGCCGGTGCTGGTCAAGCCCGAGCACGTCAACCTGGGCCTGGCCATCGACGTCGCCAAGAGCGACGGCACCCGCCAGCTCCTGGTGCCCTCGATCAAGGCCTCCGAGGGCATGGACTTCCGCCAGTTCTGGGTCGCCTACGAGGACATCGTGCGCAAGGCCAGGTCCGGCAAGCTGGGCGTGGAGGACTTCGCGGGCACCACGATCTCGCTGACCAACCCGGGCACGATCGGCACCGTCCACTCGGTGCCGCGTCTGATGCCCGGTCAGGGCACGATCATCGGTGTCGGCGCGATGGAGTACCCCGCCGAGTACCAGGGCGCCTCCCCGGAGACGCTCTCCCGCCTGGCGGTGAGCAAGGTCATGACGCTCACCAGCACCTACGACCACCGGATCATCCAGGGCGCCCAGTCGGGTGACTTCCTGCGCCAGATCCACCGGCTGCTCCTCGGCGAGGACGGCTTCTACGACGAGATCTTCGAGGCCCTGCGGATTCCGTACGAGCCGATCCGCTGGGTCCAGGACATCTCGGCCACCCACGACGACGACGTCGCCAAGTCGGCCCGTGTCATAGAGCTGATCCACGCCTTCCGGGTCCGCGGTCACCTGATGGCCGACACCGACCCGCTCGAGTACAAGCAGCGCAAGCACCCCGACCTCGACATCAAGTCGCACGGGCTGACCCTGTGGGACCTGGAGCGCGAGTTCGCCACCGGCGGCTTCGGCGGCCGTGCCCTGATGAAGCTGCGCGAGATCCTCGGCGTGCTGCGTGACTCCTACTGCCGCACCATCGGCGTGGAGTACATGCACATGCAGAACCCCGAGGAGCGCGCCTGGATCCAGGCCCGGGTCGAGCGTCCGCACGCCAAGCCCGACCGCACCGAGCAGCTTCGCATCCTGGAGCGGCTCAACACCGCCGAGGCGTTCGAGACGTTCCTGCAGACGAAGTTCGTCGGCCAGAAGCGCTTCTCGCTGGAGGGCGGCGAGTCCCTGATCCCGCTGCTCGACTCGGTGCTGTCGGCCGCCGCCGAGGAGGACCTCGACGAGGCCGTCATCGGCATGGCCCACCGTGGTCGCCTCAACGTGCTGGCCAACATCGTCGGCAAGTCCTACGGCCAGATCTTCGGTGAGTTCGAGGGCAACATCGACCCGCGCAGCGCCCACGGCTCCGGCGACGTGAAGTACCACCTGGGCGCCAGCGGCGACTTCGTCTCGCCCGACGGCTCCAAGCTCAAGGCCTCCGTCGTGGCCAACCCCTCCCACCTGGAGACGGTCGACCCGGTCCTTGAGGGCGTGGTCCGCGCCAAGCAGGACCTGCTCGAACGCGGCGAGGAGGGCTTCAGTGTCCTTCCCGTGCTCGTCCACGGTGACGCGGCCTTCGCGGGCCAGGGTGTGGTCGCGGAGACGCTGAACCTGTCGCAGCTGCGCGGCTACCGCACCGGCGGCACCGTGCACATCGTGGTCAACAACCAGGTCGGCTTCACCACGAGCCCGGCCAGCTCGCGTTCCAGCGTGTACGCCACCGACGTGGCCCGGATGATCCAGGCGCCGATCTTCCACGTCAACGGCGACGACCCCGAGGCCGTGGTCCGGGTCGGCAAGCTGGCCTTCGAGTACCGCCAGACGTTCCGCAAGGACGTCGTGATCGACCTGATCTGCTACCGCCGCCGCGGCCACAACGAGTCCGACAACCCGGGCTTCACCCAGCCGCTGATGTACGACCTGATCGACGCCAAGCGCTCGACCCGCAAGCTCTACACCGAGGCGCTGATCGGCCGGGGCGACATCACGGTCGAGGAGGCCGAGAGCGCGCTGCGCGACTACCAGGCCAAGCTGGAGAACGCCTTCGCCGAGACCCGCGAGGCGGTCAAGCAGCCGACCGGTGAGTTCGCCCGTCCCGACACCATGGAGACCATCCCCTGGTCCCACGAGGACACCCCGACGGGCATCTCCGAGGAGACGGTCAAGCGGATCATCGACACGCAGCTCAACCTGCCGGATGGTTTCACCGTCCATCCGCGTCTGCTGCCGGTGCTCCAGCGCCGGGGTCAGATGGTCGCCGAGGACCGCATCGACTGGAGCACGGGCGAGACCCTGGCCTTCGGCTCGCTGCTGATCGACGGCCACCCGGTCCGTCTCGTCGGCCAGGACTCCCGGCGTGGCACCTTCACCCAGCGGCACGCCGTGCTGGTCGACCGGGTCACCGGCGCCGAGCACACCCCGCTGAAGGCGTTCAACCAGGGCACCACGAAGCTCTACATCTACGACTCGCTGCTCAGCGAGTACGCCGCGCTCGGCTTCGAGTACGGCTACAGCGTGGAGCGCCCCGAGGCCCTGGTCGCCTGGGAGGCCCAGTTCGGTGACTTCGTCAACGGCGCCCAGTCCGTCATCGACGAGTACATCACCGCGGGTGAGCAGAAGTGGGGTCAGCGTTCCAGCGTCACGCTGCTGCTCCCGCACGGCTACGAGGGTCAGGGTCCCGACCACTCCTCGGCCCGCATCGAGCGCTTCCTGCAGATGTGCGCCCAGGACAACATGACGGTGGCCCAGCCGACGCTGCCGGCCAACTACTTCCACCTGCTGCGCTGGCAGACGATGTCGAACCGGCGCCGTCCGCTGGTGGTGTTCACGCCCAAGTCGCTGCTGCGGCACAAGGCCGCGGTCTCGGCGGTCAGCGAGTTCACCTCGGGGTCGTTCAGGCCCGTGCTCGGCGACACCACGGTCAACCCGGCGCAGGTCCGCAGGGTCGTCCTGTGCTCCGGCAAGATCTACTACGACCTGGCCGCGGCCAGGGAGAAGCAGGGCAGGAACGATGTGGCGATCGTCCGTCTGGAGCGGCTCTACCCGTTCCCGGCGAACCCGCTGCAGGCCGAGCTGTCCCGTTACGGCGACGACGTCGAGGTGGTCTGGGCGCAGGACGAGCCCGCCAACATGGGCCCGTGGCCGTTCCTGACGCTGAAGATGGTCGAGCACCCCGACGCGTTCGGCGGCCGCAGGCTCAGGAGGATCTCCCGCAAGGCGAACTCCTCCCCCGCGACCGGCTCGCACTCCGCGCATGAGACGGAGCTGCAGCAGATCCTGGACGAGATCTTCGGCTAGGCCGGGCACGAAGCACACCGAGGAAGTCCCCCACAGGCGATCCTGTGGGGGACTTTCCCCTTTGAGACCTGCCGAAAGACCTGTTGAGAGAGGACGACGATGTACTTCACCGACCGGGGCATCGAGGAGCTCGTCACGCGCCGCGGCGAGGAGGAGGTCAGCCTGACCTGGCTCGCCGAGCGACTGCGCGAGTTCGTCGACCTGAACCCCGAGTTCGAGACCCCGGTCGAACGGCTGGCGACCTGGCTGGCCCGGCTGGACGACGAGGACGAGGACGAGTAGTAAAACACGATATATCTTGACCACTGCCTATAACGCGACATATCGTGTCTCCATAAGGAGGTCACGAACATGCGGCAGTGGACGATCGAGAAACCCGAGCAGCTCACCTTTGACACCGTGCGCAAGCTCAATGTGCGGATAGTGGCGGGGAGGCTGGCGGTGCTGGCCAGCGAGGGGCCGCCCACCCTTGAGGTCACCGACATCGGCACCCCGCCGTTGCTCGTCACCCACGACGACGACGGCACGCTCGTCGTCACCTACAAGGATCTGACGTGGGAGGGCGTGCTCGGCTGGCTGCAGCCGGGGCGCAGGGAGGCCACCCTGACCCTGACCGTGCCGAAGGACTGCCCGGTCAGCGCGGGAGTGGTCTCCGCCTCGGCCGTCGTCGCCGGTTTCGAGAACCGCACCTCGGTCAAGAGCGTGAACGGCGAGATCGTGCTCGACGGGGTGAGCGGCGAGATCACCGCCGACACCGTCTCAGGGACCGTGGAGAGCCGTGGCCTGGTCGGCGACCTGTCCTTCAAGAGTGTCTCGGGTGAGCTGACCGTGGCCCAGGGCACACCCCGCCGGTTGAGCGCGACCACCGTCTCCGGCCGGATCACCGCCGACCTGGAGCTTCCGCCGACCGGTCACGTGACGCTGAACAGCGTCTCCGGCGAGATCGTGCTCAGGCTTCCGTCCACGGTCGAGACCGACGTCACCATCCGTTCGACCTCGGGCAGGATCAACACCGCCTTCGCCGAGCTGCGCCACACCAGCCAGCCGGGCGCGAAGACGCTGAGCGGCCGCATCGGCGGGGGCATGGCCTCGCTGGCCGCGACCACCCTCTCCGCGGACGTCACCCTGCTGAAGGGAGCACTGGCATGAGCCCGGTCTTCGGCCACGGGCGGCTGCGTCTCTACCTCCTCAAGCTGCTCCAGGAGAGCCCGCGCCACGGTTACGAGGTGATCAGACTGCTCCAGGACCGCTTCCTCGGCGTCTACTCGCCCTCGCCCGGCACGATCTACCCGCGCCTGGCCCGTCTGGAGGAGGAGGGCCTGGTCACCCACGAGGTGGTGAACGGCAAGAAGGTCTTCACCCTCACCGAACAGGGTCAGGAGGAGCTGAAGGCCAGGGGCGACGAACTCGCCGACCTTGAGCAGGAGATCTCCGAGTCCGTCCGTGACATCGCCCGCGAGGTCAAGGAGGACGTGCGCGACACGGTCAGGTCACTGCGCGACGAGCTGACCCAGATGGCGCGTGAGGTGCGTCAGGGGGTCAGGCACGAGGAACAGCGGGTCAAGCAGGAGCAGCGCGAGTCCTGGCGGGAGCAGAAGGCCGAGTGGCGACGGCAGAAGCATGAGTGGAAGCGCCAGGCCCACGAGTGGAAACACGAGTGGAAGCAGCACTGGGCGGAGAGCTTCACCGGCCACGGCCCCGCCGAGGCCGACGACCAGCTCGGGCAGATGCTGGCCGAGTTCGTCCAGGAGGTCCGTCAGGACACGGCGGCGGGACGGGTGACCGAGGAGACACTGGCCACCGCGCAGGACGCGCTCTACGACGCGGCCCGTCGTATCCGCGACGCCCTGCGCTGACCCGTGTGGTCCGACCGGGTACGGCCCGGCGGACCTCGGTCCGGCGGGCTTCAGCCCGGCAGGGTGAAGACGATCTTTCCGAAGACGTCGCCGTCCCGCAGGGCCGCGAAACCCGCACGGGCCTCGGTCAACGGGAGCACCCGGTCGATCGTCGGCCGGACACCGGTCTGCTCCAGGAGGCGGGCCAGCCTGCCCAACTGGTCACGGGTGCCCATGGTGGAACCGGCCACGGAAAGCTGCAGGAAGAAGACCCGGTTGAGGTCGGCGGGCGGTACGGCTCCGCTGGTGGCCCCCGAGACGACGATCCGGCCACCCGGGCGCAGCGCCTTGAGCGAGTGCGCCCAGGTGGCCTGGCCGACGGTCTCCATCACCGCGTCCACCCGCTCCGGCAGCCGGGCGCCGCTCTCGAAGACCTGGTCGGCGCCGAGAGCGAGGGCGTGCAGCCGTTTCTTCTCCGACCGGCTGGTGGCCCAGACCCGGTAGCCGCCCGCCCGGCCCAGCACGATCAGGGCGGTCGCGACACCGCCGCCGGCTCCCTGGACCAGCACCGTCGAACCGGGTTCCAGCCCCGCCCTCTCGAACAGCATCCGGTAGGCGGTCAGCCACGCGGTCGGCAGGCAGGCGGCCTCCTCGAAGCTGAGCGCGGCGGGTTTGGGCACCAGGTTCCGCCGGGGTACGGCCACCCTCTCGGCGAAGGTGCCGTCGTGGACCTCGGAGAGCAGCGACCTTCCGGGGTCGAGTGTCTCGTCGGCTCCCTCGCCGATCACCGCGTGCACGATGACCTCGTTGCCGTCCTCGTCGACACCCGCGGCGTCGCAGCCGAGGACGATCGGCAGCCTCTCCTGACGGATACCCACGCCTTTGAGCGTCCACAGGTCGTGGTGGTTGAGCGCGGCGGCCCGCACCGTGACGACGGTCCAGCCGTCCGGCGTCTCGGGGTCGGGGCGCTGCCCGAGTGTGAGCCCGGCGAGCGGGTCCTCCGGGTCGATCCGGGTGGCGGTTACGGCGAACATGGCCGCACCCTACCGAACCGGTTTGCCCCTGACTCCGGCGATCACCCGCTCCACGAGGTCGCGTTCCCCGGAGGCCGCGACGTATATCCCGTTCTTACAGACGCTCTCCGAGACACCCTGCCCCGCTTCGATCGGGCCGATCCCGGCGGTGTCGCAGTCCGGCATGGGCGCGACCACGACCAGTGGCCCGCCGAATCCGCCGAACCACAGCCGCGGCCCGGCGAGTCCTCCCCTGAAGATCTGCCCGGGCTTGCCCAGCCGTACGGGGGAGGAGGCCTTCAGCACGAGGTAGCCGTCCTTCGTCACCTCACCGTGCAGGTTCTTGGCCCAGAGCTGCCGCTGTTCGAAGGTCATCCCGTTCCTCTGGTCGCGCAAGGCGACGTACCAGGGAGTGAAGTCGAACAGCATGATCTGCCCCTCGGTGGGACTCGCCGACTGCCAGAGGGTGCTCTGGCCGGCCAACTCACGGATCATGGGGCCGCCCTGGGCGATCTCGTCGCGCCCTCCCGGGGGAACGGTCAGCTCCCGGTACAGGCTGAAGTAGCCGTCGAGCCAGCCGCCGAGGGCGGGCCGTACGCCCAGTTCGGCCAGGCCGAGCTCCGCGGGATAGCCGATCTCGGCCTTCGTGCCGTCGGGGAAGACGACGTCCAGGATCTCCTTGCCGCCCTTGCGGCGTGGCTTGGGGTGGAGCACGTTGGTGGGGGCCGACGCGGCCACCGGCGCCGAGACGGCGCCCGAGGTGGTGGCCCCCGTGTCGGGGACGGGTGGGAGCCCGGGATCCCTGCTGGCCAGCAGGCTGACGACCGGGACGACCACGAGCGCGGCCAGCACCGCGATCCCGATCCAGCGTCTGGGGCCCGCGGGGCCCTTGGACTCGATGACGTCGTTCGGATCCCCGGCCACGTTCAGACTGCCTTCACGAAATTACGGCTTTCGTCCATCTTCGATGGCGTTTGACGCCCACGCCTAGATCATCTCGATCACGAATCGGAACCGATGTGTCACCGCTTCATGACACCGGGGGGCCGGCGATTCCAGTGCCCCACCGTTCTCATGGATACCGGAGAAACGGTGGAGGACCACTGTTACCGGAGTTTCCCCTGGTGTTCCGGACAGGCCCGGGACAGGCTCTCACCTGCGGATCCACCCGTCACGCGGCCGTGCCGAATTGTTCTACGTCAACCGCCCGGTAAGGCCGCTCCTTTTCTTTTCAGGGCAGCGGAACGGCCTTTTCCGAGCCAGGACTTTCCATACGGGGTCCGGCCGGGAGAGCCGGGTCGTGTTCAGGACTTGGAGCGCTCCCCGAAGGAGAAGACCGCACCGGTCGCGGCGTACAGCGAGCAGCTGTTGCCGTAGGTCTTAACAAATCGGACAAACCTTCCATCCCAGGTCCCAGTGGCGGTCACCGTGACCGGGTCGTACCGCGTCGTACAGACCACGCCGGACAGGGGTGTGAGCGCACCCGGGTCCCCCTTGGCCGCGACCAGCGCGCCGCACGCCGCCACCGGATCGGGGTGTGTGCCCCGCGGCGGGTCGCACATGAGCAGGACGTGCCGGAGGACCGGCGTCGGGCTCTGGCCATGGGCGAAGGTGAGCACGAACGTCCTGACCCGGTTCGGCGGCCGGTCCCCGCCCGGCCTGACCGGCCCGGGGACGATCGGCACGATCTCCCCCGGGTACGGCGGGCCGGACCCGACCGGCGCGTTCGCCGTCCGGCCGGACCCATGAGGCGGCGAGGCGGCGGCCGTACCGAACAGGGACCCGGACAAGGGCAGGGCCAGGAACCCGGCAACCGCCAGGCCGATGAGACGTCGCAAGGATTCCCCCGAATGTCGCGTGACGCCAGGTGCGGCTCAGCCTCCCGCACCCGTCCCGCCCCGGCAACGACCAACTCTCACGTTTTCGCAGCTCACAGCCTGGCATAGGCACCGGCTTCCGACACATTCAAAGCGGGAGAGATCAGACGCCGATCTTGCGAATTCGGTTCCATCCGTTTGGTAACGAAAACATAACGGTACCCTGTGATGTTCGTTTTGTAGTCTTTTAACCGTTCTTTGCCTAGTACGGTCAGCACTTGTCTCTTTACGCATGCGTGGGTTGCGTCCCGAGCGACCCATGACAAAGAAGGAGCTAGATTGAACTTCCGAGCAAAGCACCTGATCCTCCCCCTTGGCGGTGCCGTCGTGGCCACCTCCATGGTCAGTGCGACCCTCGCGTCCTCAGCTCAGGCCGCTCCGGACCGCAAGACGATCACCTTGGCCGCTTCCGCCAACGCGAAGGCCATCGCGGGCTACTGGACCCCCTCCAAGCTGAAGTCGGCCAAGACGTACACCTCCGAGGGCACCGTCTCCGCCAAGCTCAAGACCGGCGCCTCGCGCGCCTCCGCCGACGGCAAGGCCGGAAACGTCGCCCCCACCGGTGAGAGTGGCAAGAGCGCGGGCAGGTCCAAGAACCTGAACCTTCCCATCACCGTCGGCAAGGTCTTCTTCCTCGACGACAAGGGCCAGGAGCGTTGGTGCTCCGGCACCTCGGTGCAGTCGAAGTACCGCAACCTGGTCGCCACCGCGGGCCACTGCGTCTACGACACCGACACGAACAAGCCTTACAGCAACTTCGTGTTCATCCCCGGCTACTACCAGGGCAAGGCTCCCTGGGGCATCTACGTCGGCTCCAAGGTCAACGTCCACTACGACTTCGACGTCTACGAGGACTACGACTACGACTACGCGTTCGTCAACGTCTACAACGGCGTCAAGCAGACCGGGGTCAAGGAGGTCACGACCTCGGAGTACGAGGCCGCCAAGGGCTTCAAGTACACCGAGGACAAGCCGATCTCCAAGGACGAGTACGAGGCCGGGTACTCCAAGTACGGCGAGAAGGGCCCGTTCTGGAAGAAGTCGGCCGACCCCGAGGTCGAGACCGTCGGCAAGCCCAGCGACGCCTCCAAGTACATCGAGGACTACGTCAAGGACGGCCGGGGCGGCGTGAAGCTGACCGCGGTCGAGGTCGACGCCTACACCTACGGCAAGGCTCCCTCCGGGCTGGACAACGGCGCCAAGTTCGAGCGCCTCAGCGACGAGAAGGGCAAGACCGCCATCAGCCAGGAGCAGTACAACAAGCTGCTCAAGGACAAGGCCAACGGCAACTTCCTCGGCAAGCTTGAGGCGACCAAGGACGTCAACGGCACCGAGATCGCCTGGTACAAGACCCAGTACTTCGTGAAGAAGTGGGTCAAGACCACGGTCAAGGAGCTCTACTTCCACACGAAGTTCTACGTGGTGCTCCTGGCTGACGCGGGCCGTCTCGGCGACAACGTCGGCGGCCAGGGCTTCTCCTGGAACCAGCGGACCGGCAAGAAGGTCTTCACGTTCGGCTACCCGGCCGCGGCCCACCTCGACGGTGACAAGCCCTACAGCGGTCACACCATGAAGTGGTGCTACGGCACGACCGGCGCGGCTCCGGTCGTGGCGCAGTTCAAGGCCGAGGAGCAGCAGGCCATCAAGTGCGCCTTCACCCCCGGCGCCAGCGGCGGCCCGTTCCTGCTGCAGTACAAGAGCAGCAAGCGGACCGGTTACCTCAACGGCGTCGTGAGCCTGACGCTCGACAGTGACAAGAACGGCCGTTACGACCGGGTCACCACCCCGTACTTCAACGGTGAGACCTACGGCATCTACAAGTACGCGGCCAACCTCTGGACCGGGAAGCTTCCCGTCTGAGGACAGACACCGTGAACGGGAAGACCCGCCGATGGCGGGTCTTCCCCCCGTCTGACGGGGGGTTTATGTCCGAAGATGCATACTCTTTCAAGGAGGACTGCAAAACCCTACGCCCAAGGCCCCAAAGCGGATCGCTCCACCGAACTGCCCAAAACCAAATCGATCTGGAAAAATCACCCCTTACGACCAACTTTTCCCCTTGATCCCAGAAGGGAACACCCGCCATGTCCCCCCGCGTGAGGCGGATGACGACCACCCTGAGGGCCTTCCTGGCCTCCGGCGTGCTCGTCGTGTCCGCGTTCACCGGGAGCGCGGGCGCCGTGAGCGCCCAGGCCGAGAAGGCGGCGGCGGGCAGCATCACCTCCATCACGCTGACCAAGACCAACGCTGATGTGAAGCGGATCGCGGAGTACTGGAGCCCGGCCAAGCTCAAGCAGGCCCAGAACAACAACCCCGCCACCCCCGAGGTCAAGCCCAGTGACGGCAGCAAGGCCTCCTCCGCCCCGGTCTCCCCGACCCCCACCGGTACGGCCAGCGGCGGTACTGCGGTGAAAGCCGTCACCTACAGCGGTTCCAAGGCCTCCTCGCCGGTCGTCAGCCCCGTCCTGCCGACGAAGAAGCAGCCGTCGAACAGCAACCTCCCCCGCACCGTGGGCAAGGTCTTCTTCAAGATCGGCGACAAGGAGTACTGGTGCTCCGCCTCGGCCGTCGCCTCGAAGAACCGCCACCTGGTCGCCACGGCCGGGCACTGCGCCTTCGACCCCAAGCGGAACAGGAACGCCGACTACTGGATCTTCATCCCGGGCTACGACCAGGGCAAAACGCCCTACGGCATCTACGTCGGCCACTCGCTCAACCTGCACGAGAACTTCACCGCCCAGGGTGACTACGACTACGACTACGCCTTCGTGACGGTGCACGACGGGTTCGTGTGGAAGCCCGGCAAGTCGCCGAACACCTACCAGATGGAGCCGGTCGGCAGTCTGGAGGACAACGTCGGCGGCCAGGGTCTGATGGTCAACCGCGGCGTCGGGCTGTCCGTCTTCGCCTTCGGCTATCCGGCCGCCCCCAACATCGACGGCAGCAAGCCGTACGACGGGCAGCGGATGCTCTGGTGTGACGGGCGCACCTACCAGACCAAGGCCCCGACCCGCCTGGTCGAGATGGGCATCTCGCTGGGCTGCACGTTCACCGGCGGAGCGAGTGGCGGGCCCTGGTTGATCTACTACGATCCTCGGCAGGGCGTCGGTTATCTCAACGGTGTCAACAGCTTCGCCTGGGACACCGACACCGACAAGAAGTACGACCGAATCTCCTCTCCGTACTTCATCCAGTCGACCTACGTGGTCTACGAGTACGCCGACCGCCAGCGCGCCTTCTGACCTTATAGGAACCTTATGGCTACCTTAAAAGGGACTTAAGGCAGCCTTATATCAACCTTTGCCCTTACCTGTCTGCATAGGTTTCTGTCGTCCCCTGATTCCGATGCCTGCACTCAAGCAGCGCAAGGAGCAGTCTTGAAGCGCATCCTCCTTCCCGTCGCCGGCACAGTCGTCTCCGCTGGTCTGCTGGCCGCCGGCCTGGCCGGTACCGCCCAGGCCGCCCCGGACTGGGCCACCGACCCGATGGCTGTCAACAACGCCGCGGCGGTCTCCGTCGTCGATTTCTGGACCGCGTCGAACAACGCCGCCCTGAAGAGCGCGACGGCCTACTACCACGACAGCACCCCGCCCTCCTGGAAGTCCGGCGGCGGCTACTCGCCCGACGGCAAGCCCGGCTCCGTGCTCCCCATCGGCGAGGAGAAGGCCGCCCCCGCCATCGTCAAGAACATCAACCTGCCCAGGACCATCGGCAAGGTGTTCTGGGTCGACGCCGGCGGCCGTCCGAAGTGGGCCTCGGCCACCTCGGTGCAGTCGAAGTACCGCAACCTGGTCGTCACCGCCGCCCACAACGTCTACGACACCGCCGGTGTCGGCGACCCCAAGGTCCTCGACCGGTGGGTCTTCGTCCCGGGCTACTACCAGGGCAAGGCTCCCTACGGTCTTTACGTCGGTAAGACCGCCTGGACGCACTACGACTTCGACGTCTACGAGGACTACGACCGCGACTACGCGTTCGTCACCGTCTACAACGGCGTCCTCGCCAACGGCGAGAAGAAGGTCACCAAGGCCGAGTACGACAAGTTCACCGGTCCCAAGTGGACCAAGGGCGGCGACTACCTCATCGGCCTGTCCAGGGACGCCGGTCGCCTCGGCGACAACGTCGGCGGCCAGGGCTTCACCTGGAACCAGCGGACCGGCCAGGGCGTGTACGTCTTCGGCTACCCCCAGGCCCCGCACCCCGACGGTGACAAGCCCTACACCGGCATCACGCCGAAGTGGGTGTACGGCAAGACCACCGGCAAGGTCTACGTCTCGCCCGCCGAGAAGGTCGAGGAGCACATGGGCCTCAAGGCCGCCCTCACCCCCGGCGCCGACGGTGGCCCCTGGCTCGTCAGGTACAGCAACGCCAAGCGCCTCGGCTACGTCAACGGCGTCACCAGCCTCTTCGGCGACCAGGACAAGAACGGCCGCTACGACCTGATCACCTCGCCGTACTTCGACGGCGAGACCGCCGACATCTACAAGAAGGCCTCCAACGTCTGGTCCGGCAAGATCGTCGGCCCCAACGGGGAGCTCTACCGCTAGAACCCGAGGGTTTTTCTCTCCTCACACAACGCGAGGCCCGGCATCCGCCGGGCCTCGCGTCCTTTTTGTCCGAGTTTCCGGTAAGTGATGATTCCACGACAGGTTGACTACGGGCGCGTTAGACGTAGTTCGGGCCGATTTGGTGCCATCGAAAAGTGTGATCTGCATCACAGGATATCCCGGCCGGCTAAGCGGAGGATTCTCCGCAGATGATCTTGTTTCTCAACATCAACATTTCGCTGATCTGCCGAAATAAGCAATATGCCCCACATGGGCCACAGAGGCCCCACCTTCACCAGGCCGCTTTGGACCGGTCCGGGAGGGGTTGACCGGCGACTTTACTTAGCGGAAGAGCTTCCGCTTACGAAGATCGCCCCTGTATGTTTCTGGCTATCCCTTTACTGACGCTTGGGACGCAAGAGCGTTCCACATCAGACCAAGGAGTTCCCTTGAAGCGCATCCTCCTCCCGGCCGGTGGCGCCGTTCTCGCCTCCGGTCTGCTGGCCGCTGGCCTGGCTGGCACCGCCCAGGCCGCCCCGACCTCGGCGACCGACCCGCTGGCGAACAACACCGCCGCCGCTCAGTCGGTTGCTCAGTACTGGAGCGCGTCGAACAACGCCGCGCTGAAGAGCGCGACCGCGTACTACCACGACGCCTCCGCGACGGGCTGGAAGTCCGGTGGCGGTTACTCCCCCGATGGCAAGCCGGGCGCCGTGCTGCCGACGGGTGAGGAGAAGGTCGTCCCCACCAAGGTCAAGAACATCAACCTGCCGAAGAACATCGGCAAGGTGTTCTGGACTGACAAGCAGGGCAAGAACCGCTGGGCCTCCGGCGCTTCGATCCAGTCGAAGTACCGCAACCTGGTCGTCACCGCCGCCCACAACGTCTACGACACCGCTGGTGTCGGCGACGCTGACGTGCTGAAGAACTGGGTGTTCGTCCCGGGTTACTACCAGGGCAAGACCCCCTACGGCATCTACGTCGGTAAGACCGCCTGGACGCACTACGACTTCGACGTCTACGAGGACTACGACCGCGACTACGCGTTCGTGACCGTCTACAACGGTGTCTTCTACGGCGGCGACAAGGTCGTCACGGCTGCTGAGTACGACAAGTTCGTCGGGCCGAAGTACGTCGACGTCAAGGAAGTCTCGGCTGAGGAAGGCGCCGCTGGCCTCTCCAAGTACGGCCCCGAGGGCCCGTACTACAAGGAGGACACGGTTGCGACCAACGTCGAGACCGTCAACCCGCCCCAGAAGTTCTTCAGCTGGGAGTCGGTCAAGCCTTACCTCTCCAAGGACGGCAAGGACGGCGTCAAGCTGCTGACCGTCGAGGTCAGCTCGTACGACTACGAGAAGGCCCCGCACCACACGCCGAAGTTCGACAACGGCGAGAAGGCCTACGCTGACAAGGACTCCATCAGCCAGGAGACCTACAAGCAGCTCCTCGCGGAGAAGGCCGCCGGCAAGTTCCTCGGCGAGCTCACCGCCAAGAAGGACAAGAACGGCACCGAGATCGAGTGGTACAAGACCCAGTACTTCATCAAGAAGTGGGTCAAGTCCACCACCGCCACCACCACCAAGTGGTTCGTGAAGTCCTTCCACATCGAGCTGTCCAAGGACGCTGGCCGTCTCGGCGACAACGTCGGTGGCCAGGGCTTCGCGTGGAACCAGAAGACCGGCCAGCCCGTCTTCATCTTCGGCTACCCCGAGGGCCCGCACCCCGACGGTGACAAGCCCTACACCGGCATCACGCCGAAGTGGGTGTACGGCAAGACCTCCGGCAAGGTGTACGTCTCGGCCGCGCAGAAGATCGAGGAGCACATCGGTGTCAAGGGTGCTCTCACCCCCGGCGCCGACGGTGGCCCCTGGGTCCTGAAGTACAACAACAACAAGCGTCTTGGCTACGTCAACGGCGTCACCAGCCAGTTCGGTGACCAGGACGGCAACGGTCGCTACGACCTGATCACCTCGGCCTACTTCGACGGCGAGACCGCCGACATCTACAAGAAGGCCGCGAACGTCTGGTCCGGCAAGATCGTTGGCCCGAACGGCGAGCTCTACAAGTAAGCCGCTAGGGACCTGACGGTCTCCGAGTCAGGGGGTCCAAACCCCTGACTCACCCCAGCTCCACCACAGAGGGGCCCGGTGTGCGCACACCGGGCCCCTTTGTCATGCCCGGAAACCCTCGCACCGAAGGGGCCGAAGAGGCGCCGGGTCTCCAGGGCGGTGAGAACGCGCTCCCGGGATCTCAGGCGCCGGGTCCCAGGCGACCCAGACCTTCGAACTGAGGCTGATTAGACGTGGATCACCCAGATTCGGTGCCATCAGATTGTTGTGATCTATGTCACATCAGGCATCGTAACCCAAAGTATTGGGACGAACACGCCACTTCAGACACTCCAACAACTTAGTTAAGTTGATCTGCAAAAACGCCGTAGATCACTTGCAATCGTTAGAGAGACGGCACGGCTCCATAAAGGTAACAGAATGATATCGGGAGGTTTGGGCGCTTCGCGGCTTCGCCAAGCGGCTTCCGCTCTTCAAGATCAGCACTGTATGTTCCTGGCTATCCCTTTACTGACGCATGGGACGCAAGATGCGTTCCACATCAGACCAAGGAGTTCCCTTGAAGCGCATCCTCCTCCCTGCCGGTGGCGCCGTTCTCGCCTCCGGTCTGCTGGCCGCCGGCCTGGCCGGCACCGCCCAGGCCGCCCCGGACTGGGCGACCGACCCGCTGGCCACCAACAACGCCGACGCGATCTCGGTCGTCGACTACTGGACGGACTCCAACAACGCCGCGCTGAAGAGCGCGACCGCGTACTACCACGACGCCGCCCCCACCTCCTGGAAGTCCGGTGGCGGTTACTCCCCCGATGGCAAGCCGGGCGCCGTGCTGCCGACGGGTGAGGAGAAGGTCGTCCCCACCAAGGTCAAGAACATCAACCTGCCGAAGAACATCGGCAAGGTGTTCTGGACTGACAAGCAGGGCAAGAACCGCTGGGCCTCCGGCGCTTCGATCCAGTCGAAGTACCGCAACCTGGTCGTCACCGCCGCCCACAACGTCTACGACACCGCCGGTGTCGGCGACGCTGACGTGCTGAAGAACTGGGTGTTCGTCCCGGGTTACTACCAGGGCAAGACCCCCTACGGCATCTACGTCGGTAAGACCGCCTGGACGCACTACGACTTCGACGTCTACGAGGACTACGACCGCGACTACGCGTTCGTCACCGTCTACAACGGTGTCTTCTACGGCGGCGACAAGGTCGTCACCCCTGCCGAGTACAAGCAGTTCACCGGGCCGAAGTACGTCGAGGCCAAGACGATCTCGGCCGACGAGTACGCGGCTGGCCTTGCCAAGTACGGCCCCAACGGTCCTTACAAGCGCGACGACACGGTCTCCAACAGCGTTGAGACCGTCAACCCGCCGGCCGACCCCTCGAACAGCGCCTACCAGACCGAGGCCGGTCACAAGGGCATCAAGCTGCTCAAGGTCGAGACCACCTCGTACGACCACGAGAAGGCCCCGGCGCACGACAAGTGGAACAACGGCGAGCGCTGGCAGACCGGCGAGCTCAAGAACGCCATCAGCCAGGAGGAGTACAAGCGCCTCCAGGGTGAGAAGGCCGCCGGCAAGTTCCTCGGCGAGCTGAGCGTCGTGAAGGACAAGAACGGCACCGAGATCGAGTGGTACTCGCAGCAGTTCTTCGTCAAGAAGTGGGTCAAGGCCAGCACCCAGACCACGACCAAGTACTGGGTCGAGGTTTACCACATCGAGCTGTCCAAGGACGCCGGTCGCCTCGGTGACAACGTCGGTGGCCAGGGCTTCGCGTGGAACCAGAAGACCGGCCAGCCCGTCTTCATCTTCGGTTACCCCGAGGGCCCGCACCCCGACGGTGACAAGCCCTTCACCGGCATCACGCCGAAGTGGGTGTACGGCAAGACCACCGGCAAGGTGTACGTCTCGGCCGCGCAGAAGATCGAGGAGCACATCGGTGTCAAGGGTGCTCTCACCCCCGGCGCCGACGGTGGCCCCTGGGTCCTGAAGTACAACAACAACAAGCGTCTTGGCTACGTCAACGGCGTCACCAGCCAGTTCGGCGACCAGGACAAGAACGGTCGCTACGACCTGATCACCTCGGCCTACTTCGACGGCGAGACCGCCGACATCTACAAGAAGGCCGCGGCTGTCTGGTCCGGCAAGATCGTTGGCCCGAACGGCGAGCTCTACAAGTAAGCCGTAAGGATCCGATGATCCACTGAGCCGGAGGGTCCAGGCCCTCCGGCTCACCCCGTTCCACCACAGGGAGACCCGGTGATGCGCACGCCGGGTCTCTTTGTCATGTCCGTTGTAAAGTCCACACGAGTTCGCCGGCCGTACCCTGTCAGGGCTCCTGTCAGGTTCGGCTCACGTGACGGAGACGAGATCTCCCGCCCGCACGTCCAGTTCGGCGACCGTCCTGTTCCCGGCGAAGGGGGCCAGCCTGCGGCGCAGGTCGGCCACGTAGGACCGGGTCCGGGCCGACTGCAGCCCCGTCGCGAGGTCCAGCGCCTCGGCCGCCGCGACGCAGGCGTGTTCCAGTTCCCCGCGCTGCAGCAGTCCCGCCGCCAGCAACGCCAGGTTGAACATCCGGCCCCTGACGTAGCGGCCGTCCATGTCCAGTGACCGTCGCGCGTGCCGTACGGCCGCCGCGCCGTCGCCCAGGTCGCGGAAGCAGTGGGCGAACTTGGCCGACAGGTAGGCCTCGTCGAAGTAGGCGATCCAGTCGGGCCGCTCCCCTGTCTCACGCCTGTCGAAGGCCAGTTCCGCCTCGTGCAGAGCGGCCCCGCACGCCGGGCGATCCTCAAGGAGGGCGTGGGCGTGGGCCTCGACCACGTGGGCCTCGGCCAGCAGGGCGTAGATCCCGGCGCGGCGGGCCGAGAGCTGGGCGGCCCTGGCCAGGTCGAGGGCGTGGGCGGGCTGGCCGATGTACAGGGCCTGGTGGCTCATTCCCGCGAGAATCTCTCCGCCGAGCCCGTGGTCGCCGGACCCCTTGGCCAGCCGCAACGCCTGGATCAGGTAGCGCTGGGCCAGGCCGTGCTGTTCCAGGTCGTAGGCCATCCACCCGGCGAGCCTGGTCAGTTCGGCCGCGGCCGACGCCAGCGCCCTGCCGGTCGTCTCGGCGTAGGAGCCCTCGCCGAGCAGTGGGGCGACGGCGGTGTCGAGATATTTCACGACCGCCGATCTGACCCTGCCGCCGCCGAACCTGTTGTCGAGTTCGCCGAACGACCGGGTGACCTCCTTGATCGCGGCGATGTCGGCCATGCCGACCCGGCGGGGGCCGTTGGCCGTGGGGTGCCCCTCGACGGGCAGGGTCAACCAGCGCAGGGCCCCGGTCGAACCCGCACCGATCGCGAAGGTGGAATCGAGCAGGAACCTGCGTCTTTCTACGTCCCCGCGCCACAGTGCTGTCACGGTCGCGATCCCTTCCTGCCACGTGTGAGTGAACTCCTGCCCCAGGTCTGTGGGGGTGGAGACGGCGGGCAGGCCGAGGTCTTCGACGCCGACCGCCCTGCCAAGCCGGAGGGAGAAGATCTCCGCGAGCAGCATGGGGACGGGGCCTCTGGGTCGTTGGCCACCGATCCAGCGCAGCACGGAGCTGTGGTCGTACTTCAGGCCGGAAAGACCGCGGGTCACCCCGAGATCGTTGAGCCTGCGGGCCAGCCCCTTATGGGTGAAGCCCGACTCGATGATGAGCCGCTGAAGTGCGCGGTTCGGCTCGCGTTCCATTGCTCTCCTCACCGTGAGAACCGTCTGAGCATGGGAGACACGGCCGTCTGTGACGGCCACCGGCAACCGCCCCGCATGCCTCTCACCTGAGCAGGTAACGGAACGCCATTTTTATAGCACATTCCGTGAACATCGCTCATGGATTCGCAAACCAAAAGACGCCCCTCGCCGATCGGGCGAGAGGCGTCCCCACGAGGGTGTTCCGCCGGTGGATCTGGAAGGGGGTGACCTGTGCAGACCTCAGCCGACGGGCATGGAAGGACTGACCCGGGCGAAACGGGCCTGAAACCGAAAACGCTACCTGCGGGCCACTCCGTCGAGACGGGCCTGCTCGGAGACCGCGGCGATGACCGCGGGGGCCACCCGCTCGTCGAACGGGCTCGGGATCACATAGTCGGCGGACAGGTCGTCACCGACGACGGAGGCCAGCGCCTCGGCGGCGGCCACCTTCATGTTCTCGGTGATGGCCGTGGCGCGGACGTCGAGCGCCCCGCGGAAGACGCCGGGGAAGGCGAGCACGTTGTTGATCTGGTTGGGGAAGTCGGAGCGGCCGGTCGCCACCACGTGGGCGTGCCTCCTGGCGACCTCCGGGTGGACCTCCGGGGTCGGGTTGGACAGCGCGAAGACGATGGAGTCCTTCGCCATCGAGGCGACGGCCTCCTCGGAGACGGTCGACCCGGAGAGCCCGACGAACACGTCGGCCCCGGCCAGCGCGGACTCGGTCGAGCCGCGCAGGCCCGCCCTGTTGGTGCCACGCGCCAGGGCCTCCTTGACCGGGTTGAGCCCCTCGCGGCCCTCGTGGATGAGGCCCTTGGAGTCGGCCACCGCGATGTCCCCGATGCCGGCGTTGAGGAGGATGCGGCTCACGGCGATCCCCGAGGCGCCCGCTCCCGCGACCACGGCCCGCAGGTCTCCCAGCGAGCGCCCGGTCAGCCGCGCGGCGTTCTTCAGCGCCGCGAGCACGACGATCGCGGTGCCGTGCTGGTCGTCGTGGAAGACGGGGATGTCCAGCAGTTCGCGCAGCCGGTCCTCGACCTCGAAGCACCTGGGGGCGCTGATGTCCTCCAGGTTGACGCCTCCGAAGGAGGGGGCGAGGCGGGCGACGGTCTCGACGATCTCGTCGACACCGGTGCAGCTGATGCAGATCGGCACCGCGTCGACCCCGGCGAACTGCTTGAACAGCAGGGCCTTGCCCTCCATGACCGGCATGGCGGCCGCGGGCCCGATGTCTCCGAGGCCGAGCACGGCGGTGCCGTCGGAGACGACGGCGACCACGTTGGAGACCCAGGTGTAGTCGTTGACGAGGTCGGGCTCGTCGGCGATCGCGCTGCAGACCTTCGCGACTCCAGGTGTGTAGGCCAGGGCCAGGTCACCGGCGTCGCGGACGGGAACGGTCGAGCGGACCTCCAGCTTGCCCCCGCGGTGCAGGGCGAAGGCCGGATCGAGATCGAGGGATTCTAGAGAGATGGAAGATGGCGTGACAGCCACAGCGACCCCTGTGTTCAGTCAGACTCAGACGGATTGGTCCTTCGTAGACGCGCCGCCGCGGGCCTGGCCCGGCTTCGGTAGTCGCTCGGGGCCTGCTCGTGGGGCCGTCGGAGGGGTACGGGGGTCACCCGTTGCTCGATTCTGCCACAGGGAGGCCTCCCACCAGGGGACAGGGGCCACTCACTTTCGTTACATGACGAGGGGCCTCTTTCGTTACATGGTGACGGTCCGGCCACACCTGTAAGATGCGGCTCCGATCGTCGTCGCTCACCACGACTGTCGTCACCGCCCACCACGACGGAACAGTCCGATGGATCTGACCTCCTACGCCGAGCTGGCCGTACTGCTGATCAACAACCCGGACCGGCTGACCGGTCTGGAGGGCCTGCGCGCGCTGCTGGAGGAGAGCGGGCGTCACCGGCCCGGCTGCCGCCTCACCCGCGGCGACCTCGACGCCCTGCGAGACCTGCGCGCGGAGCTGACCGCCGTCTTCGAGTCCGCGCAGGCCGGTGACGAGACCGACGTGGTCGGACGGCTCAACTCCCTGCTGATCCGGCATCCCGTACAGCCGCAGATCTCCGGGCACGACGGCCAGCACTGGCACATGCACCTCACCGAGAGCGGCCGGGCGGCCGACCAGTACGCCGCCGGGGCCGTGATGGGCCTGGCAACCCTGGTGACCGACCTGGGGGTGAGCAGGCTGGGGCTCTGTCAGGCGGCCCCCTGCAGACGGGCCTTCCTGGACACCTCCTCGAACCGGTCGAGGCGTTACTGCTCCGAGCGCTGTGCCAGCAGGGCGAACGTCGCCGCCTACCGGGCCCGCAGGAAGGGCGGCGGCCAGTAGCGCAGCACCACCCGGCCGACCAGTGACGAGGGGGGCACCGCGCCGAAGTCCCAGCTGTCCCTGCGGCCGGAGGCGCGCTGGTTCTCGCTCTCCAGCCACCAGTCCTCCCCCTCGCGCCAGGCGGCCCGTTTGACGATGAGCAGCGACGGGTCCGAGGGGAGTCTGGCCACCACCAGATTCCCGGCGCTGACGGGAGCGCCACGCCGTACCCACAGCCAGTCGCCGGGGCGCAGCACGGGCAGCATGGAATCTCCCTCGACACGCACTCTCACGGATCTCAACCCCATCCCATACGGCATTTGAAGGCGAGTAAGGTCGGTAACGGACCATGTTGATCTCAGCATCAAGGAAGGACTTTCCGATGCTTGCACGACTTCTGCGGCCCAGGCTCGTCGCGTCCGCGCACTGCGACCTGCCGTGCGGCGTGTACGACCCGGCTCAGGCCCGCATCGAGGCCGAGTCAGTCAAAGCCGTCATCGAGAAGTACAACGCGAACGAGGACCCGGTCTTCCGCACTCGCGCGCTGATCATCAAGGAGCAGCGGGCCGAGCTGGTCAAGCACCACCTGTGGGTGCTGTGGACCGACTACTTCAAGCCCCCGCACCTGGAGGCCTACCCCCAGCTGCACCAGCTGTTCTGGGAGGCCACCAAGCTCGCGGGCGCCGCGGGCGGCAAGGGCACCGTCGACGTGGCCCAGGCGGACGAGCTCCTGGCCAAGATCGATGAGATCTCCAAGATCTTCTGGGCGACCAAGGCCGCCTGAGCCGAAAGCCCGGTGATCGGCACGTCCAGGCCTCGTGTGGGGTGCGACCACACGGGGCCTGACCTGTTCTTAGAGCCCATTCGGTGTCTTAAAGTGTTCTTGAGGTGCTAAATCACCCGGATCGCGAGTCCAAGCGGGCCAACCACCGCCGCGGGGCTGTAAGTTGCAGTCAGCGACTCTGCGAGGAGGAACGTGACCGAACACACCGAGACACCCGCGGTCGACATGGGCGGAATCCGTGACGTGGTCAGCGTCCGGCTGCCGGCCGCGAGTGCCTATCTGTCCGTGCTGCGTACGGCGACCGCCGGACTGGCCGCGCGGCTGGACTTCACGCTTGACGAGATCGAGGACCTTCGGATCGCGGTCGACGAGGCGTGCGCGATGCTGCTGACCCAGGCCGTTCCCGGCACCGACCTGACGGCCGAGTTCGAGCTGACCGGGCAGCTGATGCAGGTCAGCGTCGAGGTCAGCACGGTCGGCAGCGCCGCGCCGAAACGTGATGACTTCGCCTGGATGGTGCTCACCGCGCTTGCCGACGACGTGGATGCCGTGACCGACTCCCCCGACCGTATGGCGATCGTGCTACGCAAGCGCCGGGGCGCGGCGAGGCCGGCGTGACGGAAAGGACTCGTGCCATGGCCGCCAGCGACCACGCGGTGCCCGACCGGGTGCGCGCGCGCCTGCTTTTCGCGGAACTGGCGGAGTTGACCCCCGACGACTCACGGCGCCAGCGCATCCGTGACGAGCTCGTCGAGCTCCACCTGCCTCTCGTGGAGTACCTCGCCCGCCGGTTCCGCAACCGGGGTGAGTGGCTCGACGACCTCACCCAGGTCGCGACCATCGGTCTGATCAAGTCGATCGACCGCTTCGACCTCGCCCGTGGGGTGGAGTTCTCCACCTACGCCACCCCGACGATCGTGGGCGAGATCAAACGTCACTTCCGTGACAAGGGCTGGGCGGTCCGTGTGCCGCGCCGTCTGCAGGAGCTGAAGCTCTCGCTCACCAAGGCGATCAGCGAGCTGTCCCAGCGCGAGGGGCGTGCCCCGACCGTCGGAGAGCTGGCCTCGTTCCTGAAGATGACCGAGGAGGAGGTGCTCGAGGGACTTGAGTCGGCCAACGCCTACTCCACGGTCTCCCTCGACGCGCCCGACTCCGGTGACGACGACGCGCCCGCGGTCGCCGACTCCCTCGGCATCGTGGACGACTCCCTTGAGGGCGTCGAGTACCGCGAGTCGCTCAAGCCTCTTCTCGAACGGCTGCCGCCCCGCGAGAAGCGCATCCTTCTGCTGCGTTTCTTCGGCAACATGACGCAGTCGCAGATCGCCACCGAGCTGGGCATCTCCCAGATGCACGTGTCCCGGCTGCTGGCCAGGACCCTGGCTCAGCTCCGCGAGGGACTGACGGCGGAGGACTAGACGCCGTCCCGGTGCTTTCCGTAGAGCGCCTGGGTCGTCGGGGGTGACAGCAGCGCGACCAGTCCGATCACTGCCACGGTGATCAGCGGGATGCCGATCGTCCGCTGGTCGGACTGGATCAGCGTGACGCCCACGACGACGGCGAAGATCTGGGCGAGCACTCCGGGGCTCCTGGACCATCGCTCGGTCCTCAGCATGCCCAGGGCGACCCAGAGCAGCGCGGCCCCGAGCAGGATGCCGAAACCGGCGACGAAGGCCGAGCTCACCACGTCAGAGGGCTGCCCGATGACCGTCTCGACTCCGACGTAACCGCCGAGCAGCACGGTGACGACGCCTTCGAGCGCCATGACGACGGCTGCGACGGTGAGGGTGAGCGGGCGCTGGTTCGACACGGGGTTCGACACAGCCAAAGCCTATCGCCGGGACATCTCGCCCTTCTCTGCCGCCGTGGCCGTGGTCGCGGCGGATACGCTGGCGTTATGCGAGCGATGCTCCTGGTGAACCCCAAGGCCACCACGACGAACCAGCGGACGCGGGACGTGCTGATCAGGGCGCTGGGCACGACGGTGGATCTGACCGTCGAGGAGACCCAGTACCGGGGGCACGCGGCCCATCTGTCCCGCGAGGCCCATGGCTCCGGTTTCGACGTGGTCGCCGTGCTCGGCGGCGACGGGACCGTCAACGAGGCCGTCAACGGCCTGCTCGACGCCCCTGGCATCGCTGACATCGCCGTGGAGGACGGCGACGCCGGGACGGCCAGTCGGGAAGATTCGTCCGATGACGGTGCCGTGGACGACGATGCGAGCGGGGGCGCGGCGAACCGTCCCGCGCTGCTGACGATCCCCGGCGGCAGTGCCAACGTCTTCGCGCGGGCGCTGGGGCTGCCCAACGATCCGGTCGAGGCGGTCGGCGCGATCCTTGAGGCCCTGCGTGACGACAGGCGCAGGACCGTCGGACTGGGCCAGGCCATCTGGAACGGCCGGCGCAGATACTTCACCTTCTGCAGCGGGCTCGGGTACGACGCCGAGGTGATCAGGGCCGTCGAGGGGCTGCGTGGCGCGGGGCGCAAGGCCACGCCCGCCCGCTATGTGAACACGGCTCTGCACCACTATCTGTCGACGGACAGGCGGCACGCGCCCATGAGTGTCGAGGGGCCCGAGGTGCCTCCCGCGGACGACCTCTTCATGGCGATCGTCTCCAACACCTCGCCCTGGACCTATGTGGGCTCCCGTCCGGTCTGCCCGACGCCGTGGGCGAGTTTCGAGACCGGCCTGGACCTGCTGGGGTTGCAGCGGCTCGGCCCCGTCGCGATGTGCCAGCTGATGCCCCAGATCATCGGGGTGCGTGAGACCCTGCCCACCGGCCGCCACCTGGTACAACTCCATGACGAACGGGAGTTCACGGTGAGCGCCCTGCGCCCCGTGGCCTTTCAGCTTGATGGTGACTATCTGGGAGAGGTTGAGCGGGTAACGTTCCGCTCCATCCCGAAGGCGTTACAAGTGGTGGTATGACCAGTTACATCCGGTCATCGTGTGACGCATCCGACATGCATATCAGGCAAAACCTTCTCCCAAACCTCTTGCATGTACTGAGCGTGGCTGACAATCTCAACATTGACGTCGGAACGTAGGACCTTTGAGCGGAGACATCGCTCTTGGGCCACCGGCGATCTAGTGAACGGAACCCCGAACCGAACCAGGCTCGGGCGATCGTTCGCGCTGGTTAGTGAAAGTCTTCACAAAGTACACCGCCGGAGCCGAAGCAAGGGCTCCTCATCCGAAGGAGTGGACGCATGGACTGGCGCCACCGAGCCGCCTGCCGTGACGTGGACCCCGAGCTTTTCTTCCCGATCGGCAACACCGGCCCCGCCCTGATGCAGATCGAAGAGGCCAAGCAGGTCTGCCGCACTTGTAACGTCAGCGAGGCCTGCCTGAAGTGGGCGCTGGAGTCCGGTCAGGACGCCGGTGTCTGGGGCGGCATGAGCGAGGACGAACGCCGCGCCCTCAAGCGTCGCACGGCACGCGTCCGCACCCGTGTCAGCGCCTGAATCTCAGCGATCCGACAGAACCTTAGCAAACCAGGCGACGGCTCCCGCGCACCCCTCCCCCCGGGCTCGAACCGTGACCTCGTGCCACGGTCTCAGGCCATGGGGAGGGGGATGCTCAGCGTGACCTCGGTGCCACCACCCTGACGAGGTTCGATCGCCAGCCTGCCCGACAGTTCGCCGACGACGAGCGTCCGTACGATCTGCAGGCCGAGGCTGGTCGACGACTCCAGGTCGAAGTTCTCCGGCAGGCCGTTGCCGTCGTCGGAGACGATCACGTCGAGCCGGTCGGCGCCTCGCTCGACGATCACCTGAAGCTTCCCGGGACGCTGGGCGAGACCGTGCTGGACCGCGTTCTGCAGCAGCTCGGTGAGAACCATCGCCAGCGGCGTCGCGATCTCCGAACGCAGTACCCCGAACGTCCCGATCCGGCGTGGCACCACCTGCGCCTCGGGCGCGGCGACCTCTCCTGTCATCGCGATCACCCGGTCGGCGATGTCGTCGAAGTCGACCTGTTCCTCGGGCGTGTGGGACAGCGTCTCGTGCACGATCGCGATCGAGCCGACCCTGCGCACCGCCTCCTCCAGCGCCTCCCGCCCCTCCGGCAGTTGCAGCCGCCTGGCTTGAAGCCGCAGCAGCGCGGCCACCGTCTGCAGGTTGTTCTTGACCCGGTGGTGGATCTCCCTGATGGTCGCGTCCTTGGTCATCAGCTCCCGCTCGCGGCGACGCAGCTCCGTCACGTCGCGGATGAGCACCAGCGCGCCGATGCGCCCGCCCCCCACGACCAGCGGGATCGCCCGTAGTTGCACGACCGTCCCACCCGACTCGACCTCGGTCTCCCTCGGCTCCCGTCCGCTGGCCACGATCATCAGATTCTCGTTGATGGGCTCGTCGGAATAGCACAGGTTCGCCGTGGTACGGCCGAGCTCGGCACCGACCAGGTCCGCGTTGAGCCCCAGTCTGCGGTAGGCGGACAGGGCGTTGGGCGAGGCGTAGGTGACCCGCCCCGCGCGGTCGAGCCTGAGCAGCCCGTCGCCGACGCGCGGGGAGCGGACCAGGATCGGTTCGGCGCCGGAGAAGGGGAAACGCCCCTCGGCGACCATCTGGGCCAGGTCGGAGGCGCTCTGCAGGTAGGTGAGTTCGAGCCGCGAGGGGGTGCGCGCGGAGGAGAGGTTCGTCGAGCGCTGGATCACGCCGATGAAGTGGTCGGCGCGCCGTACCGGGATGGTCTCCTCGCGCACCGGCACTCCGCTCGACCAGTCGGGGTCGCCCTCCCGGCAGATGCGCCTCTCGTTCCAGGCGGTGTCGATGAGCGCCCGCTCGCCCTTGGCCGCCGTCATCCCCACGATGTCGTCGTGATAGACGGTCGGGCCCGTGGTAGGCCGCATCTGGGCGACCGCGATCCAGCCGGTGCCCTCCCTGAGGGGGATCCACAGGATGAGGTCGGCGAACGACAGGTCGGCCAGAAGCTGCCAGTCGGAGACCAGTGAGTGCATCCACTCAAGGTCCGCGTCGTCGAGCGCGGTGTGACGAACCGCCAGGTCGCTTAGAGTCGGCACTCGTGCATCATGCGTGGTTTGAGGGGCCGAACGCGAATCGGGCACACCACATTGGGAAAATGCCCCCATGACACATGGGCCCGATCCGCTGGCGCGCTTCCGAACCGCCGCGGTGGCACGGGAGGCCGCGGGGCTCAGACGGGTCCTGCGTGCCCGGGCCTCCGACGACGACCTGGTCGATCTGGCTTCGAACGACTATCTCGGGCTCGCCAGGAACCGGCGGCTCGCCGAGGCCGCCTCCGCGGCGGCCTTCGAATGGGGAACGGGCGCGACCGGCTCCCGCCTGGTGACCGGTTCGACCGCGCTGCACGCCCGCCTTGAGGAACGGCTGGCCGCCTTCGCCGGCGCGGAGGGCGCCCTGGTGTTCTCCTCGGGATACCTGGCCAACCTGGCGGCCGTCACGGCGCTCGGCCGCGACGCCCTGGTGGTCTCGGACGCGGGCAACCACGCCTCGATCGTGGACGCCTGCCGTCTGTCGCGCTCCCCCGTGACGGTCACCCCGCACCGGGACGTGACGGCCGTGGAGAAGGCGCTCGCCGACCGGGACACCGAGCACGCGATCGTGGTCACCGACGCGCTCTTCTCCGTCGACGGGGACCTGGCCCCGCTGGCCGAACTGCACGCGGCGGCCGTACGGCAGGGCGCGCTGCTGGTGGTCGACGAGGCGCACTCCCTGGGGGTTCTCGGATTCGGAGGACGGGGGGCGGCGCACGCGGCGGGCCTGGCCGGGGAGCGGACCCTTGTGAGAACGGTCACACTCTCCAAATCCCTCGGTTCCCAGGGCGGGGCCGTCCTCGGCGCCCCCGAGGTCATCGAAACCCTGATAAACACGGGCCGTTCCTTCATCTTCGACACCGCTCTCGCTCCGGGGAGCGTGGCCGCCGCACTCGCCGCGCTAGATATCCTTCACAATCAGCCCGAACTGCCCGGACACGTGCTCACCAGAGCGAAGGAGCTGGCCTCCCTGGCCCGCGACCTCGGCCTGGAGACCAACGATCCGGCGGGTGCGGTCGTCCCGATCGTGCTCGGCCAACCCGAGACGGCGCTTCGGGCCGCCGTCATCTGTGCGGAACACGGGGTGCGGGTCGGATGCTTCCGGCCGCCCTCGGTACCGGCCGGCCGCTCTTGCCTGCGGTTGACCGCGCGGGCCAATCTGAGTTCCGACGATCTAGCGGTGATCAAGGGTGCGCTCACCGCCGTGGCCGAGATGAAGGTGACCATGTGAGTGAGCGAAACGAGCGGACCTGTGGGTGGGACACGGGTCCCGTCGCCCTCGAACCTCCGGACGAGGTGCGGGCGTGACGGAGGAATCCCCCAGAATCCCGAAGTACTACGACGTCAAGCGCAGCCTGCTCGCGCTCACCAAGAGCCTGGCCGCCGGCAGCGCCCTGCCCCCCGAGCGGACGCTCGCGGTGCGTTTCGAGACGTCGCGCACCACCGTGCGCCAAGCCCTGTCCGAGCTCGTGGTCGAGGGACGGCTGGTGCGCATCCAGGGCAAGGGGACGTTCGTCGCGCACCCCAAGGTCGCCCAGGTGCTGCAGCTCACCTCCTACACCGGTGACCTCAGGACCGTCGGCCTCGAACCCGACACCAAGATCCTCGACATCAGCTACATCACCGCGGACGAGCCGCTGGCCCGGCGCCTGGCGATCAACCCCGGCGGCCGGGTGCTTCGGATCCACCGGCTCCGGCTGGCCAACGGAGAGCCGATGTCCATCGACACCACCCACCTGTCCGCCCGCCGCTTCCCCCGGCTCAGGCGCGAGCTTGAGGTGCACTCCTCGCTGTACGAGACACTGCACAACGCCTACAACGTACGGCTGACGGACGCCGAGGAGATCATCGAGACCGTGCTGGCCACGCCGTACGACGCCCAGGTGCTGAGCGTGGACGTGGGTCTGCCGATGCTGCTGCTCACCCGGCACGCCTTCGACGCCGACGGCAACCCGGTCGAATGGGCCCAGTCCCTCTACCGGGGAGACCGCTACAAGTTCGTCACCCGCCTGCGCCGCCCCTGACGTCCGTAAGGTGTGGAGGATGAGCATCCTCGTGATCACCGGGACCGACACGGGAGTCGGCAAGACGATCGTCACCGCCGCGGTCGCCGCGCTCGCCAAGGAGCGGGGCTCCTCGGTCGCGGTGGTGAAACCGGCGCAGACCGGGGTCGGCACGCTCGACCCCGGCGACCTGGACGACGTCATCCGGCTGACCGGGGTGACCACCACCTTCGAACTGTCCAGGTTCCCCGACCCCCTGGCCCCCGCCGCGGCGGCCAGGGTCGCGGGCCTGCCCCCGGTCTCCCTCGACCACGCCGCCGCCCGCATCGCCGACCTGGCCTCCTCCCACCGCCTGGTGCTCGTCGAGGGCGCGGGCGGGCTCCTGGTCCGCTTCGACGAGGAGGGGGCGACCCTGGCCGACCTGGCCAGGGCGTTGTCGGCTCCGGTGCTGCTGGTGACACGGGCGTCCCTGGGCACGCTCAACCACACCGCGCTGACGCTGGAGGCCATGGCGGGACGCGGTCTCGACCTGGCGGGCGTGATCATCGGTTCCTGGCCCGCCGAACCCGGCCTCGCCGAACGGTGCAACGTCGCCGATCTGGAGATGCTCGCCGCCAGGCCGCTGGCGGGTGCGCTGCCCGAGGGCGCCGGGTCCCTCGGCCGGGAGGCCTTCGCCCGTACGGCCCGCATGGGCCTGGCCCCCGTGCTGGGAGGGGGCTTCGACTCCTCAGCCTTCAGATCCACATTTAGGCTCTAGCCGTAGACGACGGCCTTCAGAGTGGAGCAGCATGAGCGACATACTCGACATCGCCCGCGTCCAGGTGCTTGAGGAAGGCAGAGGACTCGACGCCGGGCAGGCCCTGCGGTGTCTGGAGTTACCCGAAGAGCGAGTTTCCGACCTGCTGGCGCTCGCGCACGAGGTACGTGTGAAGTGGTGCGGCCCCGAAGTCGAGGTCGAGGGGATCATCTCCCTCAAGACGGGTGGCTGCCCGGAGGACTGCCATTTCTGCTCCCAGTCCGGGCAGTTCAGCTCACCGGTCCGCGCGGCGTGGCTGGACATCCCGTCCCTGGTCCGGGCGGCCAAGGAGACCGCGGCGACGGGCGCGACGGAGTTCTGCATCGTGGCCGCGGTGCGCGGTCCCGACCGGCGGCTGATGGACCAGGTCCGCGAGGGGGTCGAGGCGATCAGGCAGGCCGTCGACATCAACGTCGCCTGCTCCCTGGGCATGCTCACCCAGGAGCAGGTCGACGAGCTGGCCGGGATGGGCGTGCACCGTTACAACCACAACCTGGAGACCGCCAGGTCGCACTTCGACAAGGTCGTCACCACCCACAGCTGGCAGGAACGCTGGGACACCTGCCTGATGGTGCGCGAGGCCGGGATGGAGCTGTGCTGCGGCGGCATCGTCGGCATGGGCGAGACGCTGGAGCAGCGGGCCGAGTTCGCCGGGCAGCTCGGCGAACTCCAGCCCGACGAGGTTCCGCTGAACTTCCTCAACCCCCGTCCCGGCACGCCCTTCGAGTCGTTCCCGCTGCTGACGGGCACCGAGGCGCTCAGGACGATCGCGACCTTCAGACTGGCGCTGCCGCGCACGATCCTGCGCTACGCGGGCGGCAGGGAGCTGACGCTGGGCGACCTGGGCACCCGTGACGGCATGCTCGGCGGGATCAACGCGATCATCGTCGGCAACTACCTCACCACGCTCGGCCGTACCCCCGAGGCGGACCTCAACCTGCTGGCCGACCTGAGGATGCCGATCAAGGCGCTCTCCGAGACCCTGTGAGCCGAGGAACCCGCTCCCGGTGCCGTCCGAGGAGCGGGTTCCCCCATGTGACAGGTGGTCAGGGCGTTAGCCGGGGGGAATCTGGGCAGGGTTTCCAATCACTGTCCGGCTAAGTGACTGACTGGTAGGTTGCGCGATATGGAGTCTCCAAAGCACGCGGGCGACATCGCGGTCGCCGTCTCCAAGGCCTACGGGATCGAGACCATGTTCACCCTGTCCGGCGGGCACGTCTTCCCGCTGTACGACGGGGCGGTCCACGAGGGCGTGCCGATCCTCGACGTACGGCACGAGCAGAGCGCGGTCTTCGCGGCCGAGGCGACGGCAAGGCTGACCCGCAGGCCGGGTCTGGCCGTGCTCACCGCGGGCCCCGGCGTCACCAACGGCGTCAGCGGCGTGGCGACCGCGCACGCCAACGGCTCCCCCGTCGTGATCATGGGAGGCAGGGCGCCGAGGTCGCGCTGGGGCTCCGGCGCGCTGCAGGAGATGGACCACCCGCCGCTGCTGGCTCCGATCACCAAACTGGCCTTCACCGGCTCAGGCCCCGAGTCCGTCGGCGAGGACGTGGAGATGGCCTTCAGGACCGCCCTCGCCCCGCACCGGGGGCCGGTCTTCCTCGACTTCCACATGGACGACCTGTTCTCCCAGGCTCCCCCGCTCGAACACGAGACCAGGACCCTGACCCCTTCACCGCTCGAACCCGACCCCGACGCGCTCGCCGGTATCGCCGCTCTGCTCGCCGAGGCCGAACGCCCGGTGCTGGTGCTCGGCTCCGACGTGTGGATGGACCGGGCGGAGGAGGTCGCCAGGGGCTTCGCCGAGGAGTTCCGCCTGCCGGTCATCCCCAACGGGCAGGGCCGTGGCATCCTTCCCGCGGGCCACGAACTCCTGGTCACCCGTGCCCGCGGCCTGGCCTTCTCCCAGGCCGACCTGGTGATCGTCGCGGGCGCGCCGTTGGACTTCCGGCTCGCCTACGGCTGGTTCGGCGGCAAGAACGGCACCCCGCTCGCCAGGGTCGTGCACCTGACCGACGCGCCGTCACAGCTGACCACTCACGTGCCGCCCTCCGGTGCCGCCGCGGGCGACCTGTCGCTGGTCTTCTGGGGTCTCGGTACGGCCTGCGGTGAGGCGGGCGTCTCCCCCAAGGCGTACGCGCCGTGGCTGTCGAGGCTGAGGGAGGCCGCCGACGCCGCGGTCGCCGGGGACGCCGAACTCCTGGCCTCCGACGCCGACCCGATCCACCCGATGCGGATCTACGGCGAGCTCAACAAGATCCTCGCCGACGACGCCGTGGTGATCGGCGACGGCGGCGACTTCGTCTCCTACGCGGGCAAGTACGTCGAGCCGAGGCAGCCGGGCAACTGGCTCGACCCCGGCCCCTACGGCTGTCTGGGCACCGGCCTCGGCTACTCCATCGCCGCCCGTCTGGCCAGGCCGTCCTCCCAGGTGGCGCTGCTGCTCGGTGACGGCGCCGCCGGGTTCTCGCTGATGGACGTGGACACGCTCGTCCGGCATCGCCTGCCGGTCGTGATGATCTGCGGCAACAACGGCATCTGGGGCCTGGAGAAGCACCCCATGCGGTTGCTGTACGGCTACGACGTGGCGGCCGAGTTGCAGCCGCAATGCCGATACGACGAGGTGGTGACGGCGCTCGGCGGGGGTGGCGAGCTGGTCACCGACCCGGCGGAGATCGGTCCCGCGCTGCGCCGGGCCTTCGACTCCGGAGTGCCGTACATGGTGAACATCGCCACCGATCCGGCGATCGCCTACCCCCGCAACACGACCGGTGTCTGAACGGCCCCGGATCGCCGGGGCCGTTCAGATCAGGAGACCGTCGGGCTCGGGCTCGGGCTCGACGGGCAGGTGTCGTTGACCAGGGTGATGTCCACCGGCCGCTTCACATCCCACATGGTGCCCGCGCCGGGCCGCTGCTCGACCACCTTCATGCACTGGGTGACGTCGACGTCGGGACCGATGCTTGGGGCCGTCTTGAAACCGGCCTTCTTGAGCACCGCCTTGGCCGCCTCCTCGTTGAGACCCATCACGCTCGGCACCTTCTTCTTCACCACCGGTGTCGCGGTCGTGCTCGGCGAGTGCGTGGGGGACGAGGATGGTTTCGGGTCGTTAGCCGTCTTCGTCGGCTTTGCCGTTGGCTCCTCCGGCTCATCGGATTCGGTCTCCGTCGGAGTGGGAGTCCGCGTCGGGGTGGCCTTCGGCTCGTCGTCCTGAGTCGGCCTCACCGTTGGGGCGGTCGTCTTGGGCGGCCTGTGGGCGGACGAGGTCTTCGTGGCGGAGGTGCTCACGGTCGGAACCACCATGCCCTGGGTGTCCTTGGTGGGGCCGGTCTCCCCCGCGGCCATCGCGTTGATCGCGATCCCGACGAGCCCGGCGCACGCCACGCCCGCGACGGCGAGCACCGCGATCGTCCCACCCTTACGCCGTGGCTTGCGTAAGGCCCGGCGACCACGTCCGGGGACGGAGACGGCGACCTCGGTGGCCGGGCTCCGTGGCGAACCCTCCTGGGGAGGCGTGGTCGCGGGCCCCGTCATCGGCGGGCCCGGCTGCGGCGTGGGCGCGGGCTGCCAGGCGGTCTCCTGCGCCACCGGGGGCGGGGTGCCCGCCATACCACCCTGCTGGCCGGGGACCGCCGTGGCCTGCCTGGCGGCGGTGCTCATCGCGGCGCCGCTCGGGAAACGCCGGGCCGGGTCCTTGGACAGCGCCCGCTCGACCAGTGCCCGCACCCCGGGCGGGATGTGCGACGGCAGCGGAGGAGGCTCCTCGCGGATGTGTTTGAGCGCGATGGTGACCGGTGTGTCACCGTCGAAGGGCCGCTGCCCCGCCAGGCACTCGTAGGCGACCACCCCGAGCGCGTAGATGTCCACCGCCGGTGTGACGGGTGCGCCCTCCGCCTGTTCCGGGGCGCAGTAGGCGGCGGTGCCCAGCACCATGCCCGCGTCGGTGAGCCTGCTTGCGGCGTCCGACCTGGCGATGCCGAAGTCGGTGAGCACGAGAGTGCCGTCCGAGCGGACCAGCAGGTTTCCCGGCTTGATGTCGCGGTGGACGATGCCCTGCTCGTGTACGGCCTGCAGGGCCGAGGCCGCCTGGGCGATGAGCTCCATCGCCGCCCCCGGCGCGATGCTCCCCAGACGCGCGAGCAGCCGGTCGAGCGGCTCCCCGTCAACGAACTTCATCACCAGGTATGCCGTCGCCCCCGCGCCGGGCACCTCGTGAACCCCGTAGTCATATACCTCGACCACTCCGGGGTGGTTGATCGTCGCCATCGCCCGGGCCTCGCCCTGGAACCGCACCAGGAAGCCCGGATCGTCGGTACGGCCGGGCAACAGCACCTTGACGGCGACCGTCCTGGCCAGGACGATGTCCTCGCCGCGCCAGACCTCGCCCATACCGCCGGCGCCGATGCGGGTATCCAGGCGATACCGCCCCGCCAGCGTCGTGCCTTGGGCCACCATGAAAATCCCCCGTAACCCTCTCCGCTCCCGCCTCAGGGCTCTCCAACAAAGCGGATTTGTATCGCGGCAACGTCACGGCGAAGTCACGAAACCCTGTGGGCCGGACAGCTTGTTAAAGGCGCGTGCCGTAGCATGGCACAAATCTCAAAATCTTTGCGGTAATTGTACAGATTGTGGCTTTACCTGCCCGGGGGCGAAGCCACTTTGGCGGTCACGACCAGAAAACGGCAGGTCAGGACAGTCACGATCAGCCGCTCAGCGAGCCGTGTTCCGAACAACGCGCCGACCAGCCACGCACAGTCACCTGAACCACCATCCGGCGGCGGCAGCGGGCGCAGTAGCGTGGCGGCTCGAAGGCACGGGCGGCGAGACAGGCCGCGTGGTCTCCCTCATCCGAAGGACGACCGCAGTGATCGCAGTAGGGGGTCACAGGATCAGACCCTATGCTGGCCCGCATGACGCTCGCTCCCGGTATGCACGCCCGGCTGCTCATCATGGTCGAGAGGAGCGACACCGCGATGAAGGTCGGCAGCGGGGACGTCCCCGTGCTGGCCACCCCGCGGCTGCTCGCCTTCGCCGAACGCGCGACCGTCCAGGCGATCGGGGACGCCCTCGGGCCCGGTCAGACCTCCGTGGGGACGAAGGTCACGCTGGAGCACCTGGCCGCGAGCCCGGTCGGCGCCCACGTCGAGATCAGCGCCGAGCTCACCGCGGTCGAGGGCCGTCGCCTGTCGTTCGTCTTCACCGCCCGCGACCGCGAATCCGTCGTCGCGACGGGCACGGTGGAGCGGGTGATCGTCGACCGCGAGCGTTTCCTCGCCGGTCTCACCCGCTGACCCCCGGCCGCGCCGTCCATCCGGCGGGTCTACTCGATGACGGCGATGAGGTCGCCCTCCTGGATGACGTCGCCCTCGGCCACCTTGAGCTGGGCGATGACCCCCTCGTCCTCGGCGATGACGGGGATCTCCATCTTCATGGACTCAAGGATGACCAGGGTGTCACCGTCCTCGACGGTGTCGCCCTCGGAGACGAGGACCTTCCAGACGTTGGCCACCATCTCAGCGTGTACTTCAGCCACCGGAAACTCCTATCAATCACTGTGATTCAACTGTGCCAGACGGGATGACTCAGGCCCTCATCCGGGACACCAGCCCGGTGTCGTAGCTCCCGTCCACGAACTCGGGGTGTTCCAGCAGCTCCGCGCAGAACGGCAGGTTGTTCTTCGGTCCCTCGACCTTGAAGTCCGCCACGGCCTCGCGGGCGCGCTCCAGGGCCTCGGCCCGGGTCTGGCCGTACACGCACAGCTTGGCCATCAGCGGGTCGTAGAACGGGGTGACCGTGTTGCCCTCGGTGTAGCCCGAGTCGACCCTGACGCCCTCGCCGGACGGCTCCGACCAGACGGCGATCTTGCCGGGGCCGGGGAAGAACCGCTTGGGGTCCTCGGCGTAGACCCGGAACTCGATCGCGTGGCCGCGCGGGGTGGCGTCGAGGTCGGTCCGCTCACCCGCGGCGATCCGCAGCTGCTGCTCGACCAGGTCGATCCCGGTGACGAGTTCGGTCACCGGATGCTCGACCTGGAGCCTGGTGTTCATCTCCAGGAACACGAAGTCCTGCTTGTCGGCGTCGACCAGGCACTCGACGGTGCCCGCGCCGAGGTAGCCGACCGCCTCGCCGGCCCTGACCGCGGCGGCCAGCATGCGCTCGCGCAGCTCCTGGGTGATGCCGGGGGACGGGCTCTCCTCGACGACCTTCTGGTGGCGGCGCTGCACCGAGCAGTCACGCTCGCCCAGAGCGAGGACGGTGCCGTCGGTCAGGCCGAGGATCTGCACCTCGACGTGGCGGGCCCGTTCGATGTAGTGCTCAAGCAGGATGGCGGGTGTCCCGCCGAAGCGGGCCGCCGCCCTCGACGCCTGTTCGAACGCCTTGGCCAGTCCCTCTGCGTCATGGGCGACGCCCATGCCGATGCCGCCGCCGCCCCCGGCCGTCTTCACCATCAGGGGGTAGCCGATCTCCTCGGCCGCCGCGACCGCCTGCTCCAGGTCGGTGACCGGGGTACGGGTTCCCGCGGCGACGGGCACGCCCGCCTCCTCCATGAGGTTCCTGGCGTTGATCTTGTCGCCCATCCGCTCGATCGCCTCGGGAGAGGGGCCGATCCAGACGATTCCCGCCTCGGCCACGGCCTTGGCGAACGCGGCGTTCTCCGAGAAGAAGCCGTACCCGGGGTGGATCGCCTGCGCGCCCGACTCACGGGCGGCCCGCAGGACCTTCTCCGCGTCGAGGTAGCTCTGCGCCGGGTTCGCGGGCCCCAGGAGGATCGCCTCGTCGGCCTCCCTGACGAACGGCAGATCCGCGTCTGCCTCGGAATACACCGCGATGGCCCGCAGGCCCATGCGCTGGACCGTACGGATGATCCGTCGTGCGATTTCGCCGCGGTTGGCGACCAGAACGGACTCGAACACTGTGGTGGACCCCTTTCGACCGCTCCACCTTATGACCGGCTTCCTCGCTCGACCCTTCGTCTGAGCCACCGATCACGGCAACGCGATCTGTAGGAAACCCACAACAGTGCGAGGAAACCGTACGGCTCAAAGTCTGTTGAGGCAGGCTAGTCTGCCGACGACACGGGTCATGGCCTCGACGACCTCGGGGTCGTACTCCTCTCCCGCACCGAGATGGAGCCGTTCGAGCGCGGCCCCGGCCCGGTCGCGGTCGACGGAACCGCCGACCAGGTCGTCGTAGGCGTTGGCCGCCTTGATGACACGGCTGGCCACCGGCGGGTTCTCCGCGCAGCCGTCGCACTGACGCCGGACGATCTCGGCGACGCGGTCGAGCACCCCGGTCTGGCGGATCACCTCCGCCCCGAGTTCGGCGATGCGCCTGGCCTGCTCGGGCTCGGTGAGGACCGTGGCTCCGCCGGGGATCGGGTCGCGCAGGGACAACTGCCCGATGTCGTGCATGAGCGCGGCGTACTCCAGGTCGAGCAGCTCGGGCTCGGCCATGCCCAGCTCACGGCCGGTCGCCACGGCCAGGCGGCTGACCCGGTGGGAGTGCCCCGGCTCGACGTAACCGCCGACCTCGGTCACCCGTGCCAGCGCCCTGACCGTCTGCAGGTAGGTCGCCCTGATCCCGGCGTACTTACGGAAGGCCACCTGGGTGACCAGCAGGGGCGCGGCGAAGACCAGCAACGCGGCCATGTCCATGCTGTGCGAGGCCAGCGCGAGCAGGATGCCAGAGGCCGCGACCGCCGCCCACAGCGGAGCCGCCATCCGCAGCTCGTCCTGTACGGCGACGCCGAAGGCCGCCCGCACCTGCTCGGCCCGCAGTACGGCGGCCAACAGCACGTCGACCAGCACCATCACCAGGACGAGCAGGCCCATCACCCCGAGGGCGGGCCACCAGCCCCCCTCCGGACGTTTGGCCAGTTCGAACAGCGGACCGGCCAGCGGCCGGTAGGCCAGGGCGAGCAGGGCGCCGGTGAACAGCCTGCGCGCCATGGCGTCCGGGCTCGGCGGCCTGCCGACCGCCAGGTGCGGCAGCGCACCGGCGATCATGCCGACCGTCAGTACCGCGATGACCTGCAGGGCCGTGTGCCGGGCCGGGACGCCTCCCAGGTCCAGCAGCAGCGTGTAGCCCAGGGCGGCGGCGGCGCCGATCGGCGCGACCTCCCTGTTGCCCGGCATCGTGAGCCTGGCCAGCTCACCCGCCGCGATCAGCGCGCCGAACCCGACGGCGACGCTGGGAGCGGTCAGGCCGGTCGCGGCCGTGTGCGCGACCCCGGCGACCGCCAGCAGGCCGGCCGCGCAGATCAGCAGGAGCTGACCGGAGTCGAGCCGCCGGAACGTCCTGGTGGCCAGGGTTGTCGTGGTGGTGCTGCTCACCGTTCGGGCACCACCTGGATGGGCATCGTCGGATCGTCGTGGTCCTTGGCGGTCGTCTCCGCCGTGTCCTCGGGGGGAGCGACGACCTTGCGCGGCGCCTCCCAGCCGTGACGGTCGACGGCCTTGGTGAAGGCGACGACCATCTCCGGGTCGAACTGGGTGCCCGCTCCCTTGCGCAGCTCGGCCATGGCCACCTCCACGGGACGGGCGCCCCGGTAGGAGCGGTCGGAGGTCATCGAGTCGAAGGCGTCGGCGACCGCGATGATCCGGGCGAACTCCGGTATCTCCTCCCCGGCCAGACCCATCGGGTACCCCTTTCCGTCCTGCCGCTCATGGTGGTGCATGATCCCGGCGAACGCCTCGTCGAGGAAGTCGATGCCTCGCACGATCTCCAGTCCGCGCATCGGGTGCAACTGGATGGCGGCGTACTCCTCCTCGGTGAGCGGCCCGTCCTTCTGCAGCACCTTGGTCGGCACACCCAGTTTGCCCACGTCGTGCAGCATCCCGGCGTAGCGAATCGCCCGCAACCTCTCCGAGCCCATGCCGATCTCCTGGGCGATCATCCCGGAGGCCAGCGAGACCCGGGTGCAGTGGCCTCGGGTGTAGTAATCCTTGGTCTCCACCGCCTGACACAGCGCGGCGATCGTGGCGTCGTAGGAGCGTTGCTGGGCGAGGTACTGGCCGAAGGCCCAGCGGGCGACGAAGAGCGGCAGCAACACGAGCACCGCGGAGATCGAGTTGACCGTGGCCCACAGCCCGGCGATCAGCAGTCCGAAGGTGGCGTAACCCAGGTAGGAGACCATGAACTGGGCCAGTCCCCGCAGCGGAGGCACCTGGTCGGCCTGCCCGGTGACGACCAGGACGATCGCGATGAGGACGAAGTTGAGCGGCACGAAGACAGCCGCGGCCCCGGCGAACGGCACGATCAGGTCGTCGAACCCGGCGATGTCCGGCAGCCTGGCCCTGCCGCCGAGCCATTCGTAGGCACAGCCCGCGGCGTAACCGCAGATGGCGAACTGGGCGCCGTTGAACAGGCGCTTGACCAGCGGCAGCCCGGGACGCACGCTGAAGACGGCCGTCATGCCGACCAGTGCGGCACCCTGCGGCCCGACGAGCACCACGGCTGCGAGCGCGGCCGAGAAGCTGACCGAGACCGCCGCCTGCTTGACGTTGAGCAGGGTCGGCACCGACTCACACACCAGGAACAGCAGGGCCAGCACCAGGAGGTTCGACCAGTCGAGCCACTCCAGACGATCGCTTCCCGCCACGCTGTATCCGAGCAGCGCGCACGCCACTCCGATCACAGCGACCAAATAGACCTTGGCAAACCACGGCAGTCCACGCAAAGCGGCCACCCTTGGGGTCCTACGCGCGCGTGCTCAGGTCCAGGAGATCCCCAGTCGGATGGGGGTGACCGTTTCCTTCAACATGCGCTGCCTCCATGTCGATTTCCCACTCAGGCTACAGAAGCCGAACAGGCCAAGACCGGCAGACGTGGAATCGCAAGCAAAGCGTAACCAATCCATCACCCCACGCCATCACGGACCATCCCGTACGGCTCACACCCGGTTACGGCGTCGCACTCCTGGCCCTGGCCCAGTCGACGGTGACCTTCAGCCCCGCGGCCAGGTCCGTTCCCGGCCGCCAGCCGAGGCCCTCGAACGCCGGGGTGGGATCGACCGCCATCGCCGGCAGGTCGCCGAGCCTGGCCGGCGCGCTGTCCGGCGCGTCAGGGGCGCCCGCCGCGGCGGCGGCCAGGGAGTGCAGCGCCCGGTCCGTCGTCTCGACGCCCGTGCCCAGGTTGAACCTGCGGCCGTCGCCCGCCTGCCCGCAGGCCCGCGCGAAGCCGTCCACCACGTCGTCGACGAACACGTAGTCACGGGTCTGGGTGCCGTCGCCGTACACGACCGTGGGGGTGCCGTTGAGCAGGGCGTCGGTGAAGATGGCCACCACCCCCGCCTCCCCCTGCGGAGACTGGCGCGGGCCGTAGACGTTGGCGAGCACGAGCGTGGTGTACTCGATGCCGTACAGCGCCCTGAAGGTCGCCAGGTAGGTCTCCGCGCTGAGCTTGGACGCCGCGTACGGCGAGCGCGGGTCGGTGGCCGCGTCCCCGGGCACCGGGATGACGGCGGGCCTGCCGTACACGGCGACGGAGGAGGCGAAGACGACCTTCCTGGTGCCGCCGCGGTGGGCGGCGGTCAGCACCGAGGCGGTCCCCTCGACGTTCAGCCTGGCGTCGTGGACGGGGTCGGCCACGCTCTTGCGCACACTGATCTGCGCGGCCAGGTGACAGATCACCTCGGGCCTGACCTCGGCGGCCAGGCCGATCAGGGCCGGGTCGCGGATGTCCATCTCGTGCAGGGCGAAGCGCGGGCTCTCGGCCGCGGCGGCGAGGTTGCCCCGGTCTCCACCGGAGAGGTCGTCGACCGCGGTGACCTCGTGGCCGTCGGCCAGCAGCCGGTCGACCAGGGTGGAACCGATGAACCCGGCCCCACCGGTGACGAGTATCCGCATGCCCAACCCCCAGGTCTCTCGTGTGGCACAGCCGTACGAGAGATCCTAAGAGGTCAGCCCGTCAGTTCGGAGCGGACCTGCTCGATCCGGCCGAGCACCTTGGCGCGCAGGTCCTCGGAGGCCTTGTCGCAGCCGCAGTGCTTGGCGATCAGCTGCTTGACGACCTGTTCGAGGCCGTACTCCTCCAGGCAGGGACCACACTCGTCCAGGTGCACGCGGATGTCCGCGCAGTTGCCCTCGTCCAGCTCGCCGTCGAGGTAGGTGTAGACCTTCTCCAGGACGTCCCGGCAGTCGGTGGCGTGGGGCTTTCCACAGCTCATGCGATCACCTCGCCACAGAAGTCGCCGTGCTCGCTCACTTCGCACCCTCCGCGGGGACCAGACCACGCTCACGGGCGTAGTCCTCGAGTTGCGTCCGCAGCTGACGCCTGCCGCGGTGCAGCCTCGACATCACGGTCCCGATGGGCGTGCCCATGATGTCGGCGATTTCCTTGTAGGGGAAGCCCTCCACGTCGGCGAGGTAGACCGCGATGCGGAACTCCTCGGGCAGGGCGGCGAGCGCCTGCTTGACGTCACTGTCGGGGAGGTGTTCGAGCGCCTCGATCTCCGCCGACTTCAGGCCGCCGGAGGTGTGCGACTCGGCCCTGGCGAGCTGCCAGTCCTCGATCTCCTCGGCGCCCGACTGCTTGGGCTCCCGCTGCTTCTTGCGGTAGCTGTTGATGAAGGTGTTGGTCAGGATGCGGTACAGCCAGGCCTTGAGGTTCGTGCCTTCCTGGAACTGGTGGAAGGACGCGAAGGCCTTGGCGAAGGTCTCCTGGAGGAGGTCTTCGGCATCCGCCGGGTTCCGGGTCATCCGAAGGGCCGCGGAGTAAAGCTGGTCGAGATAGGGCATGACATCCCGTTCGAACCGCGCGCTCCGCTGCTCCAGAGTCTCCTCGTCTGTCGCAGGGACCGGACCCACCCCCTTAGTATCGCCGGAGTCCTGCTGACGCGGGACGCCGTACTGAGCGGAGAATACCCGCTCATCAGGGAATGACCGATCACCGGGGCGGACGACGGGTTCGATCAAGGCGAGCATTGGCTGGCCAACCTCCCGAAAGGATCTGTGTTGTCCGCTGCAACACCCCCGCCCGGCCATCTGTTCCCACAAGATAGAAGGTGACGAACACCCCGGTGTGGGGAAAACCATACGTACCGGTAGGTACTGGAGACCACCGGAAACCAGACGCCAGGAGCCGCTTGTGCTGCCCATCCCGGCCGAAGAGCTGAACGGCTCAGGAACGCTCGGGCCGTACTGGACCTTTTACCGAGCCGTCGCCGCCGAGCAACTGAGCCGCTGGCTGCCGGAGAGCCCCTCGACCGTCCTCGACCTGTCGGGAGGCAGGGGCCGCTGGTCCGCCCAGGCCGCCAGAGCCGGGCACCGGGTGCTGGAGGTCGTCGACTTCCGCAGGACCGTCGAGGGACAGGCGCTGCACGACGCCTCGAAGGTCCGCCAGGTCCGTGCCGACGACCTGCGCTTCCTGCCCGACGAGAGCATGGACGCCGTACTCGCCGAGGAACGCGCGATGTCGGTCGAGCTCATGGCCGAGTCCGCGATGGACGACGTCGCCAGGGTGCTGCGCCCCGGCGGGCGGGCGCTGGTCTGCGTCGACTCCCTGGTGCTGGGGATGGCGATCCTCGCCGAGCAGAACTACTGGGCCCACCTGCGCCAGACGGACGAGGTCATGCTCGTGCCCTGGCCGGACGGCAGCATCACCCGCTGCTTCAGCAGCGGCCAGCTCCGCGAGCTGCTCACCGGCGCGGGGCTGGAGGTCGAGTGGATACGGCCTCGCACGGTGCTGTCCCCCTCAACCGTCGACCACGTCCTGGCCTCCGACTCCAGGGCACTCACCTGGCTGGTCAACACCGAGCTTGAGGCGCACCCGGACGACGACGACACCGTCGGCATCCACCTGGTGGCCAGCGCCAGGCGGGTGTGAGGGGCGTTCAGCGGCGGCGTTCGCGCCGCGACTGACACTGGACGCAGCGCGCGGCCTCGGGACGCGCCTCAAGCCTGCCCTCCGGTACGGCCTGACCGCAGTCGGCGCAACGGCCGTAGACCCCCTCGTCCAGACGTCTGAGCGCGTCGGCGACCGCGCGGCGCTGCACGGTCGCCGCCTCCAGCATGGCCAGGGTCCGGTCGGCGTCCGTCAGGACGGACCCGGCGTCCGCGAGGGACCGTTCCCATCCGGCCAGCGGGTCCCCTCGCAGAACCCCGATGGACCGGTCGAGCTCGGCGAGCATGCTCTCCAGGCGCATGCGCGCGGTCGCGGCGTCCACGAATCCGCACCTCCGCAGGGTGGGGGCGGCCTGTGAAGGGATTTCCCCGACTTCTCCCGTCAGGCGGCAAGACGATGAGGTCTGTGGGCGAACACCCCACCGATGGCGCCGCGAGGCATCGCTCCCTCAGCGGATGCCCGCTACGGAGGGTTTCCACACCGTTTACCGAGAGGTTTCCTTTCCCGGCTGTTTCAGAACAGCGCCTGACCGTCTCCTTGGTCCTCGGGGAGCGGCTCCACGAGTTCGGGACCGTTGTTGCGCACCGAGTTCACCGCGCTCGAGACGGGATAGGCCGTCAGCCCCGCGGAGGCGGCGGGCACCAGGAACTCCTCCGCTTCGGGGACGCCGGGGTCGAGCCACTGCGCCCAGCGGTCCCGCTCGATCAGCATCGGCATCCGCTCGTGGATGGCGCCCAGCTCGTCACGGGCCGTGGTGGTGACGACCGCGCAGGTCGTCAGCCAGGCGAGCGGATCGTCCTCGGCCCTGCCCTTGTCGCGCCAGAACTCGTAGATCCCCGCCATCGCCATGACGTCGCCGTCGGCGGGATGGATGAAATAGGGCTGTTTCCTCGGCCTCTTGGCCGTCCCGCCCTCCTCGAGCACCGCCCACTCGTAGTAGCCGTCCGCGGGCAGCAGGCACCTGCGCTGGGCGAACGCCCTGCGGAAGGACGGCTTCTCCGCGATCGTCTCCACCCGCGCGTTGATCATCTTCGAGCCGATCGACGGGTCCTTCGCCCAGGCCGGGACCAGTCCCCATTTGACGATCCGCAGCTGCCGCACCGCCCGGTCGCCCGGGCCCTCCTTGGGCACGCGGCTGAGGACCGCGTAGACCGGCTTGGTCGGCGCGACGTTGTAGTCCGGCCCCAGGTCCTCCTCCGCGGCGCCGTCCAGTTCGACCTCGAACTCCTCGAGCAGCTCCTGCTTCGGTCGCGTGGACGCGTATCTCCCGCACATAACCCCCACCTTGCCACGCCTTCGAAGGCTCGGGCTCCTCATCCCGGTAGGCTTTTGCCCATGTCCGCTCCGCTGTGGCCCGCGCCTACCGCGACCTCTCCCGTCCACGCGACCGTCTCCCTTCCCGGGTCGAAGTCCGTGACCAACCGCGCGCTGCTGCTCGCCACGCTGGCAGAGGGCCCCGGCACCGTACGGCGGGCACTGCGCAGCCGTGACTCCGACCTCATGGCCCAGGCCCTGCGGGCGCTCGGCGCCACGATGACCCCGTCCGGCGAGAGCGCCTCAAGCTCCGACTGGGCCGTCACCCCCGGTCCTGTCGTCGGCGGGGCGCACATCGAGGTGGGGCTGGCGGGCACGGTGATGCGGTTCGTGCCGCCGGTGGCCGCGCTGGCCGACGGTGAGGTCTCCTTCGACGGCGACCCGCACGCGCGCAAACGTCCCATGGGGGTGATCCTGGACGCGCTGCGCGCCCTCGGCGCCCAGGTGCGCGGCGACGCGCTGCCGTTCACCGTTCGCGGCCCGCTGTCCGGCGGCGAGGTCACACTCGACGCCTCCGGCTCCTCGCAGTTCCTCTCCGGCCTGCTGCTGACCGGTGCCCGCTTCGACAAGGGCGTCACCGTACGGCACCAGGGCCCGCCCATCCCCTCGCAGCCGCACATCCTGATGACCGTCTCGATGCTGCGCGAGTACGGCGTCCGGGTCGACGACTCCGAGCCCGACGTCTGGCGGGTCGAGCCCGGGCCGATCACGGCCAGGGACTTCACCGTCGAACCCGACCTGTCGAACGCGGCGCCGTTCCTCGCCGCCGCGATGATCACGGGTGGCTCGGTCACCGTGCCGGACTGGCCGACGAACACGACACAGCCGGGTGACCAGCTCAGAAGCCTGCTGGCGGACATGGGCGCCTCGGTCGAGCACACTCCGCTCGGCCTGACGGTCACCGGCACCGGGAGCGTCCACGGCATCGAGGCCGACCTGCGTGACGTGGCCGAGCTGACCCCGACGATCGCCGCACTGGCCGCACTGGCCGACTCGCCCAGTCGCATCGGCGGCGTCGCCCACATCCGGGGACACGAGACCGACCGCCTGGCCGCCCTGGTCGCGGAGATCAACGGGCTCGGCGGCGACGCGAACGAGACGGCGGACGGCCTGGAGATCAGGCCGCGTCCGCTCAGAGGCGGCGTCTTCCACTCCTACGCCGACCACAGGATGGCGACCGCGGGCGCGGTGATCGGCCTGGCGGTGTCCGGTGTCGAGGTCGAGGACATCGCGACCACCGGCAAGACCCTCCCCGAGTTCGCCTCCATGTGGGCGGACATGCTGCGGGAGACGCGTTGAGGACCAGGTTCTGGGCTCTTGGGGTCATGGACAGATCGAGGCGGCGAAACTGAGAAAGCGGGAGTACGACGAGGACGACGTCAGGATCCGGCCGGGGAAGGGCTCCCGGCCCCGGACGCGGATTCGTCCTGCGCACGAGAACGCGGTCGAGGGCTTCGTGATCGCGGTCGACCGAGGCCGATACACCTGCCTGGTCGAGCCGCCGAAGAAGGACAGCCGGATCGTCGTCGCCATGAAGGCCAGAGAGCTGGGCCGCAAGGGCATCGTGGTCGGTGACCGGGTCGCCCTGGTCGGGGACGTCTCCGGCGACTCCGACACGCTGGCCCGTGTCGTCCGCGTCGAACCCCGCAGCTCCATGCTCCGCCGCTCCGCGGACGACACCGACAACACCGACGGCATCGAGCGTCCCGTGGTCGCCAACGCCGACCAGCTCGTGATCGTGACGGCCCTGGCGGACCCGCCGCCCCGGCCCCGCATGATCGACCGGATGCTGGTCGCGGCGTTCGACGCCGACATCGAGCCGATGCTGTGCCTCACCAAGGCCGACCTGTCCTCACCGGAGGATCTGGTCTCCCTCTACGCCCCGCTGGGCGTGCCGTACGTGGTGCTGCACAAGGGCGGTCCTCTCGACGAGATCAGGCATCGCCTCCTCGACCGGGTCAGCGTGCTGGTCGGCCACTCGGGCGTGGGCAAGTCGACCCTGGTCAACGCCCTGGTCCCGGACGCCAACCGGGCCGTCTCCCACGTCAACGCGGTGACCGGCCGGGGCCGCCACACCTCGACCTCGGCCGTCGCCCTTGAGCTCCCCGAGGGCGGGTGGATCATCGACACACCCGGCGTGCGCAGCTTCGGGCTGGCCCACGTGTCCGTCGAGACCGTCCTGGCGGGCTTCCCCGACCTGGTCGAGGGCACCGTCGAGTGCCCGAAGGGCTGCAGTCACCTGGGCGAGGAGTGCGCTCTCGACGCCTGGGTCGAGGCGGGCCACGCCGACCCCGTCCGGCTCGTCTCGCTGCGCCGCCTGCTCGCCAGCCGCGAGGGCGCGGCCGACGACGACTGATCCCGTACGGCTCAGCGGTTGGGACGCAGGGTCCAGGTGACGGTCACCTCGCAGACCGGCGTGCCGTCGGCCGTGCTGACGGTGACCGCGACCTCGAACTCAGGGCGCTCCCCCGCGTCCAACCTGGCCACGACTTCCTCCCTGGAGGCAGAAAGGCGGGCCTCGGCGAGGACCTCGCCCATCGCCAGCTTCACGTAGCGGACCGCGGCGCCGACGGCCAGCGGGGTGGCCCGCGTCAGCTGGTCGCCGAAGGCCGACAGCATCGCGGCGCCGGAGGCGGACTCGGCGAGGGTGAACAGCGCCCCCGCGTGCGGGCCGCCCACATGGTTGCGCAGGTCGGGGCGGTCGGGCATCCGCGCGACCGCGATTCCGTGCCCGATCTTGTCGAAGGTGATGTCCAGCGTCCGTGCGAACGGAACGCTCTGCAGCATGAAGGCACCCACGTCGAACGTCATGACCGTATGCTACTCGCGGGTAACACCCGATGTTCCCGACTATTCGCGTGACGCGCCACAATCCCTCCGCATCTTCCTCCACCTCCTATAACCGACCGGCGACGCGATAGCGTGGCCCAACGTGACGGACTACAACGACGACCTACGCCTGGCACACGTCCTGGCCGACGCCGCCGACGACCTGACCATGCGCCGCTTCAAGGCCGTGGACCTGAAGGTCGAGACCAAGCCGGACCTCACACCGGTGAGCGACGCCGACCGGGCGGTCGAGGAGGTCATCCGCAACACACTCGGCCGGGCCCGCCCGCGTGACGCGGTGATCGGTGAGGAGTTCGGCAGCACCGGGACCGGCTCCCGTTCCTGGATCGTCGACCCGATCGACGGCACCAAGAACTACGTGCGGGGCGTCCCCATCTGGGCCACGCTCATCGCCCTGATGGACCAGGGGAGGGTCGTCGTCGGGCTGGTCTCCGCCCCCGCGCTCGGCCGGCGCTGGTGGGCCGCCCACGGCAGCGGCGCCTGGACGGGCAAGAGCCTCACCAAGGCCACCCGTTGCCAGGTCTCCTCGGTCTCCCGTCTCGACGACGCCTCCTTCTCCTACTCCAGCTTCGGCGGATGGGAGGAGGCGGGCAGACTCCCCGAGTTCCTCGACCTGAACAGGGCGGTCTGGCGCAGCCGCGCCTACGGCGACTTCTGGTCACACATGCTGGTCGCCGAGGGGGCGGTCGACCTGTCCGCCGAGCCGGAACTGTCCCCCTGGGACATCGCGGCGCTGACGGTGATCGTCGAGGAGGCCGGCGGCATCTGGACGAACCTGTCAGGAGTCCCCGGCCTGGACGGCGGCAGCCTGGTGTGCAGCAACGGCCTCCTGCACGCCGAGGTCCTCAAGCGCCTCGGCGGCGACTCGCTCACCCTGCCCGTGTGACGCTGCCTGCGGGGTTTCGGCCTCGCAGGCCAAGCCATTCGAAGAGACCGTTTCCAGGCCCCCGGTGAACCCACCCGGTACGGCCAGGCGCCCCGGCATTCGCTCGATGATCACCGGCCGTTCACCTGACGGTCCGTTCGATCGTTCACGACCTCCCGGGAACCGTTCAATCCGGTTAGGCCCCGTCTGGGCAGTTCAGCACCCCCATATCCTGGTGTCCGGCGGGTATGCCGCCGGCAACCGTACCCGGAGAGCGCTCCAAGTCCGGCCCAAGGGATCGCCACGACAGCGACCGGATGCATTCATTTTGCGTTCATCTTTCTACCGGTTTTGAGTCACCTTGCCTCCCTACTCTCCTGAACGTTGAAGGACTTAGTGGGAGGAACCCAACCGTGAAGTATGCAGGCCGGCTCGCCGCGGTCACCCTTGTTGGCGCGCTCTCGCTCGCTGCGTGCGGCACCGATAACAACGGCGGCTCCGCCAACGGCTCCACACCGGTCGCCGACGCCTCGTCGGCCGGATCGGGCTCCGGTGGCCTCAGCGGCACGATCAACGCCGCCGGCTCCTCGGCCCAGGCCAACGCCATCGACGAGTGGAAGAAGAACTTCCAGCAGGCGAACTCGGGGGTCAGCCTCAACTACCAGCCCAGCGGCTCCGGCGCCGGCATCCAGGCCTTCATCCAGGGCACGGTCTCGTTCGCGGGTTCCGACTCGGCCCTCAAGGACGAAAAGGGCGAGCCCGCCCAGGCCGACGCCCGTTGCAAGACCGGCAAGGCGATCAACCTTCCCATGGTGATCGGTCCCGTGGCCGTGGTCTACAACCTGCCCGGCGTGGACAACCTGCAGCTCTCGCCCAAGACCATCGGTGACATCTTCAACAGCAAGATCACCAAGTGGGACGACGAGGCGATCAAGAAGGACAACCCCGACGCCAAGCTCCCCTCGACGGCGATCCAGGCCTTCCACCGCTCGGAGGAGTCGGGCACCAGCGACAACTTCACCAAGTTCCTGTCCAAGACCGCCGACTGGCCGTACGAGCCCGCCAAGGCGTGGCCCGCCGAGGCCAAGGGCCAGGGCGCCAAGGGCTCCGACGGCATCGCGCAGGCGGTCAAGACCGGTGTCGGCGCGATCAGCTACGTCGAGCTCTCCTTCGCCGAGAACTCCGGCCTGTCCAAGGCCAAGGTCGCCAACGGCTCCGGCGAGTTCGTCGAGCTGACCCCGGAGAGCGCGGGCAAGACGGTCGAGGCCGCCGAGATCACCGGCCAGGGCAACGACCTGAAGCTGAGCATCGACTACGCGACCAAGGCCGCGGGCGCCTACCCGATCGTTCTGGTGACCTACGAGATCACCTGCGAGAAGGGCCTCCCCGAGGACCAGTCCAAGCTCGTCAAGGCCTTCCTGACCTACACCGCCAGTGACGAGGGCCAGCAGGCGCTGACCAACCTCGGCTACGCCCCGCTGCCGGCGACGCTGGTCGCCAAGGTCCGTACCGCCGTCGAGGCGATCTCCTAAGTTGATGGCCACGTCACTTCGTACTCGCGACGGCGGGCCGGCCACCGGCCGGCCCGCCTCGCGGCGCAGCCGAGGTGAGACCCCCTTCCGATACGCCTCGACGGGTGCCGGAATCCTCCTGCTGGCGATCATGGCGGCCATCGCCGTCTTCCTGATCGTCGAGGCGGTTCCCGCCCTCCAGGCCAACCAAGGAAGCTTCCTGGGGACCCTCACCTGGACGCCGAACAACACCGAGCCGTCCTTCGGTATCGCGGCCCTGGCGTTCGGCACCCTGCTCAGCTCGCTCCTCGCCCTGGTCATGGCCGTGCCCGTGGCCGTCGGGGTCGCGCTGTTCATCTCCCACTACGCTCCCCGCCGCCTGGCCGGCGTCCTGGGCTACGTCATCGACCTGCTCGCCGCCGTGCCCAGCGTCATCTACGGCCTGTGGGGCGTCATCTTCCTGGTCCCGCTCGTCCAGGGGCCCTACGAGTTCATCAACGAGTACCTCGGGTTCATCCCGCTGTTCGGCGGCGAATCGGTCGGCGGCCACTCGATCATGACCGCCTCGATCATCCTTGCGATCATGATTCTGCCGATCATCGCGGCGATCTCCCGTGAGGTTTTCCTCCAGGTACCGCGGATGCACGAGGAGGCGGCGCTGGCCCTCGGCGCGACCCGCTGGGAGGTCGTCAAGACCGCGGTGCTGCCCTTCGGACGACCCGGCGTCATCAGCGCCTCCATGCTCGGCCTCGGCCGCGCCATGGGCGAGACCATCGCCGTCGCCCTCATCTTCCCCGCGACGTTCGGCATCAACTTCCACATCCTCGCTCCCGAGGGCAACAGCATCGCCGCCAACATCGCCAACGGGTTCGCCGAGGCGGGTCCGGTCGGCCGTGGCGCGCTGATCGCCTCCGGTCTGGTGCTGTTCATCATCACGCTGCTGGTCAACACGGCGGCACGCCTGATCGTCGCCCGCCGCAAGGAGTTCTCCGGAGCAGCCGCATGACCGCGATCCAGCACGCGCCCGCGATCCGGCGCATCTCCGCAGGCAGACGCGCCAAGGACAAGATCGTCCAGGGGCTCGTCTACCTGTCGTTCGCCATCGCCGTCGTACCGCTGCTCTCCGTCCTCTGGCTGGTGCTCAGCAACGGCTTCGCCAGGCTCAACATGGAGTTCCTGACCCACTCGATGCGCAACGTCGGCGCCAGGGACGCGGGCGGCGGCGCCTACCACGCCATCATCGGCACCCTCGAGCAGGTCCTGCTGGCGTCGGTCATCTCGATCCCCATCGGCCTGCTCACCGCGGTCTACCTCGTCGAGTACGGCAGAGGCGGACGACTGAGCCGGGCGATCAGCTTCTTCGTCGATGTCATGACCGGCATCCCCTCCGTGGTCTCCGGCCTGTTCATCCTGGCCTTCTGGATCCTGGCCCTGGGGATGCCCTTCTCCGGTTTCGCGGGCGCCCTCGCCCTGTCGATCCTGATGATGCCGACCGTGGTGCGCTCCGCCGAGGAGATGCTCCTGCTCGTCCCCAACGACCTGCGCGAGGCCTCATACGCGCTGGGCGTGCCCAAGTGGCGGACGATCGTCAAGGTCGTCCTGCCGACCGCGTTCACCGGCATCGTGACCGGCGTCATGCTGGCCATCGCCCGTGTCGCGGGTGAGACGGCGCCGCTGCTGCTCACGGTCTTCTTCACCGACTCCATCAACACCGACCCCTTCAACGGGCCGCAGATGGGGTTGCCGCTCTATGTGTTCGACCAATCGGCCCGTCCCACCGACGTCGCCATTGACCGGGCGTGGGCCGGAGCGCTCACGCTCATTCTGATCGTCATGCTGCTCAACCTGGTGGCGCGCCTCATCGGCTGGTGGCGCTCGCCCGCCAGACGATAGGAAGGAGGAACGTCGCAGATGAGCCAGCAGATCCAGGTTTCAAGCCTCGACGCGTACTACGGAAAGCACAAGGCGATCGAGGACATCTCGATGACGATCGAGCCTCAGTCGATCACCGCCTTCATCGGCCCCTCCGGATGTGGCAAGTCCACCTTCCTGCGGACGCTGAACCGCATGCACGAGGTCATCCCCGGCGCCCGCGTCGACGGCAAGGTCCTGCTCGACGGTGAGGACCTCTACGCCCCCGACGTCGAGCCCGTCTCGGTGCGCCGCATGATCGGCATGGTCTTCCAGCGCCCCAACCCGTTCCCCACGATGTCGATCTACGAGAACGTGGCGGCCGGCCTCAAGCTCAACGGCGGATACGCCAAGTCCGAGATGGACGGCATCGTCGAGACCTCGCTGAAGGGATCGAACCTCTGGAACGAGGTCAAGGACCGTCTGAACAAGCCGGGAGCGGGCCTGTCCGGCGGTCAGCAGCAGCGCCTGTGCATCGCCAGGGCCATCGCGGTCAAGCCCGAGGTCCTGCTGATGGACGAGCCCTGCTCCGCCCTCGACCCGATCTCCACCCTGGCGATCGAGGACCTGATGTCCGAGCTGAAGAGCCGGTTCACGATCATCATCGTGACGCACAACATGCAGCAGGCCGCCCGGGTCAGCGACCGTACCGCGTTCTTCAACCTCGCAGGTCAGGGCCAGCCCGGCCGAGTGATCGAGATGGACGACACGTCCCGCATCTTCACCAACCCCAGCCAGAAAGCGACCGAGGACTACATCACCGGCCGCTTCGGATAAACCAACCCCATAAGGAGGACCCGGGTGATCCAGCCGCAGACGGCACCCGAGGTGAGCGGGGACACCCGGACAGCGCCCCTGCTGCTGGTGGCGGATCCGGAATCGGCTCTGGTCCAGGGTCTGGCCAACGCCCTCGAACGTGAGGGAATCGAGGTCATGGGCGTCGCCGACGGCGCCCAGGCCCTGTTGCAGGCCGGGGCGCTCCAACCCGACGTGGTACTCGTCAGCGCCTCACTGCCGGTCATCGGCGCGGTGGAGTTCATCCGCGCAGTACGGCTGACACGAGCGGTACCCGTTCTGCTGGGCGTGGGAGACAACCACGCCGAACAGGCCGTCCAGGCACTCTCGGTCGGCGCCACCGCCTGCGTGGCCCGGCCGTACCGCGTGCCTGAACTCCTTCCTCTGGTACAGGCCGCCTTCTCCGGAGAGTCTGGCATGCGCCGTACGCTTGTGGTGGGCAACGTGGAGCTCGACGTCAACGCCTACCAGGTCAAGGTCAGCGGGCGGACCGTCCATCTGCCGCTGCGGGAGTTCGAGCTGCTGCACTACCTGATGCGCAACGCGCATCGCACGGTGACCCGGGAGCAGATAATGCGCCACGTCTGGAACTCCACGGACACCACCTCGACCAACACCATCGCGGTGCACGTCAAGCGACTGCGGGCCCGTCTCGGCGACACCGACGACCAGCTGATCCAGACCGTCAGGGGCGTCGGTTACCGGCTGGTCGACAAGGCCGCCTGATCCTCGGCGCCGGTCGATGGACGACCGGCGCCGTTCGCGCACCCTCCGCCGCGGAAGGCCGCCAGCACACGCCTGGCCATACCCTCGGCCACCGCGATACCCGCGTCCTTACTCGGCCCGTCCTCGGTGAGTACGGCGACGGCGTAGTCATGACCGGGCTCCCGGATCAGGCCGACGCTGACGACGGCCCAGAGCCTGTTGGCCACATGGTGCAGCCAGCCGTTCTTCAACGCGACCCGGCCTCCGTCGCAGACCGCGGCGCTGATCCCCCACGCCTGCCTGGCGACCACCTTCCGCATCAGTCCGAGCACCTGTTCGCGGTCCCGTTCCGGCAGTAGGTCCCGGTGCCCGGCCAGGATTCTGACAAGCCTGACCTGGTCCTCCGCGACCGTCTGCGTGATGCCCCAGCAGTACAGCCCCGCGCACCGGCCCGGTGGGGCGTAGGTGGCGCCGAGCCCGAACCTCCGGTTCGCCCGCGCCAGGCCGTCCTGCAGCCCGATGCGCTCGTAGAGCCGGTCGGCCGCCGCGTTGTCGCTGAGGCGGATCATCCTCTCCGCGTCCCGCCTGGTCCGCGCGTCCAGCTCACGCCAGGGCGTGTCGAGCAGCAGCGCCATCAGGATGTCGACCTTCGAGACACTGGCGGTCGGCAGCCGCAGATCACCGTGGTAGACGTACGAACGACCGGTGCTGAGATCGCGCACCGCGGCGGCGACCCGGACACCACGCTCCGAGAGGAACCGGTCGAGCTTCCGGGTGAGCCTCGAGGCGACGACCTTCGGCGAGGCCACCGTCTCCTTCGGCTCCTCCCTCGGAGGTGCCGGTTCCTCCGTAGGAACGGGCGACCGCGACGTGGGAAAGGTCTTGGCGGACGTCACGCCCACGGGCGCGCATCCCCATGTCAGCCCGGTTGTCAGCACGGCGACCGTCACGGCGGCTCGGCGTGTCATCCTCGTCGTCAGATCGGGGTTTCCCCAGTCCATGATCGAGGTCTATCCCACGGGACGAGGGCGGAAGCCGGTGCGGGCAAACCCAGCCCGAAGAGTGGACAAGTCCTTGATCAGCGAGCGGGTCCGGCCTCCAGCCCTTCCATCCTCAGACGGCGGCCTCCGGTGAGGATCGCCCGCTGAGAGGTCGTCCCTCAGCGGGCGTCGGCGACCAGCCTGGCGATGGACTCGTCGTCACACGTGGCCCAGAATTCCCCGACCACGTCCTCAAGGTGGTCCAGAGAGTCAGCCCGGAAGAGAACATCCTGATATTTCGTGATGTCGTACTGGGTGGTGCCCATATGGGCGACGTCCAGCGGCCGGATGTCCATCCCGCGGAACTCCTCGATCTCCCCGTAGGAGGACAGGATGCCCGCGCCGTACGCACGTAGCTCACCCTGGTCGGTCATCACGCCGAACTCCAGGGTGAACCAGAAGACCTTCGAGATGAACTCCAGCGCCGCGTCACTCTCGACGCGACGCGCCGCGCCACCCGCCAGGCGGTACAGCCGCGCGTAACGGTCGGAGGCCAGCGAGTTGGCGTGTCCGATCACCTCGTGGATCACGTCAGGTTCCGGCGTGTAGAGCGGTGTCGAGTGGTGCCGAATGTACTGCGTCGAATGGAAGAACCCCTCGGCCAGCACACCGTAGAACTCACGCAGCGGCACCAACCCCGCGGCGGGGATGTAGCGGAAGCCGGTGAGCGGATACAGCAACTCGCTGACCTCCTGGAGCTGCGGAATCCTCTCGCGAGGCAGACCGAGCCTCTCTACGGCGTTCAGATACTCCGCCGTGGCGTACACGCGGTGCTTGATCGCCAGTTCACGGCTGACCAGCGCCCACACCTCGTGCTCCTGCAGGGTGTACTCGGCCGTCGGAATGGGTGTACCCGGCACGTAGTCGACCGCCAGCGCCGCGATGGCGTTGCGCCGAGCACGATAGACGGGGTCGGCGAACCCGGGGTGACTGGCGGCCAGCTCGACCTCCACCGTGCCGTCGTCACGGGTCGCCACCGGTGCGAAGTACTGTGCTTCTTCGAACATACATAAAATGACAGCAATCCCAAGAAACGTTGGCAAGAGCGAGCAGTTTTGCTACTCGATCCGCGCAAGATCGCATGGTCAGACCTATCTATGACTGGTCATATCGCCTAGTCTGATGCGGTGTCCATAGACGACCTTGACAGTCGCCTCCTGGTGACGATGCGAGCCAATCCCCGGATAGGCCTCACCGAGCTGGCCCGCCTGCTCGGTGTCGCCAGAGGCACGGTCCAGGCCCGCGTCGAGAAACTCATCAACCGCGGTGTGATCGCCGACTTCGGTCCAACCGTCACCCCCGAGGGAGTCGGCTACCCGATCCTGGCCTTCGTCTCCCTGCAGATCGCCCAGGGACGGCTGGCCGAGGCCGTAGAGGCCCTACGCCCCCTCCCAGAGATCCTTGAGGTGTACGGCACCAGCGGCCAGGCCGACCTGCTCTGCCGCGTCGTCGCGCGGAGCACTCCCGATCTCCAAGAGATCATCGCCCGGATTCTGGCCTCGCCGGCGGTGCAACGCACCGACACGACGATCGCCCTGTCCGTTCAGGTCCCCTACCGAATCGAGCCCCTGCTCCACACCGCACCGAACAACTGATCACCGGACCACTGCCTTTCACGAAGGCCATGGTCGCCCGGTTGTTGAGGCCGTCAGCCGAGGGTCACCCCTCCGACCACGCCCAACCCATGTTCCCCAAGACCTTGACTCCTCCCCCAGCCCCACGCCTGTGCGTCCCTTCGCAACGCCTTCAGGGAAGACACGGCTCGCCCCGACGCGATGCCGAGACATGCGGTCATCGAACACCGGCCACCAGATGAGCCCTCCCCCAGCCCTCACACCCTCGGCCCTTTTCCGGCCCCGGCCCCGGGTTTCACCGTCCACAGCCAGAGCGAACGGGACCGACCGGACCCGCCCCTGAACCCCCACCGGCAGACAACACCGCCCCCAAGTCCGCTTCCGAACTAGAAAAGGAAACAACGCCCACCCCGAAATAGAAAAAGGGACGACTCCCACCGTCCCGCAAACACCCACACCCCCTCCGGGGCCAGGCACAAACCAAAAAGGGGCGGCCCTCCGCCACCCCACACCCCAGACACCCCCACCTGGAACACAACCCCACCCACCGAAACACCCCTGGAAGACCGGATGGAGCCGGCCGGACGAGCGGTAACCGTCCTGTCCGGCGAGCTCCACGCCCTCCCTCCGCGCTCCTGAAACAAAAAGAGGGGGGCGGCTCCCGCCACCCCCAGACACCCCACCTGGAACACAACCCCACCACACCAAAAACCCCAAGGAACCCAGAACCAACCCCGCAGGAAACCCACAAAAAAAGGGGCGGCCCTCGCCACCCCCACCCAGGGAACAACCCCTGCGGAAACCCCACACACAAAAAACGGGGGCAGCCCCAGCCACCCCCACACACCCCTGCAAGCAAGAAAAAGAGGGGCCGCTCAAAACAACCCCCACCCACGCACCCCTACAAAACAAAAAAAGGGGGGGCCACCCAAAAGGATGACCCCCCCCCAAAGATTGTCCGGCGGCGACCTACTCTCCCACACCGTCCCCGGTGCAGTACCATCGGCGCTGAAGAGCTTAACTTCCGGGTTCGGAAT
>NZ_JBIAVG010000026.1:0-107698 GCF_042893955.1 Streptosporangium sp. NPDC001559
GCGGCATACGAGAGCGAGGCGTACCAGAAGGCGCTGGTCGCCCTCCCCGACGGCGTCGAGCGCGACTTCCGCATCGTCGAAGGCATCGACTGACCACACCCGCCCTCGCCCGGGGCGAACCGCTTCCCACGCGACAGATCGGTCCAGCGAACACCAGGCGTCGATGACCGGGGCGCAGTGTGCCCCGCCGGGGCTGCTCAGAGTCTGACTTCGAGGGGTTTCGACCTGCGGTTCCTCCGTCGCCGAAGTAGCCCGGGGTGCGCCGGGATGGCGCACGCGGCGTCCGGCTCTCTCGCGAAGCGGTCGGCCACGCCGTCGCGACCCTCACGAATCCGGATCAGCACCGGCCGTGCACGACCACGTACGCCCGACGATCACGGAAAGATCCGTTGAACGGGTGTACCTGGTCGCACGGGTCCTACCGGGACTCCCATTCGCGCCGCAGGATCGCGTAGACGAACTCGTCCGTCCACTCCCCCTTGAACAGCTCGTTCTCCACCAGGTGGGCCTCACGGCGCATGCCGACGCGCTCCAGCACCCGGGCGGACGCCTCGTTGCGGGTGTCGAGACGGCCGATGATCCGGCGCAGGCCCAGGCCGTCGAAGCCGAGTTCGAGCAGGGCCATGACCGTCTCGGTCGCGTATCCCCTGCCGTGGTGGGCGGGGTGGAAGACGTAGCCGACCTCTCCGCAGCGATGCTGTTCGCTCACCCAGAAGAGCATGGCGTCGCCGATCAGCTCGCCGGTCCCGGCCACCTCGACCGCGACGGTGAGCGGTTGGTTCTCCTCGGTCAGCGTCGTCTGCCCGATCCTGGCCTCCAGCGCCTTGGCGGTCTTCTCCAGGTCACCCGGCTCCCAGGGCACGTACCGTGCGACCTCGGGCAGCGATCGGATGGCGTGCAGGCCCTCCAGGTCGTCGTGGGTGAAGGGGCGCAGGATCAGGCGGGCGGTGCGAATGGGAAAGGCGGGGGAGAAAGGCTTCGGCATCCGGACAGAGTAGGGCACCCGCCCCGCGGCGGGCGACGGTTTTTCCTCCCGGCGTTTCCGCTGTTCAGACGCCCTCTCCGGGCTCCTCCCCGGGGCCGTACAGGTCGCGGAGCCCGGTGGCCGTCTCGGTCATCATGGCGCGTAGCTCGGGCGGTTCGAGCACCTCGACGTCCGCGCCCATTCGCAGCAGCAGCCAGTGGGCGTGCCTGGTCGACTCGGTCGGCAGGAGCAGGGTGGTCCAGCCCCGCTCGTCCGGCGGTTCCGCCTCGGCCAGGGCGGTGTCGACGATCTCGGCGCCGACGGCGTAACGGAGCATCTTCGTCGCGTCCGGCGCGACCCGCACCAGGGCGTGCCCGGTGTGCATACGGGCACGGAACCCGGCCGAGTAGTCCCTCCAGAACGCGGACAGGTCGAAGCCCTCCGGCCGTTCGAAGCGGCCGTCGAGGATCTCGGCGGTCACGATCCGCGACACGCGGTAGGTGCGCGGGCCTCCCCCGTCGGCCGCCGCCACGAGGTACCACGTCCCGCCCTTGAGCACCAGGCCGTACGGCTGGGCCAGCCGTTCGACCTCGCGAGGCCCCCAGCGCCGGTAGGTCATGCGGATCGGCCGCTGTTCCCAGACCGCCTCCGCGACGTCGGCCAGGAAAGGGGTCTCGTCGGCGTCGCGGTACCACCCCGGGACGTCCATGTGGAAGCGCTCGCGCATCCGGGTGGCGTGGGAGCGCGGCTCCGGCGGCAGTGCGGCGAGCAGCTTCAGCTCGGCGTTCGCCGCGAGCTCCCCCAGGCCCAGTTCCGCCGCGGGCCCCGGCAGCGCCGCGAGGAACAGCGAGGAGGCCTCCTCCGCGGTCAGGCCGTTGAGGCGGGTGCGGTAGCCGTCCAGCAGCTGGTATCCCCCGGCGGGTCCCCGGTCGGCGTAGACCGGCACACCGGCCGACGACAGCGCCTCGACGTCCCGGTAGACCGTGCGGATCGAGACCTCGAGCTCTCCCGAGAGCTCGGTGGCCGTCATCCGCCCCCGGGTCTGCAGAAGCAGCAGCAGTGACAGCAGACGACTCGCACGCATGCGCACCATTGTCCCGCAGCCGTCCCACAGGCTCTCCAGGGCCGGCGCCCCTCCCCCACATGTACGGCGAGGACGACCCGCCGGGGCTCACGGCCGGCGTTCGCGCTGCCTGCGGTACGCGGTGAGCATCTGGTTTCCGACGTCGACATAACCTTCGAACAGGCCGATCACGTCCTGGAGCCTCCGGCGCGCGGGACCGGGGCCGACCAGGTCCTCTCCTTCTCTCAGGGCGGCGATCAGGGTCCCGGCGCGCGCGTGACTGGCCTCCAGCAGGGACGCGATTCCACCGGCGGCCTCGACCAGGAGCCTGCGGCTTCCCGGCTGGGGAATGGTCCTGGCCAGCCCCCAGGAGTCCAGCTGGCGCACCGCGGTGCTCACCGACCCCTTGCTCAGCGAGAGTTCGGCGGCGATCGCGTCCAGGGACTGTGGCTCCTCGCTCACCAGGAGCAGCCCGTAGACGCGGCCGGTGGCGTGCGGCAGGTTCCAGGAGGCCAGCAGGTCGCCCACCGAGACGGTGAACGAGTCGCGCTTGTCGGCGTCCATCACCGCTCCCGACGGGTCAGCGTGGTGAGGAACGTCTCGATCGCCGCGTTGACGGCTCGCGGGTTGTCCTGGGTGGACATGTGGCCCGCGTCGGGGATGACGACCTCTTCGACGCCTTCGGCCCGGGCCCATCCGGGCATGGCCGAGGCGATGTTGCCGGTCCGGTCATGCCGGCCGCGGATCAGGCACAGCGGAACGGGCGTGCGATAGCCGGGATCGGGGACGACAAGCTCCACGGCGGCCTTCCACACCTGGACGAAGTCCTCCTTGGGCATCTGGGAGAAGGCGCGCCGGGCGTCCGCCCGGGCGTCCGGTGTGACCGCGGAGGCGTTGGCCATCAGCTCCGGGAGACGCCTGGCCGGAAGCGCCAGCAACATCGGCGCGGCCATCTTGAGCAGCATGCGTTCACCCCAGGACAGCGGCCCGGTGTTCCACGTCGAGTCGATGACGATCAGGGCCCGGGCCAGGTGGCGGTCCCGCCGGACGAGGGCCTGGCCGAGGTTGCCGCCCAGGGACTGGCCCGCCAGCACGGGCCGGTCCAGCGCCAGGTGTTCGATGAGCGCGCGCAGGTCGGCCAGCGCCCGTTCCGCGGTGAACGGGCCGGCGGCCGGACGGGAAAGACCGTGGCCGCGCATGTCCCAGACGACGACGCGAAACCCCCGGGCGCGCAGATGTTCGGCCTGGGCGTCGAACATCACGTGGTCGGCCCCGGCGCCGTGTGTGAGGACCACCGGCACCCCTGCACCGCCGCTGTCGTCGTAACGCAGGTCACACCCGTCGAACGACAGCACATCGGCCATATTTAGCATGTACTAAATATAGCAAATATGGTGATGACTCCTGCGTCGGCCGCCCGACGAGGCCTCCGTTCCGACGAGCACACGGAAGGCGTCCCCAAGCGCCGCCGAGCCCCTTGACGCCGGCTCCCCGCCCGGGACCTCGTACGGCACGGCGGAGGAAATAACGACCGGCGAGGAGGTTGGGCACTTTCACAGCGGGCAAGGGCGAGGAATCAACCCGAGATCCCGACAAGGAGTCACAAATGCTCACATTGACGGACACCGCTGCCCAGGTGATCAGGGACCTCAGTTCTCAGATGGCGGAATCGGAGGACACCGGCGTCCGAATCGCCTCACAGGCGGACGGCACGGGCTCACTGACGCTGTCGGTCGTGAACGGCCCGGAGACGGACGACAAGGTGGTCGAGACGGACGGGGCCCGGATCTTCCTGGACCGGGCGGCCGCCGACATACTCGACGACAAGGCGCTGGACGCGGACATCGGTGAGGGAGGCTCCGTGGCCTTCCTCGTCACCGAGCAGAACCGCTGACCGCTTCCCGGCCGCCGGGAGGCGCGTCCTGACGGACGGGCCGCCTCCCGACGTTCCCCGGAAAAGGGGGTGCGGACCCGGGAGGGTCCGGGCGCACCGGGGAAGACCGCGACGGGACCGGGTGCCACACCCAGGCGTGGCACCCGGTCCGCGGACGCGGCGCCGGTCCCCGGCCGCCCGCGCGTCCCGCTGTGTCACCGGATGAGCGCCCGCCCTGGCACGGTGACTACGGGGTTCGCGCGGCGGACGGAGACCGCCGCCATGGCGGGACGGCTGACCGTCCCGCCCACCGGTCCGCGCTGCACCGGCCCCACGGTGCGCCGGCCGGAGTATCCGGCACCGGTGGCCGCGCGCACGCGGACACCGGTCATGACGGGCCGGTACGTCAGACGCGCTGCCACAGGGCGGGGACGTTCGGCGGCTCCCACCCGGGGTAGGCGGTGTGGCCCTGGATGCAGCGGTAGTTCGAGCCACCGTAGGAGACGACGTCTCCGGCGGCGTAGCTCGTGCCCGCGGCCCAGGTACCACCCGGGTTGCTGGTCGGGGTCGGGGTGCTGCTGTTGGTGGGGGTCGGCGTGGGAGTCTGCGGCGTGCCCGTGAAGTTGAGCACGAAGTCGTAGGTCGCCTCCTTGCCCGAACCGACCGTCCTGACGTTCATCAGCAGACGCGAGTCGTAGATGGTGTCCGTGTTGTTGCGGGGCTCACCGGGGAAGTACGTCTGGGTGGTCAGGATGCCCCTGCCGGGAGCCTGCACCTTCATGTGGATGTGACGGGTGCGGCCCGGGTACAGACCCGGCACGATCGTGGTCAGCTTGTAGAAACCCTGCGCGTTGGTGAACTGGTGACCGCGGAAGGTGTAGCCGGAGTTGTCGTAGTTACCGGCGTTGTCCGCCTGCCAGAAGTCCATCAGCGCGTTGGCGACCGGCTGGCAGGAGCGGTTGAACACGTAACCGCTCACGGTCAGCAGCGTTCCGGCACCGGTCAGCGTGTCACGCAGCGGGGAACCCGGCTTGAAGTACGGGCCCTCGGTCTGGGCGATCGTGGCGGCGTCGCCGTTGCCGCAGAACGGCGTCGGGTCGAGCAGCTTGCCCTCTTGCTTGGCGTCCCGAGCCAGGGCGGGCACCCCACCCATCAGCAGCGGGATCGGGGCACCTATGATGGCGGCCTTCAGCAGGGTCTTACGGCTGATGCCCCGGGTGTCATTCTCTTCGTCGAATTCCTCGACGGGGGTGTTCTCGGCGTCCACAATGGCCTCCTTGGCCTTCGGGGGGTCGTGCCTGGCCGCTCCTCCCGTCCGCGCACGGCGCCGACGAGGCCGGTGAGGGACCGGCGATGTGCGATGCCGCCACGGGCGGGCCGAACGAACCAGGCAGCCTGGACTGGACCAAAGCTGACACCGTGCGGGAGTGGGTTGAACCCCACAGTTTTCTATAACTTCACGCTATGCACCTTTTTCCAGTAAACGAGCAGGTCAAGGCGTTCGCAGATGGTTTTCATCTCACGACGCCCGATTTCGGCTACGGGAGAATTGCGGAAGCAGAGGGTCCGTAATACCATGCCGAACCGCTCGCTCTCCCCTGCCTTCTGGCCGCATACAAGGTGTTACGCCTGGAGAGCACACTCTAGACCGTTCCATCCTTCTTTTCCGCGATCTCGCGACCCTCGCGAACACGAGGAGGAGCCGGGGGGATCACCCGAAGTGATGGCCATCCGGGGACGGACAGCCCAGACGGGGCGACGAGGAGACAGACGGGACCGGTCCCCGCCGCGATCCGGCGGCCGGCGGATCGGACGGTCCGCCGCCCTCCCGGGCACCGTCGCCGGGGACCTGCACGACCCTTCCGATCCGGACAGGAAAACGGCGGCCCGCGCACTCCCCAAACGGGATATTGACGCCCCCCAAGACCCGGTTTATCTTTTCTTTAAAGAAACTTTCCTAACCATAAGTACGCTGACCTGCGACATCATCCTCATCTAATCGCCTTCGACGGCGACTTCGGCGCGCCCCGCCCGGGGGCCGCCTTCTTGCCCGCCCAGGAGGGCCGCGACCCCGGCGCGGACCGGAAAGGCGGGCGGCACACCTGACGCCCACCCCCCAGGAGTCACACATGAACGCCAGAAGCCGGGTCTCGGCCGTCTGCGCCACCGCGCTGCTGACCGCCACGATGGTGACCGGTACCGCGACGAGCGCCTCGGCGTCCCCAACGGGTTGCAGCTACCAGATCAACGGCCAGACGGCCAGCAGCTACTGCTCGGGCGGCACGGGCGAGCACCGTGTCTTCGTCCTGCAGAAGCACTTCCTCGCGGAGGTCGGATACATCCCGATCTACAGCGAATGGGCCCCGGCGGGCACGACCTCCTCGACCTGGATCACCGCACACCAGATCGTCTCCGTCCAGGTCCAGACACGCTGAACACCCTCCTTCCGTACGGCCCGCGCCCGCCGGCGGGGCCGTACGGAAGGGGATAGCGAGAACGGATACTTGGTCCTGATAAGCCATCCTGAGTGGTAATTCCACCAGTATGATCAACGCGCTGGCCTTCGCCGACGGAGGAGTCGCGGTGACCAAGTTGGAACGTGTTCCCCCGGGGGTCGATCCGACCGTGCCCAGCTCGGCGCGGGTCTACGACTACCTGCTGGGGGGCAAGGACAACCTCGCGGTCGACCGGACCTTCGCCGAACGACTGCTCACGGTCGCCCCCGACGCCAGGACGACGGCCAGGGCCAACCGCGACTTCCTGGTCAGGGCGGTCCAGGTCATGGCCGAACAGGGTGTCCGGCAGTTCATCGACCTGGGGACCGGCATCCCGACCTCCCCCAGCGTGCACGAGATCGCGCACGCGGCCGACCCGTCGGCCACCGTGGTCTACGTCGACTACGACCCCGTCGTACGGCTGCACGCCGAGGTGCTGCTGGCCGGAGGCAAGAACGTGACGAGCGTCCAGGCCGACGTCCGCAGGCCCGGCGACATCGTCGAGGACCCCGAGGTCACCCGGCTGATCGACTTCTCCGAGCCGGTCGGCCTGGTCATGGTCGCGGTGCTGCACTTCGTCACCGACGAGGAGGACCCGGAGGGTCTCGTCGAGGAGTTCGCCCGGCGGGTGGCGCCGGGCAGCCATCTCGCGCTCTCACACGTCATGGCCGAGAGCGCGCCCACCGCGCGGGCACAGCTGTCCTCGGGGACGGCGAACACCCCCATGCAGGTGACCTTCCGCCCGCACGAGCGGGTCCGCGCGCTCTTCGGCCCGTTCGACCTGCTCGCCCCGGGGCTGGTGCCCGTACAGGACTGGCGCTCCGACGACGACGGGCTGCCGCCGCTGCCCGGAGGGGGACCGTCCAGAATCAGAGTTGACGGAGGGCTCGGCCGTCTGGCGGGGCCCGTGAACAGCGGAGGTGCCCGATGAGAGTCGCCGTCGTCGGAGGGGGACTCGGCGGGCTGACCACCGCCCTGCTGCTGAGCCGGGCGGGCGTCGAGGTGACCGTCTACGAGCAGAGCGGTGAGCTGCGCGAGGTCGGCGCGGGCATCATCGTCGCCCCCAACATGGTGCGCCCCCTGGTCAGGGCCGGGCTCGGTGAACGGCTGGCCGAGTTCGCCGTACGCCTTGAGACCGCCTGGGAGATGCGTCGCTGGCAGGACGGCAGCGTACTGTTCGCCCAGCGGATGGGGGCGGAGTGCCGCAGGCTGTACGGCGTCGACTGCTACGTCGCGCACCGGGCCGACCTGCTGGCCATGCTGGCCGAGGCGCTGCCCGAGGAGATCGTACGGCTCGACCGGCGGCTGACCGGCCTGCGGCAGGACGAGCGGGAGGTCGAGCTGACCCTCACCGACTCCGCGGGCCGGGAGAGCACGGCCGTCGCGGACGTGGTCGTCGGCGCCGACGGAATCCACTCCACGGTACGGCCCACGGTCGTGACCGAGGCGGCGCCGCGTTTCTCCGGGCTGTGCGCCTACCGGTGCCTGGTCCCCGCCGACGCCGCCCCCTCCCTGATGACCAGGCCGTCCCAGACGATCTGGCTCGGACCGGGCAGGCACTTCGTGCACTACCCGGTCAGCCGGGGACGGCTGGTCAACGTCGTCGCGGTCGTGCCCGCCGGCGAGTGGCGCATCGAGTCGTGGACGACGGACGGCCGGCTTGAGGACCTGGCCCGGGAGTTCGAGACGTGGGACCCCCGGCTCGGGGAACTGATCGCCGCCGCGTCGGAGACCAAGCGCTGGGCCATGTACGACCGCAGCCCCCTCGATCGCTGGACCGACGGGCGGGTGACCCTGCTCGGGGACGCCGCCCACGCGATGCTGCCCTTCCTCGGTCAGGGGGCCTGCCAGGCGGTCGAGGACGCCACGGTCCTGGCCGGATGCCTGCGGGAGGCGACGCCGGAGACCGCGGCGCGGGCGCTGCTGCGCTACGAGGAGATCCGCAAGCCGAGAGCCTCCCAGGTACAGCTCGGCAGCCGGGGGCGCGAGGTGGTCAACCACCTGCCCGACGGCCCCGAGCAGCGCAGACGCGACGAGGGTCTCGCCAATGGCGACCCGCTGCGGCAGAACGCCTGGCTGTACGGCCACGAGGTCGAGGCCGAACTGGTGCACTGACCCGGTGCGCCGACGCCCGGCAGCGGCAAGGGGGACGGCCCTGCGGCCGTCCCCCTTCCTTTCCGCTCCGTCCCGCAGCCCGCTCAGCCGGTGACCTCGACGCCCTTCCAGAAGGCCACCCGTCCCCTGATCTGGGCGGCCTCCTCCTTCGGGTCCGCGTAGTACCAGGCGGCGTCGGGGTTCTCCGCCCCCTCGACGTGCAGCGTGTAGTAGTTCGCCGTGCCCTTCCAGCCGCAGACGGTGGTGGTCTCCGACGGCCTGAGGTACTCGGAGGAGACGGACTCGATCGGGAAGTAGTGGTTGCCCTCCACGATCACCGTCTCGTCGCTTTCCGCGATGATCTCGCCGTTCCAGCGCGCAGTAGCCATGGGCCAAGGTTCGCACACGGCCCCTGCGACGGATCGCGCAGGCCTCGGCCCCCGGCCCTCAGTGCCGGAACAGGTCCAGCAGCTCCTCGCCCCTGCGGGTACGGACGATCCACACCTCACGGCCCCGCCGTTCGCGGCTGACCAGGCCCGCCGCGACCAGCCGCTCACAGTGGTAGGTGATCGCGCTGGGCACCATCCCCGCCCCGGCGGCCAGGGCGCTCATCGTGGCGGGCTGGTCCAGGGTGTGCAGCAGTGCCGCGCGCACCGGCCCGATCAGCGCCGCCAGCTCGTCGGCCGCCCGGGGGTTGGGCCCGTGCCACAGTGACTCGGCTCCGGGGACCGGGTAGGCGATCCACACCACCTCGGGGTGGTCCAGCTTCACGATCACGGCGTCACGCCCGGCCAGCATCGGCACCAGGATCATCCTGCGGTCGCCGAGGTCGTACCGGCTCGGCTCCAGGTCCGCGATCAGCAGCCCGTCCTCGCCGTACTGGATCCGCTCGCTCAGGGAGCTCAGCAGCACGTCGAGGCCGCCCCTGACGACGGCGGTGCCGACCCGCTCGACCTCCCGGTCCAGCAGGGACGAGGCCCGCGCCCACACCGGCCCCGTCGCGTCCCACACGTCCCCGAGCGCCGCCGCGTACCCCGCCAGCCAGCGTTTCGGCCGGTCGGCGGCCCAGCGCCAGTGCTCGGGCACCCCCTGCTCGCCGAAGGCCTGTTCGAGGTCGGCCGTCAGCTGCTCCTCGGGCACCGCGCGCAGCAGCTCGGCCTGTGAGGCGACGGAGAATCCCTCGATCGGGGTCTGGGGCACCACGCTGTCAGGGACGACCGAGTATCCCGGCGCGCCGAGCGGCCTGACCGCCTCCCGCGCCTGCGGGCCGACCGACTCCTGGATCACCCGCCGCCACCGCTCGGGCAGCCCCCTCCGTCTGCCCGCCAGCGCGTCGGCGATCACCGCCAGAGCCGTCAGATTCGGTGAGATCGACACCGAGACCCTCGGCGCCGAGGAAACCCGCAGTTCGCTCCACACCCGTGTCCCCGTATCCGCCCCCACCCGGGCAACCCTAGTGACCGACCCTCGGAAACGACGACATTTCACTAAAGCTGGAAACTTCGGTAAACCGGTCGCGCGGAGGGACTCCCTGCCGGGGTTCGAACGGCGGCCGGGCGGCTCAACGAGCGGCTCACGGGTGAGAGGAGCCGGCGCGGGGGCAGGGACGGGAGATGACACACGCCATCCACCGGACGGCCCGCCCCGGCCGGATTCTGGTCGGTACGGCCTCCTGGACGGACAGGTCGCTGCTGGAGTCGGGCTGGTACCCCGAGGAGGCCTCGACCCCGGCCGCGCGGCTGGCCTGGTACGCCTCGCGGTTCCCGATCGTGGAGGTCGACTCCACCTACTACCACCCTCCGTCGCTACGGACCGTGCAGGCCTGGCGGGACCGCACTCCGGCGGGCTTCGTCTTCAACGTCAAGGCGTTCTCCCTGCTCACCGGTCATCCGACCCGCCCCGAGGCGCTCTACAAGGACCTGCGGGACACACTCGGCGAGACACCGGAGCGCCTCTATCTGGACGGCGTCGGCCCGCACGTCGCCGAGGAGGTCTGGCGGCGCTTCCTCGGCACGCTCACCCCGCTGCACGAGGCGGGCAAGCTGGGCGCCCTGCTGTTCCAGTTCCCGCCGTGGCTGCCCGCCGGGGAGCACGGCAGGCGGCGCGTCCTCGAATGCGCCCGCCGATGCGCGCCGATGCGGATCTGTGTCGAGTTCCGCAACCGGACCTGGATGGAGGGGGCCGGCCGCGCCGCGACCCTGGACTTCCTCGCCGAGCACGACATCCCCTACGTGTGCGTCGACATGCCCCAGGGCCATCCCTCCTCGATCCCGCCGGTGACGGCCGTGACCTCCGACCTCGCCGTGGTCCGCCTGCACGGCCACTCGTCGCGGTGGGTGGGCGGGAACGTCGAGGAGCGTTTCTCCTACCGGTACACCGAGACCGAGCTCAGGGGGTGGGCCTCCCGGATCCTCGCGCTCTCCCGGAGCGCGGAGACGACCCACGTGATCACCAACGTCTGCTGCGGTGACACCTCGCAGCGCACCGCCGCCCGGCTGGCCGCCCTGATCGAGGAGTCACGGGAGGCCGAGGACGCCGCGCCTTCCTCCCGCGCCGGGGTCCTCACCCATCCCGCCGCGCGGCGCCGCCCCCACTGAGGGGTACGGCCCCGTTCCCGTGATCCGTCACCTGGCCCCGCGTCTGGGCGCCGTCATCGCCGCCCTGCGCTCGTCGGGACTCGTCCCGCCCCACACCCCGTACATCTGGTGGGTGTTCAGGGCGTACTCCAGGCAGCGGTGCTGCACCGGACAGCGGCGGCACACGGCCTTGGCCTGTTCGTACTGCTCCCGCCCCGGTCCCTCCATGGAGACGGGGAAGAAGAGCTCGGGGTCCTCGGTGAGACAGAGAGAACGGCGCGACCAATGGATGATGGGGATGACGTTGCCCTGAAGAGACATAGGCGATCCAATGACGGTGAGGAAGCTCGACGGTTGGCGGCTCGGCTTCTGGATCGCGTGCCCGCAGGAAGTACATTCATACCTTTTCGGGGGAAAAATCGGGGCGTCTTGACCTCGGATTTCCCTGAGAAGCCGCCCGTCAGGGGCACGATCTCCGAACCTCCGCGCTCCCCCGCCCGCCGATGACGGCCGCCGGGGGCCGGTACCCCTCCCGGATCACCCGCCGGACATCCTCCGGCCGCCCGCCGGGCCCGCCCGCACGACCACGACACGGCCATGACATGGATATGGCACAGGTCACGTTCCACCCGCCTCCCAGCCGAAGCGGGCCACGATCTCCGGCCTCACACGGCACGCGGGGCTCCGCCTGACGCGACCCACGTGGTCGATCTCGCCGGAAGTGTCGGGAAATATCCATGCACCAATTCCCGCGAAGGGCTCATTTGTCGCGCTTTTACGACATGTCAGCACCAGATACACCGGAGGCAGAAAAAAGCGCCATCGATGACATATCACTGTCATCCCTAAAGGACCAAAACGATCATATTCTATTTTTTGAGATAAACCCTCAGTACTTTACTTTCCAGTTGCTCGACAACGTTGAAATCCAGACCCTCGATGCACAATCATTGTCCCTGGCGATCCGCAGGGAGCCGAAAGGCACTCACGCTGATTCGCCCAGAATTTCCCATTAGTCTCCATGGAGGAATACCATGATCCGTCGCGTTATCGTCGGCGCGGCCGTCGCAAGCGCCCTGGCTGTCGCCGCCATGACGCAGGCCACCGCGGCCTCTGCTGCTACCGACCCCTTCCCGTCGCCCTACCACGTGCCGCCGTTCCACGTCGGCCACGACCAGGACGTCGACGTCACCAGCAGCGAGACCACCTGCTCCACCAACAACCAGGGTCTCGGCCTGCTCCTGGGCCTCGGCCTCGGCCTGAACCTGTGCGACGTCAACATCCCCATCCTCAGCCCTAGCAGCAACAACAACTAGGCGCCTGTGACGGCCGCTCATGTGCACAGCGGGCACCGTCATAGAGGCACGAGGATTCTCACGTAGCACCAACCCCTGACGCGAAGAGTGACTGGCCAGCGCTTTTCTCGTCAGGGGTTTTTCATGCCCCAAGCACGACAAACCGGGCGTGACACACCTTTTCATCTCACTTCTCAAACTTGAGACTTGACGGGCATGCCACACCAAAAGGCAATAGCCCGGTTTTCCTCGCAATTCCCGCCCAGTCCGTAAATCACCGACGAGCCCTCCCCTTTCCATCCGGCCGCGGCCCGGGAAAGACCTCGAACGAGGCGGGGCGGACCCCTCAGGGCACGGTCTGTATGGTCATGGCCATGACCCTGCGCGTGGTGATCGCCGACGACGAGGACCTGACCCGCACGGGACTGCGGATCATCATCGACTCCGAACCCGGGCTCACCGTGGTCGGCGAGGCGGCCGACGGCGCCGGGGCCCTGACCGCCGCACGCGAACTGCGCCCCGACGTGGTGCTCGTGGACGTGCGGATGCCCGCGGTGGACGGCGTCCAGGCGATCCGGCACCTGCTCTCCCTGCCCGAACCCCCCAAGATCATCGTGATCGCCGCCTTCGGCAACGACGACCTCGTCTACGAGGCGCTGCGATCCGGGGTGAGCGGCTTCCTGCTCAGACGGACCCGCCCCGACGAACTCGTCCAGGCGATCAGGACCGTGGCCGTCGGAGACTGCCTGCTCTTCCCCTCCGCCGTGCGCACCCTCGCCGCCCTGCACGGCGACGGCAGGACCGTCCCCGGCATCGGCAGGCTCACCGAACGCGAGGCGGACGTACTGCGCCTGATGGCACGCGGCCTGTCGAACGGCGAGATCGCCGTGGAACTGGCCGTCGGCACGGACGTGATCAGGACGCACGTGAGCGGCGTGCTGTCCAAACTCGGCGCCCGCGAACGCCCCCAGGCCGTCATCGCCGCCTACGAGTCGGGCTTCGTCTCCCCCAGATGACACCGCGAACTCCGTGAGCCACCCGGGCGGGACGCCTCAGATGGGGGAGCCGTCGTCCTCGTCGCCCTCCCCCGGCCCCGGCCTGCCGCCACCGCTCTCCGAAGGGGACGGCGAAGGGGTCGGCTGCCCCGGCTCGGTCGTCGCGGGAACCGGCGGCGGGGTCGGCACGAACGTCGTCTGCGGGCGCGGCCTCGGCGGCGGCGCCCCCTCCTCCTGCCTGCGCAGCAACACCAGCAGCATCGCGGCCAGCAGCACCAGCAGCACGGCGAGCGTGGCCGAGGCGAAGAGCACGGAACGACGCGTCTCGACGGGCGGCGGCGCTCCGACCGGCGGCGCGGGCAGCGCGGGCGAGCGGTCGCTCACCCAGTGCGGCGCGAAGTCGGGACCGTGCCGCTCGCCGATCAGTGTGCCGCGCACCAGCACCGGTTCGAGGAAACGCTCCGCCCCCGCCCTTCCCGGTTCGTACGGCGTCGCCACCCACGGCGCGTCCCCGCCGTCCATCGCCAGAACCTGGGGCATCGTGTCCGCGACCGCCGTACGGCCGCGGGCCGCCCTGACCATCCAGCCCCGCATCCCCGAACGGCTCGTCGCCGCCTCGCGGATGCCGGTGACGAAGCGGTCGCGGGCCGCGGGGTCGTGCGCGGCGCCCCTGGTGAGCACCGCGACCGAGACCTGCCTGCCGTCGGAGCCCTGCCCGAGATAGACCAGCCCGGCGGGACCGACTCCCAGTCGTGCCCGCAGCACGAAGGGCCCCAGGTGGGGCGGGTCACCGTGCTGAAGCGGACTGGCCACGCCTGCCATGAAAGCACACGGCGCGGACGTCTCCCCGTCCACACGGGCACCGCGTTGTGGGTAGGAACAGGAAATGGGCACCCGACCAGCCGTGCGACCCGGCACTTCATTTGGTGGAATGTCAACATGACCGTCGCGGAAGAACTGCCGAGCGAGACCGACGCCGGACTGCTGCGCGAGGCCCTGGCCGAGGTCCGGCGGGTCATCGTGGGCCAGGAGCACATGGTCGAACGCCTGCTCGTCGCCCTGCTCGCCCGTGGCCACTGCCTGCTGGAGGGCGTCCCCGGGGTGGCCAAGACGCTGGCGGCCTCGACGCTGGCCACGGTGGTCGGCGGTGACTTCGCCCGCATCCAGTTCACCCCCGACCTGGTGCCCAGCGACATCGTGGGGACCCGGGTCTACCACCCCTCCCGCGAGGAGTTCGACGTCGAACTCGGGCCCGTCTTCGTCAACTTCCTGCTGGCCGACGAGATCAACCGCGCCCCGGCCAAGGTGCAGTCGGCGCTGCTCGAGGTCATGGCCGAGCGCCAGGTGACGCTCGCGGGACGCACCCACCGGCTGCCGAGGCCGTTCATCGTGCTGGCCACCCAGAACCCGATCGAGTCCGAGGGCGTCTACCCGCTGCCGGAGGTCCAGCGCGACCGCTTCCTGTTCAGGATCCGGGTCGCCCACCCCAGCGCCCACGAGGAGCTGGAGATCCTGCACCGGATGAGCGTGACCCCGCCGGAGCCGAGGACCGTGCTCGACCCGGCGCGGCTGATCGCGCTGCAAGCCGCCGCGGAGCAGGTATCGGTGCACCACCTGGTCGCCGACTACGTGGTCCGGCTGGTGATGGCCACCCGCTCCCCCGCCGAGTACGGCCTGGCGGAGCTGGCCGACGACATCGAGATCGGGGTCAGCCCCCGTGCCACCCTCGGCCTGGTCGCCGCAGGCCGTGGCCTGGCCCTGCTGCGGGGCCGCGACTACCTGCTGCCCGACGACGTCCGCGACGTGGCCGCCGACGTGATGTCCCACCGCCTGATGCTCACCTTCGACGCCCTGGCCGACGGAGTGAACCCGGAGGACGTGGTCGGGCGGGTGCTGGCGGCCGTGCCCCCGCCCCTGGTCGTGTGGAACCAGGACTCACGGTGACGGGCGTCACCGGCGCCTCGGAACGGGCGCTGCGGCGGCTCGAACTGACCATCGTCAGACGCCTGGACGGCCTGCTGCACGGCTCCTACCAGGGGCTGCTGCCCGGACCCGGCGGCGAGTTCGGCGACAGCAGGGTCTACGTCCCCGGTGAGGACGACATCCGCAGGATGGACTGGGCGGTGACCGCCCGCACGACCGTCCCGCACGTGCGCGACCTGATCGCCGACCGGGAACTGGAGACCTGGGCGCTGGCCGACCTGTCGCCCAGCATGGACTTCGGCACGGACACGATGGAGAAGAGGGACCTGGTGGTCGCCGCGGTCGGCGCGATCGGCTTCCTGACGAGCCGGATCGGCAACAGGTTCGGCGCCTACGTCCTGCACGACGAGTACGTCCACCGGATGCCCGCCAGAGGCGGCAGGCCCGCCCTGTACGGCCTGCTGAACTCCCTGGCCCAGGCGCCCAGGGGCCGTCCCGTCGCGGACGCCCCCGATCTGGCCGAGGCGATCGAGGTGCTGGCCTCGGCGCGGCGGCGGCGCGGCCTGCGGGTGGTGGTCTCCGACTTCCTCGACGCCGCCCCGGTCCTCGATCCCGGCGCCGAGCCGCCCTGGGAACGGCCGATCCGCCGGCTGGCCGCCCGGCACCAGGTGCTGGCCGTCGAGGTGATCGACCCGCGTGAACTCGAACTGCCGCCGGTCGGCCTGGTCACCCTGACCGATCCGGAGTCGGGCCGTGCCCGCAGGATCCGCCTGACCGGCAGGGTCCGCGCGGCCTACGCGCGGGCAGCCGCCGCCCAGCGGGAGGCCACCGCGGTGGCGCTGCGGCGCTGCGGGGTCGCGCACCTGGTGCTGCGCACCGACCGCGACTGGGTGGCGGACATCGCCCGCTTCGTCCTGCGGCAGCGGCGCACGGCCCACCTGGCGCACCGGTCCATCGTCCCCGGAGCGGCCCGATGACCTTCCTCTCACCGGCGTGGCTGTGGCTGTTCGCGCTGCTCGCGCTGCTCGTCGCGGGCTACGTGGTCGCCCAGTTCGCCCGGCGGCGCTACGCGGTGCGCTTCACCAACCTGCCGCTGCTGACGCTGGTCGCCCCCTCCGGACCCGACTGGCGCAGGCACCTGGCTCCGCTGCTGTTCCTGCTGATGATGGGCCTGCTGGTCGTCGGCGCCGCCCGGCCCGCGGACTCCGTACGGGTTCCGCGCGACCGCGCGACGATCATCATCGCGATGGACGTCTCGCTGTCGATGGAGGCCGCCGACGTCCCGCCGAGCAGGCTGAGCGCCGCCAAGGAGGCGGCCCAGCGGTTCGTCAGAGACCTGCCCGAGCGCTTCAACGTCGGCGTCGTCGCCTTCGCCCGTTCGGCCTCGGTCGTGGTCTCCCCCACCACCGACCACCAGGCCGTCGTCACCTCCATCGGCAACCTGACCACCAGGGCCGGCACCGCCATCGGCGAGGCGGTCTTCAGCTCGATCGACTCCCTGCGCTCCTTCGACCAGCAGGCCGTCACCGACCCGCCGCCCGCGGCGATCGTGCTGCTGTCCGACGGCGACAACACCTCGGGCCGCTCGGTCGGCGACGCCATCGACGCCGCGATGAACGCGCGCGTACCGGTCTCGACCATCGCCTACGGCACCCAGGAGGGCACCGTCTCGATCGACGGCCGCGACGTGAACGTTCCGGTCAACAAGACCACCCTGCAGTCCCTGTCCGAGGGCACCTCGGGGCGGCCCTACGAGGCGGAGTCGGGCAGTCAGCTGCGGGAGGTGTACGAGCAGATCGGCACCTCGCTGGGCTACCGTACGGTCAACCAGGAGATCAGCCAGTGGTTCGTGGTCGCGGCGATCGTGACCGGGCTGCTGGTGGCCGTGACGGCGGGGCTGCTGGGATCACGGCTGCCCTGACCGGGTCCCCACCGTTGGTAACGTTCTACGACGTGGCCCACTACTTCGAGGAGCGTCCCCAGACCGCCAGCCGCCCGGGCTCGGTCACGCTCGTGCTCCCCGACCTGCACCTGAGACTTGAGACCGACAGCGGGGTCTTCTCCCCCGAGCGGGTCGACCAGGGGACCCGCATCCTGCTGGAGAGCGTGCCCGCCCCGCCTTCGACGGGCGACCTGCTCGACCTGGGCTGCGGTTACGGGCCGATCGCGCTGACGATGGCCTCACGCGCGCCTGAGGCGACCGTGTGGGCCGTGGACGTCAACCGCAGGTCGGTCGAGCTGTGCGCGAGGAACGCCCGGACCGCCGCCCTTGACAAAGTAAGGTCGGTGCACGTCGACGAGGTGCCTCCCGAGGTTCGCTTCTCCGCCATCTGGTCCAACCCGGCGATCCGCATCGGCAAGACCGCGTTGCACGAGATGCTGGCCCGCTGGCTGTCCCGGCTGACCCCGGACGGCCAGGCCCATCTGGTCGTCCAGAAGCACCTGGGCTCCGACTCCCTGCAGCGCTGGCTGAACGAGCAGGGCTGGCCCGCCGAGCGCGCCGTCTCCCGGTCCTCCTACCGGATCCTCCGGGTCGGCGCCCGCCCCGCGGACCAGGAGCGGTGAGCGGGCCGATGGGCGAGACGAAGAACGACAACGGACGAGGAACGGTGAACGACCGATGACCGCCAACCCGCGCAGGCAGCTGCGGCCGACCGACGTCAAGCGGCTCAACCGCACCTGGCGCAGGAACACCGGGGGACGCCTGGCCCTGATCGTCGAGTCGGTGACCGGCCCGTTCAACATCGGCTCCATCTTCCGTACGGCCGCCGCGTTCGGCGTGGACCGGATCTGGCTGGCGGGCAACGCCACTCCCCCGACCAACCCGAAGGCGCAGAAGACCGCCCTCGGCACCGACCGCCTGGTCGCCTGGGAGGAGCCGGTCCCCTCGGCGGAGGCGGTTCGGGCGGCCAGGTCCGAGGGGTTCACGGTGGTCGCGATCGAGCTGACCGGCGACGCCGTACCGCTGCACGAGGCCAGGCTGGACGGTGACGTGTGCCTGGTGGTCGGCGGGGAGGACCACGGCTGCTCCCCCGCGCTGCTTGAGGCCGCCGACGCCGTCTGCTACATCCCGCAGGTCGGCCGGGTCGGCTCGCTCAACGTGGCGGTCGCGACCGCCATCGCGGTCGCCGAGGCGCGCCGCAGGGAGTGGGCCGGCCTCCCGGCGGGGGGCGGGGTGACCGGCGGGGAGTGAGCGGCCCGCCGAGGGCGGGTGGTTCCCCAACGTTCAGCTTCCGGCGATGACGGGCCGTGCCCCTAACGGGCATACTCCTGCACGTGCAGCCCCGTTACGCCTTCCTCGACCATCCCGGCCCGCTCGCCTTCGCCCACCGGGGCGGGGCGGCCGAGGGCCGGGAGAACACCCACGCCGCGTTCGCCCGCGCCGTCGAGCTCGGTTACACCTATCTGGAGACCGACGCGCACGCCACCTCGGACGGGGTGCTGCTGGCCTTCCACGACCACACCCTGGACCGGGTGACCGACCGGCGGGGCCGTATCGCCGAGTTGCCGTACCGGCTGGTGCGTCAGGCGCGGATCGACGGCGTCGACGAGATCCCGCTCATGGACGACCTGCTGGGCTACTGGCCGCAGGCGCGCTTCAACATCGACGTCAAGGAGTCCTCGGCCATCGCCCCGCTGGCCGAGGCGATCCGGCGGACGGGCGCCTACGACAGGGTCTGCCTGACGTCCTTCTCCGACGAGCGGCTCGCCCGCGCCCGCGCGGCCGTCGGCAGGCCGGTCTGCTCCTCCCTCGGCCCGCGCGGGGTCGCGGCCCTGCGCGCCGCGGCCGCCACGTCGGGCTACGGCCGCCTGCTGGCCCGGCTGGCCCGCGCGGGCGTACCCTGCGCGCAGGTCCCGCTGGGCTTTCGCGGGCTGCGCGTCACCACGCCCGCCCTGGTGCGCACCGCGCACGCCCTCGGCATGCAGATCCACGTGTGGACCGTCAACGACCCCCGGGAGATGGAGCGCCTGCTCGACCTGGGGGTTGACGGTGTGATGACCGACAACATCTCCGGCCTGCGCGAGGTGCTCCAGGCCCGAGGGCAGTGGCACCCCGGTGCCGCCGCCGCCTGACCATCCCCTCCCTCCGTGAGCGCACGACCCCCCGTCCCCCCGTGAGCAAAGGACGCCCATGACCGCAGGACAGGCCGTCGAGGAATCCCCCCTCGCCCGCCGCAGGCAGCAGCGCGGCTGGTACTTCTACGACTGGGCGAACTCCGCCTTCAACTCCACCGTGCTGACCGTCTTCCTCGGCCCCTATCTGACGACGATCGCCGAGAACGCCGCCGGGGGCAGGCCGTACGTGCCGGTGCTCTGGTTCGACGTACGGCCGAGCGCCTACTACTCCTTCGTGGTCGGGGCGGCGGCCGTCCTGCAGATCATCCTGATGCCCGTGGCCGGGGCCCTGGCCGACCACACCGGGCGCAAGAAGGAGCTCATGGGGTTGTTCGCCTACATCGGCGCCGGGGCCACGGTCGGCATGTGGTTCGTCTCCGACGGGAGATACCTGCTGGGCGGGGTGCTGTTCATCGTGGCCAGCCTGGGGTTCTCGACGGCGTTCGTCGTCTACAACTCGTTCCTGCCGGAGATCTCGACGGCCGACGAGCGCGACCGGGTCTCGGCGCGCGGCTGGGGCTTCGGCTACCTCGGCGGCGGCCTGCTGCTGGCCCTCAACCTGGCGCTCTTCCTGGGGCACGAGACCCTCGGCGTCTCCGAGACCGACGCCGTGCGCATCTGCCTGGCCTCGGCGGGCCTGTGGTGGGCGGGGTTCACGATCATCCCGATGCTGAGGCTGCGCAACCCGGGCTCGGCGGCCGGGGCGCACGGCACGGTCGTCGCGGGCAGCTTCAGGCAGCTGGGCCGTACGCTCGCGGAGCTGCGCAGGTATCCGCTGACGCTGGCCTTCCTGGTGGCCTACCTGATCTACAACGACGGCGTGCAGACCGTCATCTCCTTCTCGGCCACCTACGCCGACAAGGAGCTTGGGCTGAGCCAGACCTCACGGATCGCGGCGATCCTGATGGTGCAGTTCGTGGCCTTCGGCGGCGCCCTGCTGCTGGGCAGGCTGGCCTCCTCCTACGGGGCCAAGCGGGTCGTGATGAGCGCGCTGGTCGCCTGGATGGCCGTGGTCGGCGTGGCCTACTTCCTGCCGAGGGGCTCGGCGCTGCCGTTCTTCGCGCTGGCCTTCGCGATCGCGATCGTGATGGGCGGCACCCAGGCGCTGTCGCGTTCGTTGTTCTCCCATGTGATCCCGGCGGGCAAGGAGGCCGAGTACTACAGCCTCTACGAGATCAGCGACAAGGGTTCGACGTTTCTCGGTTCCTTCGCGCTGGGCGTCGCCCTGCAGCTGACCGACAGCTACCGGCTCGGCGTGCTGTCGTTGCTGGTGTTCTTCCTGGTCGGCCTGGTGGCGCTGGGAGCGATCAACCTGCCGAAGGCGATCAGGGCCGCGGGCAACAGGGTTCCCAAGCGCATCTGAGCGGCCCGAGAACGGCTCTCGCCGCAGACCGGGTCAAGAAGGCGCGATTGGATCACCCCGGGTGTGGGAATCCACACACGGTATCAAGCGTTGTACGCCGTGGGAGACGAACCCCTCACGACGGGGCCCTCAGGAGGCATTGAGACATGGGCGAGCGTGCGCTACGCGGTACCCGACTCGGGGCGACCAGCTACGAGAACGACCGCAACACCGATCTGGCCCCGCGCCAGGAGGTGTCCTACACCTGCCCGAAGGGCCATCGATTCGACGTTCCCCTCGCCGCCGAGGCAGAGATCCCGGCGACCTGGGAGTGCCGGATGTGCGGTGCGACGGCGCTACGGGTGGACGGCGAACTGCCGGAGACCAAGAAGGTAAAGCCACCGCGGACCCACTGGGACATGCTACTTGAGCGCCGCACCATCGAGGATCTGGAGGAGGTCCTCAACGAGCGCCTGGCGATCCTGCGCGCCCAGCGCCGCAAGAGCGCCTGACCCGGCCCGCGCCCTTCGCGTCCCCCCGGTTCCTCGGTCGAGGAGCCGGGGGTCGGCGTCTTCGCCCTTTTTTCTCACCTTCTCGTCTCACCTTCCGGCCCTTGCGCCCCGTGCTCGGCACCCCCTGCCTGCGCCGATACTGAAAACGTGCTGAGCAGTCAACGCCTGCGGGTGCTCCTTGAGGTCTTCAGGACGGGAAGCATAGCCGGGGCGGCGCGTGTCCTGCGGCTCTCGCCGTCCGCCGTGTCCCATCAGCTGTCGAAGCTGGAGGAGGAGGCGGGTGTCGGCCTGGTCGAGCGGGGCGCGCAGAGCCTGCGGCTGACCGGGGCGGGGCGGCGGCTGGCGACCAGGGCCCAGGAGGTCCTGGACATCATCGAGGCGGCCGAGAAGGACCTGCTGGCCCAGGCCAGGGCCGACGCGGGCCAGCTGCGGATCGGGTTCTTCGCCTCCGCCGGATACCGGCTGCTGCCGCTGGCGCTGTCGACCTTCACCGCCCGTCATCCCGCCGTCGAGCTGGACCTGGTGCTCGGCCAGCCGCACGAGCTGTTGCCCGACCTGGAGCGCGGCGCCCTGGACGTGCTGGTGGTCTTCGAGCACGCCCTCGACCCGTGGAAGGCCCCGGAGGGGGTCGAGGTCACCCACCTGTTCGACGAGCCGCAGCTGCTCGTCGTACCGCTCGGCCATCCGGCGGGCCAGCGTCCGCGGGTACGGCTGGCCGACCTGGCCGAGGAGCCGTGGATCACCACCTACGGCACCGACACCCCGGTCTCGGTCCTTGAGCGGGCCAGTGCCCTTGAGGGGTTCAACCCGACGATCCGCTGCCGCAGCGACCATTACGAGGTGACGCTGGGACTGGTCAGGGCCGGGCTGGGGGTCGCCCTGGTGCCCAGTCTCGGCGCGCAGGGCGCCTCGGGCATCCAGGTGTGCCGCCTGGACGGCCCGAGGCTCTACCGCAGGATCGGGGCGGCGGTCCGGCCGACGAACCCCAACCCGGCGCTGCGGTCGTTCATCGACTATCTGCGCGACGCCTCGGCCCAGATCCGCAACGCCCTGCGCTGAGCGCGGCTCAGGCTCCCGCGAAGACGCCGGGGACCCGGCCCCGCCAGGGCAGGGCCTCCTCCAGGTGGGAGGCCAGCCGCAGCAGCAGGTCCTCACGGCCGTACGGCGCGACCAGCTGCACACCGATCGGCAGCCCGTCCCGGCTCCAGCCGAGCGGCAGGCTGACGGCCGGCAGCCCGGCGATGTTGAACACCACCGTGAAGGGGCCGTACTCGAAGAGGCTCTCGTGCCAGCTGGTCATGGTGTGGCCCGGGTCGTCGTAGCGCAGGGTGCCGTGCGGCGCGGGCAGCTGTCCCAGGGTGGGAGTGATGAGGATGTCGTGCCCGGTGAAGAAGGCGCCGACGGAGCGGCTGATCCGGTTCTGCGCGGCGAAGGCGCCCATCAGGTCGAGGGCGCCGAGGTCTCCGGCGACGTCGAGCGCGTGCCTGGTGACCGCCTCGAACCGTTCGGGGTCCGGGGGCGTCCCGGGGGTCGTCCCCGGGGCGGCGGCTGAGGCGACGCAGGCGATGGCGACCGGAACGACGCCGCCGATCACGAGGTCCCAGTCGACCTCGGGGCTCGCCTCGGTGACGAGGTGGCCCATCCCCTCCAGGGTCCTGCCGGTCGCGACCGCCGCGGCGGCCACCTCGGGGTCGACCGCGGCGCCCGACCAGGCCGTGGTGGTGACGGCGATCCGCAGCCTGCCGGGGTCGGCGCCGATCTCCTCGGTGTAGCGCCTGGCCGGGGGCGGCGCGGTGTACTTGTCGCCGGCGGCCGGGCCGTGGACGGCGTCGAGCAGGGTGGCGGCGTCCCTGACGGTGCGGGCCAGCCCGAAGTCGCAGGACATCCCGAACGTCACCTCGGCGGCGTCGGGGCCGCTGGAGACGCGGCCCCGGCTGGGCTTGAGCCCGACCAGACCGCAGCAGGAGGCGGGGACACGGATGGAGCCCGCGCCGTCGGTGCCGTGCGCGAGGGGCACGGCACCCGCGGCGACCAGGGCGGCGGCGCCTCCGCTCGATCCGCCGACGCCGCGTTCCAGGTCCCAGGGGTTGCGGGTCGGCCCGTGCCTGAGCGACTCGGTGGAGAAGCTGACCACCATCTCCGGCACGGTGGTCAGGCCCAGGGTGACCAGGCCCGCGGCCCGCAGCCGGGTCATCAGCTCGCTGTCGTGGCCGGGGACCGTCTCCAGGCCCCTGCTGCCCAGGAAGGACGGCACGCCTCGCGCCATCGGCCCGCTGTCCTTGATCAGGAAGGGTACGCCCGCGAGCGGCCCGTCCGCCGCGTGGTCGAGCGCCGGGGAGAACGGCGGCAGGGCCAGGGCGTTGAGTTCGGCGTCGGCCGCCTCCAGCGCCCTTCTGGCGGCCTGTTCGACCTCGGCCGCCGTCACCTCGCCCGCCGCGATCAGGTCCCGCAGCCCGACGGCGTCGTGACGTGCGTACTCGTGGAGCTCCACTGGCGTTCCTCCCGTCGGCGGGCCCGTGTCATGTCGTCCCGCTCCTGCCTTCGAACAGTGTTAGCGCGTTCCAGCGATGGATTTCCACTGTTTCTTAGGCTTTTCTGGCGAAGACTGACAAATAGCCGGGGTCCCCTGCCCGTACGGCGGGCGGCCGGGGGCGCCACCCGCCGTACGGGACCTCAGGAGTCCTGTCCGGTGAACCCGGCCAGGGCTCCGACGCGCAGGCCCGCCTCGCGGACGCGCCGGACCAGGGCGTGCTCGCTCCCGGCGGGGCCGTTGGCCAGCACGGCGTAGCCGATCCTGCCGCCGGGGCCGATCATCACCCCGACGTCGGTCCGCACCCCGGTGTCGGTTCCGGTCTTGTTGGCCACCCACACCATCCCCCGGGGAGGCGCCTGGGGAACCTCACGGTCCTCGGCCTCGTGCGGCAGCAGGGCCGGGACCAGGCTCCGGTCGCCGTTGTGCGCCATCCAGCGCAGCATGAGCCGGGTCCACTCCGTGCGCCCGTCGAGCCCGGCCGCGAACGCGGCCAGCTCACCCGCCGTGCCGACGGCGAAGGTGGGCGGGTGCGAGGGCAGCCGGGGCTCACGGATGCGGTCGAGGACACGGGTCCGGACGAAGCCCAGTTCGGCGGCGCCGCGCGCCACCTCCTCCAGGCCGACCCGGCGCAGCAGCGCGTTGGTCGCGGTGTTGTCGCTCACCGAGGCCACGAGCACGGCCAGGTCGGCGACCGTCCAGGAGGGGGCCGACAGCAGGCCGAGGAGCCCCGAGCCGCCGCAGCGGTCCTCCTGACGCAGGTCCACCGGTTCTGCGGGGTCGAGCTCCCCCGAGACGATCCGCCGGGCGGTCACGGCCAGCAGCAGCAGTTTGCCCGCGCTGGCGAGGACCATCTCGGTGTCCTCCCGGAGGGCGAGCAGCCCGGGCACCGAGACCGCGAGGGTGCCCGGTCCCTCCTGCTCCACCGTCCCCGCGCTCATGCGGCCAGCACCCTTCCCGGCCTGGCGCCGGTCTCGGCGCCGTCGCGGACCACGGTCCGCCCGGCGACGACCACCCGGTGAACCCCGGCCGGCGGCAGGAGCGGGTCGGTGAAGGTCGCGTGGTCGGCGATCGTGGCGGGGTCGAAGACGACCAGGTCGGCGTGGGCGCCGTCGGCGATCACACCGCGACCTCGCAGGCCGAACCTGGCCGCGGCCATGCCGGTCATCTTGTGCACGGCCGTCTCCAGGCTGAGCAGCCCCAGGTCCCTGGCGTAGTGGCCGAGCACCCGGGGGAAGGTCCCGGCCCAGCGGGGGTGGGGACGTCCGCCCGGCTTGGGCACGCCGTCGGAGCCGATCATCGAGTACGGCGCCGCGAGCACCCGCCGTACGTCCTCCTCGACCATGGAGTGGCTGATGATCGTGACCTCGCCCTGCTCGGCGACGAGCAGGGCGGCGGCCACGTCGAGGGGGTCCTGGCCGCGGGTGACGGCCAGCTCGGCGATCGTGAGCCCCTCCGTTTCGGAGTGGCGCGGCGCACAGGCGATCGAGATGCGATCCCAACCTCCGTTGCCGACGGTGTTCTCCCAGCCGGGGACACCTTCGGCGATGGCAAGGCGCATCAGGTCGCGCTGGCCGGGGTCGGCCAGGCGTGCCGTCAGCGCGGAGATCCCGCCCTCGGAAGCCCATGGCGGAAGCATCGCGCCCAGCGCCGTACTTCCCGCAGTATAGGGATAGACGTCACATGTCACATCCATCCCGTCTGCACGAAGAGTGGAGATTCTGGGGAGAGTGCGCTCCGTACGGCCCCATGCGTACTTTCCCGCCGTCTTGTGGTGGGAGACGTGCAGCGGGGCGCCGCTCCTGGCGGCGATCTCGACGGCCTCCTCGAGCGCCTCCTCCACCCGGGACATCTCGTCGCGCAGATGGGTGACGTACGGCTTGCCGTGCCGGGCCGCGACGGCCGCGAGCGCGACGACCTCGTCCGTGCCCGCGTAGGTGCCGGGGGTGTAGATCAGCCCGGTGGAGAGCCCGGCCGCCCCGGCGGTCAGCGCCCGGTCGAGCAGCAGGCACATGGCCTCGAGCTCCTCGGGGGTCGCCGCCCGGTCGACGGGGCCCATCACCCCGCTGCGCAACGTGCCGTGCCCGACCAGGGAGGCCAGGTGGTTGGCCCTCGGCACGGCGGCGTGCGCGGCGCCGAACTCCGCGAACCCCTCGTACATGCCGACGTCGCCGCCGAAGTAGACCCGGTTCTCCGCGCCCATGGCGGCCAGCCGTCCCGGCAGCGCGGGGAACAGGCTCGAACCGCAGTTGCCGGAGATCTCGGTGGTCACGCCCTGCAGCACCGAGGCCATGACCATCTCGCGGCCGAGTTCGCCGTCGATCAGGGTGACGCCGTCGGAGTGGGTGTGCACGTCGATGAAGCCGGGGGCGACGGCCAGGCCGGTCACGTCGGCGACCTCGTCGGCGGTGGCCGGGGCGCCCGGGGGAAGCAGGGTGAGGCGTCCGCCGGCGACGCCGACGTCGGCCGGGCGCGCGGCGTCCGGGGAGTTCGTCCCGTCGATCACGAGGCCGCCGCGCAGCAGCAGGTCGAAGTGGTTCACAACACCTGCCCGAGGAAGGCGCGGAAGCGGTCGTTGGCCGGGTTGGCGAGCACCTGCCGGGGGTCGCCCTGCTCGACGATGACGCCGCCGTCGATGAAGACCAGGTTGTCGCCGACCTCGCGGGCGAAGCCCATCTCGTGGGTCACCACCATCATCGTCATGCCGCTGGCCGCCAGGTCCCGCATGACCGCCAGGACCTCCTGGACCAGTTCGGGGTCCAGGGCGCTCGTCGGCTCGTCGAAGAGCATGAGCTTGGGGTCCATGGCCAGGCTGCGGGCGATCGCCACGCGCTGCTGCTGGCCGCCGGACAGCTGGGCGGGGTAGTGCGTGGCCCGCTCGGCGAGGCCGACCCGCTCGAGCAACTCCATCGCCCGTCTTCTGGCGGCCTGCCTGGGGACGCCCTTGACGACGACCGGGCCCTCCATGACGTTCTCCAGCGCCGTGCGGTGCGGGAACAGGTGGAAGCGCTGGAAGACCATGCCGATGTCCTGCCGCTGGGCGCACAGCTGGGCGGGACGCAGGTGGTGCAGGCGTTCGTTCTGCTCGGTGTAGCCGATCAGGTCGCCGTCGACCCAGATGCGGCCCGAGTCGATGGTCTCCAGGCGGTTGACGCAGCGCAGCAGCGTGGACTTGCCCGAGCCGGAGGGGCCGACGACGCAGACCACGCCGCCGACGGGCACGTCGAGGCTGATGCCCTTGAGCACCTCGACGGGGCCGAAGCACTTGCGCACCGAACGGATCCGCACCATGGGCCGCGTGGACGCGTTCTCGGTGACTGCCGCGGCCATCACACACTCCCCTTGCCGAAGGGCCGCAGGTTGCGGCGGACCCTGGTCCGCAGCGCGTGGTGGCCGCGCTCGAACCGCTTCTCGATGAAGTGCTGGCCGATGCTCGCGATGGTGGTGAGCACGATGTACCAGATGGAGGCCACGATGAGCATCGCGATGACCTCGAAGTTGCCCAGATAGATGCGCTGGGAGACGGTCAGCAGCTCGGCTCCGGCGATGACCGAGACCATCGAGGTGGTCTTGAGCATCGAGATGAACTGGTTGCCGGTCGGCGGGATGATCACGCGCATCGCCTGGGGGAGCACGACCCGGCGCAGCACCTGCCGGTGCGACATGCCGAGCGCCTCGGCGGCCTCGCGCTGTCCCGGATCGACCGAGCGGATGCCCGCCCTGACGATCTCGGCCATGTAGGCGCCCTCGTTGATGGCCAGGCCGAGCAGCGCCGCGGTGAAGGGCGTGATCAGCTCGTTGGCCTGCCACTCGATCAGCTTGGGGCCGTCGAAGGGCACGCCGATGCCGAAGGAGGGGAAGACCAGCCCGATGTTGAACCAGAAGATCAGCTGGACCAGCAGCGGGGTGCCGCGGAAGAACCAGGTGTACAGCCCGGAGGCGGCCCGCAGGACGGGGCTGCCGGACAGCTGCATCACGGCGGCGAGGATGCCCAGCGCCAGGCCGATCACCATGGACAGCACGGTGAGCTGGATGGTGACCCACAGACCGCCGAGGATCCTGCCGTCGGTCAGGTACTCGACGATGACGTCCCAGTGCAGGTTCTCGTTGACGATGATCGTGTAGAGCAGCCAGACCATGGCGAAGACGGCGACCACCGCCGCGATCCACCTGCCGGGCCTGGGCGGGCGGATCGCGTCGATGGGCAGGTGCGGTTCGGGCGCCGTCCGCGCGCCGGTGGCCACCTCGGGGGCGCCTGTCACTTCCACGGCTTGGTGTTGACCATCGTCTCGGACACGGCGTTGGAGGTCACGCCGTACCTTTCGAGGACCTCCTTGTAGCCGCCGTCGGCCAGCAGCTCCTGCATGGCCTTGGCGACGGCGTCGCGCAGGCCCGCGTTGTTGCGGTCGATCGCGATGCCCCAGGGGCCGGCGTCGTACTGCTCGGGCAGCACGTCGTACTTGCCGGTCTCCTTGGCGTACATGGCGGCGACGGGCGAGTCGACGATGGTGGCGACCGCGCGGCCCGAGTCGATGCTCAGCAGGCCGGTCGGCGCGTCCTCGCTCTGCATGATCTGCATCTTCTTGGCGCACTTGTCGTTCTGCCGCTGCCCGATCGCGAGGTTCGAGCTGCCCTTGGCGAGCACGACGACGCGGCCGCACAGGTCCTCGAGGTTCTTGACGCCCTCGGGGTTGCCCTTCTTGACCATGACGGCCCCGCCCGCGTTGAAGTAGTCGACGAAGTCGACGGCCGCGCGGCGCTCCTCGGTGTCGCTCATGGAGGACATGACGATGTCCCAGCGCTTGGCCTGCAGGCCGGGGATCAGGCCGTCGAAGGCGGCGTTGGTCACCTTGACCTTCAGGTCCAGCTTGGCGGCGATCGCGGCGGCGAGGTCGGGGTCGACGCCGATGAGCTCCTGGGTGCCCTCCTTGTACATCTCCATCGGGGGGTAGCCCTCCGAGGTCGCCATGCGCAGCTCACCGGTCTTGCGCACGGCCTCGGGCACCAGGTCCTTGGCGGTCTTGCCCGCCGCGGTGGCCGCGCCCGTGTTCGCGTCCGTCTCCGACGCCGAGCGCCCGCAACCGCCCGCGAGCGCCGTGACGATCAGGGCGGCAGCAATGACGGAATAAGTCCTTTTTGTCATTTAAGCTCCTGTTTTGCGAATAGTTGAGCTTATGCTGCCGACGGCAGGTAACGGTCCCAATGCAGGTGAATGCTTGCGAGTCTGAGCATCGAAAACTTCGATGCTCAGACCGGACAAATGCCTTAAAGCCCTACCTTCGACCCCATGACCTTGGTGACCGAGAACGGCTGGCCGCGCACCACGACGTGGGCCGGTGAGGAACTCCACATCGGCGGGGTGGGCGTGCGGGAGCTCGCCGCCGAGTTCGGCACCCCCGCCTACGTCCTCGACGAGGAGGAGTTCCTGGCCCGCTGCGCCGAGTGGCGCCGGGCGCTGCCCGACGGGGAGGTGCACTACGGCGGCAAGGCCTTCCTCTGCCCCGAGGTGGTGCGCTGGCTCGACACGGCCGGGCTCTGCCTCGACGTGTGCACCGGAGGTGAGCTCGCGGTGGCCGTGGCGGGCGGCATGGATCCGGCACGGGTGGTCTTCCACGGCAACAACAAGTCCCCGGCCGAACTGCTCCGCGCCGTCTCCTGGCGGGTCGGCTGCGTGGTCGTCGACTCCTTCGCCGAGATCGGGCGCCTGGCCGCCGTCGCCGCCGAGGCGGGGGTACGGCAGAGCGTCATGATCCGCGTCACCCCCGGGGTCGAGGCGCACACCCACGAGTTCATCGCCACCGGCGGCGACGACTCCAAGTTCGGCTTCTCCCTGCGCGCCGGGCTCGCGGCCGAGGCCGTCCGCCGGGTCCTGGCCGAGCCGTCGCTCGAACTGGCCGGGCTGCACTCCCACATCGGCTCGCAGATCACCGACCTGGCGGGGTTCACCCTGGCCTCGCGCCGGATGGCCGCCTTCCTGCGGACCGTGGAGGACGAGAACGGCGTGACGATCCCCAAGCTCGACCTCGGGGGCGGCCTGGGCATCGTCTACCGGCCCGGCGACCCGGTCCCCCCGCGTCCCGCCGAGGTGATCGCCGCGGTGCGCGAGGCCGTACCGGCCCACGTGCGGCTGGCCGTCGAGCCCGGCCGCTCCATCGCCGGGCCGACCGCCGTCGCGCTGTACGAGGTCGGCACGGTCAAGGAGATCCCCGGCGCCCGCACCTACGTCAGCGTGGACGGCGGGATGAGCGACAACCCCCGCCCCGCCATGTACGGCGCCGCCTACACCGCGGTCCTGGCCTCCCGCTCCTCCTCGGCCCCCGCCCGGGAGGTCACCGTGGTCGGCAAGCACTGCGAGAGCGGGGACGTCCTGGTCCGCGACCTGCCGCTGCCCGCCGACGTACGGCCCGGCGACCTGCTCGCCGTCCCGGCCTCCGGCGCCTACCAGCGCTCGATGGCCAGCAACTACAACCACGTGACGCGCCCGCCCGTGGTCGCGGTCCGCGACGGGTCCGCCCGGGTGATCGTGCGCAGGGAGACCGAGGAGGACCTCCTGCGGCTGTACGTCTGAGCCTCCCGGCCCTCACCGTGCTCTGGGCGCCCGTTACCGGCCGAATCCGGCCAGATACGGCGGCGGCGCCGTAGCGTGCAGAAGGATTTCCCTGAAAGACCGCTTACGGACAACCCAGCACGGACCCAAGGGAGGTCTGCCATGTTGCGCAAGACCCATCTGGCCCTGATCGTGGCCCTCGGCGCCGGCGTCGTCTCCGTCGGCGCCGCGGCGGCGGCCGAATCGGCGTCAAGCCACTCCGGATACCAGGCGTACACCGTGATCAAGAACGCCGAGGGGGCGGCCTTAGGCACCCTCAGGATCGACCACGAACGCTACGGCAAGTCCAGGGTGACCGTGGCCGTCAAGGGCCTGACCCCCGGCTACCACGGTTTCCACATCCACACCGCCGGGATCTGCGACCCCAAGTCGACCGATCCGACGACCGGCAGCCCCTTCTTCAGCGCGGGCGGCCACTTCAACCTCGGCACCGGCGGCCACGGCGACCACACGGGCGACCTGCCCGCCCTGCTGGTCGGCGCGGACGGCACCGGGAACGCGTCGGTGGTGACCGACCGCTTCCGGATCGGCCAGCTCCTCGACAAGGACGGCAGCGCGGTCATCGTCCACGGCCTGCCCGACAACCTCGCCAACATCCCCTCCCGTTACGCCGACGCCAACGGCAAGACGGGGCCGGACGAGGCGACGCTCAAGACCGGTGACGCGGGCGGGCGGATCGGCTGCGGCGTGATCACCGGGCGCTGACCCGTTCCCCGGCCCGGTCCTCGCCGGGACCGGGCCGGGAAGGGGCCTCAGGCGATCAGGCCCCACGGTTCCGAGATCCGCGAGGCCAGGCGCGGCTTGGCGTCGGCCCACCACAGGACGGACCTGGCCAGGGTCGCCGCCGGGTCGGTCACCTGACGCGTCGGCTCGAACGGGTCGGCCATGCTGGTGTAGCTCTCGAACATGCCCAGCAGCCGCACCGCCTGGAGCTGGATGGGCGACAGGTGCTGCTCGGCGAAGGGCAGGAAGAAGCGGTGCCAGCGCCTGGGCGAGATGAACGGCGGAACGGCCACCGGCGGGATGCCCCGTTCCGCGCGCCAGCCGTTGAGCGTGCCGCAGGTGACGTCCAGGAGCGTCTGCAGGGTCATGCAGGCGCCGCCGCCCGCGATCGTCTCGACCCTGAGGTCCTCCGGCGGCGGCCCGGTGACGGCGTCCGCGATCACATCGGCCACCAGGTCGACCGGCGCCACCTCCGCGTATCCCCCCGGTTCGCCGATCACGGCCGCGGCGAGCCCGGAGACCAGGGTCTGCAGCAGCGTGTACGGGCCGGAGAAGCGGGCTATCGACCCGTCGTCGTCCCGGCCGAGGATCAGCGGCGGCCGTACGATCGTGACCGGGCCCCGGTGGCGTTCCCGTACCAGTTCCTCACACCTGGCCTTGGACCACTCGTAGCCGTTGCGGTAGCGCCCGAATCCCTCGTCCTTGGCGTAGGGGTCGTCGGAGCCGCCGACGTAGGCCGTCGAGACGTGCACCAGGTGGGTCTCCGGCGTGAGCAGGCCGAGCACGGCGTCGAGCGGCCGGACGTTGGAGTCGAGCGCCTCCTGCGCGTTCATCGTCCACCGGGTGGAGGCCGCGGCGTGCACGACGACGTCCCAGGGACCCCGCAGTTCCTCGGGGGGCGGCCCGACGCCGATCTCCCAGCCGATCTCGCCCTCCCCCTGGGGGCGTCTGGCCACCCGGACCAGTTCGACGGGCGCGTTCCCGAGGGCACGGCACAGCTCGGTGCCGACCACCCCGGTCGATCCCGTCAGCAGTACCCGCCGCGCGCCGCTCACCCGGTCGCTCATACGGCGGCCCGCAGCACCAGGGACACGTTGTGCCCGCCGAAGGCGAAGGAGTTGGACAGCGCGACCGGCGAGCCGATCCGCCTCGGCGCCCCCGCGACGAGGTCGATCTCGTCGGCGCACTCGCTCTTGCCGAAGTTGGCCACCGGCGGCACCAGCCCCGCCTCGGCCACGCCGAGCGAGATCACCGCCTCCAGTGCCCCGGCCGCGCCGATCAGATGACCGACGACGCCCTTGGGGGCGGTCACCGGCGGGCAGCGGTCGCCGAAGCAGGTGGCCAGCGCGCGGGCCTCGGCCCGGTCGTTGAGGTAGGTGGAGGTGCCGTGCGCGTTGACGTGGCCCACGTCGGAGAAGGACAGCCCCGCGTCCCGTACGGCCATGGCCATGCAGGCGGCCGCGGCCTCGCCGTCCTCCCGCGGCGCGACGATGTGGTGGGCGTCGGAGGTGCTCCCGTAGCCGACCACCTCCCCCAGCACGGCGGCACCCCGCCGCCTGGCGTGCTCCCAGTCCTCAAGCACCAGGAACGCGGCGCCCTCCCCCATCACGAAGCCGTCGCGGTCGGCGTCGAAGGGGCGGCAGGCCGCCGCCGGGTCGTCGTTGCGGCCGGACAGCGCGCCGATCCGCGCGAAGGAGGCCATCACCATCGGGGTGACCGGGGCGTCGACACCCCCGGCGACCATGACGTCGCACTCACCGGAACGGATCTTGAGCATGGCCTCGCCGATGGCCGTCGCCCCGCTGGCGCAGGCGGTGGCGTAGGTCAGCGTGGTGCCTCTGGCCCCCAGCCGCATGCCGATCCTGGCCGCCGCGGAGTTCGACATGATCTGCGGCACGGTGAACGCCGGAATCCTGGCCGGGTCGTGCTCGCAGCGCCGCAGCACCTCCTCGGTCGCGCCCAGGCCCGCGACCCCGGTGCCGACCGCGACCCCGACCCGTTCGGGCGCGAGGTCCTCCAGCCTGGCCCCCTCGGCGGCGTCCGCCGCGGCGGCCAGGGCGAGCGTCGTGCCGCGGTCCATCTGGCGCCGCTGGCGGAGGGTGAGGTAGTGGTCGAGGTCGAACTCCGGGACGGTGCACGCGAACGTCACCGCGACCTCGTTCCTGACCAGCTCCTCGACCGTCGCCGCGGTCGGCCGGGCCTCGATCAGCCTCCCGAGGAGCGCCTCGACGGTGTTTCCCGCCGGGGACTTCACCCCGAGGCCGGTCACCGCGACCCTTCTGCGGCCGGTCATGCCGGGTGCGCCGAGATCCGCGCGGCCACCAGGTCGACGGCGTGACCGATGTTGCGCATGTCGAGGAGGTCCTCGATCTGCATCCGGACGCCGAGCGCCCGTTCGAGCCGTGCCCCGATCTCCATGAGTTCGAGGCTGTCCACGGAGTACTCCGCGCCCAGGTCCGTCTGCTCGCCGATCTCGGCCTGGTCGACCCCCAGGACCTCGGACACCTTCTCGATCATCAACTCGGATATTTCGGCTCGGTTCATCGTCGTTCTCTCATCGGGTGTGGTGCTTGGGGGCCAGGGACGGCGCGCACTCGTCCAGGTCGAGCGAGGCGGGCACGCCCAGCGCGCGCCTGCCGAGGAACTGCCGGGTCGCGACGGGGGTCGGCGGGTGGAAACGGACGGCCTGGGCGTCCCGCCACAGCCGCGCCAGCACGCCCCCTCTGGCGTAGGACGCCCCGCCGCACGCCTCGGCGATCGCCGAGACGAGGTCGGGCACCGTACGCACCGCCTGCTGCTTGACCGCGAGCGCGGCGGGCAGGAGCCGCTGCGGGTCGGCGCCCGCGTCCATCCCGGCGGCGACGGCCGCGCAGCCCGCCTCCAGGGTCAGCAGCGCCGCGTACGGGTCGCCGAGCGCCGCCTGGTAGCTCGGCAGCCGCGCCCTGGTGCTGCCCAGGTGCGCGATCCGCTGGGTGCCGAGCAGGTCGCGCCCGGCGCTCAGGGCCGACTCGGCCAGCCCGAGGTAGACCGCGGTCGCGGTCAGGGAGAACCAGATGACGCCCGCCGCCAGGACGTCGTCGTCCTCGGCGCCCGCGGGGGCCTGGTAGAAGACCAGTTCGTCGGGGATCACACAGCGGTCGAGCACCAGGGTGTTGGAGGCGGAGCCGCGCATGCCCATCGCGTCCCAGTTCTCCACCACGCTCAGCCCGGGGGCGTTGGTCGGCAGCATCGCGACCAGGACCTGCGGGGCGGCGCCGTCCTGGCCCGGGGCCGCCACCTGGAGGCAGACCAGGTCCGCCTCCGCGGCCAGCGAGCACGGGTACTTCCTGCCGGTCACCTCCCAGCCGCCGGGCACCCGCTCGGCGGTCAGTGTGGACCTGGTCGCCGAACCGCCCAGGTTGGGTTCGGCGAAGGCGGAGGCGACCAGCCGGTTCTGGGTCGCGATGGCCTCGATGAGCAGCCACGACACGTCGGTGTTTCGCCGCCAGTGCTCGACCGTCAGGCCGATGGTGAAGATGTGCATGTTCACCGCGACCGCGAGCGCCGGGTCGGCCCGGCCGAGCAGGCGCTGCGCGGCGCACGACTCCAGCAGGCTCGCGCCCTTGCCCTGGAAGTCCGTGGGGATCGCGAGGGCGGGCCAGCCGATCCTCCGCAGCAGGTCGAGGCTCGCCGGGTCGGGGCGGCCGCTCTCGTCGGCCGCCGCCGCGCCCGCCGCGATGCTCTCCAGGGCGTCCGCGGGCATGAGGGCGCCGACGTCCGGCCACAGCTCGCCGGACGGAAGTCCGGTACTCGCCGTCGTGCTCACCGGCGTCCTCCCCATGCCGCCCCGGCCTCCTTCAGCGCGTCGTCGAGTACGGCCAGCGCCCGGTCGACCTCGGCCGGGCCCGCCACCAGCGGTGGGAGCAGCCGCAGGGTCCGCGGCCTGCTCAGGCACGGGGAGACCAGCAGGCCGCGTCTGGCCAGCCCCATCTGGACCTCGCCCGCCAGCTCGGTCCCGGCGAAGTCGACGCCCCACAGCAGTCCTCTGCCGCGGACGTCGGCGACCAGCCCGGGATTGTCCTCGCGCAGCGTCCGCAGGCCCTGTTCCATCAGCCGGGCCAGTTCGGCGCCGTTGTCCGCCGCGGCCTCGATCTCGGCCAGCGCGGCCGGGACCGCGGCCGTCGCCAGGGGGTGGCCGCCGAAGGTCGCGGTGTGCCGGAACGGGTCCTTCAGCAGCGGCTCGTAGAGGGCGTCGGAGCAGACCAGGGCGGAGACCGGCACGACGCCGCCGCCGAGCGGCTTGCCCAGCAGCACCGCGTCCACCTCGATCCCGGCCGCGAGCGCGACCGAGGGGTCGCCGCAGCGCCGCAGGCCGCACTGGATCTCGTCGGAGACCGTGAAGGCGCCCGCCCGCCTGGCGTCGGCGCTCCAGCGCCGCAGCACCTCGGTCTCCAGCGGGCGCACGCCGTTCTCCCCCTGGACGGGTTCGAAGACGACCGCCGCGACGTCGGTCTCGGCCGTCACCCGCGCCACCGCCTCCGGGTCGTCGGGGGCGACGTGCAGTACGCCGTCGAGCAGCCCGGTCAGGCCGTCGCGGAAACGGTCGTGGTGGGTCAGGCCGAGCGCGCCGAGCGACTTGCCGTGGTAGCCGCCCTCGACCGCGACGACGACGCGCCTGCCGGTCGCCAGGCGGGCGAGCTTCACCGCGGCCTCGACGGCGTCGGCGCCGTTGATGCCGAAGTAGACCCGGTTCAGGCCGCCGCCGAGATACTCGCTGACCCGTTCTGCCGCCAGGGCGGAGACCGGGCTGGCCAGGCTCCTGGTGGAGGTCGGCATGACGTCGAGCTGGCGCCGTACGGCGTCCACGACGGCCGGGTTGCGGTGGCCCAGGAGGGTCACCGCGTAGGAGCCGAAGTCCAGGACCGAGCGGCCGTCCGACAGGAGCACCTCGCAGCCGGAGGCGCTCTCCTCGACCGCGCCCTGGCCGGCGAACTTGCCGCTCAGCGCGATCCCCGGGGACATGTGCCGCTGAATCCTGCGGAAGGTGACCCGTGCGATGTCGGGAACCGCGGCCCCCGGCGGGGCGGACGGTTCCAGCACGTGGCGATCCAACGTTTCCCTTTCCTTACCTTCTGCGTGCCCGGTGAGAACGCGGACCCGCGTTGTGCCGTGCGGTCAGGCGCGGTCAGGCGACGGGGCTGACGTCGCTGTTGCGGGTGCTCAGCCGGGTCAGGATGGCCCTGGAGTTCTCCTCGAGGGCGCGGGCCGCGACCGGGTTGAGCATGTCCGCCATGAGCGGGATGCCGATGTCGAACTCGACGTGCAGCTCGATCGTCGTCCGTCCGGCGCCGTCGTCGGTGACCTGCCAGTAGCCGTCGAAGTAGGCCAGGTCCCCCTCGATCTGCTCGAACTCGATCCTGCGGCGCTCGTGGTCCACGTTGTCCCGTTCGACCCACTCCAGTTCGGAGCCCTTCAGCAGCACCGCCCATCGGCTGGTCCTGCCCGTCTCCGACTGGTCGAGGATCGTCACGTCGACCACCTCGTCCATGTAGGTGGGGTAGTCCTCGCAGTCGAGCAGCACCTCCCAGATCCGCTGGGCGGGCTCGGCGCTCGTGTGCGTCGTCGTCACGGTGGGCACTGTCGTCTCTTCTCTCTTCGGCGGGCGGGTTCGGGGGCGTCAGGACCAGGCCGCGGGGAACGCGGTGGGCAGTCCTGAGGCCTCGTTGAGGGGCAGCAGCGTCCTGGTGAGCCTGAGCGCGGGGAACAGGCCGGAGGGCCCGCGGATCGAGGCGGGGGGCGTGGTGAAGCCGAGGTCGCGCTCCAGTTCGGCGACGTAGTCGCCCACCCTGGCCGCGGCCTCACGGGCGGCGGGGACGTCGGCGGCCAGAGCCACGGCGCGGGCCGCCGACAGGCCGCGCTCGATCTCCTCCTCGTCGAGTCCCGCGTACGGGTCGGCCAGCACGTCGTGCTCGTCGGGCGGCAGTCCCTCCCGCAGCAGGGACCGTACGGCCAGCGCGCGCACGACGGTGTCCCTGGCGACGAACCTCGCCACCTGCAGGAGTCCCTCGTCGAGGGTGCCGAGCAGGTCCTCGTAGCTGGCGTGGACCTCGAAGAGCAGCTCGAAGACGCCGAAGCACTCGTGGGCGGCCCATCTGCGCGGGTCCCGCACCGGGGTCAGGCCCGTCTCGCGGCTCTCGTCGTTCACGTCGTGCTCCAGTCGATCGACAGCCACAGCAGGTCCTCCCGTGCCAGCTCGCGGTGCGTCCGCGTCATCTCCGTGCTCGCGCCGGTCCAGCTCCAGCCGGGTTCCCCGAGGGGGCCGAGCTCCCGCTCCGGCCCTTCGGCCCCGCGCAGCGCCCACCGGTGGACGAGGGCGCGCCCGCCGTGGGTGTGCCAGGTCTTCAGCCCGGCGGCGGGGGTCAGGCACACCGCCGGGTCGTCCGGCAGGTCGAGCCTGGCGGCCAGCCCGTCGAAGAGCTCCCCGGTCCGGCGCAGGTAGTCGTGGGCGTCCCCGGTTCCGGCGGGCAGGTCGAGGAAGCGCCCGTACAGCGCGGCCAGCTCGGTGTCGCCGAGCCGGTCGAGCTTGGCTCCGACCCATTTCTGCCCGAAGCACAGCTCGCCCCTGGCGGTGGCCAGCGCGTCGAGCGCGGCGACCCCGGCCCTGCCGAGCCGTTCGGCCGCGGCCAGCGGCCTGGTCTCGCGCAGCAGTTCGCAGGCGAGCCGGTAGCGCACCGCCTCCGTCCGCCACCAGCGGACCGTCGCGTCGGCGACGGGCTTGCGCCGCTCACGCTGCCAGTCGAGCCAGTCCTGGTCGCCCCGCAGCGGCAGGCCGAGGATCAGCCGGTTGAGCTGGGCGAGTTTCCTGCGGTAGTCCCGCCAGGCGGAGCGGTCCGCCTTCGCCGTTTCGCCGGGGGCGTTCAGGGCGTCGGCCGCGCGCCGGATCGAGTCGGCCCTGATGTAGTTGACGTCGACGGCGACGCCGAGGCTGAAGGAGGTGATGGGCAGGCCCGTCACCTTCGTGCTCTCGACGACGACGTGGACGTCGACGTCGCTCATCGGGGTGCCGAACCCGTGCACCACCGAGCCGGCCGCCGACATCAGCAGGGGCTCGCCGAAGCTGGTGTCCACCTCCGCGACGAGGTCGCCGGTCGTCCTGCCGTGCGCGGCCAGGCGCGCGCCGAGATATCGCGCCATGTCGTCAGGCGATGTCAAGGGGTCTCCTTTTAGTACAGGTCGTATTTCTGGCGCCGGTAGTCGAAGGCCGTCGCGGCGACGGCCCCCAGGACCACGGCGCAGCAGCCCAGGACGCCGATCGACTGCAGGACCGGACCCCACTCCCCCCGCCCCGAGGTCGCCTCGTCCAGGGCGCGCAGGGCCCAGTGGTGCGGGGTCAGCACGCCGACGGCCCTGGACAGGGCGGGCAGGTTCCCGTCGGGCACGATCGCGCCGCCGACGCTGCCCGCGGTGATCAGGAAGATGTAGAACAGGCTCTCGAAGGTCGAGGTGTCGGCGGTGACGAGATAGAGCACCACCCCCATGGCGCAGCTGACGCCGAGCAGCGTGACCGCGATCGCGAGCAGCTGCCACACCGAGCCGTGGACGGGTGTGCCGTAGAAGACGACGGCGATGGCGGTGAACAGGCTCAGCTGTGTCAGTCCGATTCCCGCGATGGGCAGGATCTTGCCGAGCAGGAAGGCGCCCCTGGGGGGCCGGTGGAGCGCCTGCCGTACCCAGGTGTTGCTGCCGAACTCGCGGAACAGCGCCAGGCCCGTGTAGTGGGTGGTGGTGAAGCTGAACATGACCGCGATGCCGAGCATGGCGCGCCCGTGGCTGCCCTCCCCCGCCACGGCGGAGCCGAGGGTCAGGGCCAGGGTGGCGGGCACCGCGAACATGAAGACCAGCGGGGTGCGCATCCGCCACAGCACGAGCAGTTCGGTCGTGGCGTAGCCCGCGGCGACCGACCAGAACCCGGCCCTGTCCTTGGTAGAGCCCTCAGTCGTTCTCACCGACGCTCCCGCGTAGTTCGGGGTCCAGGGAGATGATCTCCCGCAGGTTCCTGCTGGTCAGCCGTACGGACTCGACGGCGGAGGCGGCGTGGCCCTCCCGCGCCCAGCGGGCGAGGGTCTCGGCGGCCTGCCCGACCGTCCCGGGGGCGGGGGCGCGCAGGGTCAGCGGTCCGTCCTCGCCGTCGACCCGCATGAGCAGCTCGCTGTGGTAGCCGCCGAGCAGGTCCCGCAGCGGGCCGACGCCGACGACGGTGCCGCCGGAGACGACCGCGACGTGGGTGCAGGTCTCCTCGATGTCCTCGGGGTAGTGCGAGGTGACGATCATCGCGTCGCCGTCCCGGCGCCACCGGGCCATCAGGGCGACCAGCCTGGTCCTGGTCTCGAAGTCGAGCGCGCTGGTCGGCTCGTCGAGGAAACGGAGCCTCGGGGCGTGGACGAAGCTCGCCGCGATGTGGGACAGCCGCTCCCATCCTCCCGACAGGCGGTGCACCGGGGTCCGCGCGACCTTCGCCAGGCCGAAGTCCTCGATCGCCCGTTCCGTCGCGGCGGCGACCCGCCCGCGCGGCAGGACGAGCCTGGCGGCGTGGGTGAGGTTCTCGGCGACGGTGAGCTTCTTGTAGAGGGAGATGCGCTGGCCCGCGACGCCGACGTGCCGCCGGGCGTCCCCGCCCGTTCCCTCCTGGCCGAGGACGACCTCTCCGGTGCGCCTGCCGGGCACGATGTCGAGGATCGCGTTGATGAGGGTGCTCTTGCCCGCGCCGTTGCGGCCGAGGACGCCCAGCACCTCGCCCGCGCCCAGCCGCAGCGTGACGCCGGTGAGGACCGGAGGGGAGTCGCCGTAGGCGAAGGACAGGTCCGTGACGGCCAGCAGCCGGTCCCCGGTGGCCTGCCCGGCGGAGGTCCCGCCCTCGCGGGTGAGGCCGCTCATGACAGCCGCGCCGCGACGACACCGGCCACCCGGTGGGCGTTCGCCATGGCGGTCAGGGACGAGTTGGTCGCGCCCGAGGTCGGCATGAAACTGGAGTCGGCCACGAACAGCCCCCTGGCCTCGAAGCACTCGCAGTCGCGGTCCAGTACGGCCCGCGCGGCGTCGTCGCCGAAGACCGCGCCACCGTGGTGGTGCGCGGAGACCAGGTCCTCGCCGGAGGGGACGGGGTGCACCCGGGTCTCGACGGCGCCGAGGGCGCGCCCGATCCTGGGGAGGATGGCGGTGACGCGTTCCTGCAGGAGCAGGTCGGCCGGATGGGGGGCGTAGGTCACCGCCGGCACCCTGGCGCCGAAGGCGTTCCTGCGCGCGCTGAGTGAGACGAACTTGCCCGCCGAGGGCAGCGACTCGCCCTTGAAGCTCACCTTGACCACGTAGTGCCCGCGTTCCGCCCGCAGGAAGCGGGCCAGTTCCGGGCCGCGCATCCGCAGGTTGCGGACGTGCCTGGCCGGTGACTCGGCGACGTAGGCGTCGTAGAGGGCGAACTTGCCGCCCTTGCGCAGCGGGCCCGTCTCCCCGAGGTCGTAGAAGTCCTTGATCACGACATTTCCGTAGAGTCCCGCCAGGCGGTCGGCCAGGTCCCGCTCGCGCGGTTCCGCGGTCACCAGGTAGGCGGTGCGTTCCAGGGTGAAGGTGAAGCGCCTGCCGAGCAGCCCGTTGCGGTCGGGCAGGTCCGAGCTGAGCAGGATGCGGTTGGTCTCCAGGGCGCCCGGGGCGAGCACCACGGTGCCGCACCTGATCCGCCGCGTCCGCAGGTCTCCGGCGTCGTCGCGCTGGAGGTACTCCACGCCCTGGACGGCTCCCCCGTCTACCAGGACGCGGGAGACGTAACAGCCGCCGAGCAGGCGGACCCTGGGGTCCTCGCGCAGGGAGCCGTACAGGTCGACGTACCAGTTGGGGCGGGCCAGCATCGGCCGGCCGCGTTCGGCGGGGCGCCCGGTGACGGGCGAGACCGGGCAGGTGTCCCAGGCCCGCCCGCCCAGGCAGCTCTGCCCGACGTAGGCGTTCAGGCCGTCGCGGCCGAGCCGGTCGACCATCAGCCGTTCGAGGTGGCTCGGCCCCGGCCTCTCCAGGTACGGCCCGCCGTCGAAGTCCCGGTAGGCGGCCTCGGTGTGGCCGTAGGCGCAGCCGAAGGGCCGCAGTCTCCCCTGGATGTGGGCGTAGGCCCGGTCGAGTTCGGCGAAGTCGATGGGCCAGTCGCGCACCTCGGGGCCGAGGGCGCCGCCGTACGCCGAACGCATCCGCAGGTCGCTTGGGCGGAAGCGGGACAGCTGGCCGTACCAGAGCCAGGAGCCGCCGCCGGCGAGCCGGGAGGCCCACCACTTGCGCAGCCGCGCCGGGCCCGCGCCGGGGGTCCGCAGGAGCACGTGGTCCTCCCGGGGGTCGACGGTGAGCGGGCGGTCGAGGATCAGGCTTCGCTCGCCGGGGAAGGCGTGGCCCTCCGGCTCCCAGAAGGCACCCCGGTCGAGGACGGCGACGTCGTTCGCGCCGGAGGCGCCGAGCAGCCGTTCGAGGACGGGGGCGCCGGTGAGCCCGAAGCCGACGACGACCGCGTCAGCCGAGCTCGTCCATCGGGTGCTCATAGCCAACCTCCCTCCGCCAGCGCGGGGATGAGAACAGCACGTCGTTGACGCAGGCGCACACCGACTCGGCGGACGCGCGGGCCCGCTCGTCGGGGCCGTCGAGGACGCGCCTGAGGTCCTCCCAGCCGCGCACGCCCGCCCCGGCCAGGTCCGCCGGACCGAGCCCGCGCTCCCGCGCCGCCGTGAGCACCTGCCCGGCGAGTGGCTCCAGGGACGCCTCAGGCAGGCCGTAGGCGTCCAGCACTGCCGCCACGACGTCCGCTAGAGCGTCGTCGCTCGCCATTTCTTCTCCTGTTCGGTGGGCTCGTCGGCCAGGGAGCCGTGCGCGCGCAGCCACGCCAGCGTCTCGCGCAGGCCGTCGGCGAGCGGGGTGGCCGCCCCCGCGCCCGTCCGGCCGAGACGGGTGGTGTCGAGCGTCAGCTCCAGGTCGCGGAAGGGGAAGTAGGCCCGTGCCGGGACCTCCTCGTCGTGGACGTGCACCGCCCGGTGCCCGGTCCCGGCGATCTCCGCGAGCAGGCCGAGGTAGTCGGTGAAGGAGCACGTCCCCGGCCCGCCGACGTTGTAGACGCCGGGGGGAAGCGTCCCGGCGCACGCCGCGGCCACGGTCCCCGCCAGGTCGCGGACGTGGCAGAACTGGATCCCGGTACGGCCCTCGCCCGGCACGAACACCGGCTGCCCGGTGAGCATCCTGGCCCACAGGAAGCTCTCCCTCGGCTCGGTGTTGCGCGGGCCGTACACGTAGGGCGGCCGCAGGACCGTCAGGCCGGGCAGGCCGGACAGCAGCCGCTCGCACTCCGCCTTGTCCTCGCCGTAGCCGCCCCAGGCGGGGTCGCCGCCCGCCGGGTCGTCCTCGCCGAAGGGCGGCCCCGCGTGCCCGCGCCGGTAGACCGCGGCCGAGCTGACGTAGACGTACCGGACGGCCCCGGCCACGGCGGGCGTGTCCAGGACGTTGCGCACGTGGACCGGTTCTGTGCCCGAGACGTCCACGACCACGTCGTAGTTCCCGTGCAGGACGGCGCGCGTCGAGGCCGCGTCCCGCCGGTCGGCGACGACCTGGACGATCCTGGGGTCCCACAGCGGCCGGGTCCCCCGGTTGAGCACGGTCACCTCGCAGGAGGGCAGCAGCGCCTCGACCACCGCCCGCCCGACGAACCGGGTGCCGCCGAGCACCAGTGCCCTGGTCATGGGCCCGGAACGGTGACGGGTACGGCGGCGAGCCTGCGCCAGGCGTCCTGGAGCAGGTGGTCGATCCGTTCGGCCCCCTCAAGGCGCAGGATCGGCACCCTCGAACCGATGCCCGTCAGGAACGCCTCGGCCCGTGCCCTGAGGTCGGCGGCCAGGTGCTCGCCGATCCCGGACCACCAGTCCTCCTCCGGGTTGTCCGGGGTGTAGACGTTGGGCCGCATGAGGGAGGCGATCTCCCCGGGGTCGACGACCTCGCGCAGCAGGGGGTCGCGTCCCCTGGCGACGTCCGGCAGCACGATCATGCCGAGCGGGGCGCTCAGCTCGAAGTCGGCGCCGGTGATCGAACGCAGGCTGGTCAGCGGGACGGTCACCTTGGAGTCGCTCTCGCCGCGCCACAGGCGCTCCTCGTCGACCCCCCGGTAGTCCTCGGGGACGAAGGCGTCCCAGCTTCCCGGATACTTCTGCAGCGTGCCCGCCAGGACCCGCAGGCGGGTGGGGATGCCGAAGACCCGCAGCCGCCCGGTGGCCGGGTCCTCGGCCAGGTGGACCTTGTCGACCGACAGCGGCCTGGCGCCGGTCCTGACGATCGCGTCGAGGAAGCAGGTCGTCTTGCCCGAGCGCTTCGGCCCGGAGAACAGGACGGCCCTGCCGTCGACGACGACGGCCGAGGCGTGGACCTGCAGCTGCCCGCGGACCTCCAGGGTGCGCTGGAGCACGTGCAGGATCAGCAGCGCCAGGTCCTTGTGGACGGTCGGCGCGGCCGGGTAGCCGCCGCCGACGACGAACGTCAGGCGGGTGTAGCCCGCGTCGGCCAGCAGCCAGGTGGGGGTCTTCACCGTGCGCAGCAGCACGGCCTCCCCCGCCCGCCAGTGCTCGACGGGGAGCCTGCCCTTCTCCGTGCTGCAGTAGGAGATCATCGCGGGAGCCGGGGCGGCCAGCCGGGCGGCGGCCTCCTCGAGGCGCCCCACCAGGTCGTCGTCCGCGACGAACGTCATCTCGACGTCGGGACGTCCCCCCGCGGGCGGGCCCGTGTGCGAGCCGAGGTAGGCGTGCAGCGCCTCGAACAGGGCCTGGTCACCGCAGCGCACGTCCAGTTCGAGGCCCGCGACGTTCCAGGCCGCGGCGACCTCGCACCGGGCCTTGGCCGCGGCGTCCTCGACGTCGCCGAGCAGTTCCTCGGCGCCGGTCAGAGCACTCACTTGTCTCACTCTCCGAACTCGGGGCGGTCGATGGTCACGCGGGGGCCCGACGGGCGGCGCAGCACGGTCTGGGGCGTGGAGAAGCCGTTGAACTGCGAGGAGTAGGCGGTGGTGTACGCGCCCGCCGAGCCGACGAACAGCAGGTCGCCCTCGGCCAGGTCCTCGGGCAGCTCGACGCCGGTCGCGAAGGTGTCCTGGCTGTCGCAGGTGGGCCCGGTGACGTTGTACCTGCGCGGCGGGCCGCTCTCCCGCTCTCCGGAGATCGGGTAGACCAGCGCGCCCGCGGTCTCCAGGACCTCCATCATCCCGTTGAAGACGCCCAGGTCGGTGTGGGCCCACCAGGTCCCGCCCCTGCGGACGACCTGCAGGACCCGGCAGACCATGACCCCGGCCTCGGCGACCAGCGCGCGTCCCGGCTCGGCGACGACCTCGACGGGGTACGGCAGCGCACCGAGAAGGCCGGTTATGTGCCGTCCGAATTCCCCGATGCGGGGGACCGGCTTGTCATAGCGCGCCGGAAATCCGCCGCCGATGTCGAGCATGGCGATTCTCACGCCTTTTTCGGCGAGCCGTTCCATGATTTCGGCCGCGTCGCGCAGCGGGGCGTCCCATGCGTGCGGATCCGTCATCTGGGAACCGACGTGAAAGGCGATTCCATGGGGTTTCAACCCCATTTTTCCGGCGCCGAGGAGAAGGTCGCAGACATCGTCCTTCGAGACGCCGAATTTCCCCTCGCTCGGCACGACGCTGGCCGCCTGGCCGGTACCGAGCCTGGCGTAGACGTGCGCCCCCGGCGCCGCCTGTGACAGTTTCGCCATTTCGTGCGGCGAATCGACACAGAAACGCCATACTCCGGCGTCGTGGCAGCGGGAGATGTGCTCGCGGGGCCGTACGGGATTGCTGTAGAGCACCTCGGCCGGGTCGACGCCCACGCTCGTGAGCAGTTCGAGTTCGGGGTGGGAGGCGATCTCGAAGCCGCAGCCGAGCCCCCGCAGGTGCCGCAGCAGCGCCGGGTCGGGGTTGCACTTGACCGCGTAATGGACGCCGACCGAGGGGAATGCCTCGCGGAAGTCCGTGAAGGCGGCGGTGACGAGGTCCTCGTCGAGGATCAGGCAGGGGGTGGCCAGGCCGGCGCCGCCGGAGACGGGCACGGCGGTCGTCGGGTGCGCGGGGATCGTCACGGGCCCTCTCCCAGGATCTCTCCGAGGAGGGCGCGCGCGGCCTCCAGGTTCTCCAGGTGCCGCCGCGGGGAACGGCCTCTGACCAGGACCTGGAAGTTGTAGGTCCGCAGGTGCCACAGCAGGCGCAGGATCGCGATCTGCCGGGTGAAGACGGCCCGGTCCCTTCCGGATCGTTCCAGGTAGCGCGACAGGACGGTCTCCTCCTGCGCGGCCGTCAGCCAGTCGGCGCGCATCTGGTTGAAGTCCGCCGCCGCGACCCGGAACCGCGCCGCCTCCCAGTCGAGCGTCCACAGCTCCCCCGACCGGTCGACCAGCCAGTTGCCCCGGTGCACGTCGCCGTGGCACAGGCAGGGCCGTTCGTCCTCGAAGCAGGCCATCGCGCCGGTGAGCAGGTCCGCCGCGCCGGTGAGCTCGCCCGCGTGGGCGGGCAGCAGCTCGCACTCGCGCCGCAGCAGGCCGAGCAGGTAGGCGGGCACCTCCGTACGGCTGAGCGGCCCGCCGACGTCGCCGAGGCCGTCGGCGGGGATCGCGTGCACGTCGAGGAGCCGGTCGGCCAGCGCGGTCAGCACCTCGGGGTCGTCCCAGTCGGGGGTGTGACCGTCGACGAACTCGAAGACGGCGAACCGGTCGTCGCCCTGTTCGTCCGGGACGACCTGCAGAATCTCGGGCACCCTGATCCGGCCGGGCAGCAGGGGGCCGACGAGGCGCTCCCCGGCGAAGGTCTGGCCATAGCAGGGGTCGTCCAGGACCCGGTGCCTGACGAACACCGCCCTTCCGCCGAGGGTCGCGGCGTAGGTGTCGTTCAGCGGCCCCTTGGTGATGGGCCTCCCTGCCGCGCAGAGCCGCCGCAGGTCGTGATGCGTCCACTCACCCACGGGCGAACTCCTCGGGCGAGAGCAGCCGGGGGAGCTTGTCGACCGACTTCACCCAGTAGTGGCTCTCCCTGATGGGGTTCGCCGCGGGGCCGGGCAGGCCGTGGCCGCCGTCGAGGGCGAGCCTGCAGTACAGGTCGGGCATGTTGACGCCGAGCGTGGCCAGGAAGTAGATCGACGAGTAGAACCTGGCGGGCTGCACCTCGGTGGGCAGCGCCGTGCCGTCGTGGCCGTAGGTGAAGTCGACGCCGATGATGCCGTGCGGCCGCGCGCAGACCGCGCGCACGCACCGCAGCGCCAGCTCGTGCAGTTCCTCGTCCCAGAAGGTGCGCTGCGCCCCGGTGATGCCGGTGACGCCGGAGACCGACAGCGTCGCGTACTTCCAGGAGACCCGTTCCCTGAGCTGGGAGCAGACCAGCTCACCGTCGTTCCAGAGCCCGCTGAGCGTGGCGGTCCGCTTGGACAGGTGCTCGGCCGCGGTGAAGTGGCCCCAGCCGGAGTGCTCGTCGAGCCAGGCCGTGGCCAGCGGCATCGACCCGGTCGCGATGGAGCCCGCTCCCCCGCTGCCGCTGCGGCGGCGCAGCCACACCTTGGGGTGGCGCGCCATGATCTCCTCCAGGTCGGCCGGTGAGTCGACCAGGACGGTGTCGGGAACGGGCAGCTCCGCCTGCCTGAGGGCCTGCCAGGTGGCCCACTTGTCCTCCATCCTGTGGTGGTCGTCCCGGTCGGGAAGGAGGGTGGGCGCGACGAGGTCGTCTCGGGACTCGGCGACGGCGAGCAGTTCGGGGCTGGTGTCGGCGGCGTAGATCAGGTCGGCCGACTCCCGCCCGGCGATGTCGTTGACCTGTTTCACCAGGTCGGCGGGGTCGTCCCAGGAGACGAGGTAGCGGGCGTCCGCCTCGCTGGCGTGGAAGTCCTCAAGGGTGGTGTCGACGCCGACGGTCCGGTATCCCCCGGCCAGGGCGAGCGAGCGGGAGAAGTTCAGTCCCGTGCCGTCGCCGGAGCCGACGATGAGGACGGTACGGAGGTCAGAGGACGGGGACATGGGGGAGTCCAAAGGTCGCCGGGTGGCTGCGGATCTTGTCACGCAGGTCGGCGGGGGCCTCACCCTCGGTGCGCACCCAGGGGTAGAGGGGCTCGGTCAGCTCGGGGTTGACGAAGTACATCAGGGACATGCGCCGGTCGAGGCCGAGGTTGCGCACCTGGTGGTCCAGCGCGCCGACCTTTCCCCCGGTGAGCTCGGCGAAGACCGAGCCCGGCATCAGGACGACCTCGTCGGGGGCCATCTCGACCGGCAGGCACTCTCCGTCCGGCCAGATCTCAAGGCCGGGGGCGGTGGTGTGGATGACGGTGACCAGGTGGCCGTCCTCGTGCCGGTCCTGGAGCAGGTCGCGCTCCCCGTCCGCGTGGGTGTAGTTGTTGACCTGCAGGTAGGAGGCCGCCTCGAAGGAGGGCACCTGCGCGTCCCCGATGATTCCCGCGACGTGGCCGACGACGTCGGAGACGAGCGTGGACAGGTGGTTCCGCCAGGCCAGGAGCGCGTCCGTCAGCGAGGTCAGCTCCGCGGAGTTCGGTACGAGGTCGAGCCGGTCCGACCACAGCGTGAAGCAGTCGTTCAGGTCCGGCCGGTCCGCGGTGATCGAGTACTCCATGCCGAGCGGGCGGTAGCCGAAGTTGCAGTCGGCGCTTGAGTAGCGCGCCTTGGTCGCGTCGGGCAGGGAGAAGAAGCGCCGGCACTCGTCCAGGGCGGTGGCCAGGAGAGTGGCCTCCTTCGCGCCCAGTGTTATGCGCGCATAGCCGACCCCGAGTAGTTCTCGAGCGTAGTCAAGGGTCTTGTGTGGCATTTCGAGGATGTCCCCCGTCGTACGAAGGTTTGGCGGTGGCAAATGCCAGGCAGAGCGCGATCGCGCGGCCGTCGGTCACTGGTCTCCCGACCAGCGCCGCGAGCGAGTGTATAGGAGGTGATCAAAGCAAATAAATGGTGAATTTTCAGATTAAAGTCACCCAAAGTTGCGACTTCGCTACGCACCTAAATGACCGCAGACCAACTCGGATGTGCCGTACGCGAGGGGAACTCATGTTTTTAGGTTACGGACGTAAGCGGAGAGCTCTCCAGATAACGCTCTCTCAATTCCGGACGTGATACGGCGGAGGCGTTCCGGTCGGGCCGGAACTGCGATCCCGCCCCCCAAGGCGCCCCATACCGCCACCCGGGCCACCCGTTTCGGACAGGACTTTAATAATTTATTCGCGTCACTAATGAGAACGGTCCAAGGGCGGGAACAAAGCGTTTTCCCCATGGTCAACGGGCTTCCGGCATGGCACACTGATCGCGCGCCGGGCCCTGAGGGCGAACCGGCCGACGGCGTGCCCGCCCGTCCATGCGTGTCCCGGGCCGCTCGCGTCATGGACCTCCCACCGGCCCGGCGGCCTCCCCGGCGGTGTGGAGCGTTCCGGCCCGTCCCCCGCGACCCGCGAAGGAACCGACCGTGGACCACAGCCTCTCCCCCGTCTCCGGGGACGTCCCCGGGCAGGCGCCGGGGATCGCCGTCTTCGACCTGGACGGCACCCTGGTCAGGGGCGAGTGCGGCGAGTGGTTCCTGCGCTGGCTGATGCGGCGGCGGCCGTGGCGGCTCGCGCTCCTGCTGCCCGCGCTTCCGGTGATCGCCTCACTGCGGGCGCTGCCCAACGCCAGGACGCGCAGAGCCGCCCTGTCGGGGCTCTGCTGGTTCGCCACCGTCGGCAGCGACGACGCGGAACTGGACCGGCTGGCCGGCGTCTTCGCGGCGGGGCACGCGGGAGCGGGTTCGGCCAACCCGATGCGCGCGGGACTGGACCGGCTGCGCGAACACCTCTCCCGGGGCGACCGGGTCGTGATCGCCAGCGGCTCGGGGGCGCGTGTCGTCAGGGCGGTCTGCGCCGAGCTCGGGCTGGACGGCGTGGAGATCGTCGCCACCCGGGAGAGCCGGCGGCTCGGCGGGCTCGTGGTCGGCGAGCGCTGTCTCGGCGAGGGAAAGGTGCTCATGCTGCGGGCGGCGGGGATACCGGTGCCCTTCGGCTACGCCTACTCCGACAGCGCGGCCGACCTGCCGCTGTTGCTCGCCGCCCGGCGCCGGTTCGCGATCAGCCCGTCGGCCCCCCACCTGAGGCGCATCATGGCCGGGACCGACGGCGACTGCGCGGTCCTGCCGTGGCGGACGGAGCCGCCAGGCCGGTGACCGCCCTCCGCGGGGAGGGCCTCAGATCCCGTACTCGACGGTGAGCACCGCGCGGGCCAGGGCGTGGTGGTTGATCGTGCCGGAGAAGATCGCGGCCGTCTGGTCCGGGGTGACCTCGGCGCTCTCCACGCCCAGGGCGTGGACGGCGAAGACGTAGCGGTGCGGCGGCCCGGGAGGCGGGGCGGCCCCGCCGAAGTCGAAGGTGCCGTAGTCGTTGCGCCCGTGGATCGCGCCGCCCGGCAGACCCTTCATGTCGCCGCTGCCCGCTCCGCGCGGCAGCTCGGTCACCTCCGCCGGGATGTCGACCAGCAGCCAGTGCCACCAGCCGCTGCAGGTGGGCGCGTCGGGGTCGAAGCAGGTGACCGCGTAGCTCACCGTCCCGTCGGGGGCGCCGGACCAGCGCAGGTGCGGGGAGAGGTTGCCGGACTCGTAGACGTGCGCGTCGGGCAGGACCCCGCCGTCCGCGAGGTCGTCGCTGACGACCTCGAACGCCGGAACCCGGCGCAGATGGGCATAGGGCAGCGGCGCACGCTCGGCCATCGTTCTCCCGTTTCTCCTCGGGAAGCGCCGGCCTCCCGCCGGACGTCATCCGGCAGTGGATTGTTTCTCCGCCCAGAACCTTTGTCAAGGGTTGACAATTACATGGGGCCTGAGGGCATACTCCGCTTTTGGAGCATCAATGGCAAAGCGGGGTTGCCAGTCGGCACCCGGCGTCACGCGACGATCCTGCGCCCGGCCGACCAGACGATTCACAAACCCGCATCCGACAGCGCGGAGTTTCCATGAGCAATCCATTCGAGGATGGAAACGGCATTTCCTCCACCCGGCCCTCGGCGCGGTTCCGCGCTCTTCCCGGCCCTGTCCTCAGAAATTCCGCGCGTCGCAGGTGCCGTACGGCTTCGCCGCCCTCCTGAGCGGCTCCCCGGCCTTCTCCTTCCGGTCGGACCCGCGTCCACGACGCTCGTCTCGGACGGCCACACGCCCGATTACCAGGGGTGACCGTCCGGGCGGGCACGGGGCGGATTTCTCCGGCTTTCCTCTCGCGGGCGAATCCGAATTCAAACGCGAGCTTACCGGGGACGGTGTGGTTCATGCCCTCCCGGCGTTCCACTGATGTCCTTCCCGGCGTTCTCCCGGCGTCGGCGCCAAGGACCACACCAGAGTACGGAGTTTCCATGAGCAATCCATTCGAGGACGAAGACGGGCGCTACCTCGTCCTGGTCAACGGTGAGGGCCAGCACTCTCTGTGGCCTTTTTCCCAGGAAATTCCCAGGGGATGGGAGGTGGCGCTCGGGGAAAGCAGCCGCCGGGACTGCTTTGAATTCGTCGAGGCGAACTGGACCGACATGCGGCCCCGCGGTCTCTCGGCGTCGCGGGAAGGTCTCCCGGCCTTATGAGGAGACCTCCCGCTTCCGGCCACGTCCGGCGTGTTCCGTCCCGTCGGCGGCAGGGCGGCTCCCTGGTCGCCGTGTCATGAACCAGGAGACCCGATGAACCCGCTTTCCCGCCGAGAGAGCCTCGCCCGGTTGTTCGAGGCGCGGGCCGCGGCGAACCCCGACGCCGAAGCCGTGGTCTGCGGCACCACCCGCCTGACCGCGGCCCGGCTCAACGAGCGTGCCAACGCCCTGGCCCACCGGCTGATCGCGGCCGGAGCCGGACCCGAGACCCCCGTCCTCGTCCTGCTGGAACGATCCGCGGAAACCGTCGTCACCCTGCTCGCCATCGCCAAGGCGGGCGCCGTCTACGTCCCCCTGCACCCGGCCTACCCCCCGGAGCGCATGGACTGGATCAGGCGGGAAACGGGCGCCACCCTCGCCGTGACCGACGGAACCCACGCCTGGCACGACCTCACCACCGTCCAGGTCACCGGCGAGACCCACCCCGGCAACCCGGACCGTGAAACCGACCCCCGGCAACTCGCCTACGTCATGTTCACCTCCGGCTCCACCGGCACCCCCAAGGGCGTCGCCGTCACCCACCACAACGTCGCGGCCTTCGCCTTCGACCGTCTCTGGCGGGGGCCCGGCCATCGGCGGGTGCTGCACCACACGGCGCCCTCCTTCGACGTGTCGATGTACGAGCTGTGGGTGCCGCTGCTCAACGGCGGGACGGTGGTCGTCGCCCCGCCCGGCGTACTCGACGCGCCCACCCTCCACCGGACGCTCAAGCAGGAACGCGTCACCGGGGTGTTCCTGACCACCGGACTGTTCAACGTCCTGGCCGAGAGCTCACCCGAGGTGCTGGCGGCCGTACCCGAGCTGTGGATCGCGGGTGAGGCCGCCTCCGCCGCCGCGGTCGGGCGGGTGCTGGCGGCCGGGGGTGACGTCCACAACGGCTACGGCCCGACCGAGACCACGGTCTACGCCACCGCCCACCACGTGACCGAGCCCGGCGATGTGGTCCCGATCGGCGGGCCGCTCGACGGCACGGCCGCCCACGTCCTGGACGCCGCGCTGCGGCCCGTTCCCGCCGGGGTGCCCGGGGAACTGTACATCGCCGGAGACCACCTGGCCCGCGGCTACCTCGGCAGACCCGGCCTCACCGCCGAACGCTTCGTCGCCGACCCCTACGGCCCGCCCGGCACCCGCATGTACCGCACCGGCGACCTCGTCCGCAGGCTTCCCGACGGCCTTCTCGACTACGTCGGCCGGATCGACGGGCAGGTGAAGGTCCGCGGTATCCGGGTGGAGCTTGGGGAGATCGACGCGGCCTTCACCCGTCACCCCGACGTCGTCCAGAGCGTGACCCTGCTACGCGAGGACAACCCCGGCGACAAACGCCTCGTCACCTACCTCACCACCCGGCACCCCGCCGACCCCGACCACCTGCTCCAACACGCCCGGCGAACCCTCCCCGCCTACATGATCCCCACCGCCCTCGTCATCCTCGACACCCTCCCCCTCAACCACAACGGCAAAGTCGACCGCGACGCCCTGCCCGCCCCGGAGACGACGACCTCGGGCACGGCGCCGCGCACTCCGGTCGAGGAGATCCTCCGCGACCTGTTCGCGCAGGTGCTCGCCGTACCGGGGATCGGGATCGACGACGACTTCTTCGCGCTCGGCGGGCACTCGCTGCTGGCCATGCGGGTGGTGGCCGGGATCAGGTCGGCGCTCTCCGTCGAGGTGCAGGTTCGGGAGGTGTTCGAGGCGCCGACCGTCGCCGCGCTCGCCACGGCGGTCGAGAGGGCGAGGGGACGCGGGACCAGGCCGCCGCTGGTCCGCTCGGAGGATTCCGGGGAGCCGTCGTTCTCCTTCGCCCAGCACCGGATCTGGATCGTCGACCGGCTCGCCGAGTCCGCCGGGCTCTACACCATCCCGCTGGTCCTGCGCCTGTCCGGACGGCTGGACCGGGAGGCGCTCGCGGCGGCGCTGCGTGACGTGGCCTGGCGGCACGAGACGCTGCGGACGGTCTTCCCCTCGCCGGACGGCCAGCGGGTGCTCGACGTCGTCCCCGGTCTGACGGTCACGGAGATCGGCGAGGCGGAGCTCGGCCCCGCCATCGAGCGGGAGGCCGCGCGTCCCTTCGATCTGTCGGCCGAACCGCCGGTGCGGGCGTGCCTGTTCGCCCTCGGGCAGGGCGACCCCGACGAGCACGCGCTGGTCGTGCTGCTGCACCACATCGCCGCGGACGGCTGGTCGATGGCGCCTCTCAGACGTGACCTGGCGACGGCCTACGCGGCCCGCACGCGGGGTGAGGCCCCGGAGTGGGAGCCGCTGCCCGTGCGTTACCGCGACTACACCCTGTGGCAGCGCGAGCTGCTCGGGGACGCGGCGGACCCGGACAGTCTCATGAGCGCGCAGACCGGTTTCTGGCGGCGGGCCCTGGCGGGACTGCCCGAGGAGCTGCCGCTGCCCGCCGACCGGCCCCGGCCGACGTTCCCGGGGCACGGGGGCGGTGCCGTACCGCTGCGGATCTCACCCGAGCTGCACGGGCGGCTGCTCACCCTGGCCAGGACCGGCCAGGCCACGCTGTTCATGGTCCTGCAGGCGGGGCTGGCTGCGCTGCTGACCAGGCTCGGGGCGGGCTGCGACATACCGGTCGGCTCTCCCGTGGCGGGCCGTGCGGACGAGGCGCTGGACGACCTGGTCGGCTTCTTCGTCAACACGCTGGTGCTGCGCACCGACACCTCGGGCGATCCGAGTTTCCGTGAGCTGCTGGCCCGGGTCAGGGAGGCGGACCTGGCGGCGTACGCGCACCAGGACGTGCCGTTCGAGCATCTGGTCGAGGCGCTCAACCCGGTGCGGCTGCCCGGCCGCAACCCGCTCTTCCAGGTGATGCTGGCCCTGGAGAACACCCCGGACGACAGGACCGAGGTGCCCGGTCTGACGGTGACACCGGACCCGGACTACTCGTTGTACGGCCTCAGCGGCGCCAAGTGCGACCTGCTGTTCGGCCTCAGCGAGGGGCCGTCGGGAATCCACGGGGTGCTGCAGTACGCCACCGACCTGTTCGACCCCGGCACGGCCGAGTCGATCGCCGGGTGGCTGACGAGGCTGCTGGAGGCGGTGGCGGCGGACCCGGACGTCCGGATCGGGCAGGTCGAGCTGCTCACCGCCGGGGAGCGGCGTGCCCTGGCCGAGAAGGGCGACGCCACCGCGGCACCGCTGCCGTACGGCGACCTGGCCCGGTTGTTCGAGGCGCGGGCCGCGGCGAACCCCGACGCCGAAGCCGTGGTCTGCGGCACCACCCGCCTGACCGCGGCCCGGCTCAACGAGCGTGCCAACGCCCTGGCCCACCGGCTGATCGCGGCGGGGGCCGGCACGGAGACCCCCGTCCTGGTCCTGCTGGAACGATCCGCCGACGTCGTCGTCGCCCTCCTGGCCATCGTCAAGGCGGGCGCCGTCTACGTCCCCCTGCACCCGGCCTACCCCCCGGAGCGCATGGACTGGATCAGGCGGGAGACCGGCGCCACCCTCGCCGTGACCGACGGAGCCCACGCCGGGCACGACCTCACCACCGTCCAGGTCACCGGCGAGACCCACCCCGGCAACCCGGACCGTGAAACCGACCCCCGGCAACTCGCCTACGTCATGTTCACCTCCGGCTCCACCGGAACCCCCAAGGGCGTCGCCGTCACCCACCACAACGTGGTGGCGCTGGCGGCCGACCGTCGTTTCACCGGGCACGACCGGGTGCTGTCGCACTCCGCGTTCGCCTTCGACGCCTCGACCTACGAGGTGTGGGTGCCGCTGCTCAACGGCGGGACGGTGGTCGTCGCCCCGCCCGGCGTACTCGACGCGCCCACCCTCGACCGGACGCTCAGACAGGAACGCGTCACCGGGGTGTTCCTGACCACCGGACTGTTCAACGTCCTGGCCGAGAGCTCACCCGAGGTGCTGGCGGCCGTACCCGAACTGTGGACGGGAGGGGAGGCGGTCTCCCCCGCGTCGGTCGAACGTGTGCTGGACGCGGGCGGCGTCGTGACCAACGTCTACGGCCCGACCGAGACGACGACGTTCGCGCTGTCCCACCGGACGGCGAAGACGCCCGCGGGCACCGTCCCGATCGGCGGGCCGCTCGACAACACGCGCGCCCACGTCCTGGACGCCGCGCTGCGGCCCGTTCCCGCCGGGGTGCCCGGGGAACTGTACATCGCCGGAGACCACCTGGCCCGCGGCTACCTCGGCAGACCCGGCCTCACCGCCGAACGCTTCGTCGCCGACCCCTACGGCCCGCCCGGCACCCGCATGTACCGCACCGGCGACCTGGTACGGCGCCGCGCCGACGGGAGCGTGGAGTTCGTCGGCCGGGCCGACGGGCAGGTGAAGATCCGTGGATTCCGGGTGGAGCCGGGGGAGATCGACGCCGTCCTCCTGCGCCACCCCGACGTCGTCCAGAGCGTGACCCTGCTGCGCGAGGACAACCCCGGCGACAAACGCCTCGTCACCTACCTCACCACCCGGCACCCCGCCGACCCCGACCACCTGCTCCAACACGCCCGGCGAACCCTCCCCGCCTACATGATCCCCACCGCCCTCGTCATCCTCGACACCCTCCCCCTCAACCACAACGGCAAAGTCGACCGCGACGCCCTGCCCGCCCCCGTGTGGGGGGAGACGGCCGAGGAGGAACAGGGGCCGAGGACCGAGGCCGAGGAGCTGGTCGCGGAGGTCTGGGCCGAGGTGCTCGGGGTCGAGCGGATCGGCGTGCGCGACGACTTCTTCGCCCTCGGCGGCAACTCGCTGCTGGCCATCCGGGTCGCCGCCAGGATCAGGGCGGCCGTGGACCTGGAGATACCGGTCAACGCGGTCTTCACCGACCCCACGGTCGAACGGTTGGCCGACACCGTCGAGGCGCTGCTCATCAACGACATAGAAGGAAGAACCGCCTGATGACCGACCAGCTGTCGGAGCGTGCGGGCGCCCTCACCGCCGACAAACGCGCCCTGCTGTCACAGCGACTGCGCGGGCGGGCGGGGAGCGCGACCGTCCCGCCCCGTCCTCCGGGGACCGAGCCGCCGCCGTCCAGCGGGCAGGAGCGGCTGTGGTTCATGGAGCAGCTCGCCCCGGGAAACGTCGCCTACACGCTTCCCGTCGCCATGCGTCTGAGGGGGGAGCTGGACGTCGCGCTGCTCGCCGAGGCGCTGACCGCGCTGGTGGCCAGGCACGAGGCGCTGCGGATGCGTTTCCCCGCCACCCAGGACGGGCGGCCGAGGGTCGTCGTCGACGAGCCGTGGCCCGTCACGCTCGAGGTCACCGAGGCGGAGGACGTGGAGCGGGCGGCCGAGATCCTCGGCGCGGAGGCGGCCCGGCCGTTCGACCTGACGAGCGACGCGCCGCTGCGGACGTCGCTGGTCCGTGTCGGGCCCGGCGACCACGTGCTCATGCTCCTCGTCCACCACATCGTGAGCGACGGCCGGTCGCTGGAGATCATGACGGGTGAGCTGCTCGCCCTGTACGGCGGGCTGCGCGAGGGCGCCCCCGGTCCGCCGCCGGGTCCGGCCGTGCAGTTCGGCGACTTCGCCGTCTGGGAGCGGGAGCGGCTGGCCGGGCCCGCGGCCGAGGCCGACGGCGCCTTCTGGCGCGCGGAACTGGCCGGGCTGCCCGACCTGGAGCTGCCGACCGACCGTCCACGGCCGCCCGAGCAGCGGTTCGAGGGCGCGGCCCACTCCTTCACCTGGGACGCCGAGCTGACCGAGACCGTACGCGAGCTGGGCAGGGCGCACTCCGTCACGCTCTACATGACCCTGCTGGCGGCCTACCACGCGGTGCTCGCCCGGCACGCGGGCCAGGACGACTTCGCGATCGGCTCGCCGGTGGCCGGACGGCCCTACCGGGAGCTCGAGGGGGTGGTCGGCGCCTTCGTCAACATGGTGACCCTGCGCGGCCGTACCGGGGCGGACCCGACCGTGGCCGAGCACCTGCGCGACACCAGGCAGACCGTGCTGGGCGCGCTGGCGCACCAGGACTACCCCTTCCACCGGCTGGTCAACGACCTGCGGGTCGAGCGGGACCCCGGCCGGTCCGCGGTCTTCCAGGCGACGTTCACGCTGGTCGACCGGGCGGTCCGTGAGACGACCGTCGCGGGGCTTGAGGTGAGCCCGTTCGACCTGCGGCTGCGCGCCACCCAGTTCGACCTGGCGCTGTACGTCAGCGAGACCCCCGAGGGGCTGAGCGGTTTCATCACCTACCGGACCGACCTGTTCGAGGCCTCGACCGTCGAGCGTGTCGAACACTCGATGCGGCGTTTCCTGCGGCAGGCCGCGGCCGATCCCGCGCTGCGCCTGTCCGAGGTGGACCTGCTCGGCGAGCGGGAGCGGCGCACGCTGCTCGGCGAGTGGGCGGGCACCCGTACCTGGCGGCCCGCGCACCGCACGCTCGGCGAGATGGCCGAGGCGCAGGCGGCACGGACCCCGGACGCGATCGCCCTCGTCGCCGGGGAACGGTCGCTGACCTTCGCCGAACTGCACAGCCGGGCCAACCGGCTGGCCAGGCGGCTGCGGGCGCTCGGTACCGGCCCCGACACGCGGGTGGCGATCTGTCTCGACGAGACCGTGGAGGCCGCCGTCGCGATCCTCGCGGTGCTCAAGGCGGGCGGTGCCTACCTGCCGCTCGACCCCGAGCAGCCGCGTGAGCGGATGGACCTCCTGCTCGCCGACGCCTCGGCCGTGCTGCTGGTCACCGACTCGGCGCTGCGCGAGCGGGCGAGCGGTTTCACCGGCCCGGTCGTCGAAATGGACCGGCTGGCCGGCCCGGACGACGACACGCCGCTCGAACCGGTGGCGGGCCCCGGCGACCTCGCCTACGTGATCTACACCTCCAGCACGACCGGGCGGCCCAAGGGGGTCGGCGTCCAGCACCGGCACATCGTGGCCTACCTGGAGTACATCCGCCAGGAGTACGACATCGTGCCCGGCGCCACCTTCGGCCTGCTCCAGTCGCTCGCCTTCGACTTCAGCATGCTGATGTTCCACCTGCCGCTCACCGGCGGCGGAACCCTGCGCCAGCTGCCCCGCCGCGGTTCCGGGCCCGAACTGGCCGAGGCCGTGCGAGGCCTCGACTATCTGAAGATGACGCCCTCCCATCTGGCCGCGCTCGGCGCGGAGGTCGAGCCGGAACGGCTGCTGCCGCGCCGGGCGCTCGTCCTGGCGGGTGAGGCGTCCCCGGCCGCCTGGGTCCGTGACCTGGCCTCCCGCGCGGGCTGCGCGATCCTCAACAGCTACGGCCCGACCGAGACGGTCGTCGCGGTGACCGGCGAGCGGGTGGACCCGTCGGCTCTCTCCGGCGGTACGGCCTGGCCCGTCGGCCGCCCGTTCCCCGACGCCCGCGTCTACGTGCTCGACCGGGCGCTGCGCCCGGTGCCGCCGGGGACCGCCGGTGAGCTCTACGTCGGCGGCGACACCCTGGCCAGGGGGTATCTCGGCAGGCCGGGCCTCACCGCGGAACGCTTCGTCGCCGACCCGTACGGCGAGCCGGGCGCGCGCATGTACCGCACCGGCGACCTCGTCCGGTGGCTCCCCGGCGGACGCCTCGACTTCCTCGGCCGGGCCGACCACCAGATGAAGATCCGCGGCTACCGGGTCGAGCCCGGCGAGGTCGAGGCGGCGCTCGGCGCCCTGCCCGGCGTCGTCCAGGGCGTGGCCGGGCTGCGCGGCGACCGTCTCGTCGCGTGGCTTGAACGGGAGCCGGCCGCGCCGGAGACCGGCGCCGCCGAGCTGCGGGCGTTCCTGCTCGACCGGCTCCCCGAGTACATGGTCCCCGGCCGGTTCGTCTGGCTCGACCGGCTCCCGCTCCAGGCGCACGGCAAGGTGGACCGCGCGGCGCTGCCCGACCCGGAGCCGGAGCGGCCCGACCTGCGGCCCGGCTACACCGCCCCGGCCGATCCGGCGGAGGAGGCCGTCGCCGCCATCTGGGCGGGCGTCCTCGACCTCGAACGGGTCGGCACCGGCGACGACTTCTTCGAGCTCGGCGGCCACTCTCTGCTGGCCACCCAGGTCGTGGCCAGGATGCGCAAGGCCTTCCCGGAGAGCAGACCGCCGATCGGCGTGCTGGAGATGTTCACCCACCCCACGGTCGCCGCCCTCGCCACGCTCGTCACCGAACGCCGGGCCGGGGCCGCCGCGCCGCGCCGCGTCCTGGCCGAGCTGACCCGCCCGGTCGCCCCCGGCGACCACGTCGGCTCCGTCATCTGCGTGCCGTACGGCGGCGCGAACGCGGTCGTCTACCAGACGCTCGCCGACGCGATGCCCGCGGGCTACTCCCTCTACGCGGTCGCCGCGCCGGGGCGCGAGCCGGGCGAGGAGGGGCAGCTGCCGTTCGAGGAGGTGGCCAGGCTCTGCGCCGAGGAGATCGCCGAACGCGTCCGGGGCCCCATCGTGATCTACGGGCACTGCGCGCCCGGCAGCGCCCTGGCCATCGAACTGGCCCGCCACGTCGAGGCGTCCGGCCGTGAGCTCGACGCCCTCTACCTGGGCGGCATCTTCCCCTTCGCCAAACCGAGGGGCCGTCTCCTCGGCCCGCTCAGCAGCCTCATCAACGACCGGTTGCAGGGCACCAGGAGGGTCGCGGCCGAACTGCGCGCCATCGGCGGCGACGTGTCCGGACTCGACGAGGAGCAGGTGGCCTTCACCGTCGAGCTGATGCGTGAGGACGGCCGGATGGCCGAGGAGTACTACACGCGGATCCTGGGCACCGAGCAGCCACGGCTGCGGGCGCCGGTCATCTCGGTCGTCGGCGAACGCGACCCGGGCACCGAGTTCTACCAGGAGCGCTTCAAGGAGTGGTGCTTCGTGTCCGAGTCGGCCTCGCTGGTCGTCATCGACGAGGCGGGCCACTTCTTCCCCAAGTACCGCGCCGGGGAGCTGGCCCAGATCCTGACGGGCGCCCACACCGCCGACGAGGCCTGGCGCCGGGAGCACTCGCGGGAGGCGGGCGGCACCTGGTGGCTGCAGGACTCCGTGACGCGGCGGGCCGCCGTACGGCGGGAGCGGGAGCCGGACGTGCGCCGCTTCCTGGCCGTCGCGCTCGGGCAGCTCGTCTCGCTGACCGGGTCGGCGCTGACCGAGTTCGCGGTGCCGATCTGGATCTACACGGTCACCGGGTCCCTGGTCCACTTCGGGCTCATCGCCCTGCTCGCCCTGGTGCCGGGAATCTGCGTCGCGCCGCTGGCGGGCGCCGTGGTCGACCGTCACGACCGGCGGCGGGTGATGATCGCCGGTGACCTGTGCTCGGGGCTGGCGCAGGCGGCGATGCTCGCCCTGCTGCTCACCGGCAGGCTCACGGTCGCCCCGCTGTACGTGCTGATAGCGGTCGTCTCGGTCTCTGCGACGTTCCAGCGGCTCGCCTACCAGGCGTCGATCCCGCAGCTGGTGCCGAAACGCTACCTCGGGCACGCCAACGGCATCGTGCAGCTGGCGATCGGCACCGCCCAGTTCCTCGTCCCGCTCGTCGCGGTCGGCCTGCTGGCCGCCATCGGCCTTGAGGGCATCCTGACCATCCAGGTGGCGGCCTACGCCTTCGCCGTCGTCGTGGTGCTGTTCGTCAGGTTCCCCACCGCACTGGGGCTGCGCCGCCGCGAGCCGATGTCCGCGGAGATCGCCAACGGTTTCCGGTTCTCGCTGGGGCACCGGAGCTTCCGGGCCATGCTCGCCCTCTTCGCCGGGGTGAACCTGTTCCTGGCGCCCATGTTCGTCATGGTCTCGCCGCTCGTCCTGTCCTTCTCCTCGCTGGCCGCCGCCGGTGCCATGGCGGTCGCGGCCGGAGCGGGCGCGGTCGCCGGCGGCGTCACCATGAGCCTGTGGGGCGGCCCGACCCACCGCAGGCTGCGTGGCGTGATCCTCACCACGACGCTGATGGCGGTCTCGGGGCTGCTGATCGGGCTGCGGCCCGACCTCTGGCTGATCGGCGCCGGGGCCTTCGGCATGTCCTACGCGCTGGCGCTGATCAACGGCATCATCATGACGATCATCCAGGTGAAGGTGCCCTACCGCTTCCAGGGACGCGTCATCGCGGTCAACACCATGATCGCCGCGGCGACCACACCGATCGGCTTCGGCGTCGTCGCCCCGCTCGCCGCCCCCCTCCTCGACCCGCTGCTCGCCGCGGGCGGCCCGCTCGCCGGCACCCTCGGCGTGGTGATCGGCACCGGGCCGGGACGCGGCATCGGGCTGCTCTACCTGCTGTGCGGTCTCGGCATCGCCCTGCTGACGGTCGCGGGCCTCCGGATCAGGACCCTGGCGCGTTTCGACGACGACGTGCCCGACGCCAGGCCCGACGACCTCGTCGGCATCGAAGAACTCGAAAGGACGCGCGCATCGTGAACACCACCATCGCCTGGGAGGCCGGGGACGGCCGCCCCGCCGCGGCCGACGCCCAGGGGACCGGCCTGAGGGAGACCTGCGAGTGGCTGCGGGAGAACCGCCAGGCCCTCAGGGCGGGCCTGGACGTCCACGGCGCCCTCTACCTGCGGGGGCTGCCGCTCAAGGAGGTCGGGGACTTCGCCGAGGTGCGCGACTCCCTGATCTCCAGGCCCGCCGGGTATGTGGAGAAGGCCACCCCGCGCAGCCACTTCGGCAAGGACGTCTACTCCTCGACGGACCTGCCGCCGTCCCAGGCGATCCGCCCGCACAACGAGAACAGCTACGCGCTCAGCTTCCCCGGGCTGCTGATGTTCGGCTGCCTGGTCGCCCCCGACCAGGGAGGCGCGACCCCGGTGACCGACGTGCGCAAGGTGCTCGGGGACATCCCGGCGCCGCTCGCCGACCGGTTCCGCGCGCACGGCTGGTCCCTGGTGCGCAACTACGGCGACCACATCAGCCTCGGCTGGCGCACCGCCTTCGGCACCGAGGACAGGGACGAGGTCGCCGCGTACTGCGCGGCCAACCACATCGCCCACGAGTGGCTGGACGGTGACCGGCTGCGCACGACGCAGCGCCGCTCGGCGACCATCCGCCACCCGGGGACCGGGGAGGAGGTGTGGTTCAACCACACGGTCTTCTGGAACGAGTGGGCGCTCGACCCGGAGGTGCGTGAGGTGTTCCTTGAGGACCTCGGGCACGACAACCTGCCCTTCAACACGGCCTACGGCGACGGCGAGCCGATCTCCAGGCAGGACGTGGAGACGATCGACGAGGCCTACCGGCGGGCGACGGTCAGGGAGACGTGGCGGCCGGGTGACGTCCTGATCGTGGACAACATCCTGTCGGCGCACGCCCGTGAGGCGTTCCGGGGCGGCCGCAGGATCGTGGTCGCGATGGGTGACCCGGTCGCCCTTGACGACTGCGCGCCGACGGTCCCGCCGCTGGGCGGTTTCGCGGCTCCGGCGGCCGGACCGGCGAGGAGACGCCGCTGGTTCGGCCGCCGTTCCTGACTCCTCGGGAGGGGACCGGTCAGGCGTCGTCCTCCAGGTCCCCCTCCGACGTGAGGTAGACCTCCCGCAGCTCGCGCAGGACGTCCGGGTCGGGGTGCTCCCACATGCCCCGGCCCGCCGCCTCGAGCAGGCGTTCCGCGATGCCGTGCAACGCCCACGGGTTGGACTCGGACAGGAACGCCTGGTTCTCCGGGTCGAGCACGTAGGTCGCGGCGAGCTTGTCGTACATCCAGTCGGCCACGACCCCGGTGGTGGCGTCGTAGCCGAACAGGTAGTCGACGGTCGCGGCCAGCTCGAAGGCGCCCTTGTAGCCGTGCCTGCGCATGGCGGCCAGCCAGCGCGGGTTGACCACCCGGGCGCGGAAGATCCTGGAGGTCTCCTCGGACAGGGTCCTGGTGCGGACCGCGTCGGGGCGGGTGCTGTCGCCGACGTAGGCGGCGGGGGCCCTGCCGGTGAGCGCCCTGACGGTGGCGATCATGCCGCCGTGGTACTGGAAGTAGTCGTCGGAGTCGGCGATGTCGTGCTCGCGGGTGTCGACGTTCTTGGCCGCGACCGCGATCCGCCGGTAGGCGGCCTCCATGTCCTGCCTGGCCGGGACCCCTTCGACGCCCCTGCCGTAGGCGAAGCCGCCCCACACGGCGTACACCTCGGCCAGGTCGGCGTCGTCGCGCCAGTTGCGGCTGTCGATCAGCGGCAGCAGCCCGGCGCCGTACGCCCCGGGGCGGGAGCCGAAGATGCGCATGGTCGCCCTGCGCTCGTCGCCGTGCTCACGGGTGTCGGCCAGCACGTGCGCCCTGACGTAGTTGTCCTCGTCCGGTTCGTCCAGCCCGGCGGCCAGCCGTACGGCGTCGTCGAGCAGGGCGACCACGTGCGGGAAGGCGTCCCTGAAGAAGCCGCTGATGCGGACGGTCACGTCGATCCTGGGTCTGCCCAGCTCCCCGGCGGGGATCGCCTCAAGGCCGGTGACCCGCCGCGACGCCTCGTCCCACACCGGGCGCACGCCCAGCAGCGCCAGCACCTCGGCCACGTCGTCCCCGGCGGTGCGCATGGCGCTGGTGCCCCACACCGACAGGCCGACCGAGCGCGGCCAGTCGCCGTGCTCGGAGCGGTAGCGCTCAAGGAGCGATTCGGCCATCGCCTGCCCGGTCTCCCAGGCCAGCCTGCTCGGCACGGCCTTCGGATCGACCGAGTAGAAGTTGCGGCCGGTCGGCAGCACGTTGACCAGCCCGCGCAGCGGCGACCCGCTCGGTCCCGCCGGGACGTAACCGCCGTCGAGGGCGTGCAGGATCGCGCCGATCTCGTCCACGGTGCGCGCCAGCCTGGGGACGACCTCCTCCGCCGCGAACCGCAGGACGCGCCCGACCTGCTCCCGGTCGCCGCCCGTCACGGACGCGGCGATCCCGGCCGCGGCGGCCGGGTCCCAGCCGCGCTCCTCCATCGCCTCGACCAGCGACCTGGCCTCGGCCTCGGCCTCGTCGGTGCCCAGGCGCCCGGCGGTGCCGTCCTCACGCAGGCCGAGCGCCTCGCGCAGGCCGGGCAGCGCCATGCCGCCCGCCCACATCTGGCGGGCGCGCAGGATGGCCAGCACCAGGTCGACGCGGACGGCGCCCTGCGGGGCCGCGCCGAGCACGTGCAGGCCGTCGCGGATCTGGACGTCCTTGACCTCGCACAGCCAGCCGTCCACGTGCAGCAGGAAGTCGTCGAACTCGGCGTCGTGCGGGCGGTCCTCGATGCCGAGGTCGTGGTCGAGCCTGGCGGCCTGGATCAGCGTCCAGATCTGCGCCCGGATCGCGGGCAGCTTGGCCGGGTCCATCGCGGCGATGGAGGCGTGCTCGTCGAGGAGCTGCTCAAGCCTGGCCATGTCGCCGTAGGTGTCGGCGCGGGCCATCGGCGGGACGAGGTGGTCGACCAGCGTGGCGTGGGCGCGGCGCTTGGCCTGGGTGCCCTCGCCGGGGTCGTTGACCAGGAACGGGTAGATCAGCGGCAGGTCCCCGAGGGCGGCGTCGGGGCCGCAGGAGGCCGACAGGCCCGCCGACTTGCCGGGCAGCCACTCCAGGTTGCCGTGCTTGCCGACGTGCACCACGGCGTGCGCGCCGAAGCCGTCGGACAGCCAGCGGTAGGCGGCCAGGTAGTGGTGGCTGGGTGGCAGGTCGGGGTCGTGGTAGATGGCGATGGGGTTCTCGCCGAACCCCCGGGGCGGCTGCACCATGACGACGACGTTGCCCGAGCGCAGCGCGGCCAGCACGATCTCACCGTCCGGGTCGGCGGAGGTGTCGACGAACAGTTCGCCGGGCGGGGGTCCCCAGTGCTCCTCGACCGAGGTCCGCAGGTCCTCGGGCAGCGTGGCGAACCACGCGGCGTACCGGGAGGCCTTGATCCGCACCGGGTTGCCCGCGAGCCGTTCCTCGGTGAGCCAGTCGGGGTCCTGGCCTCCGGCTGCGATGAGGGCGTGGATCAGCGCGTCGCCGTCCTGCCCGGTGACGCCGGGCAGTTCGTCCTCGGCGCCGATGTCGTAGCCGTGCTCGCGCATCGCGGCCAGCAGCCGCACCAGGCTCGCCGGGGTGTCGAGGCCGACGGCGTTGCCGATCCTGGAGTGCTTGGTCGGGTAGGCCGACAGCATCAGCACGATCCGCCGCTCGGCGGGCGGGACATGCCGCAGGACGGCGTGCCGTACGGCGATGCCCGCCACGCGGGAGGCCCGCTCGGGGTCGGCGACGTAGACGGTCAGACCGTCCCCGTCGATCTCCTTGAAGGAGAACGGCACCGTGATGATCCGCCCGTCGAACTCGGGGATCGCCACCTGGGTCGCCGCGTCGAGCGGGGAAAGGCCGTCGTCGTTGGCCTCCCAGGCGGCCCTTCCACCGGTCAGGCACAGGCCCTGCAGGATCGGCACGTCGAGTTCGGCGAGCGCGCCGACGTCCCAGGCCTCGTCGTCGCCGCCCGCGGACGCGGTGGCCGGACGGGTGCCGCCCGCGGCCAGCACGGTCACCACCAGCGCGTCGACCGTGCCCAGGGTGTCGAGCAGGCCCTGCTCGGCGCTGCGCAGGGAGGCGCAGTAGACGGGCAGCGCGCGGGCGCCCGCGTCCTCGATCGCGGCGCAGAGCGTCTCGACGAAGGCGGTGTTGCCCGCGACGTGGTGGGCGCGGTAGTAGAGCACGCCGACGACCGGTCCCTCCTCGCGGCGCGCCCGGCGTTCGAGCACGCCCCAGGCGGGCGTCGGGGCGGGCGGGGCGAAGCCGTGGCCGGTCAGCAGCAGCGTGTCCGACAGGAAGCGGCCCAGTTCGGCGAGGTTGGCGGCCCCGCCGTGGGCGAGGTAGGCGTGCGCCTCGGCGCAGACCCCGCCGGGCACGGTCGACAACTCCATCAGCTCGGCGTCCGGTGCCTGTTCGCCGCCGAGCACGACGACGGGCAGCGGCCCTGCGAGCAGGGCGTCCAGGCCCTCCTCCCAGGCGCGGCGCCCGCCGAGCAGCCGTACGACGACCAGGTCGGCGCCCTCGACGAGGGGCGGCAGGTCCCTCGCGGTGAGCCTGGCCGGGTTGCCGAGCCGGTAGTCCGCGCCGCTGGCGCGGGCGCTGAGCAGGTCGGTGTCCGAGGTGGAGAGCAGGAGGATCATTCGCCACGCTCCCCGGCGGGGAGCGGCGCGGCCGTGAACGGCGGTGCGGGCTGGCGGCTGGGGAACGGCGAACAGCGCACAGGGCTTTCCTCCCTCGGGGTCCTCGCCCCGGGTCGTCGTCGGCTACGACGGCTGGAGTCTCCTGGCTCCCGGATCGATGCTCCCCCCGGCCTTCCCGCCCGTTGCCGGACCGTGGCTGGATGGGGTTCGCTCCCCGGTTACAGTGGCGGGACCGCGCCGGATTCACACCGGCTTCCTCCCTTTTGCCGTCGCCAACGATGAGACTACGGCAGCGAGGTCCCCGCAAGAAACTGGAGCTACCATCCTCAGCGTGTCAAAAGGTCACTTCTCCGGACGATCTCATCCCGACGCGTGCCCGGGGGCGCTCCAGGTGCATTCCGCGGCCGACGGCGGCCTGGCGCGCGTCAGGGTACCCGGAGGGCGCCTGACGGTCCCGCAGCTGCGCGAGCTGGCCTCGGCCGCCGAGACCTGCGGCAACGGCGTCGTCGAGCTGACCTCCCGGGCCAACGTCCAGGTGCGCGGACTGGGCGCCGGGGACGGCTTCGCGGCCCGCATGGCGCGGGCGGGGCTGCTGCCCTCGGCCACCCACGAACGGGTCCGCAACGTCCTGGCCTCACCGCTGAGCGGCCTCGACGGCCGGGGGCTTCTCGACGTGGGACCGCTGACCCGTGAGCTCGACCTGCGCCTGTGCGGCACGCCCGCGCTCGCCGGGCTGCCGGGGCGGTTCCTGTTCGCGCTCGACGACGGCCGGGGCGACGTGGCCTGGCTCGGGGCGGACGCCGCGATCCTGCCGACCGGCCCCGGCGAGGTGGCGTTGCTGCTGGCCGGGACCGACGGCGGCCTGCGGGTGCCGCCGGGTTCGGCGGTCTCCGCGCTGCTGGCCGCCGCCGAGGCGTTCCTGGCCGAGCCCGGGGTCCGGGAGGGCCGTCTGTGGCGGATCGGCGAGCTGCCCGGCTGCGCCGAACGGATCGCCGCCCGCGTCGCGGCCTCCCTGGAGACGACCTCCGCCCCCGTACGGCGGGCGCCCGTCCCGGCGCCCTCCCACGGGCCCGTCGGGGTCGTCGAACAGCCCGCGGGCCTGAACGCGCTCGGCGTCACGGTGCCGCTGGGGCGGCTGACCTCCGCCCAGGCCGCCCTGCTGGCCGGCCTGGGCGGCGAGGAGGTACGGCTGACGCCGTGGCGTGGCGTCGTCCTGCCCGGCCTGTCCCCGGCCTCTCTCGCCGAGGTCGCCGGGCGGCTCGTCGCCGCCGGGCTGGTCGTCGACCCGGCCTCGCCGTGGACGGGCGTGACGGCCTGCGCGGGGCGGCCCGGCTGCGCGAAGTCACTGGCCGACGTGCGGGCCGACGCCGCCCGCTGGATCACGGCGGAGAGCGACCCGCCCGCTGCCGTCCCCGCCCGCCCCGGTACGCTCCCGGTGCACTGGGCGGGCTGCGAACGACGTTGCGGCCGCCCGCGAGGACGGGCCGTCGACGTGGTCGCGACCACGACCGGCTACCGGGTCCTCCTGGAGGACAGCGGCTTGGGCGGCGGCATGGACGGTGACTCGAACAGTGTCCTGACCTGCGCGGACATCGAGGAGACCACGGCCGCCGTGGCGGCTCTGAGAGGGGAAACGTGACCGACTACGTCCGGGACGGCGCGGAGATCTACCGGCGTTCCTTCGCCACCATCCGCGCCGAGAGCGACCTGGACGGCCTGCCGCCGGACGTCGCCCAGGTGGCGGTCCGCATGATCCACGCCTGCGGGATGGTGGACCTGGTCGCCGACCTCGGCTGGTCGCCGGGCGTGGTCGCCTCGGCCAGGGCGGCCCTGCGCGCGGGGGCGCCCGTGCTGTGCGACGCGATGATGGTCGCCTCGGGGGTGACCCGGCGCCGCCTGCCCGCGGGCAACGAGGTGCTCTGCACGCTGGGCGAGCCCGGCGTGCCCGAACTGGCCGTACGGCTCGGCACCACCCGCAGCGCGGCCGCCCTCGAACTGTGGCGCGACCGTCTCGAAGGGGCGGTCGTCGCGATCGGCAACGCGCCGACCGCGCTGTTCAGGCTGCTGGAGATGGTCGAGGAGGGGGCGGGACGGCCCGCCGCCGTGCTCGGCGTGCCGGTGGGTTTCATCGGCGCCGCCGAGTCAAAGCAGGCGCTCGCCGGGCATCCGGCGGGCCTGGAGTACCTGGTCGTGCACGGACGCCGGGGTGGGAGTGCGATGGCCGCCGCCGCGGTCAACGCGATCGCGAGTGAGGTCGAGTGAACGACACGTCAGCGGGACGGCTCAGGGGCGTCGGGCTCGGGCCGGGTGACCCGGAACTGGTGACCGTCAAGGCGGCCAGGCTCATCGGGGAGGCGGACGTCATCGCCTACCACAGCGCCCGCCACGGCAGGAGCATCGCCCGCTCGGTGGCGGCGCCGTACCTGCGGGAGGGGCAGATCGAGGAGGCGCTGATCTACCCGCTCACCACGGAGACCACCGACCACCCCGGCGGCTACCAGGGCGCCATCGACGACTTCTACGCCGACTGCGCGCTGCGGCTGGCCGCCCACCTGGACGCGGGCCGCGACGTGGTCGTGCTGTGCGAGGGCGACCCGCTCTTCTACGGCTCCTACATGCACATGCACAAGCGGCTGGCCCACCGCTACGTCACCGAGGTCGTGCCCGGGGTGACCTCGGTGAGCGGCGCCGCGGCCGTGCTCGGCAAGCCGCTGGTCGAGCGGGACGAGGTCCTGACGGTGCTTCCCGGCACGTTGCCCGCCGAGGTCATCGCCGAGCGCCTGGCCGCGACCGACTCCGCGGCGATCCTCAAGCTCGGCCGTACCTTCACCAAGGTTCGCGACGCGCTGGCCGAGGCGGGCCGTCTCGACGAGGCGTGGTACGTGGAGCGCGCGACCACCGGCGCGCAGCGCCTGGCCCCGCTCGCCGAGGTGGACCCGGACGACGTGCCGTACTTCTCGCTGGCGCTGGTGCCGAGCCCGGTCAACGCCGGCCTTCCCGGTACCCACGGTGAGAGCCGGGTCCCGGAGCGCGTCCAGGGCGGCGAGGTCGTCGTGGTCGGGCTCGGGCCCGCCGGGCGGCCCTGGCTGACGCCGGAGGCCCAGGAGGCGCTGGCCGCCGCCGACGACCTCGTCGGGTACGGCCCCTACCTGGACCGCGTCCCGCCGAACCCGCGCCAGCGCCGTCACCCGACGGACAACCGGGTGGAGGCCGAACGGGCGGCGCACGCCCTCGAACTGGCCGCGGCCGGGGCGCGGGTCGCGGTGGTCTCCTCCGGCGACCCCGGGGTGTTCGCGATGGCCAGCGCGGTGCTCGAGGTCTCCTGCGAGCCGAGGTTCGCCGACGTTCCGGTGCGGGTGCTGCCCGGCCTGACCGCGGCGCACGCGGTGGCCAGCCGGGTCGGGGCGCCGCTCGGCCACGACTACTGCGTGCTGTCGCTGTCCGACCTGCTCAAGCCGTGGGAGGTCGTCGCGGACAGGATCAGCGCCGCCGCGCGGGCCGACCTGGTCCTGGCGATCTACAACCCGGCCTCCAAGAGCCGTACCTGGCAGGTCGCGGCGGCCAGGGACCTGCTGCTCGAACACCGCTCGCCGGACACGCCCGTGGTCGTCGGCCGTGACGTCGGCGGCGCCGGGGAGAGCCTGACCGTCACCACCCTCGGCGACCTCGACCCGGCCACGGTCGACATGCGCTGCCTGCTGCTGGTCGGCTCCTCGACCACCAGGGTCGCCGAACGGAAGGACGGGGGGCGGGTGGTCTTCACCCCCCGCCGCTATCCCGCCTGACCGCCCGCCACGGCGTCGAGCCACGCCGTGGCCTGCTCGACCGTCTCGACCGCCGGGACCCCGCCGGGTACGGCGGGGCGGCGCACGACGACGACGGGCAGCCCAAGCTCGCGGGCGGCGAACAGTTTGGCGGTCGTCATCCGGCCGCCGCTGTCCTTGGTGACCAGCACCTCGACGCGGTTGTCCCGCATGAGGTCGAGTTCCCCCTCGACGGTGAACGGTCCCCGGCTGAGCAGCACCTCGAGGTTGCGCGGCAGCGGCGGCCGGGGCGGGTCGACGGAGCGGGCCAGGAACCACAGGTCATCCAGGCCCGCGAAGACCGGCAGGCTGCGCCGGCCCGTGGTCAGGAAGACCCGGCGGCCCAGGCCGGGCAGCGACTCGGCGGCGGCCTCGAGGGAGGGCGTCCAGCGCCAGTCGTCTCCCGGCCCCTGCCGCCAGCCGGGCCGCCGCAGGATCAGCAGCGGTACCCCGGCCAGGCCCGTCGCCTCGGCCGCGGACGCGGTCATCCTGGCGGCGAAGGGGTGGGTGGCGTCGACGACGACGCCGATCCCGTTCTCCTCGATCCAGGCCCTGAGCCCGGCGGGGCCGCCGAAGCCGCCCTCGCGCACCTCCCCGACCGGCAGCCTGGGGTCACGGACCCGTCCGGCCAGGGAGGAGATGACGCGTGTCCCCGGCCGGTCGGCGAGCGCGGCGGCCAGTCTTCTCGCCTCGTCGGTGCCGCCGAGCACCAGGACGTTCAGCGCGCCCGGGTCAGTCACGGCAGCGTGCCGCGGAGTACAGGTGGCTGTCGGGGAACTCCGAGGCGGTCAGCACCCTGCCGACCACGATCACCGCGGTGCGCACGACACCCGCGGCGCGGACCTGCCCGGCGATGTCGGCGAGCGTGCCGCGCAGGATCACCTCGTCGTCCCTGCTGGCCCTGGCCACCACGGCCACCGGGCAGTCGAGGCCGTACCTGGGAACCAGCTCCGCCACGACCTCCTCGGCGCGCTGCACGGCCAGGTGCAGGACCATCGTCGCCCCCGACCTGCCGAGGGTGTCCAGGTCCTCCCCCTCGGGCATGGGGGTCGCCCGCGCCGAGGTGCGGGTGAGCACCACCGTCTGGCCGACGCCGGGCACGGTCAGCTCCCGCTTCAGCGAGGCCGCCGCGGCGGCGAAGGCGGGCACCCCGGGAACCACCTCGTACGGCACGCCCTCGGCGTCCAGGCGCCGCATCTGCTCGGCCATCGCGCTGTAGACCGAGGGGTCCCCCGAGTGCAGCCTGGCCACGTCGTGCCCCGCCTCGTGGGCGGCGAGCATCTCGGCCACGATCTCGTCGAGGGCCATCCTCGCGGTGTCGACGAGACGCGCGCCCGGCGGGCAGCAATCCAGCAGGGCCTCCGGGACCAGGGAGCCCGCGTACAGGCACACCGGTGAGGCGGCGATCACCCGCTGCCCCCGCAGGGTGATGAGGTCGGCGGCCCCCGGCCCCGCCCCGACGAACCGCACCGTCACCGTTCCTCCTGTGTCCCGGCGGGTTTGACCGCCGTCCAGATCGTCACCGGCATCATGGGCCGCCAGCCGGTGAAACCGCCGACCGGGGCGGCCCTGCTGACCGCGAGCCTGACCATCTCGCTGTGGGAGCCGCCGAGCCTGGCGTGCCAGGCGGCGACCGTGGTCTCCGACTCGACGGTCACCGCGTTGGCCACCAGCCTGCCGCCGGGCCGCAGCGCCCGCCAGCAGGCCTCGATCACGCCGGGGACGCTCACCGCGCCGCCGACGAAGACGGCGTCCGGGGCCGCGAGCCCGCCGAGCGCGCCGGGGGCGGCACCGGTCACCACGTTCAGGCCGGGCACGCCGAGGGCGAAGGCGTTGCGGGTGAGCCGCCCGGCCCGGCCGCCGTCCCTCTCGACGGCGATCGCCCGGTTCTCCGGGTGGGCGCGCATCCACTCGATCGCGAGGCTGCCCGCCCCGGCGCCGACGTCCCACAGCAGTTCGCCGGGGACGGGCGCGAGCCGGGACATGGTGACCGCCCGCACCTCGCGCTTGGTGAGCTGGCCGTCGTGCTCGAACGTCTCGTCGGGCAGGCCGGGCAGGACCGGCAGCGGGACGGTCCCCGGCGCGGCCACGCACTCGACGGCCACGACGTTGAGGTCGTCGGCCTCGGTCAGGGACCAGCCGCCCGCCGTACCGGAGACCAGGCGTTCGGCCTCACCGCCGAGCCGTTCCAGGACGGTCATCGGGCTCGCGCCGTAGCCACGGGCGGTGAGCAGCGCGGCGACCCGGGCCGGGGTGCGGCCGTCGGCGCTGAGGACGAGCACCCTGCGCCCGTCGTGGACGGCGGTGTGCACGGCCTCGACGGGACGCGTCACGAGGCTGACCACCTCGACGCGGTCGGCGGCCCAGCCGAGCCTGGCGCAGGCCAGCGAGACCGAGGAGGGGGACGGCAGCACCCTGACCCGTTCCGCGCCGAGCAGCCGCACCAGCGTCGTGCCGATGCCGTGGAACATGGGGTCGCCGCTGGCCAGCACGCACACCGCGCGCCCGCGACCGGCCTCGATCAGGCCGGGCAGCGCGGGCAGCAGCGGAGACGGCCAGGTGACGCGCTCCGCCGTACCGGCGGGGACCAGGGCGAGCTGCCTGGCGCTGCCCATCAGCACCTCGGCGGCGAGCAGCTCCTCACGTGCCTCTGAGGACAGACCGGCCCAGCCGTCGGCTCCGACGCCGACGACGGTTATCCGGTCAGACATTTCCGAGAACTCGGGTGACGCGGATCTCGATCACGACGCGGGAGGGGTTCTCCCTGGGCTGCCGGTAACGCTCGGCGTAGCGGCGCACGCCCTCGGCGATCGAGCCGGGGTCCCTGCGGATGACCGCGCTGCCCTCCAGTGTCGACCAGCGCCCGCCGTCGACCTGGCAGACGGCGACGCGCGCGCCGCCGTCCCCGGCTGCCTCGATGTGGCGGACCTTGCGTGAGCCGTCCGAGGTGATCACCCGGGCGATCCCGGCCTCGGCGTCCAGCGTCACGCCGACCGGGATGACGTGCGGCGTGCCGTCGGCCCGCAGCGTGGTCAGCGTGCACAGGTGGTACTCCCGCCAGAAGGCGTGGAAACCGTCCTCGCGATCCGTCAACACCGGCTGTCCCTCCCCATGGCTGCTGTCTACGGGGCGACATGCTAGCCGGGAGGCCGGCCCGGCGGAGGACCGGCTCCACCGGGCCCGGGGCTCACTCCGCCGCGGACGCCTGCTTGTCGGCCGCTTCCCCTGCCACCTCACCGGCCGCCTCCTTGGCCGCCTCGTAGGCCGCGAGGAGCTGCTGACGACGCTCGGCGGGGAGCCGGTCGATGTACAGCATGCCGTCCAGGTGGTCGGTCTCGTGCTGCAGGCAGCGGGCGAGCAGCCCGGTGCCCTCGACCGTGATCGGGGCGCCGGTGACGTCGAACCCGTGCACCACCGCCCGGTCCGGCCTGGCAAGGCCGGCCCGCTGCCCGGGAACGGACAGGCAGCCCTCGTCGTACTCGTCCAGGTTCCGCTCGCCGTGGCCGGGCAGCACCAGGGTCGGGTTGACCACGACGCCCTTGCGGTACTCCTCGGTCTCGTCCGGGCAGTCGTAGACGAACACCCGCAGCGGCACGCCGATCTGGTTGGCGGCCAGGCCGACTCCCTCCGCGGCGTACATGCTGGCGAACATGTCGGCCACGAGCACGGCCAGCTCCTCGTCGAAGCCGGTCACGTCCTCGCACGGGCGGTGCAGCACCGGCTCACCGACGAACGTGATCTGCCTCGCCGTGCCCTCGCCGCTTGCTTCCATCCGTCATGCCTCCAGGGTCGCGGTGTGTGGTTCGCAGCAGACTACCGACGGCCACGCGCTCCCCGTGACGGGCGTCAGCTGCCCCCGCTGTAGACGACCTGCTCGGGCCTGATCCTGACGGTGACGCGCTGCTCGCCCGGCTGGCGGTAGGGGTAGGTCTCCACCCCGAGGTACTTGTTGGCCAGGCCGTCGATGACCTCGTCGGCGCCGTCGAGCTCGAACTCGGCGACACCGGAGACGCTCACCAGGTGGAAGGCGTCCTTCGGGTCGAGCACGCTCACCGAGACCTGCGGGTTGTCGCGCAGGTGGCGCTCCTTGGCGCGGCCGACGGCGGTGTTGAAGATGACGTCGTCTCCGTCGACGTCCACCCAGACGACGGTGCTGTGCAGCGAGCCGTCAGGCCGCAGGGTGGTCACCCAGCCGTGAACGGGCTGGCTGAGCAGTGCCTTGGCGTCGTCGTTCAGCTTTCCCACGGGAACCTCCGCAGTCGCGTGATGTGCCTACCGACCCATCGAACATCACGGGTAACCGATCAATTCCACCGCCCCCCTTCCCTGCCGGAAGACGTCCCTCAGCCCCGTCGTCAACGGGCGTCCCGGTGCATGTCCCAGGTCTCGGGGAGCCGCTGGAAACCGGCCGATCCGTAGGTGGCGACGGCGCCGACGTTGAAGCTCGGGGTGCGGACGACCGCGCTCGACGAGCCCAGCTCCCGGAGCGTGGCCGCCGCGGCGAGGGTGATCGCCGTGCCGTGGCCGTGGCCGCGATGGTCCCGGTGCACGCCCATCGGTTCGAGTAACCCGGGTCTCCCCGGACCGGCCGACCACACCGTCACCGCCGCGACCGCCTCGCCCCGGTCGTCGTAGGCGACCAGGCATCGGGCGTCGGTGTACGGCGGTCCCGCCGCCATCGCGTGCCAGCGCCCGTCCGTGAACGTCGAGCCGTCGAACGACGCCCGCTGTACGGCGGCCCGCACGCGCGCCCGTCCCGGCCCGGTCACCTCGACGCGCACGCCCGGGTCCCGCACCGGTTCGGTGAGGTCGCGGCGCAGCGGTGTCCACCGCTCCCCGGCGCTCCAGCCGCTCTCGCGCAGCAGGTCCCGGACCCGTGCGCCCATGGGCGCCTCGACGTTCGCCCTTCCCGCGTTCAGCACGCCGTGTTCCGGCTCGGTCACGTCCTCGACCAGCCCCCGCGCCAGTTCCTCGTCCCGTTGAACGTCCGGCGCCATCGCCAGCCGCAACAGCGCGGGATGGTCCAGCAGCCCGACGGCGAGGATCCGCCCCTCCCGGCTCCACGTGCGGACCGCCGCGGCCGTCGCCTCCGCGCCGAACCGCCAGAACCAGCCCAGGTCCCCCGGATGCGGTTGCACGGGCGCCCCGTCGTCCTGCCACTCCCGCAGCGCGTCCACGACCTCGCTCAGCCCGTCGACTTCCGGCCTGTCCGACACGATCGCCATGCTCTCGATCACACACCGGCGAACCGGCGATCCGCACCTGGTTTCCGACCTGCGCGAACCGTTGAAAATTCGTGCCGTCAATTTCCGGGGTCAGGCTTATTCGATTCCGGGAAAGAAAGCCGGTAGGTCAAAGCCGTCATCGTCATGGTCGCGGCCTTTATGAGTATGCCGGGCACCCCCATGGGGAGCCTGCGCGACGTCAGGACGATACCCGTCCACACGGCGACCGGGGCCGGCGCCACCCGTGTATGTCAGGTCGTTCGCCACGCGTTTCCAGAGGCCGTGCACAACACCGGAAAACAGGTAAACGCCGGCCGCTCTGGACGTGAAGTGGAAACGGGATACCATCCGCCCAGAGGCCGATCCACACGACGGAGGTTCCGCATGAGCTTCGACGAGGCCGCCTTCCAGGTTCCGGCGCGGGGACCCGTCCCGTCGCCCTGACCTGAGGCCGCCCCCGCGCGGTCCCGGTCGCGGCGGTCCGTGCTCCTCGCCCCGGAACGATCACCTTTTCCCCGATCGTTCCTTCCTTCCGAGGAGCTCTTTTGCGTGCTCGCACGTCCGCGCGTCTCGGCGCGGACTTCGGCAAACTCTGGACCGCCTCCGCCGTCTCCAACGTCGGCGACGGGGTCACCCTGACGGCCGGTCCCCTCCTTGTCGCCTCACTGAGCGACGACCCCGTCCTCGTCGCGGGCGCCGTCCTGGCCCAGCAGCTTCCATGGGTGCTGTTCTCCCTGGTCAGCGGTGCCTACGTGGACCGGCTCGACCGGCGGCGGCTGATCGTCGCCGTCAACCTGGTCCGCGCCCTCGCCCTGGGGACGCTCTGCGCCGTCATCGCGGCGGAGGCGCTGACCGTCCCTCTCGTCTACGTCGTCTTCTTCCTGCTCGGCACGGCGGAGACCGTCGCCGACACCGCCTCGGCCGCCCTGCTTCCCGCCGTCGTCGCGCCGGAGCTGCTGGCCGGGGCGAACACGCGGCTGATGGCCACCTTCACCGTCGGCAACCAGTTCGCGGCCAAACCGCTCGGCGGATGGCTGTTCACCGTCTCGGCCGCGCTGCCGTTCGGCTTCGACGCGCTGACCTTCGTGGTGGCCGCCGCCCTGGTGTCCGCCATGCGGCCCCTGCCCCTCGCCGCCCCTCCCGGGCCGAGGGGTGGTCTGCGCGCCGACATCGCCGAGGGGGTGCGCCGGCTGTGGCGGCACCGGTTGCTGCGGACCCTGGCGCTGAGCATGGGGGTGGGCAACCTGATGTTCTGCGGGGCCTTCGCGGTCTTCGTCCTGTACGCCCGGCAACGTCTGGGCCTGTCGGAGGTGGGGTACGGCCTGCTGCTGACCGCCTTCGCCGTCGGCGGCCTGCTCGGCACGCTGACGGCGGGCCGGTTGTGGTCGCGGTTCGGCGCGACCGCGCTGCTGCGCGCCGGGCTGCTGATCGAGGCGGCGACCCACCTCGTCCTCGCCCTGACCACGCGGCCGTGGGTGGCCGCGGCCATCCTGGTGGTCTTCGGCACGCACGCGATGGTGTGGGGGGTGATCGTCGTGACGCTGCGCCAGCGGGCGGTGCCGGGCGGCCTCCTCGGACGGGTCACCAGCGCGTACGCGCTGCTCGACGTCAGCGGCGCCGCCCTCGGCTCGCTGCTCGGCGGCGTCGTCGCCCACGCGCTGGGGATCACGGCGCCGTTCTGGATCGCCGCCGGGACGATGCTCGTCGTCCTGGCCGTCGCCTGGCGCCCCCTGGGCCGGGCGGACGCCCAGGCCCCCGCCGCCGGATAGGGGCCCGGGGTACGGCCCGCCCGCCCCGGGCGGGCCGTACGATCGGCGGATGACCGCCCGCCAGAGTCAGCTCGTCGTCGACTGCGCCCGCCCCGAGACGCTCGCCGTGTTCTGGAGCCGTCTGCTCGGCGGGGTCCCGGTGCACCGGGACCCCGCCTGGTCCAGCCTCGACCCGCCGGGCGGGCTCAGGATGGCCTTCCAGCGGGTTCCTGAGGCCAAGGCGGGCAAGAACCGGCTCCACCTGGACATCGCCGTCGAGGACGTCACCGCGGCAGCGGAGGACACGCTGAGCCTCGGCGGCCGCCGTTCCGGCGGGCCGGTGCGCGACGCGGCGGGCGTCTTCCAGGTGATGCTCGACCCCGAGGGCAACGAGTTCTGCCTCGTGGGCCCCTGAGACCCCGCTCAGTGGACGGAGAGCCCGCCGTCCACGAAGATCGACTGCCCGGTGACGTACGCCGAGGCGCGGCTCGCCAGGAAGACCGCCGCGCCCGCGAAGTCCTCCGCCTTGCCGTTGCGGCCGACCATCGTCCGCGCGGCCAGCGCGGCGACCCGCTCGGGGTCGGACGACAGCCGCGCGTTGAGCGGCGTCATCACGAACCCGGGCACGAGCGTGTTACAGGTGACGCCGTACGGCGACCACGCCTCCGCCTGGGAGCGTGACAGCGATTCGAGCCCTCCCTTGGAGACGCCGTAGGCGCCGCTCTGCACGAAGGCCCGGTGCGCCTGCTGGGAGCTGATGTGGATGATCCGGCCGAACCCCCGTTCCGCCATGCCCGGCCCGAAGCGCTGCCCCAGCAGGTAGGGCGCCTCCAGATTGACGGCCATGGTGATGTCCCACACGTCCTCGCCCAGTTCCCCCATGGGGGGACGCTGGTTGACGCCGGCGCTGTTGACGAGGATGTCGGGCTCCCCGAAAGCCTTCACCGCCTCCTCCGCCGCGGCGCGCACGCCCTCGCGGGTGCTCAGGTCGGCGCTGACCCAGGCGGCGCGGCAGCCGTCGGCCTCAAGCCCGGCGGTCGTCTCGGCCAGTTCCTCCCGTCTGCGCGCCACGACCACGACGGCCGCCCCGGCGCGTGCCAGCGCCCCCGCGATGGAGCGGCCGATGCCGGAACTCCCGCCGGTCACCACGGCGACCCTGCCGTCCAGTGAGAACAGGTCCGACAGATACTTCTGCGTTGTCATGGCCGGAACTGTAGAGGAGCCTCACTCCGAGGCCTGGGAGCGGGGCGTGAACCCGATCGGGGGGTTGTGGCGAGACATCGCCGACCGCTGCCCCTACGGAAAGGCCGGCCCGATGCCATGGTGCCGACGATGACCGCGCCGCCCACGACCGGTACGTGTGACCGCGACCTGGTACGCGATTCCTGGACACGCCCTGAGGCGTTCGCCGCGCTGTTCGACCGCTACGCCGGCATGCTCTACCGGTACGTCTCCCGCAGGCTCGGCCCCGAGACGGCCGAGGACCTGGTCGGTGAGACGTTCCTGGTCGCCTTCGACCGCAGGAGACGCTACGACCTGGCCTACGCCGACGCCCGTCCCTGGCTGTTCGGCATCGTGACCAAACTCCTCTCCAGGCACCACCGCACCGAGGCCGCCAGGTACCGGGCGCTGCGGCGCAGCCCCGGGGAGGGCGTGGTCGAGAACCCGGCCGACCGGGTGGCCGCCGAGGTCACCGCCCTGGCCTGCAGGCCCGTGCTCGCGGAGGCGCTCGCGGGGCTGCCGCCCAGGGACCGTGACGTCCTGTTGCTGATCGCCTGGGGCGACCTGTCGTACGAGGAGGCCGCCCGCTCCCTCGGCGTCCCGGTCGGCACCGTGCGCTCCCGGCTGAACAGGGCCCGCAGGAAGGTACGCGCGGCGCTCGGCGAGACCAACCCGATGCACGAGGAGGAGTGACCATGGACGACCTGACGATGCTCCGCGCCCTCGGCGACGAACTGGAGCACGAACCGTCCGCCGCCGCGCTCGCCGGCCAGCGGCGACGCCTGCTCGGCGCCCTGGACGGCGCCCCGGGCGGCGCCCTGGGCGGCGGGAGGCGTGGACGCCGATGGCCGCGCAGGCTCGGCGCGCGCGGCGCGGTGATGCTCGCCCTGGCCGCCGCGGCCACCGCCGCCGTGCTCGTCGTCCCGAACCTGCTGCTGCGCGGTCACGAGGTGCCCTCCCCGGTGGGGGCGCGCCCGGTCAAGGCGAATGAGGCGATCAACGTGCTGGTCGCCGGGACCGACGGCCAGGCGGGGGCCAGGAGGAGCCGCGGGGAGGACGTCGGGGACCCCAGGGCAAACGCCGCGCGCGCCGACACACTGCTCCTGGTGCACCTGTCCGCCGACCGCGAGCGGGTCTCCGTCATCAGCATCCCCAGGGACTCGATGGTCCTGGTTCCCCCCTGTTCGAGTCCGGCGGGCAGGACCGTTCCCGCGAGGATCGAAATGATCAACTCCTCCTTCGCCGAAGGCGGCATGGCCTGCCTCTGGAAGCGGGTCGAGACCCTGACCGGGGTCCGCGTCGACCACGCGGTCGAGGTGGACTTCTCCGGCTTCAAGGGCATGGTCAACGCCCTCGGCGGAATCGAGGTCACCCTGCCCGCCCCGGTCGAGGACCGACAGGCGAAGGTACGGCTCCCCAAGGGCAGACAGGTGCTCAACGGCGACCAGGCGCTCGGCTACGTGCGGATGCGCTACAGCCTGGGCGACGGCTCCGACCTTGAGCGGATCGGCCGTCAGCAGCGGTTCATGAAGTCCCTGGCGCGCAAGGCCGCGGGCCTGACGGCCGACCCCGTCCGCCTCGCCGCCTTCCTCGGTGAGGCCGCGAAATGGGTCAAGGCGGATCGCGGGCTCGACCTGGCGACACTGCGGGCGATCGCCGGGAGCCTGGACGGGACGGCCCCCGGCTCCGTCGAGTTCCTCACGGTGCCCGTCCGCCCGTCCGCCGTGGATCCCATGAGGCTCGAATGGGACCGCGCCGCCGCGCCGCGCCTGTTCGCGAAGGTCCGCGACGACACGCTGTGAGCCGGAGGCCGTACGGGACGCCCGGACGGCCGTGCGGACGGCGGCGGCGGGGAGCGACCGTGCGGGAGCCCGTACCCGGGGCGGGTGCGCGGGGCGCGCCTCGTTGCGGCCTCCCGCGCGCCCGGCCGACAATGAGCGGGTGATCACCCGTGTGCGTTCCGTGATCAGGGTCGAGGGCGTCGTGCAGGGAGTCGGCTTCCGCCCCTTCGTGTACGGCCTGGCGGTGCGGCTCGGCCTCGGCGGGCTGGTCGGCAACGACGAACGCGGGGTGTTCATCGAGGTCGAGGGGGCCCCGGCCCTCGTGGCGGAGTTCACCGCGGCGCTCAGCGCGAGCCCGCCGCCGCTGGCCACGGTCGAACGGGTCAGCGCGCGGCCCGCGCAGGCGACGGGTGAGACGCGCTTCGCCATCGCGGGCAGCGCCGGGGGCGGGCCGCGGCGGACGCTCGTCTCCCCCGACGTGGCCACCTGCGACGACTGCCTGCGCGAGATGGACGACCCGGCGGACCGGCGGTACGGCTACGCCTTCGTCAACTGCACCAACTGCGGGCCCCGGTTCACGATCGTGCGGGACGTCCCCTACGACAGGCCGAACACCACGATGGCGGGCTTCGCCATGTGCGCGGGCTGCGCGCGTGAGTACCACGACCCGGCGGACCGGCGCTTCCACGCCCAGCCGGTCTGCTGCCCGGCCTGCGGTCCCCGGCTGCGGCTGCTCGGCCCTGCGGGCGGCCCGCTGCCGGGCGGCCCGGTCGAGGAGGCCGTACGGCTGCTGCGCGGCGGCGGGGTGCTCGCGGTCAAGGGGCTGGGCGGCTACCACCTGGCCGCCCTCGCCTCCTGCGAACCCGCCGTCGCCGCGCTGCGTTCCGGGAAGCGCCGGCGGGAGAAGCCCTTCGCGGTGATGGTGACCGACCTGGCGGCGGCACGGCTGCTGTGCGAGGTGGACGAGGCGGAGGAGCGGCTGCTCACCTCGGGGGCGCGCCCGATCGTGCTGCTGCGCGGGCGCGCGGAGAGCGCCCGGCTCGTCGCCCCCTCCGTCACCCCTTCCGGCGCCTCCCGCCGGAGGCCCGGGGACCGGTGGCTCGGGGTGATGCTGCCCTACACCCCGCTGCACCACCTGCTGCTGCGCGGCCTGGACGCGCCCATGGTGCTCACCAGCGGCAACGTCTCCGACGAGCCGATCGCCTACCGCGACGAGGACGCGCTGGCCCGCCTGGGCGGGGTCGCCGACGCCTTCCTCGTTCACGACCGGCCGATCCACACGCGCACCGACGACTCGGTCGTGCGGGTTCTGCGGGGCCGTGAGCTGCCGCTGCGGCGCTCCCGGGGGTACGCCCCGCGCCCGCTGCCGCTCGCCCGCGCCCTCCCCAGGCCCGTGCTGGCCTGCGGCGCGGAGCTGAAGCACACCTTCTGCGTGGCCAGGGACGCCCACGCCTTCGTCTCCCACCACATCGGCGACCTGGAGAACTACGAGACGTTCCGGTCGTTCACCGAGGGGGTCGGCCACTTCCTGCGGCTGTTCGACGTCGTCCCCGAGGTCGTGGCCCACGACCTGCACCCGGAGTACCTGTCGACCAAGTACGCGCTCGCCCTTGAGGGGCCTCTCGCGGGGGCCCGCCCGGTGGCGGTGCAGCACCACCACGCGCACGTGGCCTCGTGCCTGGCGGACAACGGGGCCCCGGGACCGGTGATCGGGGTGGCCTTCGACGGGCTCGGCTACGGCCCGGACGCGACGCTGTGGGGCGGGGAGTTCCTGGTGGCCGACCTGGTCTCCTTCGAGCGGGCGGGCCATCTGGCCACGGTGCCGATGCCCGGCGGGGCGGCGGCGGTCAGGCAGCCGTGGCGGATGGCCGCCGCCTACCTCGACACGGCGTACGGCGGTGCCGTACCCGGCGACCTGGATGTCGTACGGCGCAACGCCGAGTCCTGGGAGGGTGTCCTGGCGCTCGGCAGGCGCGGTGTGAACGCCCCCCTGACGTCGAGCGCGGGCAGGCTGTTCGACGCGGCGGCCTCGGTCGCGGGCGTCCGGGACGTCATCGGCTACGAGGGGCAGGCGGCGATCGAGTGGGAGTCGCTCGCCGACCCGGCGGAGACAGGCCGTTACGGCTTCCGCCTGACGGGTTCGGCCCCCTTCGTCGTCCACGGGGCCGACCTGGTCGCGGCGGTCGCCGAGGACGTCCGGGCGGGCACGGAGACCGGGGTGGTCTCCGCCAGGTTCCACAACACGGTCGCGCGGATCGTCGCCGAGGGCTGCGCCCGGGTCAGGCGGGCGGGCGGGCCGTCCACGGTCGCGCTCTCCGGGGGCGTGTTCCAGAACGCGCTGTTACTCGTGCGGGCCGCCGCCCTCCTGGAGGAGGACGGCTTCCACGTGCTGACGCACGGGCGGGTGCCGCCCAACGACGGCGGCGTCAGCCTGGGCCAGGCCGTCGTCGCGGGCGCCCGCGACGCCCGGCGCTGACCCGGGCGGCTGCGGGCGCCCGCGGACGGCTCCCTCAGCAGATGCGGGGCAGCGGGTCGCCGACCAGCAGGTCCACGATGCGGGTGCCGCCGAAACCGGTCTTCAGCAGCACCAGCCCCGGCGGGTCCTGCCCGATGCGGCCGACGAGCGCGGCGCCCTCACCGAGGGGGTGCGCGCGCAGGGCGGCCAGCGCGGCGTCCGCCACCGCGCCGTCGACCACGGCGACCAGACGTCCCTCACAGGCCACGTAGAGCGGGTCGATGCCGAGCAGTTCGCACGCGCCGCGTACGGCCCGCCGTACCGGGACCGCGTCCTCCTCGACGACCACGGCGACGCCGGAGGCCCGCGCGATCTCGTTCAGGATCGTGGCGACCCCGCCCCTGGTCGCGTCGCGCATGCAGCGCACGGCGCCGGGGCAGGCGTCAAGGAGCGCGGCGACCAGGCCGTTCAGCGGCGCCGTGTCGGAGACCAGGTCGGCCTCGATGTCCAGTTCGCCCCGGGCGAGCATGATGGTGACGCCGTGCTCGCCGACCGGCCCGGAGACGATGACGGCGTCGCCGGGGCGCGCCCCCGCCACGCCCAGAACGCCGGGCCGGTCGAGCAGCCCGACCCCGGCCGTGTTGACGTAGCATCCGTCGGCCTTGCCGCGCTGCACCACCTTGGTGTCGCCGGTGACGATCCGGACCCCGGCCGCCTCCGCCGCCTCGGCCATCGACGCGGTGACGCGCCTGAGGTCGCCGACGGGGAACCCCTCCTCCAGGATGAAGCCCGCCGAGAGGTACAGCGGGCGGGCGCCGCACACCGCCAGGTCGTTGACGGTCCCGTTGACCGCGAGGTCGCCGATGTTCCCCCCGGGGAAGAACAGCGGGGAGACCACGTAGGAGTCGGTGGTCAGGGCCAGGCGCTGGGTGCCGGCGTCGAACACGGCGCCGTCCTCGAGCGGTTCGAGCAGCGGGTTGCGGAAGGACTCAAGGAAGACCGCCTCGATCAGGGACTGGGTCGCCTTGCCCCCCGCCCCGTGGGCCATGGTGATGTGCTCCTCCCGCACCGTGGCCTTGCGGCGGCGTGCCCGGTCGATCCGTTCGAGGACCTGTTCCTCGCGGCCCGGCCGTACGGCCCGGTTCTCGTGTTCGCGGACCAGGGCCTCGGCCCAGGCCGCGGTTCCCTCGGCGCCGGTCACCGTGTCGCCTCCCGCACCCGTTCCCGGGAGAAACGGCCGAAGTTGTAGTAGGCCGCGCAGGCCCCCTCCGAGGAGACCATGCAGGTGCCGATCGGGGTCTCCGGGGTGCAGGCGGTGCCGAACACCTTGCACTCCCACGGTTTGAGCACGCCCTTGAGCACCTCGCCGCACTGGCAGGCCTTGGGGTCGGCCACCCGGACGCCGGGGATGTCGAAGATCTGTTCCGCGTCGTGGACGGCGTAACGTTCCCGCATGCCGAGCGCGGAGTGGGAGATGAACCCCAGGCCGCGCCACTCGAAGTAGGGCCGCAGCCGCATCACCTGGTTGACGGCGGCGAGCGCCCTGGGGTTGCCCTCCCACGGCACGACGCGGGCGTACTGGTTCTCCACCTCGGAGCGTCCCTCGGCCAGCTGCCGCAGCAGCATGTAGATCGACTGCAGGATGTCGAGCGGCTCGAACCCCGCGACGACGAGCGGTTTGCCGTAGTCGCGGGCGATGAACCCGTACGGCCCGCAGCCGATGACCGTCGAGACGTGGCCGGGGCCGATGAACCCGTCAAGGCGCAGGTCCGGGGAGTCCAGGATGGCCTTGATCGCGGGGATGATCGTCACGTGGTTGCAGAAGACGGAGAAGTTGGTGATCCGCTCCGCCTCGGCGCGTATGACCGTCATGGCGGTCGAGGGAGCCGTGGTCTCGAAGCCGATCGCCATGAAGACGACACGTTTGTCCGGGTTCTGTCGGGCGATCTTGAGGGCGTCCAGGGGTGAGTAGACCATGCGGATCTCGGCGCCCTGGGCCATGGAGTCGAAGAACGAGCCCCGCCCGCCGGGGACCCGCATCATGTCGCCGAAGGAGGTCATGATCACATCTGGCCGCTCGGCGATGTGGATGGCGTCGTCGACCCGTCCCATCGGGATGACGCAGACCGGACAGCCGGGGCCGTGCACCAGGGTGATGTTCTCCGGCAGGTAATCCTCGAGCCCGTGCTTGTAGATGGTGTGGGTGTGGCCTCCGCAGACCTCCATAAAGCTATATTTCCGACCAGGTTCACACAGAACAGCGATCTTCGCGGCGAGGGCCCTGGCCTTCTCCGCGTCACGGTACTCGTCGACGAAACGCATCACGCCTCACCCCGGCCGATCGGGTCGAGGGAGTCCAGCGAGGACTCCCTGAGCGCGGCGAGTTCGTCGTCGTACGCCTGGCCGATGCTCTCCAGGAACTCCATCGCGGCCCTCGCCTCGTCCTCGTCGATCTTCGAGAGGGCGAAGCCGACGTGGATGAGGATCCAGTCGCCCGGTCTGAGCTCCTCGCCTTCGAGCAGGCCGACGTTGATCGCCCGCCGTACCCCGCTCACGTCGACCCTCGCGAGGTCAGTGTGATCCGCCAGGATCTCCACGATCTCCCCCGGAATCCCCAGACACATGGGTCACCACCTCCTCAAGCTCGATGGATTCGAGGGTCAGCTCGTCGCCGCCCAGCAGGTCGACGTCGGTGCTCGCGCAGCCGCCGCACACGGCCAGCGCGTCGTAGGTCTCCCGGTCCTCGCCGCAGGAGCGGCAGGTGAGCCTGGCCGGCACCACGACCAGGTCCGCCGTGGCGCCCTCCGCCACACTGCCCGGCGCGACCAGGGAGAACGCCTGGTCGAACGCGGGCCCGGTGATCCGCAGCATCGCCCCGGCCCGCACGCGCAGGCGCGCCACCTTGCGTCCCCGCGCCCTGCGCTCGACCGCGTCGAGCACCGCCTCGGCTATTCCGAACTCGTGCACGGCCCCGCCGCCTCTCGTGTCGGTGTCTCGCCCCGGGTGGCCCGCTCGGGGCCGTACCGGCCGGTCACATCTCCCTCATCCGCTTGTAACGCAGGATGTCGGGCAGGGAGACGGCGATCACGACCGCCACTCCCGCGGCGGCCGTCAGCAGCAGCACTTTCCCGATCATGTCCTTCCCCTCTCGATACGCGCGGCGCCTGACGCCGCGACCTGTTCCGCGACCAGCTCCCGGACGAGCCCCGCGGCCACGGGGACCGCGTGGGCGACCGGTTCGCTGAGCCCCATGCCCGGCGAGGTGTCGGCGGGCTCGCAGCCGACGAGCAGGACCGGCTCGGTGGTGACGCCGAGCGGGCCGAACAGCGCGAACAGCGCGTCCGGGGTCATGCCGTGGGAGTCGCCGAGCGCCCCCATGAGAAGCGGCGCCTCGTCCCGGGTCCCCCGGTCGATGCCCGGTTCGATGACCGACAGCGTCCCCGGCCGTTCCCCTCTGGGGACGGCGTCGACGAGGATCAGGCCGTCGTACCCGGCCAGCAGCTCGTAGGCCAGGTGGACACCGCGGATGCCGAAGTCGGCCACCACGGCGCCCTCCGGCGGCCCCTGCTCGCCGAGCAGCCTGACGACCTCGACGCCGAACCCGTCGTCGCCGAAGAAGACGTTCCCGACGCCCGCCACCAGGATCCCGCCGCTCATCGGCCCTCCCCCTCCGCCGGGGCGCCGTCGAGCGGCTCGACCTCGTCGGGCGAGAAGTACAGGAAGCGGCCCTGGGCGCGTTGCAGGTCGGCTCCCGGGTCGTCCTCCAGGGTCACGGCCAGGTGATGGACGCCGTCCACGTCGAGCAGCACGGCCTCGACCGTCGCGGCCCGCCCGGTCAGGAACATGTCGTGCGCGTCCGCGCGGCGCCCGCCGGGTGCCCCGGGGGAGGCGCCCCCGCCGGGCAGCAGCCGGACCCTGCTGCCCCGGGCGAGGGTCACCCCCGCGACGACGACGCCGTCGCTCCCCGGGGAGACCGAGGTGTCCGCGCCGGGGTCCCACCACGGCACCGGCCGCTCCTCCCGTACGGGCTCCGGCCCGCAGGAGCGCAGGTAGCGGATGGCGCCGTGCAGCCGTTCGAGCATCTCACCCGGCATGTCCCCGGTCCGCTCGACGATGCGGGCGGCCCGCGGGTCGGTGGCCCTCGCCTCCCGCTTCTCCTCCTCGGTCAGGGTCATCGTCCTGAGGCTGAGGATCTCGTCGATCTCGGTGGCGTCGAAGAGGTCGCCGGGGCTCTCCGGGGCGACGGCCGGGTGGTCGTACAGGATGATCGGCGCGGAGAGCACGGCGTCGCGCCGTCCCGGCTCGCCGACGAGCACCGGCCAGGTGTGCAGGTTCCGGCAGGCGCGCGCCGCCTCACCCGCCCATTCCGGCGGGTCGAGCAGGGACAGGAACTCCCCGCCCGTGACCGCGAGCAGCGTGTGAGCGGCGATCGGCGACCTGCGCAGTGCGTCGTCGCGGCCCGCGCCCGGCCCTGGCTCCCAGCCGCAGGTGTTCTCGACCCGCACCCGCAGCCTGACCGGCCCGTACGGCCCGGCGAGCCGTTCGGCTCCGATCCGCGCCACCGCCTCGACGGGCAGGTGCTCACGCACGACACGACCGGCGGCCCGCCCCGAGGGGGCCAGGAGCGGTTCGGCCGTACGGCCCCCGGGAAAGCCCGCCTCCAGGGTCCGCCCGGCCTCCAGCAGTTCCGCCAGCGGCAGGACGGCCTCGCACTCCCGCTCGACGGCCTCGTCGAAGCTCAGATGGGTCTCCTCGCCGATCCGCAGGGAGGGGACCGGCCGGTGGACGCCGTCGGCTTCGAGTCGTTCGACGGTCCTGGCGACCAGGTGCAGGAAGCGCAGCCTGACGTGGACCGTCGCCTCCTCCCCCGCCTGGAGGAGGCACTCGGTCTGGCAGCGGGACGGTTCGGCGGTCGCGGTGTAGCCGGGCGGCACGAGAACCCCGAACTGCCATCGTGTCCGGTTCTTCGCGGCCGACGCCCGGTAGGGATAGAGCAGGTAGCCCTCGTACAGCACGGTGTCGGCGACCTGCCGGGCGGTCTCCATGGGGGTGCTCATCCGGCCGCCTCCCTCGTCTGCGCGAGCAGTGCCCGCACGGTCTCGTCCCAGGTGGTCAGCGCCCTGGCGGACTTGAAGCGGCCGAGTTCGCGCAGCGTCTCCCGGTCGAGCCGCAGCCACCCCTGCCCGGGGAAGTGACGGTCCATCAGCTCACGCCACACTGCCACCGGCAGCCGGTGGCGCGCCTCCCGGTCCCAGGGCACCTGCCCGGCGGACAGGCCCTGCGGGGTGCGGGTGAACACGGTGCCGCTGAACAGCAGGATCAGCGGTATCTCGCCGTCGTCGAGGGCCGCGAAGTACTTGGCCGCCGCCACCTCCAGGTCATAGGTGACGGGCACCGGCAGGTCGATCTCGGTTTCGCCGGTGAAGCCGGGCACCGTGGCCGAGACGTTGGCGAACTGCAGCGCCGTGAGCGTGGTGCCCCAGCGGGAGGGGTCGCCGAACAGGTCACCGAGCAGTTCGGCCTCCCGCGGCGTGTGGCGGCGGCGGCGCGGCTCGACGCGGATCTGGCAGCGCAGCACGGCGGCCTGCACCCTGCCGCCGTCCGGCTCGGTCAGGCGCAGCCGGAAGAGCAGCGTCGGAGAGGCCGCGAAGGGGTCCGGGCGGGCGTCCAGGCAGGAGAAGCCGAGGTCAGTCACGGCCCCCGCCCCCTTCACCGGCGGGCCCACCGACGACCCGGCCGCGTTCGCGCAGGTCCGCGAAGAAGGAGTCGATGGCCTCCCACGCCTCCTGCCCGCCGCCGAAGCCCTTCCACAGGGTCCTGACCAGGCCGACCAGCTCGTAGCAGGCGTCGATCGGCACCAGATGGCCCACGAAGCCGTCCGGCCCCCGGTCGACGAGCAGCGCCTCGACGTCCGCCCTGACGTCGGCGAGGGCCGGGTTGGCCGCCAGGACCCGTTCCCAGGTCTCCGCAGGCAGTTCGGACTCGGTCGCCCCTCCGGGGCTCGGATAGAGGGCGACCGTACGGCCGAGCGCCGAGTTGCGGAAGAAGAACGCCATCCGCACGGGGATCCGCAGCTCCTCCCAGTCGGCCTCCGACAGGGCCAGGCGGGGGGCGTACAGGTGACGGCCCGGCACCGCGAGGAACCTGCCCATGGCCGCCCCCTCGGTGGTGAAGAGCAGGTGGCAGCCGTGGCAGGCGCACATCAGGGCGCGGCTGCCGACGTCCACCACGTGGGCGTGCCGTTCGCCGATCGGTTCGGCGCACAGCTCGCAGCACCGCGCTCCCCGGCCTCCGCGCGCCCCGGAGACGGCGGGCTCCCTGAAGCGCCGCAGTCCCGCGCTCACCGCGCCACCGTCCCCGCCCCCGGCCGCGTTCCCGGTTCCAGGACCGGGACCGGGCACGGCCCTGGGGGCGGCCTGGTGCCTATCTGCAGCAGCGAGTCGTCCCCGGCGGCACTCCCGGCATCGCCCCCGACCATGCCCTCGACCTCGACGCGGACCACCTCGGGCGCCGCTTCGGTCACCGCCCGCTCGATCGCGTGCCGCACCGTGATCCTGGAGGAAGGGCAGCCGTCGCAGGCGCCGCGCAGGCGCAGCCGTACCACGCCGGTGTCCTCCTCGACGGAGACGAGCTCCACGTCCCCCGAGTGGCCGCCCAGGTGGGGCCTGACCTCCTCAAGGGCGAGCCGTACCCGCTCGCCCGTGTCCAGCGGGTGCAGGTCGTGCACCGCCAGCAGCCCGCACAGCAGGGGGTCGGAGGTCACCCGGCGCAGCACCCCCGTGGCCTCCTCCTCCGTCACGATCTCCATGACGCGTTCGAGGCCCGCGCCGTACAGGCCGACCAGCGCCCGCACCAGTTCCTCGGCCCTGGCGCGGGCGAGTGGGTCACCGAGCGCGGCCAGTTCGGCCAGCAACTCCTCGACCCGCTCACCCGTCGCCTGCGCGCCGGTGGTCTCCGACATCCGCCCGCCCCCGTCTCAGGCGCCGAACGCGTGCGGGGTGTGCAGCCTGCGCAGTTCGCCGCCGCCGCCGAGGTACATGTGGACCCCGCACGGCAGGCAGGGGTCGAAGCTGCGCACCGCCCTCATGATGTCGATGCCCTTGAAGCGCTCCGGCGGGTTCTCCTCGAAGATCGGCGTGTTCTGCACGGCGTCCTCGTACGGCCCCGGCGTGCCGTGGCTGTCGCGCACGCTGGCGTTCCACGGCGTCGGCGGATACGGGTGGTAGTTGGCGATCTTCCCGTCGCGGATCACCATGTGGTGCGAGAGCACCCCGCGGACCGCCTCGGTGAAGCCGCAGCTGACCGCCTCCTCGGGCACCGTGAACGGCGTCCAGGTGTCGCTGCGGCCCGCCCGCACCTCCGCCAGCCCCTGCTCGACGAAGTACAGCGCGCAGGCCGCGGCGTAGGCCTGGAAGTAGGTGCGCGCCCGGTTGCGTTCGAGGGCGTTCGACAGCGGCTGCCCGTTGTGCTCGGGAATCCTCCACTCGAAGGTCGTCTCCGGCTTCGTCGCGCTCTTGGGCAGGTTGATCTGCACGCTGCGCCCGGTGGCCTTGACGTAGCCGATGTCGACGAGCCCGGCGAGCGCCGTCGCCCACAGCCTGGCGATGGGGCCGCCGCCGGTGTCCAGGGCCAGCAGGTTCTCCCCGTCGTGCCAGCGCGGCGACATCACCCAGCTGTACTTGTCGGCGAAGTCCCGTTTCTGCGGGTGCGGGATGGTGTGCTGGTTCCACGGATGGCGGGCGTCGACCGGGTTGCCCAGCGGGTCGTGGGTGACGAACTTCTCCTGCCCCTCCCAGTCGTCGTAGAAGGAGCTGCCCAGCAGGATCCTGATGCCCAGGTTGATGTCCACCAGGTCGGTGGTCAGCAGTTTGCCGTCGACCACGACGCCCGGGGTGACGAAGGCCCGCCGCCCCCAGTCGCTCATCGTGCGGTAGTCGTAGTCGCAGTACCCGGGGTCCTGGAAGCTGCCCCAGCAGCCCAGCAGGACCCGGCGCCTGCCGACCTCCTCGTAGCCGGGCAGCGCCGTGTAGAAGAAGTCGAACAGGTCGTCGTGCATCGGCACGACCTTCTTCATGAACTCCACGTACCGCATGAGCCGCGACAGGTAGTCGGTGAACAGCTGCACGGTCGCCACCGTGCCGACCCCGCCGGGGTACAGCGTCGAGGGGTGCACGTGCCTGCCCTCCATCAGGCAGAACATCTCCCTGGTCAGCCTGCTCATCTGCAGCGCCTCGCGGTAGAACTCCCCTTCGAGCGGGTTGAGCGAGCGCATGATGTCGGCGATCGTGGCGTAGCCGTGCTCGCCCGCGTGCGGCGCCTCGGTGCGCTCGGCCGTCGCCAGCACGCCGGGGTTGGTCTCGGCGATCATCTTCTCGCAGTAGTCGACCCCCACCAGGTTCTCCTGGTAGATGTTGTGGTCGAACATGTACTCGGCGGCCTCGCCGAGGTTGACGATCCACTCCCCCAGCGCGGGCGGGCGGATGCCGTAGGCCATGTTCTGCGCGTAGACCGAGCAGGTGGCGTGGTTGTCGCCGCAGATCCCGCAGATCCTGCTGGTGATGAAGTGCGCGTCCCTGGGGTCCTTGCCCTTCATGAAGATGCTGTAGCCGCGGAAGATCGACGAGGTGCTGTAGCACTCGGCGACCCGGCGTTGCTTGAAGTCGACCTTGGCGTAGATGCCCAGGCTGCCCACGATCCTGGTGATCGGGTCCCAGGCCATCTCCACCAGTTCGCTGTCCCCCGGACCCGGTCCCGCCGCGGATTTCCCGGGTTTCGCGCCACCCTGGTGCGGTGTCGTCGTCATGTCAGCCCCGTCCCGCCCGCGTGCGCGGGCCTGCCCTCGCCGTGTTCGTTACGCCCGTGTCCTGCCGGACATCGCGGGCCGGTCACCCAGGTGCCGTTCACCAGGGCGCCCGGTAGCCGGTCAGCAGCTCGTGCCCCCGCCTGCGCCACTTCGGTTCCTTGTCCGCCGTCTTGAGGGTGATGGCGCGCAGCCTGCGGATCACCCCGCCGTAGGCGGCGCTGGCCGTCGAGGAGATGAGCGCCCCCGGCGGCTCGTCCATGAACGGCATGAACTTGTCGGGGAAGCCCGGCATCGTGCAGGCGATGCAGATGCCGCCCACGTTCGGGCAGCCGCCGACCCCGTTCAGCCAGCCGCGCTTGGGCACGTTGCACTTGACGACCGGCCCCCAGCACCCGATCTTCACCAGGCATCGTGGCGAGCCGTACTCGGTCGCGAACTGTCCCTGTTCGTAGTACCCCGCCCGGTCGCATCCCTCGTGCACGGTGGCCCCGAACAGCCAGGTCGGCCGCAGGGCCTCGTCCAGCGGGATCATCGGGGCCTGGCCCGCGACCTGGTAGAGCAGGTACACGATCGTCTCGGACAGGTTGTCCGGCTGGACCGGGCAGCCCGGCACGTTCACGATCGGCAGTCCCGCCTTGGAGCGCCAGTCCCAGCCCAGGTAGTCGGCGACCCCCATGGCGCCGGTCGGGTTGCCCTCCATGGCGTGGATGCCGCCGTAGGTGGCGCACGTGCCGGCGGCCAGCACCGCGGTCGCCTTCGGGGCCAGCCGGTCGAGCCACTGGCTCGTCGTCATCGGCTGCCCGGTCTCCGGGTCGTTGCCGAACCCGCACCAGTAGCCCTCCTGCTTGATCCCCTCGTTGGGGATGGAGCCCTCGACCACCAGCACGAACGGGTCGAGTTCGCCCCGCTCGGCCTTGAAGAACCAGTCGATGAACACGTCCGCCCCCTGCACGGGGCCGGACTCGAAGTCGATCAGCGGCCAGTGCACCGCGACCTTCGGCAGGCCGGGCAGCGCGCCGAGCACGATCTCCTCGATGCTCGGCTGGGTCGCCGCGGTCAGCGAGACCGAGTCGCCGTCGCAGCTCAGGCCCGCGTTGATCCACAGAATGTGAACCACCGGCTCTTGTGTCGTCTCCTCGTTGGTCGCCTTCGACCCGCTCTGCGTGGTCATGCGCCTCACCACCTTCGCGGGCCTCCTGCCCGCCGTCGGACGAGTGCTTGTCAGCCTGAGCTGCTCCCGGCCGGAGTGCCGTGCCGGGAGAGCGCGTGCTGGGTGAGCTCCCACAGCACGTGGTAGACGGTCGTCTGGGCCTCCTGGATGCGGTGCACCGAGCTCGACGGCACCACGAACAGGTGGTCGACGGTGCCGAGCTCGGCCATCTGACCGCCGTCGTAGCCCGCCAGTCCCACCGTGGTCATCCCCCGCCGGTCCGCCTCCTCGAAGGCGGCGACGAGGTTGCGCGAGTTGCCGCTCGTCGAGAGCCCGAACGCGATGTCCCCGGCGCGTGCCGAGGCGGCGAGCTGGCGGGCGAACACGACCTCGAAACCGACGTCGTTCGACAGCGCCGTCACCACCGCGACGTCCCCGGTGAGGGCGAAGGCGGGCAGCGGCGTCGTGGCCCCGCCGTCCGGCAGGAAGCCCGGGCTGAGGAACAGGGCGGCCACGTCCTGCGCGTCGGTCGCGCTGCCGCCGTTGCCGAAGGCGAACAGTCTCGCGCCGCCGGCGAAGGCCTCGGCCAGGGCCTCGGCGCAGGCGACGATCCCGGCGCCGTCGCGGTCGAGCACCTCCCGGCGCAGGGCGACGATCTCACCGGCCTTCTCCTCCGTCGAGCGGCGCACCGCCGCCAGCACGGCCTCCAGGTCCGTCGGGCCCGCGTAGAGGAACGGATACAGCGACTCGACCGAGGTGTCCGGCGCGCTCATGTGTCCACCCCCTTGAGTACGGCGATGGCCTCCCTGGCGTGCACGAGCACGACGTCGCCGACCTGGGCGTCGACCAGGGCGACGCTGATCTCCACCATTTCCCGCCCCGTGCCCCGCCCGGTCTCCGCCACGGCCAGGCCCGCGTCGAGCAGCCGTACCACCCTGGCCGGCACCGCCTCGTCGGAGCAGGTCAGGCACACCTCCTCGTGGCACGGCTCAGGCGGGGTCCGGCCCCCGGCAACGCCGTCCGCCCGCTTCCGGCCGGTCACGTGACCACCCTCGGAGCGAGCACGCCGGGCTGTTCGAAGAACACGTGCACCAGCTCCCACAGGACGTGGTACATCGTGACGTGCGTCTCCTTGACCACCCGGGGGTCGTGGGAGCGGGCGGCGAGCACGTGGTCGGCCACGCCGCTCTCCCGGATCGCCCCGCCGTCCCCGCCGACCAGCGCCAGCGTGAGCAGGCCGAGGGCCCTCGCGGTCTCCAGCGCCCTGAGCACGTCGGCGCAGTTCCCGGTCGCGGACACGCCGAGCGCCATGTCGCCGGGGACGGCCAGGTGGCGGAGCTGGTGGGCGAAGACCTCCTCGGCCCCCGCGACAGCGGTGATGCCCGTGATGGTCGCCACGTCGTTCGTCAGGGAGAAGGCCGGCAGCGCGCGTTTGCCCACGATCACCGGGTGGACGAACTCGACGGCGATGTGCTGGGCGTCGGTCGCCGCCTCCCCGCTGCCGAAGACGACGAGCCTGCCGCCGCCGTGGAAGCGTTCCGCCATGGCGTGGCAGGCCTCGGCCACCTGGCCCGCCTCCTCCGCCAGCGCGAGAGCCGGCTCGACCCGGCGCGCGAACGCGTCCTGGGCACGGGCCAAAGGCGTCTGGTCCACGACCGGTTCTCTCCCCTCGCGCCGGACGTCATCCCTGTCCTAACGACCGTACGGCGGGGCGACCTGATGGGGAGAAAACGACAATCGGAGATTTCGCAAAGATAAGTCGGGATGCCTGACATATTTCTCAACATCCCCGGAAGAACCCATGAAGGGATATCTCTTTAGGTTTTTCCCGCGAAAGAAGCGGAAAGGGAACCTGCCCCCGTACGGCGGTCGCACGGGGGCGGTCCCGTGGAGCCGTCAGATCGGCGCCTCGACCCTGAGGATCTTCACGAACTCACGCATCCAGGCCGGGTGGTCCGGCCAGGCCCGCCCGGTGACCAGGTTGCCGTCGATGTGCGCGGCGCTGTCGACCCAGGTGCCTCCCGCCACCTCGACGTCGGTCGCGCAGGCGGGGTAGGCGCTGCTCGACCGTCCCCGCAGAACCCCGGCCGCGGCCAGCACGAGCGGGCCGTGGCAGAGCGCCGCGATCGGCTTCCCCGCCTCGTCGAAGTGCCTGACGATCCGCTGGAGGTCGGCGTCGGAGCGGATGTACTCGGGCGCCCTGCCGCCGGGCACCACGAGGGCGGCGTACTCCTCCGGGTCGACGTCGGCGAAGGCCGCGTCGGCCGTCCAGGTGTGGCCCGGTTTCTCGGTGTAGGTGTCGAAGCCCTCGACGAAGTCGTGCACGACGAACTGCAGCCGCTTGACGCCCGGAGCGGCGATCGTCACCTCGTAGCCCTCCTCCTGCAGACGCTGGTAGGGATAGAAGACCTCCAGGTCCTCCGCGGCGTCGCCGGTGACGAGCAGGATCTTGGCCATGGCCGGGACCCCTCCTGTGGTTCAGCTGGAAACGATGTCCTGCGGGTTGTGCCCGCTGGAATCGTTTCCCGACCCGGTTCCCACCGGACTTCTTCGCCACTCGCGCACCTTGCGTTCCGCCGCGGCGGCGACGTTGCGCGGCATCCTGCCGAAGATCAGGCCGTGGAAGGGCGAGAGGGCGTGCCAGTAGAGGTGACCGGCCAGCCCGTGGGGGTGGAAGATCGCCCGCTGCAGGTACACGGTCTCCTCCCCTGCTCGGCCGACGCCGAGTTCGAGCCAGGCCAGGCCGGGCAGGCGCATCTCCGCCCGCAGCCGCAGCAGTCGTCCCGGCTCGACCTCCTCGACCCGCCAGAAGTCGACCGCGTCGCCGACGCGCAGGTGCCGCGGGTCGCGGCGGCCCCGGCGCAGCCCGACCCCGCCGACGAGACGGTCGAGGAAGCCGCGGGCGCGCCAGGCGACCGGCAGGGAGTACCAGCCGTTCTCCCCGCCGACCGACTCGATCACCGCCCAGAGGGCCTCCGGCGGCACCTGGACGCGGCGGGCCCGCCGGTCGGTGTAGAGGCTGCCGCCCGCCCAGCCGGGGTCGGTCGGCAGCGGGTCGCTCGGCGCGCCCGGCGTCGAGGCCGAGGACCAGCGGGTGGTGACCTTCGCCTCCCTGATCCGCCGCAGGGCGAGCGCGACGGAGTCACCGAAGCCGACGAGCCCTTCGGGCGGGTCGGGGATGTGACGGGCGATGTCGTGCTCGCGGCAGACGGTCTCGTTGCGCAGCGACTCGACCAGGGGTCTGGCGATGCCCGCGGGGACGGGGGTGACCAGCCCCACCCAGTGGCTCGACAGTCTGGGGCTGAGCAGCGGCACCGGGATGATGACGCGGCGGGGCAGCCCGGCGACGGAGGCGTAGACGCGCATCATGTCGGCGTAGGTGAGCACGTCCGGGCCACCGATGTCGAAGGAGCGGTTCACCTCCTCCTCGACCGACGCCCATCCCACGAGATAGCGCAGGACGTCGCGGATCGCGATGGGCTGCGTCCTGGTCCGCACCCAGCTCGGCGTCGTCATCACCGGCAGCCGCTCGGTGAGGTAGCGCAGCATCTCGAACGACACCGAGCCGGAGCCGATGACGACCGCGGCCCGCAGCACCACGGCGGGCACCGGGGCGTCGAGGAGGATGCGTCCCACCTCGGCACGGGAGCGCATGTGCGGCGACAGCCCTTGCCCGGTGGCCGGCTCACGCTCAGAGGCCGGTCCTCCCTCAGAGGCCGGCCCGCCCTCGGGAATCGGCCCGCCCTCGGGGGTCAGCCCGCCGAGGTAGACGACGCGGCGCACCCCGGCCCGCGCGGCGGCGGAGGCGAAGACCGTGGCGGCGCGGCGGTCGGAGGAGGCGAAGTCCCTCCCCCCGCCCATGGCGTGGATGAGGTAGTAGGCGACCTCGACGCCGTCGAGGGCCCTGGCCGTACTCTCCTGGTCCGTGGCGTCTGCCTGGGCCGTCTCGACCCGTCCCGCCCACGGGTGGTCACGCAGCCGGGCCGCCGAGCGCGCCATGCAGCGCACCTCGTGGCCCGCCTCCAGCAGTTCGGGCACGAGCCGCCCGCCGACGTATCCGGTCGCACCGGTGACAAGGCACTTCACTCGACCATGTTCGTACGGCGGGGCGCGCGCGGTTGCGACCGCGCCCCGCGTGTTACAGCTCTTCGCGGAGTTCGAGGAGCAGTTGCCTGGTGCGCCCGACCGGTTCGGCCTCGATGCACAGGCGCTCCATGACCTCCAGGTAGCTGTCGACGTCGTCGCGCTTCTCCAGGTAGACCGCGCTGGTGAGCTGCTCCATGTAGACCACGTCGGGCAGGTCGGGCTGGGAGAAGCGCAGGATGCTGAAGGGCCCGCCCGCCGCGGCGTGGCCGCCCACGCTGAACGGCACGATCTGGACGGTCACGTTGGGCAGTTCGAGCGAGTTCAGGATGTGGTCGATCTGGCCGCGCATCACCTCGGGACCGCCGAGGGGACGGCGCAGCACCGCCTCGTCGACCACGGCCCACAGGCGGGGCGGGTCCTGGGCGTGCAGGATGCGCTGGCGTGCCATGCGCAGCCGTACGCGCCGCTCGACCTCGTCCTCGGAGGCGCTGGGGTAGCCGAGCAGGACGACCGCCCTGGCGTAGTCCTCGGTCTGCAGCAGACCGGGCACGAACTGGACCTCGTAGTTACGGATGACGGAGGCCGACTCCTCAAGGCCGACGTACGTCTCGAACCAGGAGGGCAGGACGTCGTTGTAGTTGTGCCACCACCCGGCCACGTTGGCCCGCTCGACCAGGCCGAGCAGCGCCTGGCGCTCGTCGGGGGCGGTCACGCCGTACAGGGTGAGCAGGTCGGCGACGTCTCTCACGCGGAAGCTGACCCTGCCCAGCTCCATGCGGCTGACCTTGGAGTGCGAGGCGCGAATGGTCCGTCCGGCCGCCTCCAGGGTGATGTGGCGCTCCTCGCGCAGGCGGCGGAGCTGGGCACCGAGCACGATCCTGAGCACCGTCGAGCTGCCTCGCGGCACGGCCATCGAGGTCGGAGGGACCGGCTCGCCCTCTGCGTGAGGTGTGATCATCTGGTAGTCCTTCAAGCGCGGAACGCGAGCCCCCGCCCACTCTTTGTGGCGATCGCGAGCCTTCACGGTACCCCCGTCAAGCCCTCCCGGCCACCCAGAATTTTGTTCTTTCAGTCGGCCGTGGCGATCAGATCGTCGAAGTCGCCTCCCTTGATCCCCCGGACGAAGGCGCCGAGTTCCCGGGAGGTGTAGATCAGGGCGGGCCCGAGGGGATCGCGCGAGTTGCGGATCGCCACCCCGCCGCCTGGAAGTACGGCCAGCTCAACACAGTTGCCGCTGGGATTGCTGAACCGGCTCTTGCGCCAGACGACTCCGTCCAGCAGGGCCGCCGACATGCCGTTGTGCAACTGACTCATCCTCGCCTCTCACCTGTCCAGGGAGGGAAACTCTCGTACGATCATACGTCTTTGTGCAGATGCACGTGCATCTGTACTTGCCTATGCACATCACGCCGTGCAAGATGACTAGACGGATTGCCCTTGCAACGCGATCGCCACGCCTCCCCAAGGTCGCAGATGACTGCTCGCCAAAGACATCAAGCCACATCCATCCGGACAGAGATCGGTGGGTGGGAACGGTGGTTGTCAATGCTTGATCACGTGCTCCCGCCGAGCGGCCTGCCGCCGTGGACGGAGGGCGAAGGTCAGTCGGCCCATCTCCAGATGGCCGCCCGCAGCCTTCTTCACGACCCCTACGCCGCCAGGACCGCCAGGGAGTTCACCTCGACCGCCCTGCGCGCCTGGCAGCTCGACCCGCTCATCGACGACACCGGCGTGGTCGTCTCCGAACTGGTCACCAACGCCGTACGGCACGGCGTCCGCGGAGTGGTCGGCACCCACCGGGTGCAGGAGGTCCGGGTGATCCTCTGCTGCACGGAGAACGCGGTGCTGTGCGCGGTCACCGATCCCAGCGACCAGGGCCCGAGCCTGCGCGAGCCCGACTACGAGGCCGAGAGCGGGCGGGGGCTTCAGGTGATCCAGGGGATCAGCCAGACCTGGGGCTGGGCTCCGCTGGCCAGCCGGGGCAAGGCCGTGTGGGCCGCCTTCGCCCTCCCCTCGGGAGAGGGACGGCGTCTGGAGCCCTGCCACTGACATCGGCCCGGGCAGGCCGGGATGTCAGTGTGGCATATCCGAAAACACCCTTTAAGTACGTCAAATCACGAATGCCATGCGATAAATACTGAATAGTTATCACTTTTCTCCATTGCCAGGGAGCAGGCGTCTACCAATGGACGGCCTGATTCCTTAGTCTCACAGGCAACCGGGGAGGTGACGCATGAGCGACTCGGTCAGGCGGTTCCCGGCGGCTCTGGACACGAGCGTGCCGAACGTCGCGCGGATGAACGACTACTTCCTCGGCGGCAAGGACAACTTCGCCGCCGACCGCAGGGCCGCGGAACAGGTACTGGCCGTGGCCCCGGAGATCAGGACGATGGCCAGGGAGCGGCAGGGCTTCATCGCCCGCGCGGTCGGCTATCTCACCGGGCAGGGCGTGGACCAGTTCCTCGTGCTGGGCGCCGGGCTTCCCACCCGCCGCAACGTCCACGAGGTCGCCCAGTCCCGGCTGCCCGGCGCCCGCGTGGTCTACGTCGCCGACGACCCGGTCGTGCTCTCCCACGCCAGGGCGCTGCTGGCGACCGACCCCCGGACCGCCGTCGTCATGGGGGACGCGCTCAGGCCGGAGGAGGTCCTCGCCGACCCCGACCTGCGGTGCCTGATCGATCCGGGCCGCCCCGTGGCCGCGCTGATCCCGCACACGCTGCAGTTCACCCCGGACGAGGACGACCCCTTCAAGAGCGTGGCACTGCTGCGCGACTCGCTCGCCCCGGGAAGCCACCTCGTCCTCGCCCACGCGGTCTTCGACACCCGTCCCGAGGTCGCGGGGCCGATCGTCGCCGTCTACCAGCGGGCCCTGGGCAGGAGCGAGGACACCAGGCGCACCCGGAGTCAGGTGCTGCGCTTCTTCGACGGGCTGGACCTGGTCGATCCCGGCCTCGTCCACCTGCGCCACTGGCGCCCGGACAATCCGCTCACCACGCGGGGGCCGGACAGGACGTGGGCGGTCGGCGGCGTCGGCCGCAAGCCCGCGGCCTGAGAGCTCCGCGAGGGGCTCCTGGCCCGGACAGCCCGGTGAGGGGCACCGGCGGCGGATGCCCCTCAGCCGTACGGCCGCCGGTCACTGCGGCGGGGTGAGCACCTTGTCGATGAGGTAGATGACGGCGTTCGCCGTGGGCAGGTTGCCGCAGACGACCTTGGCGTCGTTGACCGTGTACTCCCCGTTCTCCTGCTTCACGGTGAGCTTGCCGCCCTCAAGCGTCTCAAGCGAGCCGTTCTGCAGCTCCGAGGGCTTCACCTTGCCGGAGACGACGTGGTAGGTGAGGACCTTCTTGAGCTGGGCGGGGTCCGCCTTGAGCTTGTCCTTGACGTCCTGCGGCAGCGCGGAGAACGCCTCGTTGGTCGGCGCGAACACCGTGATGCCCTCGGAGGAGTTCAGCTGCTCGACCAGCTCGGACTTCTTGAGGGCCTCGGCGAGCTGGGACAGCAGGGGACTCTGCTCGACGGCGGTCGCGACCTTCTCCTTGGCGATCTCGACCGGGCTGCCCGGACCGGTCTCGGGGAGCTTCCTGCAGCCCGGCCCGAAGGGCACGGCCGCGGCTCCCTCGGACGGCCCCTCGGAGGGGCCCTCAGAGGGACCTTCCGAGGCCCCCTCGGACGGGCCCTCGGAAGGAGCGCCCGAAGGCTCGACGGGAACCATCTCGGACGGTTCCGGTTCCGGCGCGGGCGTGAAGGTGAGGACGGAACCGGCGGCGCTCGCCTGGGCGGCCACCGGGAGGGCCGCCAGGGCCACCGCGGCGAGAGCGGCTGCGAGAAGAGAGGACTTCACGTTGATCTCCTTGGTTGGACGGATGGGCCGCCCGGGCCCACCGGACGGGTCCCGATGCCTCATCGCTCTGTCGTAGATCAATGCCCCCTCCTTTCGCGACAAATGCCCCACTGAGTGAATCTTGACTACATATCTCCCATGTACCTCCAATAGTCACAGAAACCTGACACACCTCTACAGAGCACGCTTAAGCCTGTAGATCACGAATAATCCGGAGATCATTCTCTAAATGCAGTCATCTCCGCCGTGCGACTCCGGTGTTCACCCTGATCTCCCCGCCGAGCCGGAAGCCCTCGGCGAGCCTGAGGTCGTCACCGCTCCAGAAACGTCCTGGGTCGTACCAGTTGGGCCTGCGGTCCGCGGGCAGCAGGCCCATGGCCTCGTAGGTCACGGCGACGACCTCGGCGCAGTAGGCGCTCTCCAGCGCGTCCTGCGAGGCGCCCCTCTTGAAGATCCTCGGCACCCTGCCGCGCATCCAGCGGCCCGCGAGCCTGGCCGTCGAGGGGAACGGCGTGCCGTCCAGGAGGGCGACCGTGCGCAGCGCCGCGTCCTCCATCTCCCTGGCGGCCTGCGGTTCGAGCTGGCGCAGCCACGCGCGCTGGCCGTACCGGGTGGCCCAGACGCCGACCGCGTCCCGCAGGTCGTGCAGCTGGACCCCGCGCTGGTTGGTCCCCGACCACATGTCGGGCAGCGACCGGCCGAGTTCCGCGTGCCACATCAACGGGGGCATGTCGTCGATGACGACGGACATTCCGACATGGTTGACCGGGCTGTTCGTCATGGTCTGGATGGCCCTGTCGGGGACGGTACGGCCGCGGAACAGCCACACGTCGCCGGTACGGGTCAGATCGACCGCCTCATCGAGGCTGATGCTCTTGCCGGACATTTCTGTAGCCTAGGCATATGCGGTGGTGGAAGATACTTGGTCTCGCCGGGGTGGCGGGCGTCGCGGCGACCGGCGTGGTGATCGCCAGAGCCGAACGGCGGCGGCGCGCCTACACCCCCGAGGAGATCCGGGACCGCCTCCGCACCCGCCTCGCCGAGAGTTCGGGCGACGCCGAGGGCGGCGTGCCCGCGGAGGACCAGGCCTGACCGGTCTGAAGGCCGCGGGAGGACCGCCGGTGACGCCTGCCCACGGGGTCACGGGGTGGGTGCCGTCCGCCATGCTCAGGGCGTAAATCATGACTTTTCCGTGCACGACCGCTTCATAAAGCCGTCACGGACGACGCCGGAGAGAGAGGGTGGACGGAATCGGCCTGATCCCCGATGAGATGTGGAGGAAGACGTGACACCAGAGGTACCCGGCGGCAAGCGGGGAACCATGACTCTGGAGATCGCCGACGGGGTGCCGCTCACGCTCCTGCCGTACCTGCGTGAGAGCGCCGACAGACTGCTCCAGGACGCCGCGGGCCTGCCCGAGGCCGAACTGCGCGCCCCGTCACGACTGCCCGGCTGGACCCGGGCACACGTGGTCGCCCACCTCACGGCGGGCGCCGAATCCCGTTTCAGGCTGCTGGTCGCCGCGCGGACCGGCCTGCCCATCCCGCGCTACCCCGGAGAGCGCGACCGGGCCGAACAGGTCGAACGGGACGCCAGGGGCCCCGCGGCAGACCTCATGGAGCGGCTGCGCTCCTCGGTCACCAGGGTGCTGACCGCGATCCGCGACCATCCCAGGGCCGCCTGGCGCCGCCCGGTCCGCTGGCCGGACGAGTCGGGGCGCCCCGTGCACGAGACGGTCTCCAGCCTGCTGCAGGAACTGGAGATCCACCACGTGGACCTGGGCACCGCCTACACGCCCGACGACTGGCCCGGCTGGTTCGCCGCCGACGAGTGCCGCAGGGTGGTCGCCGACCTGGCGGCCAGGCGCGACGTTCCCGGCATGCGGATCGTGGCGACCGACGGGGAGATCAGGCACGACTTCGGCCCCGGACCGCTCGTGACCGGCAGGAGCCGGGCGCTGCTCGCCTGGCTGATCGGCAGGAGCGACGGCGCCGGGCTCACGGTCAGCCCCGCGGGGCCGCTGCCCGCTCCACCACCCTGGCTGCGGTGACCGCCCCTGCCACGCGACATCTCCCATGGTCGGGGTAAATAAGCATTTGCCAGAAATGACATGAGGAGATGACGATGACGCACGATCGCGCGGGGCAGCCGGCCCAGCCGTCCGACCTGGTCGACGTGGCCCGCCTGGTGACCGCCTACTACGCGCTGCACCCCGACCCCGGGGAGGCGGGCCAGCGGGTGTCCTTCGGCACCTCGGGCCACCGCGGCTCGTCACTGAACGCCGCCTTCAACGAGGACCACATCCTGGCCACCAGCCAGGCCATCGTGGAGTACCGCGCGGCACGGGGGATCGACGGCCCGTTGTTCCTCGGCGCGGACAGTCACGCGCTCTCCGAGCCCGCGCGGGTGTCGGCGCTTGAGGTCTTCGCGGCCAACGGGGTGCGGGTCCTGGTGGACAGCCGGGACGGCTACACGCCGACCCCGGCGGTCTCACACGCCATCCTCACCCACAACCGGTCGGGTACGGCGGGCACCGCGGACGGCGTCGTCGTCACCCCCTCGCACAACCCGCCGACGGACGGCGGCTTCAAGTACAACCCGCCCAACGGCGGCCCCGCGGACACCGACGCCACCTCGTGGATCCAGGACAGGGCCAACGCGCTGATCGCGGACGGGCTGAAGGAGGTCAGGCGGCTGTCCTACGCCAGGGCGCTGGCCGCCGACACCACCGGCCGCCACGACTTCCTGGCGGCCTACGTCGACGACCTGCCCTCCGTGCTCGACCTCGACGCGATCAGGGAGGCGGGGGTGCGCGTCGGCGCCGACCCGCTGGGCGGGGCGAGTGTGGCCTACTGGGCCGAGATCGCGCAGCGGCACCGCCTCGACCTGACGGTGGTCAACCCGCTGACCGACCCGACCTGGCGTTTCATGACGCTGGACTGGGACGGCAGGATCCGGATGGACTGCTCGTCGCCGTACGCGATGGCCTCCCTCATCGCGGGCCGCGACGCCTTCGACGTCTCGACGGGCAACGACGCCGACGCCGACCGGCACGGCGTCGTCACCCCGGACGGCGGCCTGATGAACCCCAACCACTACCTCGCCGTGGCGATCTCCTACCTGTACTCCCACCGGCCGCACTGGCCTGCGGGCGCGGGCGTCGGCAAGACCATGGTGAGCAGCGGAATGATCGACCGCGTCGCCGCGGACCTGGGCAGGCGGCTGTACGAGGTGCCCGTCGGGTTCAAGTGGTTCGTCCCCGGGCTGCTCGACGGCTCCCTCGGCTTCGGAGGCGAGGAGAGCGCCGGGGCGTCGTTCCTGCGCCGCGACGGCTCGGTGTGGACCACCGACAAGGACGGCCTGATCCTGGCGCTGCTGGCCGCGGAGATCATCGCGACGACGGGGCGCTCGCCGAGCGAGCACTACGCCGACCTGGTATCCCGCTTCGGCGACCCGGCCTACGCCAGGGTTGACGCCCCCGCGACCAGGGAGCAGAAGGCGGTGCTCGCCGGGCTCTCCGCCGACCGGGTGACCGCCACGACGCTGGCCGGGGAGCCGATCACCGGGATCCTCACCTCGGCGCCCGGCAACGGGGCCGCCCTCGGCGGCGTCAAGGTCTCGACGGACAGCGCCTGGTTCGCCGCCCGGCCCTCGGGCACCGAGGACGTCTACAAGATCTACGCCGAGTCCTTCAAGGGGCCGGAGCACCTCGCGCTGGTCCAGGAGGCGGCCAGGGAGCTGGTCTCGGAGACGCTCGGCTGAGCCGCAGGAGAGGACGGGGTCAGGGAAGGCGTCGCCAGCGGCGGACGCCGACCCACACCCCGGCGATCAGGCCGAACAGGACCGCCAGGACGTAGACGCCCCTGGTCGAGGCCTCGGAGACGTAACCGCTCCCCCCGACCAGGACCGCCATGATCAGCCCGCTCAGCACACAGACCAGCGCCGCGGCGCCGAACCCGAACGCGAGGGCCCGAAGCAGGCGCCCCGGCCGCCAGGTACGGCCCTGTGAACGCCCCATCACGGACATCAGGCGCTCGACGACGACCTCGGGGTCGTCGTCGAGCTGGCCCGCGGCGAACTCGGTGACGGGCGCGCCCCGCCCCGGTTCGCTCAGGTAGATCCACTGGCGCCCGTCGAGGAAGAGCGCGGCGTCACTGGCCCCGGGAAGGCGCAGCCGCAGGAACGGCGTGCCCTCGGGGAAACGCCTGAGCCGATGCCGGATCACGGGCGCGTTCGCGTCGAGCGCCGTCCCCAGGGCTCGCAGCGCCCGTTCCTCATCAGGGTCGTCCACCCGCGGGAACTCCCTTCGCGTGACCTCTCACACGGTTTGTTCCCAGCTCACGGCCCTGAACCGAATGTTTTCCAAGAAATACGATCACTCAGTCACGGAACGGTGGCGCCGGAGCCACGGGGACCCCTACCCGGCGGGCCTGACGCCCAGGGCGGGGGCGAGTTCGGCGAGCTGGACGACCGCGCCGTCCAGGTCGACGGGAAGCGGCTGAACGGCGACGTGGTCGGCTCCGGCGTCCAGGTGCGCCCTGACCCGCGCGGCGACGGTCTCCACGTCGCCCCAGGCCACGATCGCGTCGACCAGGCGGTCGCTGCCGCCGTCGGTCAGGTCGTCCTCGCCGTAGCCGAGGTGCAGCAGGTTGTTGACGTAGTTGGGCAGCCTCAGATAGCCCGCCATGTGCTCACGGGCGATCCGCCTGGCCTCGGCGGGGTCGGTCTCCAGGACCACGGCCTGCTCGGGGGCGAGCAGGGGGCCGTCACCGAGGATCTTCCTGGCGAGCACGGTGTGCTCCGGCGGCACGAAGTAGGGGTGGGCGCCGTCGGCCCTGTCCCTGGCGAGTTCGAGCATCCTGGGCCGCAGCGCGGCCAGCAGGCGGGGGGTGGGCGGCTCGGCGGCGAAGGGCAGCTCACCCGTCACGGCGTCCATCGCGTCGAGGTAGGCGCTCATCGCGGCCAGCGGGCGCGCGTAGTCGTGTCCCCGCTGGGAGACGAGGGGGGCGTGGCTGACCCCGATGCCCAGGGCGAACCTGCCCGGGTAGGCCTCGCCGTACGCCACGGCCCCGGCCGCCATGGCGGTCGCGTCCCGGACCCAGATGTTGGCGATGCCGGTGCCGACCACCACCCGCTCCGTCGCCGCCAGCAGGATTCCCGAGGTGGCGAACGCGTCCCTGGTCCCCGGCGCCTCGCCGAACCAGAGGGCGCCGTAACCCAGCCCCTCGATCGCCGCCGCCGTCCGGCGCACCGCCGCCACCTCGCCCCTGCCGAACAACGGATGCCACACACCGACCTGGCCGATGCCCATGTTCTTCTCCGATCAACCCCGTGGAACGCGCGGGACCCGCTCCGGGCCCCACCTTCACCCGCGTACGGCCGGGCGACGGTTTCCCGATCATCCCATGTTCGACAGGGAAGATCACACAGGGGCTCAGGCCTCGCGGGCGGCGGTGAGGTCGCCGCCGTGACGGTCCAGCAGGGCGTCGGCCTCACCGGGGCCGACGCCCCGCTCGGCCACCAGAACCGCCGTCTTCACCCGCCATCCGGACGCCTCCAGCGCGGAGCGGGCCTCCTGCGGGCTCACTCCGGCGAGGTCGCCGACCATCCGCACCGCCCTGCCTGCGAGCTTGGCGTTCGTCACCGTCATCTCCACCATGCTGCCGCCGTGGGTGCGGCCGAGCCTGACCATCGTGATGGTGGAGATCATGTTGAGGACCAGCTTCTGCGCGGTGCCCGCCCTGAGCCTGGTCGAGCCCGCGACCACCTCGGGGCCGACGACCACCTCTATCGGGTGCCGCGCGGCCCGGGAGAGCGCGGTGCCCGTGTTACAGGTCAGCGCGACGGTCAGGGCGCCCCTGCGGCCCGCCTCGGTGATCGCGGCCAGGACGAACGGGGCCCCTCCCCCGGCGGAGACGCCGACCACCGCGTCGAGCGCGCCGACCCGCCGGTCCGCGATCGCCCCGGTCCCCGCCTCCGCGTCGTCCTCGGCGCCCTCGACGGCGCGGCTCAGCGCGGGCTCGCCGCCCGCGATGACGCCCTGGACCAGCCCGGGGTCGGTGCCGAAGGTCGGCGGGCACTCGGCGGCGTCGAGCACGGCGAGCCTGCCCGAGGTGCCCGCGCCGACGTAGAGCAGACGGCCTCCCGCGCGCATCCTGGCGACCACGGCGTCGATCGCCGCGGAGATCGCCGGGATCGCCTCGGCCACCGCGGCGGGCACGGTCGCGTCGGCGGCGTTCATCAGCCGGGCGAGCTCCTCGGTGCCCAGCCGGTCGATCCGGTCGTAGCGCGGGTCGCGCCGCTCGGTCGGCGCGTCATCGGTCACGGCCGCCCCAGCTCCCTGCGGTAGAGCCAGAAGACGCGTTCGGCGCGTGCCCCGACCGCCCTGGAGTAGAAGCGCAGCGGCCCGACCCAGGAGATCTGCGCCTCGGTCAGGCCGGAGTCCCGCTGTTCGGCCAGGCAGCGGCGCAGCAGCACCTGGCCGACGCCGAGTCCTCTGGCCGCCTCCGCGACGCCCGTCGGGCCGAACCAGGCGGGCCTGGTGCCCCACGCGGCGAAGCCGATGATCTCGCCGTCGCGGGAGGCGTAGTGGCAGCCGGACGCCTGTGCCGTCTCCCAGGCCCAGTCGCCGCCCCAGTGCGTTTCGACGAAGGCGGTCACGGCTCCGGCGTCCTGCCGGGTGGCCCTGCGCACGGCGACGCCCGCCGCCGCCAGTCTTTCGAGGTCGGCCTCGACGGACAGGTCCCCGGTGAGGTCGGCGGTCATGTTCCAGGCGGTGTCGTACCGTTCGTAGCCGAGACGCTCGGCCAGGCAGGCGGCGGGGGTGTAGCGCACGTCCACGCCGGGCCAGGCGTAGCAGGGCGGGTTGCCCGCGAACCTCGCCTCGGTCGCGCCCTGGCCGCGCAGCCACTCCTCCGCCGCCCCGACCAGCGCTCTGCCCCTGCCCCGCCTCCTGGCGCCGGGGGCGACGGCCAGCAGGTCGATGTGCCCGTTGGCGTGCCCGTCGGAGGTGGTCGCGGACATCGAGGCGAACAGCACCCCGTCGAGGTCATCGGTCACCAGCGCCGTCCATCTGCGCTCCCTCGGCGGACGCAGCAGCCTGGCGACGAGCAGGGGCGCCTCCCGGGCGTCGAGTGCGAGCGCGGCCCGCGCGACCTCGCCGACGGCCACCGCGTCCGCCGCGGTCATCTCCCGGACTCCCCGTTCCCCCACCGGCCCCTCCCCGCCTCGCACCGCTCCCCCACCCGTACGGCGGGGCCGATGACCTGCGTCGATCATACGAAGCGCGGGGCCGTACCGCCCGGTCCGGCCGTCCGGTACGGCCCGCGCGTTCCTGTCCGGACGCACGAACAACCTTCCGCTCTTCGGTAAACCTGACGAATTCCGCTGACCCCGACCTGTCATACCGTCGCGATAACCACGCATCGAAGGGTTGGCACGTGTCCGCTGATCTACATCACCGCGCCGTCGTCGCGGATACCCACAACGACCTGTTGATGGCGGTCACCGCGCGGCCGCCCCGCCGATGGGCCTCCTTCTTCCGCGACCGATGGCTGCCCCAACTCCACGAAGGCGGCGTGAACATCCAGGTCCTGCCCGTCTTCATCGACGACCGCCACCGCCCGGAAGGCGCCCTGCGCGAAACCCTCCGCATGATCGAATGCGCCCACACCCTCGCCGAAGGCAACCCCGACCACGTCCGCCTCTGCCTCACCGGACAACACATCGACCACACCCTCACCGAAAACAAGATCGCCCTCGTCCTCGCCCTCGAAAGCGCCCCCGCCCTCGACACCAACACCGAACTCCTGCCCACCCTGCACCGCCTCGGCATCCGCATCGCCTC